>CAZOVB010000042.1:0-37320 GCA_964583095.1 uncultured Planctomycetaceae bacterium
AGGTGGGACACTGCGAGAAGGACAGCGTCCTTCGAGCGTTTCCCACGCGCCTGCCGACATCGGCTGGATGCAAGCGCCGGGTTATCCGCGTGGGAGGCGATGAAGGGCGCATGCGGACGCAGTGGAGGCACGGACTTGCTTCGCAGGTCCGTGGCACCCGCGCTGGGGGAGCGGGACGCGGAAAGACGTGTTCGGAGGCCAGCGAGGCACTGCCAACGGCACTTTCACCTCTTACCTACTACCTTTTACCTGGCTGGGGATCCGGCGCGTGGGAGGCGTTTTGCAGGGGCACACACTACAAATCACTTGCCGGGCAGGAGCGCGGCACGCGAGGCGGGGGCACGCGAGCCGGAGGCGGCACGTTGCCGATGGCAGTTTCGGTAGTCCTTGACGGGGCTTACTTGGCTGACACAGAGGCCCCTTGTGTCACTCACTCCAGCAGACGTTGACGCTGGTGGCGGCGGCGATGGCAAGTCGCCAGGATCGGGCCTGGTCGTCGGTTGCGTAGGGGGTATCGGGCAGGGGGTAGTCTCGGCCTATGCTTCGTGCCTTGGAGGCGCCCATGGGGTGGTAGGGCATGACCTCGATGCCGCGGAGGTTTTCGAGGCGGTTGGCCAATTGTGCGATGGTCTGGAAGTGGTCCTCGCGGTCGTTGAGGCCTGGGACAATGGGGCATCGGAGGAAGGTGGCAGCCCCGGCCTGGTCGAGTGCGAGGAGGTTCCGGCGGATGGTTTCCAGGTCGCCGTCGGTGTATTGGCGGTGCTTCTGGGGGTCGCTTTCCTTCCAGTCGGCCAGGAAGAGGTTTACGTGTGGGACGAGTTGGAGGAGCCTGTCCTGGGGAGCGAAGAGGCAGGTTTCCAGGCAGGTGTGTATGTTTCGTTGGCGGGCCTGTTCCAGCAGGTCGATGCAGAACTCGAACTGGGCGGTCGGCTCGCCGCCAGAGAGGGTAAGCCCACCGCCGGAGGATTCGTAGTAGGGTCGGTCCTTCTCGACCTCTGCCAGTACATCCTGGACGCTTCGGGTGGTTCCTTTGACTTCCAGCGCCCCGGCCGGGCAGGCCTGGACGCACAGCCGGCAGGTTTGGCAGTTGCGGCGGTCGATATTGTGGGCGGCGGGGGTGATTTCATGCAGGCCGGCGGGGCAGGCATCGTGGCAGGCGCCGCATCGGGTGCAGCGGTCGCCCAGCAGGGCCAATTGGGGGTTTCTATCCTGGGACTCGGGGTTGTGGCACCAGAGGCATCTCAGGGGGCAGCCCTTGAGGAAGACGGTGGTTCGGATGCCGGGCCCGTCGTGCAGGCTGCATCGCTCGATGGACAGGACGGTTCCGGTAAGGCTTGGTTTCATGGTGGGTTTTCAGTAGATGCAGCGTCGGATGACTTCTTCCTGCTGGTCTCTTTCGAGCTGGACGAATCGTGCGGTCCAGCCGCCCAGTCGGACCAGCAGGTGGGGGTATTTCTCCGGGTGTTCCATAGCGTCGACGAGTTGTTCCTGGTCGACGACGCTCACCGAGGCCTGTATGCCGCCCTGCTTCCAGTAGACGTCGAAGAGGGTGTCGAGCTTGGCGCGGTTCTGGTCGAAGAGGCTCTTTGCGAGCTTGACATTGCTGGCGGATCCGCCGTTGGCCGGGTCGGTCTTGGCCAGGGAGTTGAGCAGCGCGGTCAGCCCGGAGGTATCGTTTCCGGCGGTGGGAGCGTTTCCGATGGCGAAGGGTTTGCCTGCGTGTCGGCCGTCGGCGGTGGCACCGCAGAGGGAGCCCATGTGGTATCCGCCGGGGTTGACACTGCTGATGGTCAGGAAGTCCAGTCCGTGGTTTTGTGCGGCCTGGGCGGTCTTTTCGGACATCATCTTCCAGAGGTTGACCAGTTCGGCGTCGGCGGCGGGGTCGTCGTTGCCGTATTTGGGCAGGGCCTTTAGCTTGCGGAGCAGGTCTTGGCAGCCCTGGAAGTCGGTCCGGGTGGCCTGGAGGATCTGTGCCAGGGTGACTTCTTTCCGCTGGAAGACGAGCGTGCGGATGGCGTGGAGGGCGTCTGCGGCGTTGGTGTATCCGTGGCCCATGATGCAGCCTCCGACGTAGCGTACGCCCCCGTCGAGCATGGACTTGCCGCGTTGGAGGCAGTCATCGTTGAGCAGGCCGGCCAGTAGGAACGCACACTCGCTGCCTGCGACCTGGACGTTGATCTTGTGGCAGCGGGCGGCCAGGTCGGTCAGGGCCTGGATCTGGGATTCCAGTCCTTCTTGAACCTTCTGCCTCAGGCCGGGCAGGCCCGGTTGCAGCAGGCGGTCGACGTCCAGGGCTACGCAGAACCCGCAGCCGTACCCGCCGGCGAGTTGGCCGTGGGAGTGGGCGTACTTTTTCGGCTCATCCGACTAAAGCGTACTTCTTGAGGTGGGAACTGTAGATTTGAAGGATGAAGTATTCCCGATCACGGTAGCCGTAGGCTTTTCAACTCAGGCGGATGGGCTGCGGCACACTTTCCGGTGGTGAATTCGTTTTCCCAGAAGGCTGCGAGTTTCTCGATGGCGCGGCGGTCGGCCTGGGTTTGGCCCCACTTGTTGACGGCGTCGAAGTCGAAGCAGTATCCGCCCTGTTTACCGGGGCCTTGGCGGTGATCCATCATTGCAAACCAGATGGTCCCGACGTAGCAGATTCTTCCGCTCTGCCATCCGCCGTCCCACCCACCGGCGAAGAGGTCATCGGATTCGATGGGCCCCATCAGGGCAGGGAACTGGGCAGAAAGGCAGGCCGCCTCCCGCAGGGCGGGGTGGTCGTCGCGGTGCTGTTTGTAGGCCTGGGTGAAGGCGAGGGCCTGGGCAACTCTCGGGTGCAGGGCAGTAGCTTGGGTGGTCATGGGATGTCCTGTGGGCCTGTGGGATTACGGAGTTGGCACGGCTCTGGGTTTTCGCGTCGCAGCCGGGGCGAAAACATGGCTTTTCTTTGTGAATTCTACCACAGCTTCGGGCAAAGCAAAGGCGCCGCCGGGGGAATTCCGGCTGGGAGGTAGAGAAAGAAAGCGCCTTGACATGCGCGTAACAATGCTACATACTGCGTCTTCGTTCAGAAACATTATTCACAGGATCCCTGCCCATGACGGTACTTGCCCAGCTCCGATCGGCCCGGGAGCAGCTCTCCGAGGCCGAGGGGACCGTGGCGGACTGGATTCTCGCCCACCCCGACAAGACGCAGTACATGTCCGTTCAGGCGCTGGCGCGGGAGTCGGAAGTCAGCGTAGCCACGATCGTCCGCCTGGCCCAGCACATGGGTTGCAGCGGCTTTGCGGAGCTGAAGATCCAGCTTGCCCAGCGACAGACAGCCGGACTTTCAGCGATCTACGAGGCGGTGGAAGACGACGACCCGGGCGAGAAGTTGGTCTCGAAGGTTTTCGGCGGCAATCGCCGCAGCCTGGACGACACACTGGCGATGCTGGACGTGTCGGAGTTGGAGAAGGTGGCCTATCGCATTGCCCGTTGCCGAAGGTGCTTCATTTATGGCTTCGGCAGCAGCGCGTATGTCGCGCAGGATGCGGCGCTGCGTCTGGCCCATCTGGGTCTGCAGGCCGATGCGTATCCGGGCGTGTTGGAGACGGCCATCTCGTCGATCAACGCTTCGGGGAAGGACGTGGCGATCGGGATTTCCCACTCGGGCCGATCCGTCACCACCGTCAACAGTTTGGCTGCGGCGGGAAGGCGCGGCGCCCTGACGGTTGGGATCTCGAACTACTCCGGCTCGCCCCTGGATAAGGCCAGCGACGTATTCTTTTGCCTGTCGTTTCCGGAAAGTCGCGTCCGGGCCGGCGCTCTTTCTTCGCGCGTGTCACAGGTCTGCCTGATCGACGCGCTGTACCTGCTGGTGGCCCGACAGGTCAAGCAGACCTCCTGCCCGGAGGAAGTCGATGCCATGGTCGAAGAGCAGTTCCGTCTGGCCGGCCGATCGGGCAGAAACCGAAAACGTACCTCTAAGGAGTCGGCAGCAAAATGATCCCCCACAAGAGATTCGTGGACCTGAGCCACAAGATGATCCCCGGCCGGGAGGAGTACGGCCTGGAACTCGAGACACACCAGACGGCCGAGCTGTACCCGCAGTACGAAGTCGGCGAGGATGTCTGGTACATCCTCCAGTCGGTCCACATGGGCTCGCACTGCGGAACGCACATCGAGTTCCCATACCATCACAATCGAGACGGCCTGGACGCGGGCAGTTTCCCGCTGGAGAGGCTCATCGGTGACTGCGTGCTTCTGGACTACCGTCACAAGGCCCCCAACGAGGCGGTCACACTGGCCGAGCTACAGGAGCAGTCGGATCGGATCCGCCCCGGGGACATGGTGATGTTCAACTTCGGCGTGGCCGGCAATTACGGCACCGATGAAGGACACACCCGCCCCTACATCGCCCACGAGGCGATCCAGTGGCTCGTGGACGAGAAGAGGATCAACCTGATCGGCTCGGACGCCTCGGGCATCGAGATCAAGGGGGTTGCCAACCAACCCAACCACCAGTACCTGATGGACAACCAGATTCCGATCATCGAATTCGCTTCGAATCTGGACGGGCTTCAGGATTCGCGATTTACCCTCGTGGTGCTGGCCTTGCCGGTCGTCGGGCTCGATTCCTGCCCGGTTCGGCTGCTGGCGATCGAGGAAGACCCCCGTTGCCAATCGGAAGGATAACCAGACAGATGGACAAGGACACAGCCTTATCACTCTACCGTCAGATGCTGCTGATGCGCCGCTTCGAGGAGAAGCTCTTCGAGCTGTTCTCGACGCGGGTCATGCCCGGCACGATGCATCAGTACAACGGCCAGGAAGCCGTCGCCGCGGGCGTCTGTGCGCACCTGGAAAAGGAAGATTACATTACCAGTACGCATCGTGGCCACGGGCACTGCCTGGCCAAGGGCGCTTCAGCCCGGGAGGTCATGGGCGAGATGTTCGCCAAGACTACCGGCTGCTGCAAGGGCCTGGGCGGCTCGATGCACATTGCCGACTTCTCGGTGGGCATGCTGGGGGCCAACGGAATTGTGGCCGGGGGAATCCCCATGGCCGTCGGGGCCGGCTGGAGCTGCCAATACCGCGAGACGAAGAACCTGGCGGTGAGTTTCTTCGGAGACGGTGCCGCCAACGAAGGCGCCTTCCACGAGGCATTGAACCTGGCGGCCACCTGGAAGGTCCCGGTTGTTTTCGTTTGCGAGAACAACCTTTACGGCTTCTCCACGCACTACAAGCGAACGCTGGCGGTAGAGGACATCGCAGATCGGGCAGCGGCCTACGGCATGCCCGGAGCGGTGGTCGACGGCATGGACGTCGAGGCGGTCTACGACGCAGCCGGCGAGGCCGTGGACCGCGCCCGCAACGGCCTGGGCCCGACGCTGCTGGAATGCAAGACCTACCGCTTCCGCGGACATTCGCGCTTCGAGGACCCCAGCTACCGGACGAAGGAAGAATTGGCCCAATGGCAGAAGCGCGACCCTATCGAGGTCTATCCCAAACGGCTGGAAAACCGGTTCGGCCTCGGCGCCGACCAGATCGAAGCGATGGAAAAGGAGATTGCCGGGATTCTTGAAGACGCGGTCTCCTTTGCCGAGAGCAGCCCGGATCCCGAACCCAACGACTACCGAAACTTCATTTACGCCTGAGAGGAAGAGGCCAATCCCGATGATCACAGATACACAATCCACCGAAGCGACCACCATCGTCCAGGCCCTGCGCCAGGCGTTGATCGAGCAGATGCAGGCCGATGAGTCCGTTGTCCTGCTGGGAGAGGACATCGCCGTCTTCGGAGGCGCCTACCGCGTCACCGAGGGCCTGATGGAGATGTTCGGAGAGAAGCGCGTCTGCGATACGCCGATTTCCGAAATCGCCATCGCCGGGGCCGCCATCGGAGCGGCCATGACAGGCCTGCGTCCCGTGGCCGAGTTCCAGTTCAACGACTTCATGGCCTGCGCGATGGACCAGATCTGCAACCAGGCTGCCAAGATCCGCTTCATGATGGGCGGACAGGTCAAGCTGCCGCTGGTCTACCGGGCGCCTTACGGCGCGACAGGCCGGGCCGCCCAGCACTCCCAGTCGCTGGAGGCCTGGTTCATGCATACCCCCGGTTTGAAGGTCGTCATGCCCTCGACGCCTTATGACGCCAAAGGCCTGCTGACCGCGGCGATTCGAGACGACAACCCGGTCGTTTTCCTCGAACACAAGCTTCTCTACGGGGCAGCTTCTCCCGGGGGCAAGGCTCAGACAGCGGTGGACTCACTGGGCGAAGCGTTCAAGCCCGCCCCCGCCGAGTCGTACGAGATTCCCCTTGGCGTCGCGGACGTCAAACGGGAAGGTACGGACGTCACGGTGGTCGCCACCGGCATGATGCTCCACAAGTCGCTCAAGGCCGCAGCCGAGCTGGAAGGACAGGTCAGCGTGGAAGTGGTCGATCCCCGTACGGTGGCGCCGCTGGACAAGAAGACCATTTTGGAATCGGTGGCCAAGACCTCGCGTCTGGTGGTGGTCAGCGAAGATGTCTCGACTTGCGGCGCGACGGCGGAGATCGCAGCCATCGCCGCCGAGCAGGGCCTGTTCTACCTGGACGCGCCTGTCAAGAGGCTGGCCGTTCCGGATACGCCCATTCCGTTCGCCCCGGCGATGGAGCAGGCGGTGATTCCGCAGGAGCAGCACATCATCGATGCCATCAAGGAAGTGGTCCAGTGAGCGATTCACCGCAAAAACCGCCGGCATACATCTTCGACTTCGATGGCGTGCTGGTCAACACGATGGAAGATCACTTCCGCTGCTATCGCCAGGCGCTGGAGGAAGTGGGCGTATCCATCGACAAGCAGCGGTTCTACTACCAGGCGGGAATGACCGGCCTGGAGCAGATCGCCTACTTTGCCAGGCAGGACGGGGTGAAGATCGAGCCTGAGAAGGTCTACGCCCGCAAGAAGGAGATCTGGGCCCAGGAGAAGCCAGCCGGAAAACCGATCGACTGTAACATCCGGCTGCTGCGGCTTCTGCGGAGTTCGGGGATCCCTGCCGCCATCGCCTCTGGCAGTTCCCGCGGGAGCATTCTGCCGATGCTGGAAGCCCACAACATCGAAATCGACGCCCTGGTAACGGCCGAGGATGTTCAGCGGGGCAAGCCCGACCCGGAGCTGTTCCTTCTGGCGGCCAAGAAACTGGAAGTCCCGGCCTGGAATTGCCTGGTCATCGAGGATTCCGACGTCGGGATCCAGGCGGCCCAGGCGGCCGGGATGGGCGTCTTCCGCTTTTACGATCGAAACAGTCACTGACACGGAGGGCCGAAATGGCCACTGCAATCATCATTCCCAGTTACGGAACCAGCCAGGCCGAGATTACCTTGCTGGAATGGAAGAAGAACGTCGGCGACCCGGTCGCCAAGGGCGATGTGCTCTGCGAATTGGAGACCGACAAAGCCACGACCGACCTGGAATCATTCGCCGCCGGTGTCTTGCTCAAGCAGGCCGCCCAGGCCGGCGAGGATGTCAAGACCGGGCAGGTCATCGCCTATGTCGGACAGGAAGGCGAAGAGGTTCCCGAGGAATCCGAAGGTGGCTCGACGGCTTCGGCGGACAACGCTCCGGCGGCCAGGCCCGAAGAGAAGATCGAGATCCGCTCGGCCGCTTCGAACGTCAAGGCCAGTCCCAAGGTCCGCCGCCTGGCACGTGAGCTTGGCGTGGACCTGGAAAGCGTCACCGGCACCGGCCCCGGCGGGCAGATTACGACAGAGGACGTGGAGAGCGCCGCCGGCTGAGGGGTTTTGCTGCGCCGATAAATACCGATCCCGACCGCGGGTTGCTCTCTTCGCCCGCGGCCGGGATCTTCTTTCTGCGTGATACCAGGGGCCCTTACTCTCCGATCGCTCCGGCGGGCGTCTGGCCCCAGTTGCGCTGCCGGCCGCGGAAGTCCTTCCGGAACGGCCCGTGGAACTGCCAGGCGTAGAGCTCGTCGATGGTCGTTTTGGCATCGGCCAGCGTGCCGCGACTAACCCGAAGGAAGTCGATGGCCCCTGCGAGGTGGTGCCCCTCGACGTCCTTTCCTACGAGGAAATCGGCCTTGTTTGCGATGGAGACATCCGGGGCAAGCCTGGCCTGGAACTCACCCGAGGCCTTGCCATCGATATAGATGCGGACGATCTGCTTATCGCGGTCCATCTCGGCCAGCACGTGATGCCACTTGCCGTCGTTGATGGCAGCGATGGAGGAGAAGCCCTCCCGTTGCCCGTTGCCGGAGATGGAGAATCGCGCCTTGCCGTCGGCGTCGACCCCGAGCTGATAGCCCTTGTCGCCCATCTTGCCGGCGATGGTACCGTTGGTGTGGCCTTGCTCCGTGCGGAGATAGGCCTCCATGAGCAAGTTGCCGGTATCGATGTTCAGCGTCCTTCGCTTCGAACCGGGGTAGATGGTTCGTTCGGGCACGCCGCGAGCCTTTTTCTTCTCGATGGCTTTTTTGAGCTGGGGGATCTTGCCCTCACGGAGCTTCTTCATCATCGCTACATCGCCTTCTTCAAGCAGCTTCTTCTGCCTGGCCAATTCCTTGCGCTCTCTGGCGGGGTCTTTGCCTTGGCTTTCGAGCTGCTTGACCCGCTTGGTGAGTTGCTCGACTTTCTGCTGGACCTTCTCGGGGCTCTTGAGGCCCTTGTTGGCCAGGAGCTTCTCGAGCCGCTCGAGTTCTTCCCGGTCCTTCTTGATCGGCTCTGCCTTGCCTCGAGTCATGGTGCCGTCGTCCCCTTTGGCATCGAAGAAGCCCAGAGAGGTCTCGTAGTCTGCCACAAGCTTCTCGTGGGAGAGCATTGCGAAGTCATCCCGGCCGTCAAAACGCATCGCACCGCCGGGCACCCAGTCGGTCAGCGGGCCTGGAACGTAGCTCTGGGCCGTGGCCCCGGGGGCAATCAAATCGCCACGGGGAATCTCATAGTACATATTGCGGGTGACATACTCATCGGTCATGAAGAAGTGCTCGCCGAGGATCACTCGGGGGTCCACACGGGGGTTGTGTCGGAACTGCCATTCGCCCACGGTGGCGTACAAACCCCAGGGCACGAAGAACTTCACGGCGTGGGTCTTTTTCGCGACCTCATTGGGCCGGAAATCGTGCTCGGAAGCATTTCGGAAAGGCGATTCATCGACCACCTCACCCACATCACCGACCAGCGGGTTGGCCTGGTCAAGTGATCTGAGAACCTTCTGCCACGTATTGTCTCGCCACGAGCCGGTTCCGAAGCCACCGATCGTCTCGGCGTTGCGGGTATTGGCCAGGAGATTGCGGGTAAAGGCCACCGTGTTGATCGCACCCATGTTCAACTCCACAGCCGCTTCGCCCCCGCCGGCCACCGAGATATCTCCCTTGGCGCCGGCGCCGAGGAGCCCGGCGTACATGTGGGCGGAAATGTTGCCCAGGTAGCCGCCGCGATTTCCGATGCTGCCGGAACTGCCCGAACGCAGGTTCCAGATGGAGTTGTTGAACACGTAGTTCTGGAAGCCGAGAACGAACATGAAGCCGGCCTGCGTGCGGTAGGGAGAGGTCTGAGGGTCATAGTCGGACCAGCCGATATTGTTGAACCAGTAGCTCTTGTACGTCCCGTCCCCGTAATACGGGTAGGCGTTGGATACATACCGGGGCAGGGCGCCCTTCTTGCCCTTGGCCTCCCAGGCCCGATAGATGTGGTTCTTGTAGCCCACAACGTTGGAGGCTACGTTATTGAACACGTAGCTGGGGCCGCCCTGCCAGGCAGCGATGGCTCCCCAGTCGTTGGCCCCGAGCATGACATGGTCAGCCCGGTTGTTGTAAATCAAAACGCGGGTCAACGGGAAGCTTCTCTCGTCGCCTCCGCCCTTGCCGCCGACGCTGTAAATACCCATCCCGATGCAGTCGATCATCTCATTTCCGGCGATGTCGGCCAGCGTGACCCCGCCGCCGATGTGGATGGCCGGAGAGTTCTTGGACTGCTTGGGCCGAAGCGAAATATGGTGCAGACGGTTGCGAAGAATCGCAACGCGGCCCAGGCGCGGGCCGTCAATCGCCACGCCCCCGTGAAGGTTCCCCGTCAGATCGATCCCTTCGTGGTCGACATGCTCAATGTCATTGTCGGTCACTTCGATGCCGGCGAACTCGTCGTACTCCCTGCCCTGGACGGGCTGGAACACCTCGTTCTCCGGCGCGTTGGGGCTTCGCCAGGGCATGCCCTTCACGGCCGAGGCCACGTGACGGAAGGTGTTGTTGGCGATGCGGACATCGGTGACATTGCCTCCCAGCATGATGGCCGCCGGGTGCATGTACGGTTCCAGGGCGATCTGGAGGTGAATGGTATAGCTGTCCCAGCCGGGAAGATCCGGCTTTTGGGGACGGTATGGAACGTTGGTGAACTGGAAGGTCAGACCGGTAATCTCGATATGATCCTGATCGAAGATCCGCAGGATCTGATCGCGCCGGCCCAGTTCGATGACGGCCTGGTTGGGGTCGCGGTCGCCGGGCAGACGCACATAAAGTCGCCCCGGATGCTTCGCGTCGGTCTTGAGCCAGTTGCCCTCCCAGGGGAAGCCCTGCCTGGCCGCGGTGGGGTACCAGCGCGTTGGCGCGTCGTAGTAGTACTCGCCTGGGCTGTCGAGGTACTGTGGGAGTTTTTCCAGGAAATAACGGTCTCCCGCTGTTGCCCATCCGTCGAAGATCGGTGAAATAACCACCCGGTCGAGGGCCCCGGTTTCCGGATCGTAGTCGATGACCGGCGAACGATACTGGAGGCTCATGGCCCCCCAGATCCCGCCGCCCCATTCGCTCCAGCAGTAGGCCCCCTGGAAGAAGTCCTCGTCCTTGCCCTTGAGGGCTTCATCACGGGCCTTTCTGCTGCCGATCGGGGACTGCTCCTTGGTCGGCCAGGTCCACTGGGCCCAGTTGGACTTCGGGTCGGCCGGGTTGTCTCGAACCCAGTTGGGGTTGCGGGCGATATCCATGCGGACAATGCTGCCGTCTTCTGCGACCTCCCACAGCGCCCAGGGCTCGAAATCCGTCCCCAGATCGTAGTACCAGACCTTTTCTGCCTGGGGCATGCCTTCGGGTACTTCTGCGCCCGAAGCTTTCTTCCATCCGCCGGTGATGCGCATCGCCCCGGAGAGGATGGCCTGTCCCTTGCCCCAGTCGGGGTCGCAGGTCAGACGGATCGGGTTGCCCTCCCGGCCGGAGTCATCGGCCTGGAGGAACCCGCGATAGACTACGCCCTTCTTGAAAACATAGGTATGAACACCCGAAGCCTTGGCGGCCTGGCCGGTGGCGTTGGCGTCCCACGGGTGGTGCTTCCAGGGCTTGCTTTTTTCGGTGCCGGGGTTGTCGTCATCGCCGCTTTGATAGTCGATGTACCGCACCGATGGGCCCTTGAGAAACTCGAAAGGCTGGGGCGCCCACTGGAGATCCCCCTTGGGCAGGATCTTGGCCTGGGGTTGGTTCCAGTTCCAGGTGTCTCCGGCCTGGGTCAGGCAGGCAGCGGTTGTAATCGCCGTTGCTGCGGTCAATATCATCAGGGTCAGACGGGAGGTCATTGCGTTATGCCGAGTCATGGTTAGCGGTCCTTTTTTCATCCAGGGGTTGCTTGTCCGGCAAGAGGTAGGCCGGGGGCATGGTCGTTTCGCATACGGGTATTGTATGGCAATGGTGCGGGAGGCTGTTGCACGAATGCGTCAATCTATTGCACACATGCGTCGGCTCTGCACTTTTTGCGTCTGACCTTGCCGGCTTTGGCAAAGGACGACAGGCCGCGTTTGCGCTTTGCCTACCCACCCGATTGCCCCTTGACCGGCCGAAACTACAGGCCGATTGCCAGGAGACTGATGAGCACCAGCAGAAAGAACCCGACGAGGATGCCGGCGCAGACCCAGACGGTCCGTCTTTTCTGCCAGGGCGACGGATCCCACGCCCCCTCGCAGAAGAAGGGATCGGCCCGGCCTGCTCGATCGCGAAGGATCTCGTTTAGAAGATCGTCATCCTCCCCGCATCGGGATGACCGGGTGGGATGTCCCTTGCGCCGAGCGGCGCATTCGATCAGCGCTTCCTCGTAGCTGCGGCGAAGCAGACGAAACTCCTGGGCAGATCCTCCGGCGTCGGGGTGTCGTGCCTTGGCCAGACGGCGATAGGCCTTGCGGATGTCATCGCGGGTGGCCCGGAGGGAATCCAGCTCCAGCACGCGATAACACCGGGGGAGAGTGAAGCTCGCCCCCTGGCAGGGAGGTTGTGAATGGGATCCAGCCATGCCAACGGATTATAGGTGAAACCGTCGGACGTTCCCGGGCCAAAGCTTCGCAAAACCGGTCGGCTCAGGCGGATTCGCCTTTGGCCTCTGTGGCTTCGAGGACTTCCACGCGGAGTTTGCCGATTCGCCGCTCGGTAGCGTCGAGGACTTTGAAAACGGCCTGCTCGGTTTCGAAGGTTTCGCCGGCGGCAGGGATATACCCGAGCTTCGAAAAGACGTACCCTGCGACGGTGTCGTAATCCTCGTCTTCGGGAATTTCCAGATCAAGGGCGTCGTTGAATTCATCGACATGGAGCCTGCCATCCACCTCGGCCGCCCTGTCGTCGAGGCGCTTGAACAGGGCCGGGGTGATCTGGTCGTATTCGTCGCTGATATCCCCGACGATCTCTTCCAGGACATCCTCGATGGTCACCAGTCCCGCTGTGCCGCCGTACTCGTCGAGAATGACGGCCATGTGGAACTTCCGCGCCTTGAATTCACGCAGCAGGTCGTCCAGGAGCTTGGTCTCCGGAACGAAGAAGGGTTTTCGGAGGATCTTTCGCAGGTCTCGCGGCGTTTCGTTCTCGACAACGTGGGCCAACATGTCCTTTGCGTAGAGGATTCCGATGATGTTGTCCAGATCTCCCTGGTAAACGGGGACTCGGCTGTGACCGGCCTTGAAGATCTGCCCGGCGGCCTCCTGCCAGCTCATCTCCATCGGCAGGGCAAAGATCTCGGTCCGCGGGGTCATGATCTCCCCGGCCTGGGTTTCGCCCAGCTCGATGACCGACTCGATCATCTCGACTTCGTCGGGGTCCACGGCGCCCTCGGCCTGTCCTTCCGAGGCGGCCTGGACGATTTCCTGTCGGACGGTTTCGTTGTGGAGTTCTTCGTCCTCATCGCCGACGCCGGCCAATCGGCGAACGGGCAGATCGAAGGCCTCCATCAACCGCGTGACCGGCCAGATGCCGTAGTGGAAGACCATCAGCACGCCCAGGCTCGCAGCCAGGACTTTCTCGCCGTTGTAGGACGCCCAGGCATGGGGAATAGCCACTCCGACGATGGCGATGAGCACGGCCGAGATCCCCAGACCCAGGAGCATGAGCCCCAGGCCGGCTGTCGAGGCTCCCACCAGTTCCAGGACGCTGAGGACCAGCACAAGATTGGCGCAACTTCGCAACAGGCTGCTGGTGAGCCTCAATCCCTTGAGGTGCTTTTCCAGCGTGTGCACCTTCTCCTTGGCCTGACCTGAGAAGGCCTTTTCCATGTGGCTTCGCCGGAACATCCGAAGAGCATTGGACGTCAAGGCGAAGAAGCCTGACAGGACCGCCGCCGCGATCAGAGCGATCCAGAAGTATCCTGACACCGTAGCCGAAACCTCGTGAGACGTCGAATTCGTATTGCCCGCGCGCCCTGACAGCGAACCGACGACGTCATCCGGTTCGTGTCCGCACAGGCATCATGCAACGTAGAATAGTACCATATTCGGATCAGGCCGAAAGCGAAATTCATCAAAAGAACGGTCAGCCCATTGCCCGGGCTCTGCTTTCACCAATGGGCGGCTCTGCCGGCGCCCCGATCCAGCCCTCGCGACCGGACCGGGCAGAAGCTAGAATGGCCTACAATCCAAAGCTCCCAGGAGACCCGTCATGAACATCCACTGCGTCGAAATCTTCCAAAGCTGTCTCTCGGAAAACTGGAATCCCGTGCTGATTCGAATTACCACCGACCAGGGGCCCACGGGGGTAGGAGAGTTGGCCCTGGCCTATGGGCGTGGAGCCCCGGCCGGGGCGGCCATGATCCAGTGCCTCTGCCGGAGGATCCTTCCCGGCCTGGACCCGCTGGCCAGCGAGGAGGTCTGGCAACGGATGTTCGAGGACTCCTTCTGGGCCAAGGGGGGCGGGGCCGTCATCTTCGGGGCCATCAGCGCCATCGACCAGGCCCTGTGGGACATCCGGGGCAAGGTCATGGGCCAGCCGGTCTGGCGCCTGCTGGGCGGGCCCTGCCACAAGCGGATCCGCCTGTATGCCAACGGGTGGTACCACGGCATGGGCAAACCCGAGCAGTTCGCCCAGCGGGCTGCCCAGGTCGCCGCGGAAGGCTTCACCGCCACCAAGTTCGACCCATTCGCCTACGATCAGGAGGGGAACCCCTGCCGGCATGGCCGGCTCAGCTCGGCCGACCAGCGCCGGGTGCTCTCGCGCGTCGAGGCGGTCCGCGAGGCCGTCGGGGACGATTTCGACATCCTCATCGAAGCCCATGGGAACCTGGACGCCGATTCAGCCATTCGCATCGCTCCCCATCTGGCCGAGCTGGACGTGCTGTTTCTGGAAGAACCGGTTCATCCCCTCAATGCTCAGGTCATGGCACGCATCGCCCGGTCCTGTTCGTTGCCCCTGGCCGGGGGAGAGCGACTCTACAGCCGCTTCGACTTCCGCCCCTTCGTTGAAAGTCAGTCCCTGAGCATTCTTCAGCCGGATCTTGGCCTGGCCGGGGGGATCACCGAGGTCAAGAAGATCGCAGACTTCGCCCACCTCTACGACCTCAAGCTGGCCCCCCATAACTGCGCCGGGCCGATCAATACCGCTGCGTCGGTGCACCTGGATGCAGCCATCAGCAACTTCCTGATCCAGGAGACCTTCCCCTACCACGCAAGGGAGAACCTGGAGCTGGTGACCGACCCGCTGGAAGACCAGATCCGCGATGGGCATCTGGAACTTCCCCAAAGGCCTGGCCTGGGGGTCGAAATCAACGACGAAGCCCTTTCAACAGCGCAGAAGGTAACGCTGAAGTTCTGATCCGGACAGGTCTTACCTTGAAGAAGAATATTTCTTTCCCGCCGGAAACTTTCCGGAAATTTCGCGAGGCCCTGCGGGGTTCATACTAATACCTCACCTCCAGGCCGAACCGTGTTGGAGCGGCAGGTGAGGGGGACCTCTGCGCTTGCCGGCCCGCCGAATCCAATCGGTCGCTCCGGGTGGCAAGCCTCAAGGAGAGTACGAAGATGAAGCGTTATGCACGGGTGCTGTCTGTCGTGATCGCGTGTGTAGTGGCTGCGGGTATCGCCCAGGGACCCCAGGGGCAGGACAATGCAGGCCGGGGCGGTAAACAAAAGGCCGCCGGAAAACCCAAGAACCAGCTTCGAGGCGACTACGCCCAGATGAACAAGGAACTGGAACTCGACGAGGCCCAGCAGGCCCGGTTAACGGCCATTGCACAGCAAGAGCAGGCAGCCGTAAAGGACTGGCAGGGGGCCAACAAGGAAAAGCTCGAAGCCCTCGACGCGGAATTCAAGCAGGCGCGAGCGGATAAGGACCGCCAGAAGCTCCAGGCCATCGCCAGGCAACGCGCCGAGATGAAAAACCAGATGGAGAAGGTAACCCAGCCGTACCCGGCGCAGGTGCAGGCGCTGTTGACAGCCCAACAGAAGCAGAAGTGGCAGAGCTTTCTGGTCTATCGAAGTGTGACGGGCAAATTGCGTCGCTGCAAACTCACCGATCAGCAGCAAAAGCAGATCCGGGAGATGGCCGGGACGATCACAGCCCAGACAAAGGACCCCGCCGAAGCGGAGAAGCTGTTGATGGCCGGGGCGGCTTCGGTCCTGACCGAAGAACAGAAGCAGAATATGCCCAAGGCACGTTCCTCGCAGGGCAAAACCAAGCCGGCAGCGGGTGAAAAGGCCGGCAGAAAGGCCAAGCCCGAGCGCAATGCCCGCAAGACTCCTCGCCGGTCGCAAGAAGAGGAAGGCAGCGAGGACGAACTGGATTCCTTCGAAGACTGAAGAATTCCGAAAATCCCAAGCGGGAGTTACAGAGGCAGGGGCTGGGAAGACATTTCCCAGCCCCTGCTTGTTATATGGAACCTCGCTGCCCCGAAGATGTCCTTACCGCTTGCCTGCTGCTGGAGCAAGCCGGCGACCGGGATCTTCGGGTAAAGTCCCGCACGTGGCAGGTAAAGATACCTGCTTGAGCGGATCAGTATCCCAGTTGCGGGGCGACTTCTTCGAGAAGATCCTCGATGGCTTCGCCGCACTGGAGGCCTGACAGATCTGTCATTTGATAGTAGATGCGTTTGCCTTCTCGGCGGTTCTTGACGATACCACCCATGCGAAGGATTCCGAGGTGTCGAGAAACGCTGGGCTGTGGCATCTTGAGTGTCTTGCACAGTTCCGTAACGTTCTTCTCTTCTGTTCGGACCAGCAGGAGGATCCTCAGACGTTTTGCGTCGCCCAGAATCCGAAGCAATTGGGTGAAATCTGCCAGTTTCTTATTCTTCTTGCTCATTCAGACCGCCTCCATCGGGGTTCATAAGAATGACGTTGCTGTGCCCCGTCCATAAGACGTAGGGTTTTTACCGTACTAAGCACACGGGTACAAGAAAAACAATCCGTGTGCGAAAAAAAGCATATGCCACCCGGTCGTCTGTGCAGGCCAGGAACCCGCGAAACCATGGGCCGGAAGGGATGTGGGAGCGTGTCGGATTGGAAGGACCACGCGGTCCGGGTTGTTACCTAAAGCTGACGATTACGGTACGATCTCCAGAAGATGATCAGGCCAATCAAAAGAAGAAGCGGACCAATCTGCCATACCTCGAAAATCCAGAAATCTTTCCTGTACCAGGCTTCTGCGAGGAGGAGCGTATAGTCCATGTTTTTAGTCTCCTTGGGACGGTGGGGCGAACTGAAAACGCCACGAAATTACAGGTGAATCCACTCGACAATTCGATCTGTCACCTGCGTATCTATAGCTTATCCAAAACTCTCAAATGTTTGTCAACAGCATTGATACTAGCGGCGACTGGATTCGAACCAGTGACCCAGGGCTTATGAGTCCCTTGCTCTGACCAACTGAGCTACGCCGCCACAGCGGAAAATGCGAGATTATCGTCGAACGCCCCCTTTTGCAACCCGAAATTCGGAACTCTTTCAAGGAAAACACCTTGTCCCCAGCCCGATTCCCAGGCGAGGCCCTTCCCTCAAGAAGGCATCTGTGATAGTCTCCTGCCATGGCCCAGCAGAAGCCAAAACCCGTCTACGCACTGGTCGGAACCGACAGCTACCTCCGAGACCGAAACCGGTCCCAGGTCGTGCAACTGGCCATCGGAGACAGCGATCCGCAAACCTGTCTGACCACCCTTGACGGCGAGGCTGAACTGGCCGAAGTCCTCGACGCCCTGCGCACCGGCGGGCTGCTGGCCCCGCGCCGGGCCATCATCGTCCGACAGGCAGATGCGTTCATCCGAAAGTACCGAGACTCCCTCGAGAGCTACCTGGAATCCCCCGCTTCGACCGGCGTGCTGATCCTCCTGGTCGATTCGCTGCCCTCCAACCAACGGATCTACAAGGCCATCAAAAAGGTCGGCGAAATCCGCGACTGCAAGGCCGCCGATGCCCGCCAGCTGCCGGCCCAACTGTCCGCCATCGCCGAGGATTTCCAGGCCCAACTCGATCGAAAGACAGCCGCCCTGCTGGTCGAGACCGTCGGAACCGACCTGGCCCAGTTGGTCCAGGAGGTCCGGAAGCTGGCCACCTATGCAGGCCCCGGTGGCAAGATAACCCCCAGGGAGATCTCGGAGCTGGTCGCCTCTTCAGCCGGTCCGCAATCCTTCGCACTGACCAATGCCCTGACCGACGGGGACCCCGCCGCTGCCCTCAAAGCCCTTTCTGCCATGCTGGCTACGCGAGGGGAGGAATTCCGCGCCCTGGGGATGATCGGCTGGCACCTTCGCAAGGCGCTGCGCGGAGCGGATATGCGGGCTTCCGGCGCCTCTGCCTCCCAGATCTGCAACGAGATCAAACTCCCCCGCTTCCAACAGCAGGCCATGATGGGCCTGCTCAGCCGTCGCAGCGTCGGGCAGTTCCACGAAGACTTCCGGCGCCTTCTCCGGGCCGACCTGGCCATGAAATCCGGCACCGCGCCGCTGGCAGCCATGCGCGACCTGGTCGTCGCCCTCTGTGTCTGAAAAACACCTGGCCGGCAAGTTCATCCGCTGTATTCATCGCGGATGACGGTGACCTCGGGCAGGGACTTGAGGAAATTGCGGCCGTAGGACTTGGTGACGATGCGGTGATCCAGAACCACGACCAGGCCGCTGTCCGAGCCGGAGCGGATCAGGCGCCCGAAGCCCTGCTTGAACAGGATGATCGCTTCGGGAAGCTGGTATTCCGGGAAGGGGTGCCCCCCCTCGGCGCGGATCGCGTCCAGCCGGGCCTCGGTCAGCGGAGCGTCGGGGACCGCGAAGGGCAGCTTGGTGATGATCACATTGCTAAGCGCCTCGCCGGCGACGTCCACCCCCTGCCAGAAGCTCATCGTGCCCAGGAGAATCGCGCGGCTGCACGATTTGAACTCCCGCAGCAGGGCGCTTCGCGAAAGCTCCGAGCCGTGAACCAGCAGCGTGTAGCCTTGCTCCTGGCAGAAGCCCTCCAGCTCCCGGGCCACCGCCTGGAGCAGCCGATAGCTGGTAAACAACACGAAGCATCGGCCCTGGGTTTTTTCGGCGTAGTAGCGGATCGCCCCGGCCGAGGCGGGCACGAAACGCTCCTGGTCGTTGGGGTTGCCCAGCTTGCTCTCGACGTGGAGCTTCACCTGCTTGCGGTAGTCGAAGGGGCTTGCCAGCTGGATCTCCTCTCCCTCCTCCATGCCAAGCCGCCGGCGGATGTAATCGAATCCGTGGTGTCCCCCGCGGGCGGTGGCCAGGGTCGCGCTGGTGAGCACGGCGGAATGCACCTCCTCGAAGAGAAGCTCCCGGATGATGTTTCCCACGTGAATGGGGGCCGAGGCCAGCGTTGTCAGATCCCGGTTGCGGAAGCTGCGCGTCTCGATCCAGTAGGCGTGATCTTCGTCTTCCATGGAGATCAGCGATTCGATCGTCGAGGCCAGTTCCCTGCTTCGCATCTCCAGGCCCAGCAGGTCGGCCTGTTCTTCCTCGTCAAGCTGCTTGCGCAGTCGTTTGCAGGCCGAGGAGACCTCCTCCATGGCCGGTGTAAGAGGGTTCTCGACCAAATGCGGCTTGCGGATGCGACCGTTGTAGGCCAGGCCAGGCCCGCGGTATCGCGCCAGGGCGTCGAAGAAATCCTCTGTCGCCGAAGACGCCCGCCGCACGGCTGAGATGCCCTCGTCGTCGCCCATCAGGGCAAGCAGGCCCCGGTCGGTGTTTTCGTTGTAGAGTTCGTCCAGCAGGTACCGGACGGCCGCGGAGGTAACGCTCCTGCCGAAGTGGCCGGCCGCGACGCCCTCGAGAGTGTGAGCTTCGTCCAGGACGGCCAGGTCGTATTCGCCCAGGAACTTGGCCTGGGGCGTGGTCATCGCCAGGTCCGAGAAGAACAGGGCGTGGTTGACCACGACGATGTTGGCCCGCAGCAGGCGCCGCCGGGCTGCGTACAGGAAGCAGTTGCCCCGCATCGCGCACTGGGCCCCGCCGCACTGGCCCGATTCACTCCGCACCCGGTGCCAGAGCGAGCGGTCCAGGGGGAACTCGATCTCCTGAAGCTCACCGGTTTCGGTATCCATCGCCCAGTCGGCCAGTTGGTCCAACTGGTCCTGCTGCCGCGGATGCGAGAGCAGCTTGCTGCTGCCCTTGACGGTCTGGCTCAGGCGCCGCATGCAGAGGTAGTTGCCCCGACCCTTGCCCAGAACGGCGGCAAACTTGAGAGGCAAGACCTCGGCCAGGAAGGGCAGATCCTTGGCGATCAACTGCTCCTGGAGGGCGATGGTGTAGGTGGAGATCAGCACGCGCTGCTGATGATACGCCGCCTGGAGAATCGCCGGTACCAGGTAGGCGAAGCTCTTGCCCACGCCGGTTCCGGCCTCGGCCAGCAGGTGCTCGCGATCGGCAAAGGTCCTTTCGACCGCTTTGGCCATCTCCAACTGCTCCGGACGGAACTCGAAGCCCGGTAGGCTGCCCGCAATAAGCCCCTCGGGGCCCAGGACATCCTCCACGGTCAGACGATCCGCCATGCCGCCACCACGTGCTCCGCGACCTGCGGAGGATTCTCGAAATGCTCCAGGAACTGGAGGAGGAAGTAGAGCGTCATCGCCACCGTTGCAAAGCCGATCACGGCTGCAACCACGGTGATCAGCCACCGGCCTCGCACGATGGTCGATGCCATCGACGAGACGATCCGTTCCTTGGCGATGGTGAGCATGGCCAGCATGACGGCGGCCACGGTCAGCCAGACGCTGATGGAATGCACTCCGCTGTAGATGAACACGCATCGGGAGACCTGCCTGCCCGACTGGAGGAAGTACTGCCTGGCCCCGTCTGCCTGGAGGAGTTTGCCGTGGATCGCCTCACCGCCGATGAGCATGTAGCCGATCGCATAGGCCAGGAAGTTGGCCAGGCCCAGCAGGATTACCCAGACGCAGATTCGCGTCTGCCGGTCAATGCCCGGCGGGGGGGCGTGTGGTTTGGAAGGCCCGGTGGGTGTGTGCAGTCGCATCGCCTGGTCCCGGAGCTATTCCTGAGCGCCGATAACGCCCTCCAGCGGACTCGATGCGGTGGCATAGAGTTTGCGAGGGATGCGTCCTGCCCGGCGGGCGAGCAGGCCGGCCTGGAGCGCGTGATTCATCGCCACGGCCATTCGAACCGGATCGGCCGCCCCGGCGATGCCGGTATTGAGCAGCACGCCGTCGGCACCGAGCTCCATGGCCACGGTGACATCACTGGCGGTTCCCACGCCGGCATCGACGATGATCGGGAAGTCTGCGTTGTCCTGCTTGAGCTGCTCCAGGATGATCCGCAGGTTCCAGGGGTTCAGCACGCCCTGGCCCGAACCGATCGGAGCCCCGGCGGGCATGACGGCATCGGCCCCGGCCTGCTGGAGTCGCTGGGCCACCACGGGGTCGTCGCTGGTGTAGCACAGGACGGTAAAGCCCTGGCTCTTGAGTTCCTTGAGGGCCTCGAGCGTGCCGATCGGATCCGGCAGCAGGGTCTTCTTGTCGCCCAGGACCTCCAGCTTGACCCAGCCGGAGCCGGCGTTTTCCAGGCCTTCGAGCAGTTCGCGCCCGAGCACGGCCGTGCGGATCGCATCGTCGGCATTGAAGCATCCTGCCGTGTTGGGCAGCAGCGTGTACCGCTGGGGATCCAGGAAATCCAGGATGCTGCGTCCCTGGTCGTCCTGCATTCGCTCCCTCCGAACGGCTACAGTGACGACCTGGCAACCGCAGGCTTCCAGCGCTTCGGCCATTAGTTCGTAGGTGGCGTATTTTCCGGTTCCGACAAACAGGCGGTTTTCGACCGAAAACGGTCCGATCTTCATGGCTTCTTCGGGCATCTCACATCCTGAACTGGCAAAACGAAGGTTTCTCACCCGCCGCCGACGAGCGTGACGATTTCGATTTCATCGCCGTCGGCCAGCGGAGTCTGGTCGTACTGGGCCCGCGGCAGGAGGCGCCGATTTCTCTCGACAGCCACGCGGCGGGGGTGCAGTTCCATCTCTTCCAGCAGCGCAGCCATGGTGGTTGCCTCCTCAATGCTTCGCGACTGGCCATTTACCGTTATTTCCATGGGGGTGCCTCAAGCTCCGGCGGGATTATAGATACTCTCTGCCGGGGCGGTCAACCCGCCGGAGCCGACCGAGCCCTGTCGCACGGGTCAGGGCTTGACCTCCACCCGCGCGGTGAGTCCGACAAAAGCTTCATCGTCCGGCTGGCAGTTACCGGCTGCGATCTCGAATACGCCCGGCTCAATGAACCCTCGCCCTTGATCATCGTAGAGCTGGAATTGCTCGGGACGAAGGGTAAAGGAGAATTTTCGGCTCTTGCCGGGCTTGAGCCCTCTTCGCTCAAAGGCCACCAGTTGCCAGCGCGGAGCGCGGACGCTGGATTCGATATCCCGCAGGTAGACCTGGACCACCTCGTCGCCCTTGCTCTGTCCGGCGTTGGTGACCTTGACCGAAACGCCCAGGGGCGCCCCGCGGCGGATCTCCTCGGCCGAGAGCGACAAGCCCTTGTACTCGAAGGTCGTATAGCTGAGCCCATAGCCGAACCGCCAGAGGGGCTTGCCCTCGAAGAATCGGTAGGTCCGTCCCGTCATCCGATAGTCCTCAAAGGGAGGCAACTGCTGGGCGGACTCGTAGAACGTCACCGGCAGCCGACCGGCCGGGTTGGTCTTGCCGAAGAGTACGTCGGCTACAGCGCGTCCGCCTTCCTGTCCCGGGTACCAGGCGTGGACGATGGCGGGAATGTTCTGTTTAGCCCATTGCATGCCGATGGCGCTTCCGCCGGTGGTGACCAGGACGATCGGGACGCCGGTTTCGTGGAGCTTCCGGAGCACCTCCACCTGGACCTCCGGCAGCGAAATGTCCTCGCGATCTCCCGAGCCTTCGGTTTCGCCCTCTTCGCCCTCCAGGGCCGGGGTAAGGCCCATAAAGGCGATAATCACATCCGGTTTGCCCGTGTCCCGGAGAATCCATTCCAGCCCGCTTCGTGTCCTTTGCGTAAGGCCGCAACCAGGATCGTACGTGATTCGCGTACCGGCCGAGACCTTCCCCGCCAGTCCGGCCAGCAGCGTAACGTACCGGTCGGCCGTGCCGTTGTAGTTGCCCTCCAGCACGCGCTGGCCCATGGCGATTTCCCGCGGGCCCACCACCAGGATGTCCGACAACTCGCTGGAAAGCGGAAGAAGCTGATTCTCGTTCTTCAGCAGCACGATGCTCTCCCGGGCTATCTTCCGAGAAAGCTTGCGATGCTTCTTGGAGGCGATGACCTTCTCGGGAATCTCCGACCACTCCACCTGCTCGGGAGGATCGAACATCCCCAGCTTCATCCGCGTTCGCATCAAACGCGACAGAGCCGTGTCGATTGCCCCTTCATCGATCAGGCCGGCCTGGTAGGCCGCCAGCAGGTGCGGATACGTGCAGCCGCAGTTGAGATCACAACCGGCCTTGACCGCCATGGCCGCCGATTCCGCGGGAGTCCGCGTCACCTTGTGATGGGCGTGAATGTCGTTGATGGCCCAGCAGTCGCTCACCACATGCCCTTGGAACTTCCAGTCGCCACGGAGGATGTACTTCAGAAGTGTCTCCGATGCGCAACAAGGCTCGTGATTGGTCCGGTTGTAGGCGCCCATGACCGACTCGACCTTCGCCTCGGTCACCAGGGCCTTGAAGGCCGGAAGATACGTCTCGGACAAATCCCGATGGTCGACCAGGGCATCGAAATGGTGACGATCCGCTTCCGGGCCCGAGTGAACCGCGTAATGCTTGGCACAGGCGGCCGTCTTGAGGTGCTCTCCCTCGCCCTGGAGGCCTCGAACAAACGCCTTGCCCATCTCGGCTGTCAGGTAGGGACACTCCCCGTAGGTTTCGTGGCCTCGACCCCAGCGGGGATCACGGAAGATATTCACGTTGGGCGACCAGAAGGTCAGCCCCATGTATTGCCGGCAGTTGCCCATCGACTGGGCCTTGTGGTACTTGGCCCGGGCTTCGTCGCTGATGGCCTCGGCGACCTGCTCCATCCGGCGGGCATTGAAGGAAGCGGCCATGCCGATTGCCTGGGGGAAGACCGTGGCGATTCCCGCCCGGGCCACCCCGTGCAGGGCCTCGTTCCACCAGTTGTACTCCGGCAGGCCGAGACGTTCGATTCCCGGGGCGACATACGACAACTGCGAGACCTTCTCCTCCAGCGTCATGCGGGAGATCAGATCGGCGACGCGATCCTCGAGGGACTGCTCCGGATCCAGATAGATCGGTTGACTCTCGGCGTGCATGGCAGGGTCCTTTCCTTGGCTGGTACATTCGGCGTCTATTCAATCGCCGCCGGGGCGGGTTTGCAATGATGTTCTCCGCTTCCATGCCGGCAACGCCTGGGTTTGTGTTCCACAATACCTCCCAATGCGACTACACTTGCCTGAACCCATCCTTGCATGAAGAAAGGAAGACCGCAAATGCTCTCCATCCACTCTACGGCGAACCTTGTCGATGGCCATAAAATGCCCCTGCTGGGACTTGGCGTCTTCAAGATCAAGGATCCAGACACCTGCCAACAGGCCGTTCAAAAGGCCCTGGAGGTAGGATACCGCCACGTGGATACCGCAGCCGCCTACGAAAACGAGCAGGCCGTGGGCAAAGCCATCCGCGAAAGCTCCGTCCCGCGCGAAGAGGTCTTTGTCACCACCAAGCTCTGGATCAACAGCTTCAGCAAGACCGCCGCTCCCAAAGCCCTGGATGAAAGTCTGTCCAAGCTGGGCATGGATTACGTGGATCTGTACCTGCTTCACTGGCCCATCGCCCAGACAGGGCCGATGATGGATGCATGGGGTCAGCTCCAGAAAGCACGCGATGCCGGCAAGATCCGATCCATCGGCGTGAGCAACTTCACGATCCAGCGGTTCAAGAAGGACTTCCTGCCCAACACCGACGAAACCCCCGCCGTCAACCAGGTCGAGTACCACCCGTTCTGGCAGCGAAAGGCCCTGCTGGAATTCTGCCGCGAGCACAAGATCCAACTGGAAGGCTACTGCCCCCTGGTTCGGGCCGAGAGAATGGATGACCCCACGCTTCGCAGCCTGGGAGACAAATACGGCAAGAGCCCGGCCCAGATCCTGATCCGCTGGCAGCTCCAACAGCAGGTCGTGGTGATTCCCAAGTCCTCCCATCCCCAGCGCATCGAGGAAAACGCCGACGTCTATGACTTCCAGATCTCCCAGGAGGATATGACAGGCCTCAAGGACCTGGATGAAAACGAAAGCACAATTTCCTGGAGGCCCCACGCCAACTTCTATTGAGCCAATCGGGTCAAATCCGACGCTGCAGGCTTGCTTTCGGCGCAGCAGCAGGCAAGATAGGAAACCACTTGGCCTGTTCTGTCATCCCTCAAATCCCAAAGGAACCATTTATGACTACGTCCTATCGTGTCGCCCTGATCGGCTGCGGCAAACGCGCACGCATTCACATGCCCGCCCTGATCAAAGAAGACCGGGCACAGATCGTCGCCCTCTCGGACATCGACCCCGAGGCGGTTTCCTCCTTCAAGGCCGATTACAACCTGGACGCAGCCGAGTACACCGATCATCGCCAGATGCTCAAGGCCGAAAAGCCCGAGGTCATCATCACCTGCCTCTGGACCCCGCTGCACCTGCCGGTCTATCGTGACTGCGTCGAAGCCGGCGCCCGGGCCGTCCATTCCGAAAAGCCGATGGCCCCCACCTGGGCCGAGTGCCTGGCCATGGCCGACCTGGCCGAAAAGTCCTCCTGCCCGTTGACCTTCTGTCATCAGCGTAGATTTGCCGCCGGCAACCAGGCAATTCGAAAGATGATCGCCGAGGGCGTAATCGGCAGAATCCAGCGTATGGACCTCTATGCGCCTCCGAACCTGCTGGACTGCGGAACCCACACGTTCGACCAGGCGATGAGCTTCAACGGCGAATCGCATGCCAAATGGGTCCTGGGAGCCGTGGATGCCTCCGAGCCGATCCAGTGGTTCGATGTTCATGCCGAGGCGATGGCCGCCGGGCTTGTCGTCTTCGAAAACGACGTGCGGGCGAATTTCCAGATCGGCGGCCCCGACAAGGACATGGGGACCGGCGTGAGAGTCCTCGGGGAAAACGGCATCATCGAAGCCCACTGGGACGGACAGTTCGGCCGAATGGTCAAGTTCGACGAACCCGACTGGAAGCCGGAGGAACCCGAACTGGACAAAGAAGCAACCATGGACAAGACCGTCAGCGATATCTTCGACGCGATGGAAGAGGGGCGCGAGCCGGAACTTTCTCACCGTAAGGCGCTGCGGGCGGCGGAAATCATCTTCGCCATCTACGAATCCGTTCGCAGGAACGCACGGGTTGAACTGCCCCTCGAAGGAATCCAGGACAATCCGTTTATCACCATGCTCGAGTCCGGAAGGTTCCAGGCGAGTCCCTGATAAGCCCGGCCGGGGAACTACAGGCCGAGACGAATCGTTTCATCCATAGAAGGGCAGGGCCCGGCCTCGGTTGAAACAGGTATAGAGGCCCGAGGTCTTGCTGTTGCCCAGTCCCGGAGCCTCGCGGAGATCCTCCAAGTGAAGCCCCCGAAGTACGTCATATTTGATTTCGCCTTCACCCTCTGCAGCCAGAAGTATTTCCACCGAATGGGCCCCGAAGTCGAGCAACAGGTCGATGCCGTGCTCTTTCAGGAAGACCAGGGCCGCTGGGCCAACGACTGGATGGCCGGTGCTTTGGGGACCCAAGAGATCCTGGCCTACCTCTCACAGCGCTTGGGACTGGGCGTCGACGATCTCCGCCAAGGCCTGGAAGAAAGCTGTCGCAGCCTTGAATGGAACCCGGCCGTCTGGCAGTTCGCCCAGGCCCAGAAGGACCGAGGCCGACGGATCGCCCTGGTGACCATCAACATGGATGTCTTCAGCCTGCGCGTCGTCCCTGCCCATCGACTCGACGAGATGTTCGATGTGATCATCAATTCCTCCCAGGAGCGGCAGATGGACAAGGCGTTGCTCTGGGACAAGGCGTTTGCCTTGTTGGGCCCCGACGCCTGCTACGCCAACAGCCTGCTGATCGATGATTCGATCCGGCACCTGACGCGCTTCCGCGAGAACGGAGGCAGGGCGGTACTCTACTACGACGACAACCACTTCCGCCGGGAGTTGATCGAACATGGCCTGGCGGATGAAAAACCGGAGCAGCAAACATGACCCAGCCGTCTGAGGCAAGCCGCGATCAAGCCGGCCTGCACTGCAAGGAGATTCGGGGCGGGATCGAGCCGGCCGATGAAAGCTTCAGCGTCCCGGGCATCGAAGGCTGGGTCTACGCCCAACCCTACCGAAGCGCCGAGGGCGGAGACATCCACTTCGTGGGCTTGTGCGGGCACGGCATGCTCTCGCGGTTTATCGTAGCCGACGTGGCCGGCCACGGAGACCGGGTCGCCCGCGAGGCCCAGCAGCTCCGGGCCATCATGGCCGACCACATGGACAATCCCGATCAGTCCGAACTGGTGACCCAGATGAACCGTGAGCTGGCCATGAACAGCAGCTCCGGACAGTTCGCCACCGCCCTGGTGATATCGTACCTGGCTCCGCTGCACCATGTTGTAACCGTTAACGCCGGCCATCCTCGGCCCCTGCTTCGCCGCGGGACCCCCGGACAGTGGGAACTGCTGGACAAGGACTACCCCGACCAGGCCCGGGGCCTGCTGGATCTGCCCCTGGGCGTGCTGGACGAAACCGGCTACCGGCAATTCGCCATCGGGCTCAAACCCGATGACCTGATCGTCCTGTACAGCGATTCGCTCATCGAAGCCTGCGACGAAGACGGAACACGTCTGGGGCAGGAGGGCCTGCTGAAAATCGCCGCCGAACTGGAAAATATCCGTCCCCGCCAGGTTGTTCGTTGCCTTCGGCAGAGGGTCATCGAGTACCAGTCCGGCCGAGCCCTGGAGGATGATATCACCCTCATCGTGCTGCGCCATACCGGAAGGGACCCGGAGGTCATCTACGACGATCAGGGAAACCAGCGACCCTTCGACCCGAAGGAATTCCGACCGGATTGACAGTTGACCGTTGCCTCCGGCTGCGGCCTTGGTAGCATCAGTCCGGAAGGAGTTTTGAATGACCCAGCAATTGCAGGTAACCCTCCAGCCCAGCGGAAAGCGTGTTTTCGTTTTGGAGGGAACGACCCTACTCGAAGCAGCCGCCCGGGCCGGCATCATGATCGACACCCCTTGCGGGGGAGGCGGCACGTGCGGCAAATGTCGCGTGCAGGTCTCCCAGGGAGCCGAGGACCCCAATTCGGCCGAGACCAACCTGTTCAGCAGCGAAGAGCTCGGGCAGGGCTGGCGCCTGGCCTGCCAGAGCCGCATCCGGTCCGAAGCGGTGGTGAGTATCCCGGTCTCGTCGCTCTTTGCCGCCGATCAACAGATCGTCACCACGTCCCTGGAAACCTCCGCCGGCGAGATCCTTCCCTCGGTCCGAAAGACCTTCGTTGAACTGGCCCCGCCCAGCCTCGAAGACGACGCTGCCGACCTGTACCGGCTGGAAAAGCAGATCGGCGAAATCCGGGCCGACCTGGAGATCCTCCGGACGCTGCCCGGCCTGCTTCGGAAGGACGAGTTCAAGTGCACCGCCGTCCGGAGCGATCGACACCTGCTGGCTATCGAAGCCGGCGATACCACCGACGAATGCTTCGGCGTGGCCGTTGACCTGGGAACCACGACCCTCGTGGCCACATTGCTCGACCTGGCCAGGGGCTGTGAAGTTGCCACCGAGAGCATGATCAACCCGCAGGTGCGTTTCGGGGACGACGTGGTCAGCCGCATCCAGCACGCCGGAGACCTCGACGGACGTGCTCAGCAGCGAAAGGCGGTCCTCCAGGCCATTAATGAGCTTATCAGCAAGCTCTCGACCTCTGCAGGCATCAGCCCGCAGCGCATCTACGACATCGCCCTGGCCGGAAATACGACCATGGAACACCTGCTCTGCGGGCTGGACGTCGCCCAGCTCGGACAGGTCCCATTCGTCCCTGCCTTTGCCCGCGGGCTTCGTCTCTCCGCCGGCCAGATGGAAATCGGCATCCATTCCCGCGCATCGGCCTACGTGTTCCCGGTCATCGGAGGATTTGTGGGCGGCGACACCGTCGCCTGCATGCTGGCTACGCAGATCCACGCAGACCCGGAACCCACGCTGATGGTCGATGTGGGAACCAACGGGGAGATCGTTGTCCAGCACGAGGGGAAGCTGCTGGCCGCTTCGACCGCGGCCGGTCCCGCCTTTGAAGGCGCCCGCATATCCTCGGGCATGCGGGCGGCATGCGGCGCGATCGAGAAGGTCATTCTCGACGGCGATCTGCGCATGGGGGTCATCGGTGGCTGCGAGCCGGCGGGAATCTGCGGAAGCGGGCTGATCGATCTGATGGCCTGTCTGCTCGAGGCGGGGCTCGTCACAGCCGAAGGTCGAATCCGCCGCGGAGACGAACTGTCCGATCTGCCCGACGGGCTGGCCTCTCGGGTGGTGGACGGGCCCGACGGGCAGGGGGCCATCCGGCTCTTTGCCAAAAGCGACAAGAACCCGGAGTTGCTCCTGACCCAGCGGGACATCCGCGAGGTCCAACTGGGCACCGGGGCCATCCGGGCCGGCGTGGCCATCCTGCTCAAGAACGCCGGTATCCAGCCGGAACAGCTTGGTCGGGTCCTCATCGCCGGCGGATTCGGCAGCTTCATTCGTCGAAGCAACGCCCAGCGGATCGGGCTGCTTCCCGGGCAGATCCCGCACCAGAGAATCCACTACGTGGGCAATGCGTCCCTGCGCGGTGCGCAGTGGGCGCTGCTGAGCACCCAGGCGCGACAGCAGGGCGAAGACCTCGCCCGCAAAACCACCCACATGGAGCTTTCCCAGGACATGAACTTCCAGATGGAATTCGCCGAGGCAATGATCTTCCCCGACGCCTGAAAACAGCTCCGGGGATCCGGCCCGGCCTGGGAAGGCTACCGCAGCTTGTCAATCTCGGCACAGATCGCCCGGATATGATCCGGCGTCGTGCCGCAGCATCCGCCAATGATCGAGGCCCCGGCTTGAGCAAGCTGGGCCACCCGGGCGGCGAAGTCTTCCGGGCTCTGGCGGAAAACGGTCTTGCCCTCGACCAGTTCCGGAGCGCCGGCATTGGCGTGGATGAGAATCGGCTTCTGGCAGACCTTGCGAAGCTGGGCCGTCAGGTCCACCATCCGCTCCACACCGTTGCCGCAATTCGAGCCGATCACGTCGGCCCCGGCCTCGGCAAGAGTCCCGGCCGCCTGGTCGGGAGAAACTCCCATCATCGTGCGATAGCCCGTCGGGTTCAGGTCGAAGGTCATCGTGCAGATCACATCCACCGAGGGATCCAGGGCCTTGGCGGCTCGAATCGCGCAGGCCGCTTCCTCCAAGGCCGACATCGTCTCGACACAGATAACCCGCAGTCCCGCCTCCAGCATAGCCGAAATCTGCCGGCTGAAAACGCCCTGCATTTCCTCCTCGGTTGCGTCTCCGTAGGGCTCGAGAAACTCGCCGGTCGGGCCCACCGAGCCGGCCACCAGGCTCTCGCCGGCGGCTTCCAGCGAGAGTTTCGCCCCGGCGGCATTGAAAGCCTCGACCTGATCGCCCAGACCCATCTTGCCCAGCTTGTAGGCCGATCCGCCGAATGTGTTGGTGAGGATCAGGTCGCTGCCGGCATCGGCGTAGGCCTTGGCGACGGCCTTGACCTTCTCCGGCTCGGTTACGTTCCACTGCTCGGGGCAGTCACCGGCCTGGAGTCCCGCCTCCTGAAGCATGGTCCCCCATGCCCCGTCGGAGACCAGCAGCTTCTTCTGAGACAATCGATCGATCAATACACCCATGGTTCAGACTCCCGGGTCGCTGATTTCCGACAACTTACCGGCCAAGCTCGTCAAGCACTTCCACGACGTGATGCGTGTACATCAGGGCAGGCCCGCCACCCATGGCCACCGCACAGGAAGCTGCTGCCAAAATCTCCGCGCGGGTGCAGCCGGCCTTGAGGGCGTTGTTCACGTGGAAGTCGATGCAGTACGAGCACTGCTTGGCCACCGCGATGCCGATCATCACCAGCTCGACGGTCTTTTCGTCGATGGCGTCGTTCTTGTGAGCGGCGCCCATCATCTCCTGGAACTTCTTGAGGAAGTCCCCGGTCTCCTTGCCGAACTGTCCCAGGTGCTTGTTTACCGTACTCATCGTCTCTTGGGCTGAAGCCATTATCGTCTCCTTGCAGGTTGTTTCATGCGCCGGCCTGGCCTTTTGTGGCCGATCGCTTCAAAGGGGAATCATAGCAGCCTCGCGGCAAGGTTGCCATGGTCCAGTCCCCGGACCTGCCAACGACGGGACGAAAGGGCCCCGAACCGGACGCTCCCGCATGGGTTCTGCAGAAAGAATTGCAGGGCAAGGAAATCCGCCCTGTGTGCCCGCGCAAAACAAAAGCCCGGAGAGCCCTTTCTCGCAGGGCCAACCGGGCATCACGGGCGAGAGGATTCGAACCTCTAACCTTCGGTTCCGTAGACCGATGCTCTATCCATTGAGCTACGCCCGCGTGAAAACATCTCTTCTGACAACCATGGAGACTACGAATCCAGCCCCCCCTCGTCAAGGGGCAAACGCCCCTTGCAGGGCAAATTCGACCAAGATTCCCCTCCCGATACCTGGTCGGCTCAGGGGCTTGCACCGAGCAGAAAAATGGGCGGGACGCCCAAGGGTGAGCGCCCCGCCCGAAGCGGAAATCAAGCGGCCTGAAAAGGCCAGGCCGCTCGGGTTGTCTTACCAGCTCCAGCCGAAGTTCATGCCGCCCCAGAATTCATCCTGTGGGTCGATCACACCGGAGGGCTCGTCGTGGAACGAGTTGGTGTAGGCCAGGAACCCGCCGACGGTGAAATTCCCGAACTGTGCGGGAATGTCGAAGACGCCGTTGAGATCCAGGGCCATGTCCACCTGGTACTGCAGGTACGCCAAGCGGGTCCCGACAGAAACATCTCCGCCATTGGCATTGGTGTACTTGTCGTAATACCGGTGGTCGATCGTCAGCGTGGCCGAGGGGGTGATCTTCATGTCTTTCAGGACCATCACGTCGGTGCAGCCGTAGTCGGCCAGGGCAAACTCGTGGCTGATGGCCACGGTGATGATACCGGCCTGGATGTCATCGACATCCTGGTAGTAGGTCACCTCGGGGCTCAGGACCGGGCCGTCAATGCCCAGCAGTGTGCCCAGGGTGTCGCTGTCGTCGTAGCTGACCGAGCCGTAAACTTCCTGCGTGTAGGCGAAGTCGGCGGAGGTGGTGCTGCCGCTGTCGCGCAAACGCGGGAAGTGGTAGGCGATCCAGCCGAATTCGATGCCGAAGGGCGTGTCCGGAATGTCCATGCCCCAGTACAGGGTGTAATCAACTTCCTGGAGGTTGTTGTTCGACCAGGGGGTAAGCTGATCCTGACCCGCATACCATTCGAACCAGACATTGGCTCCGATGTAACCGACGGGGTGGCCGGTCAGTTCGGCCAGGTCGATCTCCGTGGTGACGCCCAACTGGTGGTTGAGATCTTCACGGCCTTCATTGGCATACTCGGAGAAATTCAGGCCACGCCAGATGTAATCGGAGGCCAGGGTGTAGTCGACCGAAATCGTCAACCACGGGATCATCTTCGTCGAGCCGGCGTCGGACTCCATGGGTGCGCCGGTGCCGGGAGGATCATCCTGGGCCATGACCATGGCCACTTCCTGCTCGTTCATGACCGAGAACCAGTCCTTGTCCTGCTGTTCGCCTGCCATCGCGCCGGCGGTCACTCCGGCCACGAGGCCCACGATCAGCCAGGCCCGCAGGCCTACATGTACCTTTCCCAAGTTTTTCTTCATTCTCTGCACTCCTTCTCATCCTTTTGTGGATTGCGCGGGCAGATGAGCAGCACCGCATACGATTCGAGTTTTCGTCAATCGTGGCACCGCGCCACATTTCCGCTTTCAAAACTCAACTGCTGCCCTGCGTCAGAAAAGCCCAATCGCCTGTCGTTCCCATTCCACCAAGAAACCGGGAAACAGAAAATTCTCTCTCTTCGACAGACACTGGTTTCTTATCCGCAAGCAGCGAACGATATCAACAACAATTTTCGGCCACCCTGCAACAAAGAGTTTAGGCGACTTTCCTCCGGCAACACCCTTTCAGGGCAGTTTTCGGCCTGGATCCGCCCAGGAAACCTTCACTCGACCGGATAGTGAATGCTACGCAGCGTTCCTGCTGAGCAAGCGCCCTTGAGCTTGAGCAAAATCAGTGCCACCCAAGCAAGTCTTCATCTAACCCTAGTCCTGGCTTCCGGATACGATGTCTTGTCAAGATTCTCAAAGCAATCATCCAATAACATTATTGTTGCAGTTTCCGGATTGCATTACACTAATGTCGGCCAGGAACACCCGGCCGGTCCCGGGGTCCCGAAATGGAAAAAGGAATTGGAAAATGCCCGAAAATCCCATCCCAACCCGCGAAAAATCCATTCTCAGCCAGGACGAATACATCAGCAGGGAACTCGAGGCGATGTTCAAAATCAGCCAGATCCTTGCAAACGGGGCCCGGCAGAGGCAGACCCTGGCCGAGGTCCTGGATGTGCTCGACCAGGAACTCCAGATGGAGCGGGGGATGATCACCCTGCTCTCCCCGGCTCGCGAGCAACTGCTCGTGGAGGTCGCCCATAATATCAGTACTTCCCAGATGCGATCCGTCCGGTACAAGCCCGGAGAGGGCATCGTCGGCCGCGTGGCAAAAACCGGAGAACCGGCCGTGATCCCAAAGGTCTCCCAGGAGCCGGCCTTTCTCGACAGGCTTCACAAGCGAAAGAAAATCACCGACAGCGAGATCAGCTTCATCTGCGTGCCCATCGCCATCGGGCAGGAGGTGATGGGAACCCTCTCTGCCGACAAGGTCTTCACCGAGTCTTCCACCCTCCAGGCCGACGTCCGCGTGCTGAGCATCGTAGCCAGCATGATCGCCCATGACGTCCGCTCCCGACGGGCCTCGGCCGCACAGCAGGCCAAGCTCGAAGAGGAAAACACTCGCCTGCGCACGGAACTGGCCGACCGGTTCCGGCCCGAAAATATCATCGGTAACTCCTCGGCCATGAGGGACGTATACCAGGCCATTCACCAGGTCGCACACTCCGATACCACCGTCCTCATCCGCGGCGAAAGCGGCACGGGCAAGGAGCTCGTCGCGCACGCCATCCACTACTCCAGCCCCAGATCCGGCGGAAACTTCGTCAAGGTCAACTGCGCCGCCCTGAGCGAAACCTTGCTGGAAAGCGAACTGTTCGGCCACGAAAAGGGCGCTTTCACCGGGGCCACACAGGCCCGCAAGGGCCGAATCCAAGAAGCCGATGGTGGCACGCTCTTCCTGGACGAAATCGGCGACTTCTCGCCCATGACACAGGTCAAGCTCCTGCGCGTCCTGCAGGAAAAGGAATTCGAACCGGTCGGATCCAACCTGACACGAAAGGTCAACGTGCGGATCATCGCTGCCACCAACTCCAACCTCGAACAGGCCGTCGAGAACAACCAGTTCCGACAGGACCTCTACTATCGTGTCAACGTCTTCCCGATCCACCTGCCCCCACTGCGCGAACGAAAGGACGACATCCTCCTGCTGGCAGACCACTTCACGGAGAAGTACTCCCAGAGGATGAGCAAAGACGTCCGGCGAATCACTACACCCGCCATCAACATGATGATGGCCTACCACTGGCCCGGAAATGTCCGCGAACTGGAGAACTGCATCGAACGCGCCGTCCTGCTCAGCACTGACGGCGTCATCCATGGCCACCTCCTGCCACCCACGCTCCAGACCTCGGACGGCAGCGACACCGTCGGCGAAGGAACCCTCCAGCAGCGGGTGGCCCTGTTCGAAACAGACATCATCATCGATGCCCTCAAGCGAACAGCGGGCAACATGGCCGCAGCCGCTCGCGAACTGGGAACCACCCCCAGAATCGTCCGATACAAGGTCCAGAATCTCGGCATCGATTGCGACGTCTACTCCAGAAAATAGCCTGGCCCTGCCAGCCGTCCCGGGAGAATCTTTCCTGGGGCGATTACCCGAACGCTCGGCTCAGCACCGCCTTCAAGTCCTCCAGCCGAAACGGCTTCTGGATGTATGCCGTGGGCTTCTGGTCCGAAAAACGATCCGAAATCTGATCAGCCCCGTAGCCGCTGGAGATCACCACAGGAACATCCGGGCGAATCCGACGAAGCGCCACCAGCGTCTCGATACCGTCCATCTCCGGCATGCTCAAGTCCAGAATCACACCGGAAACCGAATCAGCCTGCTCGGAAAATACCTCCACCGCCTCCCTGCCGCTGCAGGCCGGGAGCGAAACGTATCCCAGGGCTTTGAGCATTCGACTCCCCACCGTCACCACAGAGGCCTCGTCGTCGACCAGCAGAATCATCTTCCCGTTGCCCATCTGGTACTCCTGTAGAAATGGCCTCGCACCCTCAGCCGGCGATTCCGTCGACACGATGCCGTGCCTGCCAAAGACGAAAACCCTCAGACCTTGACCGTGCGCAACTACAGAAACTAACAGTGCGTGCAGAGAATTGCAACCCCACGAGCCGGCGAATTTCCTCTCCGGCAAAATGCCCCTCAGGCCGCCAACTCCCCAAAGCCCAAAGCCGCATCCACCGCCTGGACCACCCGCGGATGAAACTGCGCCCCGCTGCAACGACGAAGCTCCTCCACCGCCTCGACGCTGGTCCGATTCGGCGCATAAGGCCGGCCCGCCCTCATGGCCGCAAGAGCATCCGCCACCGCCAGAATCCCTGACTCCAGCGGAGCGACCTTGCCCCGCATCGGCCCGTCATGGTGCGTCCGAACCAGGTACACCCCCATCGGGCACAGGCCCAGAGACTCGGCCAACTCCGCCCCCAACGCCGCGTGCCGACGCATGACACGCCACTGCCCCGCCTTGAGCTCCCCGGCCTGGGACAGCATCGCCTCGGGAATAAAACTCTTGCCCAGATCATGACATAACGCTGCCCGGCGAAGCGATTCCCGACGACCCGACTCCAGCCGAAGCGACTCAGACAACCACAGGCAGATCCCCTCCACACGACGGGCATGCTCCACCACGTGCTGCCACTGAACAGGCCCCATCTGATCCCGGCTCAGGTGCAAAAGCCGCCACAGCCGAGCGTCGAAACTCCCCAGACCAAGCTTCATCACCCCCGCCAGACGCTTGTCCATCGACACCATCTCCCCGGTGCAGACGCGGTTGCGACCTTTCCGCTTGGCCAGCAGCATCGCCTGGTCGGCCAGGTCGATCTGCTCATGCGACATCTCCCGCGTGGCGAAACTCGTAACCCCCGCGCTGATCGTAACCTGAATCTCCCTGCCGCAACTGTCAAACCGCAGCGAAGAAACAGCGTTGCACAGGTCCTGGGCCCAGTTCCACACTCCCGTAAGGTCCGCAGAAGCCTTGAGAACCACGAACTCCTCACCTCCCCAGCGAATCGCGGCATCCCCCCCGCGAACCTGCTCGGAAATCAGCCCCGAGACCCCCTTGAGTATCCGATCGCCTACCGAATGCCCATATGTATCATTGATCCGCTTGAACCGGTCAATGTCCAGAAATACGCACCCCATCCGGCGACGACGGTCCTTCTGATACGCGTTGCTCCGAAGCCGACGCTCCAGGTACCGACGGTTGTAGAGCCCGCTGAGCTGATCCCGCTCAGCCATGTTCAGAAGCTCGCTCTGGCGACGCTCGAACCCCCGGCCCGGGCTGTCTGCGCCCTGCCCAGCCCCCATCGCCCGCTGAACCGAACTCCAAAGCCTGTCGCCGAACAACGCGTCGGTCCGCAGCAGAAAATCCGCTACCCCGCTGCGGAAACACTCTACCGCCACCTTCTGGTCCGAACTGCCCGAAAGCGCCACCACAGGAACCCGACCCAGAACCTCCGAAATCTGCGTCATCAGCTCCGGAAGAGATGCATCGGGCAGCTCCGCCTGGCAAACCACGCAGTCCACACGCTCCTGGCCAAGCAGGCCCACAAGCTCCGTACCCGAAGAAACCTGCCGAACCCAAAGCCCCCCCTCGCTGCGCAGCAACGCACGCTCGAGCACCTTGCCCTGTGCCGCGTCTCCCTCGGCAATCACAATCCTGGCTGCGGACGGCTTCAAATGACTCGCACTCCAGCAGAATCCAACTGGACAACCCCGTACTCCCATTCTCGTAAAAATCCCCGCAGACTGTAGAACTCTCCCGCCGCCTTGCCAACGATCTCCCGCCTGACCCGCCGCCACCTCAACCACGCTTTAACCATTCGCGCAAAACCTCAATACGCCAGACCCGAAAAATCCTTGGCTGACGGAAAAACGCCCTCCCCAGCTACCGGACCCGAACAATCCAACCCCATCAACCCATGGATCACTATTCCTACAAGACTTGTATTTATAATACCTTACACTTGCTTTACCTCTCCTTTTCGCTCTCGCTTTTCATCCGCAATTAACCCGCAATTGACTTCAAAATCCCGCAAGGAGAGCGCAATACGCTTCAAGAACCCACCCCCGCAGGCGCCCCAAACTTCAACCAACTTCAAAAACTTCAACTCGCCCATCCGGCCCCGATTCTTGGACCATTTGCGCAGTATCGAGCGAGCGAAGCGAGTCGAGAT
>CAZOVB010000043.1:0-37129 GCA_964583095.1 uncultured Planctomycetaceae bacterium
ACCCGATTCACAGCATCAAGGCCGGGGACGAAGGCCTGGCCGCCACCACGTGTCGCCCCGCGGGCCAGGTGCGCATCGGCGAACACCTGCTCGACGCGGTGGCCGATGGCACGATGATCACCAGCGGGACAAAAGTGCGGGTCCTGCGAAACGACGGCAACCGCCTGGTCATCGAGCCGACCGAAACATAGCACAGCGGCCCGGGCGACGCGGACTGGAACCTCGCGACCCTTGGCGTATAATCGAACCGACTGCACCTGAGAACGGATGGTAACTTGGGAACCGCGTTGTTCATCTTCGGACTGATCCTGCTGGGCCTGGCCTGCTTCACCATGGAGGTCATCACCCCTTCCTTCGGGCTGCTGACCCTCGGCGGGGCCGCGGCCATGGTCTGGGCCATCATCCAGTGCTTCGCCGTCTCCTCGGTGCTGGGCTGGATCATGATCCCCCTGCTGCTGGCTGTCTCCGTGGGCTACATGGTGACAATGGTCAAGCTCCTGCCCAACTCGAAACTGGCCGGACGACTCGTGCTGGGAGAAGTCTCCCGCCGGGCCGGCGACGCGGCCCCCCGGGCCGCCAGGCTCGAGCACCTGGTGGGCAAGCAGGGCACGGCCGAGACGACGCTGCGTCCGGGCGGCACGGTGCGGATCGACAAAGTTCGCTACGACGCGGTGGCCGAGAGCGGCCTGATCGCCCGAGGCCGGCCGATCAAGGTCCTCCGGGCCCGCGGTTCGGACGTGGTCGTGGCCGAGATCCACGAGCCGCTCGAGCCCCAGCCGGGCCGGGGCCAGGCGCCCGAGGATGTGGACAAGCAGACCGAATCGCAGACATGACAATACAATAACGTGCATCCTCGGCGGAGACGCCGCCGGGTCGGTGTGCTGGAAACGCACGAAAGGAAGAGACCATGGACCTGATGACGCTCGCCCAGGCGGCCGACGCCTTCATGTATGTCCTGATCGGCATCGCCGTTCTCGTCGTATTGGTGATCCTGTTCCTGTTCGCCCCGATGTTCGGGCTGTGGATTCAGGCGTTGTCGGCCCGGGCCGGCGTGGGCATCCGCGAGCTGATCGGCATGCGGCTGCGAAAGGTCAACCCCGGCGCGATCGTGATCGCCCGCATCCAGGCGGTCCGCGCCGGATTGGAGTTGACCACGACGGAACTGGAAAGCCACTACCTCGCCGGCGGCAGGCCCATGAACGTGGTCCGCGCCCTGATCGCCGCCAACCGGGCCAACATCCCGCTGACCTGGCAACTGGCCACGGCGATCGACCTGGCCGGCCGAGACATCCTCGAAGCCGTCCAGACCTCCGTGAACCCGAAGGTCATCGACTGTCCCAACCCCGCCACGGGCAAGATGACCGTCGACGCGGTGGCCAAAGACGGCATTCAGGTCAAGGCCAAGGCCCGCGTCACGGTCCGGGCCAACATCGATCGCCTCGTCGGCGGTGCGACCGAAGAGACCATCGTCGCCCGCGTCGGCGAGGGCATCGTCACGACCATCGGCTCGTCGGACACCTACAAGGGCGTGCTGGAGAACCCCGACACCATCAGCCGGAAGGTCCTGGAAAAGGGCCTCGACGCCGGAACCGCCTTCGAGATCCTCTCGATCGACATCGCCGACGTGGACGTGGGCGAGAACGTCGGGGCCAAGCTCCAGGCCGACCAGGCCGAGGCGGACAAGCGACGCTTCCAGGCCGAGGCGGAGCAGAAACGCGCCATGGCCATGGCCCGCGAGCAGGAGATGAAGGCTCTGACCCAGGAAAACCGCGCCAAAGTGGTCCTGGCCGAGGCGGAGATTCCCCAGGCGATTGCCGATTCCTTCCGCAAGGGCAATATGGGGATCATGGACTATTACCGCATGCGGAACATCCAGGCCGATACCAAGATGCGCGACAACCTCGGAGATGCCTCGAGCAACAAGCCTCCCCAGGAGTAAGGAGCAGTCGTGACAGAGCCGGCAGACATCCTGGCCCAAAGCGGCGATATTGTTGAACTGCTGCTGTTTGTGGTCCTGATCGCCATGGCGGGTCTTGGCTCGCTGGCCAAGAAGATCGCCGAGAAGAAACAGCGGGAAGAATACCGCAGCAGGCAGTCGACGCGTGGCGGCCGGGATTCACAGGACTCTCGGCCGAAAGCGGAGGAATCTTCCCCGCCGCCCCGGCAGAAGCCTTTTGAGGTGCAGTCCGGCCGGCATCGCATGTCGGCTGCACAGCGCGCCGCGGAAGCTTCGCAACGGCGCCGAGAGACGGCTCAAGAGCGACAGCAGGACCGCCAGGACGCGATCCGGCAGCGGCGCGAGGAGATGGAGAGCATCCGCGAACGGGCCCGCAAGGCCTACCAGCAGAAGCAGCAACAGGCCCAGGAAGCGCGAGACCAGGCCAAAGCCCAGGTTGACAAGGCCAAACAGGCTGCCCGGCAGAAGCGTCAGCAGGCCCAGCAGGCCCAGGAGGCGCAGCAAAGAAAGCTCGAAGCCGCCCGAAAACGCGCCCGTCAGGCTCAACAGAAAGCCCAGAGCGCTGCATTGAGCCGGCAGCAGAGAGGGGGCAGATCGACAGCCGGCTCGGGTCCTGCCACACCGGTGCAACTGCCTACGCTGGATCTCAATGACGCCCACCAGCTTCGCCGGGCCATCCTGATGCATGAGATCCTCTCGCCGCCGTTGGCCCTGCGACGCGAGACGCCTGCCTGGGAAGCCTGAGCGATGGCCTCGCCCACGCAGCGCAGCGTCCTTGCGCTGATCGAAAACAGCGTCCCGCTGGTCGTGGAGCCCTACCAGTGGCTGGCCGACCGACTCGCCTGCACGCGGGAGCAACTCCTGGGCGTCCTGGCGGAACTGCGAGGGGGCCAGGGCGTCATCCGCGAGATTTCGGGGATCTTCGACGCTTCGGCCTTTGGCTACGAGCAGACGCTGGTGGCTATGAAGGTTCCCCCCGAACAGCTTGACGCCGCCGGAGCGGTCGCCGCCTCCCACCCGGGTATCTCCCATGCCTACCGACGCGACCACGATTGGAACCTGTGGATGACCCTGGCTGTTTCCCCCCAGAGCCGCCTGGGACTCCAGGGCACACTGGAGAGAATATCCCAAAAGGCCCAGGCTCTGGATATCCAGTCCCTGCCGAGCCTGCGTAAATACAAACTCCGCGTGCGGTTTGCTTCCGAGGCCCAGGCGGGAGACCCCCAGCTACCAAAGCAGGCCGATCCGCTGGAGATTACCGATGCCCACGTTCGGGCCGTCCGGGCGCTGCAGCAGGACCTTCCCAACCGCATGAGGCCCTTTGACAGTCTGGCCCGACAGGCAGGGTTGCCCTGCCAGGAACTGCTGGAGCGGGCAGCGGAGTTGCTCGAAGCCCGGTACATGCGCCGGTACGCCGGCGTCCTGCGACACCGCAAGGCCGGCGCGTCGGCCAATGTGATGTCCGTCTGGAACCCGGGCAAAGCCGATCCGGACGCCATGGGTCGCATCCTGGCTTCCAGCCCGCGGGTGAGCCACTGCTACCTTCGCCCCACCCGCAGCGATTGGCCCTACGGTCTCTACGCGATGATCCACGCAGCGACACGCCAGGAATGCCTCCAGAGCATCGAAGACCTGGCCACCCAGACCGGCATCGACGACTACCTGCTGCTCTGGACGCAGAAGGAATACGCCAAGAAGCGCCTCAAGCTCTTTTCCCCCGACGAGGCCCGCTGGGAAGGCAACGCCTGAGCCGGCTGGGCCGGTCGAATCCAGAAACCCCTTGCTCCGCTTCGCTGCCGGTGTATCTTCGGGGACGATGAAAGGAGATTTTCACCTATGTCGAAGTTGACCGACCCAAACGAACTGGCCCAGGCGGTTCGAAGCGCCGCCCAGAACGTCACGATTACCGATATCCATACCCACCTGTTCTGGCCCTCGCACGGCGATCTGCTCTTGTGGAACGTCGATGAACTCCTCACCTACCACTACCTGGTGGCCGAGTTGTTCACCGTCGCGCCGCGGGATTTGACCTATGAGAAGTTCTGGGCCATGAGCAAGCAGCAGCAGGCCGATTTGATCTGGAAGACCGTCTTTATCGAACAGGGAGCCTTGAGCGAGGCCGCCCGCGGTGTGATCACCACCCTGAGCAAGCTGGGGCTCGACGTCTCCAGCCGCGATCTGGGCGCCTACCGCAAATGGTTTGCCCAGCAGGACGTGGAAGAGTACATCGAGAAGGTCTTCTCCCTGGCCGGGCTGGACTATGCCGTTATGACCAACAACCCCTTCAACGCCGAGGAAGTGACCCACTGGCTGGAGGGCAAGGCAGGCACGGACCGGTTCAAAGCCGCGCTGCGAATCGACGATCTGATCCTCAAGTGGGACCAGGCCGCTGCGGTCATGACACAGCAGGGCTATGACACCGGCGAACCGGGCGAGAAGAGTTTTGCCGCGGCCAGGAAGTTCCTGACCGACTGGGCCTCCAGGATGAAGCCGATCTACATGGCTGCCAGCCTGCCCCCGGATTTCCAATACCCCTGCGACGAGCTGTACTGCAAGGTGATCGACCAGGTGGTCCTGCCGGTGGCAGCCGAGCTCAACCTGCCCATGGCGATGATGATCGGCGTCCGCAAACAGGTAAACCCCCCCCTGTCCGACGCCGGAGACGCGGTGGGCGTCGCGGATGTCTCCGCGGTGGGGCACCTCTGCCAGAGCCATCCGGAAAACAAGTTCCTGGTCACCATGCTCTCGCGGGTCAATCAGCACGAACTTTGTGTCTATGCACGAAAGTTCGGCAACCTGCACCTGTTTGGTTGCTGGTGGTACTGCAACAATCCCTCGATCATCGACGAGATGACCCGCCAGAGGCTCGAACTGCTCGGAGCCACGGTGACCGCCCAGCACAGCGACGCCCGGGTGCTGGACCAGCTCATCTACAAGTGGACCCACAGCCGAAAGATCATCGGCCAGGTGCTGGTGGACAAGTACGTCGACCTGCTCGAAGCCGGCTGGGCCCCGACGCAGCAGGAAGTGCAGCGCGACGTCCGCAGTGTCTTCGGCGGATCCTTCGAGCGGTTCCTGGAGAAATAGTCCCACCCCCGGCCGGCGGGGTCAGTCACCGCGCGCCAGTTCCCGGCTGCGATGGGCTGCGGCGCGAATCGCCCGGACCATCGCCTCCTGGACACCCGAGGCTTGCATGGTTTCGATCGCTCGTTGCGTCGTGCCATTGGGGCTGGTTACCCGCGCGCGGAGTTTTTGGGGATCCTCTCCGCCCTGCCGGAGCAACCGGGCCGAGCCGAATACCGTTTCCACCGCGAGCTTATGGGCGGTCTCTGGTCCGAGTCCCTCAGCCTCTCCGGCGGCGATCATCGCCTCGACCAGGTAGAACACGTAGGCCGGACCGGAACCGGAGACAGCCGTCACCGCGTCCATCTTCTCTTCGTCTACCAGGACGGTTTCGCCGCAGGCTCCGAAGAACCCAAGGGCCCGGTTCATGTCTTCCAGGTCGGTTCTGGGACCGGCCGAGAGAGCACTGATTCCCGCGCCCACGAGCATGGGGGTATTGGGCATGATCCGGATGATCTTGCCGCGTCCTCCCAGCAGGCAATCGATTCGGGAGGTGGGCACGCCGGCGGCGATGGTCATGATCACCGCTTCGGGATGGACGCTGGAGGCAACTTCCTCCAGCACGCCGGGCAGGACCTGGGGTTTGACGGCCAGGAGCACGGACATCTGCGCCGCGGCCTGGCGGTTGTCCTCCACGCAGGTGACTCCCAGCCGGTCGGCCAGGTGGGTGCGGCGCTCTTCCTGAGGTTCTGAGACGATGATCTGCTGGGCCTGGGCGACCTGGGCGGCCAGGATTCCCGAGAGGATGGCCTCGGCCATGTTCCCCCCGCCGATGACGCCAATCTGGTTTGTGTCGGTCATGGATCCACTGCCTTTCTTGCTGCCGCCAGGACCGGGGGCTACTCCAGGTTGGCGTGTCGTTTCTGAAATGCTGCGATGTCGAGCTTGAGTCTCTCGGCCAGGACGTTGAACACCGCGTCGAGACACAGGCTCGCGGCGTGTTCGAAGACGGCCGCCCGTACGACGATATCCGGTGCTTCGGTGGGGATGGTGACGATCATATCGGCGTCCTGGGCCAGGGGAGAATCCGGGGCGGAGGTAAGCACCACGACCTTGGAGCCGTGCTGGCGTGCCCGCCGGGCCAGATAGTCTGTCAGCCCGGTCGAACCGGTACAACTGATGGCCACAAGCAGGTCACCGGCCTCGGCTGCCGGCGTGATCGTTTCTCCGGGAATGAACGCGGTCAAGCCCAGGTGCATCAATCGCATGCCGAAGTTCCTCGCCACCAGTCCCGAGCGTCCCGAGCCGGTGACAAAGGTCCGCTGTGTGCGAGGGATCATGTCGGCCAGGCGGACGAAGCCATCCCAGTCGGCCTGTTCCATGGTGCGCTCGACCCGCTGGACGAGATCCCTCCCGGCCTGGATGAGCCCGTCGCGGTCGCGGTGGTCATCCAAGGGCATTGGAGGCGTCCTTCTCGTCCCAGCGGCTCAGGTGAACCACCTGGGCCAGGGTGGAGTGGTTCTCGCGGATTTCCTGCCGGATGCGGTTTTCCGCTTCCAGGACATCTGCGGCGCGATTGGCCAGTTCCACCGCCTGGGCCTTGGGCAGGACCATCACACCGTCGTCGTCGGCCAGGATCCAGTCTCCCGGGCTGATGGATTGTCCCGAGATGGTGATCGTACGATTGATACGGCCCATCCCGTGGGGGTCCCCGGCGTGGCTGGTTACATGCCTGGACCAGACGGGAAAACCCAGCTTGCGGATTTCGGCTGAGTCCCGGACGGCTCCGTTGCAGATGAGCCCGGCGATGCCTTTGTTCCTGGCCGACTCGCTGGCCAGTTCTCCCCAGACAGCCGGCGGGGCGCCTCCGGAGTCAATGACCAGCACGTCGCCCTCCCCGGCTGCGTCGATGGCCTGGACGGGCTTGGACCAGTCGCCCGGGACAGTCTGGACGGTCACGGCCGGTCCGCAGATAACCTGGTCGCTCTGGAGGGGACGCAGTCCTTCCAGGCAGGGCTTTCGGTGTGCGCCGTCGGAAAGATTGCTGGTCCGCACCGCCTGGAGAGCCTTTCGCAGGTCGCCCAGGCCGGCGCGTTTGAAATGCTCGCTGGCTACGGCCTGGCCTGTCTCGACAGCCTGGACGATGGCCTCGGTCGCCTTTCGCGGATCCACTGCCTTGGTGATCGCGCCGCCGACGATGATCACATCGGCACCGGCCTGACAGGCTGCCGGAGCCGTCTCGGAGTTGATTCCCCCCGCCACCGCGAGGGTCAGGTTCGTCTCGGCCCGAAGCTTACGCAGCAGGTTGAGCGGGTCAGCCCCCCGCATCTGCGCATCGATCGCGCAGTGTACGTCGAGCCAACCGACGCCGATTTCGCCGCACGTCCGGGCCAGTGTCAGCGGGTCGGCCACGCCCAGCAGGTCCACGGCCACCTCCACGTTGTAGTGCCGGCCTGCCTGAACGCACTGGCTGATGGTTTCCGGTTCGGCGGCGCCCAGGACGGTGATCACATTGGCACCGGCTTTGCCGACCGCCTCGGTCTCGATCTTCCCGGCATCCATGGTCTTCATGTCCGCGATCAGGACCGTCTTGGGGAACTCGCTTCGCAGCTTGCGGACCGCGTCGAGGCCTTCGGATTTGATCAGCGGCGTTCCGATTTCGATGTAGTCTGCCCCGCCATCCTTTGCCTGCCGGGCCACGCGCAAAGCGCGGTCCAGATCCAGGAAGTCCAGGGCGACCTGAAGCTTGGGTCTGTTCATGCCCTGTATGATAGGTCTTGTCCGGGCCGATGCAACTCCCGGCTGGGGTGCTTTCAGCGCGAAACGATGTGCGGAGGGGCGGGCTGGTCGGTTCGCTCCACGCCTGTAACGCGCCACCCGGACCAGCCGTTTCGGCCCGGCTGCCATCGCAACTGCAGATTCAAGCCGTGGCGACGGGCACTTTGAGTGGTGATCCAGAAGCCAAGCTGTGCGCTGCGGGCTTCGGGCAGGGCCTGTTCAAAGGCAAAGAGGCTCACCGACGGCTCTGCCGGGTCTTTTATGCCCAGCAGCGTCCAGACCTGCGGAGGGTCCTTGAGCCACTTGCCCCGTATGCCCTCGGAAAAACGATCGAGGGGTTGGCCGTCCCGCGCCCCGGCCAGGAAGTCCTGGGCCAGGGCCAGGGCGCCGCCGAGTTTGCAGACGCTCGAGAAGGGCACCAGCAGCCCGCGCTGCCATCGGCCCGGGGCCTGGGGCATGGGCGAAAAGACGATCATGGACTCCATCTGGCCCATCCGGACCAGGACAAAGGCCTGGCCGGCGACCGGGCGCGAGGTGATATCCGAGAACGTTCCCGGCGGATAGGCATCCGCGTCGGTGTTGGCCAGGCTCAGCATACGGCTCATCAGCCAGAGATTGGCCCAGCGGATCTGCTCCCGATCGCTCTGGGGGTGCAGGACGCGAATGAGCTTCATGGGCTGATCCGGGACCATGCGGTTCCAGCGGGCGGCGGCGTCTTCGTAGCTTTCCAACAGGCCCGGATATTGCTTGCGTATGTCCGGCCCGCTCTGGGCACCGGCCTGGGCGACAGTGGGGGCCTGGCCACCGGACCACCACCAAAGACCGCCTGCCAATGCTACGATCAGACCAAATGTCAGAAGCCAGCGCGTATTCATCTTCGTTTCTCCCGCAAGTAGGCTTCTGGTCTATCGGAACAGGCCCAGTGAAAATACACTTACCCGCGCAATAGATTAGGTCCCAAGAGCCCCATTGCTCCTGCCCGGCCTGACGATACAATAGAACCTTATGGAAACAGAGGGCTTACAAGACGACTTCCAGGAGCAGATCGACGACTTTGGTCGGCTCTATGAACAGATCCGTTGTCAGGTCCATCGGATCATTGTCGGCCAGGAAGCGGTGGTGGAACAGGTCTTGACCTGCCTGATCGCCTCCGGACATGCCTTGCTCGAGGGCGTGCCGGGGCTGGGGAAAACGCTCCTGGTCCGGACGCTCTCGGAGGTCCTGGATCTGGAGTCCACGCGGATCCAGTTCACCCCCGATCTCATGCCGGCCGACATCACCGGGACAAACGTGCTGGAAACAGGCGAGCAGGGCCAGAGAAGCTTCCAATTCCAGCCCGGGCCGGTCTTTGCCAATCTGGTTCTTGCCGATGAGATCAACCGAGCTACGCCCAAGACCCAGTCCGCGCTGCTCGAGGCCATGCAGGAGCGAACGGTATCCGCGGCGCGGGTTTCTCATCGGCTCCCTGAGCCCTTCTTCGTATTGGCTACGCAGAACCCGATCGAACTGGAAGGGACCTATCCGCTGCCCGAGGCGCAGTTGGACCGGTTCCTGTTCAAGATCCAGGTCCGGGCGCCTGATCGGGAGCAGTTGAGTTCGATTCTCGAGCGGACCACCGGGGCCTCTCCGCCTGCCTGTGAGCGTGTCTGCTCGGCCGAGGACGTCCAGCGCATGCAACGAGTCGCTCGGGAAGTTATTGCCGGCAAAGAGGTCCAGGATCTCGTGGCCGATTTGATCCTTGCCACCCATCCCGGCCAGGAGGGGGCAACGCAGCGGATAGGCCGATTCGTCCGGTTCGGAGCCAGCCCCCGCGGGGCCCAGGCGGTTCTGCTGGCAGCCAAGGTTCGGGCCCTGGTTGCAGGGCGAGCCAATGTCGCCCTGGAGGATGTGGAGCAGGTCTACAGGCCGGCTTTGCGACACCGGGTGCTGCTTTCCTTCGAGGGACAGGCAGAGGATATCCAGTGCGACGATCTTCTCCAGGAAGCTTGGCAGCATATCCGGCAGGGGTAAGACGGGTCCTTTCGTTTTTTGAGGAAAATTAGTACCAGCAAGGAACCATTTACGATCCTTCAAGCGTTAGAATAATGAAAAGGCATAGAGCCTGCAGATACAAACGCCATGGAGGTACACACCATGAAAGCCCTTGCTGCAACACTGGTCGTTGTCATCGCGTTGGGAGCCCTGTTCCTGACAGGATGCTCCAACAATAACGAAACTCGCATGGAACCCCGTGAGTCGCCCCAGATCTACGCGACCCCGACTCAAGAAAGCTCTGATACGTCCTACACGGACAATGGATGGGCGGATCTGTACTACACGCCCTGACAGTCTGTTTGAAAGCTGTCTTTGCTGGAGTTTGTCTGATTCCCCGCCGCGGCCAGACCTGAATTTGATGGAGTAAGAGCCGCCGCTTCGAGAAATCTGAAAATCGTGCCTGGGGAAATTCCTTGTTGAGCAAGTTGCCCAGGCAGCAATGACCCGAATCAGCCGGCGACAGGGCCGGGAAACTCACTTCCCGGCCCTGTCGCTTTGTCTTGCGCTGCGAAAAGCCCCCGGGAAGCAATTTTACGATATGGATAGCACTAAGAGGATATTTCATCAGAGACAATTCGGTTGTATTCTCTTTGGGAATCGCAAATAGATGATATACGAGCAGACAGCCACAGGCCGTCTCTGCCCGCGTCACAGAACCAAGGAGAACGCAGATGGGTTACAAGGTAGGCATGCTGGGCATGGGATTCTTCGGACGCCGGTTCGTGGAACTCTTCAAGGCCCATCCGCTGGTGGATGAGGTAGTCGTCGCGGAATTGCGCGACGACGTCCGGGCCCAGGTCGCCAAAGAGGAAGGCATCCAGCGCACCTGCCGGGACCTGGACGAACTGCTCGAGACGGACATCGACGCCGTGGCGATCTTCACCCAACGCTGGTCACACGCGCCCCAGGCCATCAAAGCCCTCAAGGCGGGCAAGCACGTCTACTGTGCGGTACCGGCCGGGGTGACGGTGGAGGAACTCGACGAGCTTGTCAAGACGGTTGAAGAGACCGGCCTGACCTACGCCTTGGGTGAGACCAGCTTCTACCGACCCCAGGCCATGTGGTGTCGCCGGAAGTTTGACGAGGGCGAGTTCGGGCGGTTCGTCTACGGCGAAGGCCAGTACTATCACAACATGGCCCACTGGTTCTATCTGCCCTTCTACGACGCCAACGGACCGGAGTGGAAGAAGTACGCTTCTGTCCCTCCGATGTGGTACATCTCGCATTCGGCCTCGCATGTCCTGTCGGTGACCCGAAGCCACTTCACGCACGTAAGCTGTTTTGGCTGGGTGGACAACCACGAGGATGGCCTGTTCGACCGCGAGCTTTCCGCCTTTGACAACCCCTGGAGCAACCAGTCGGCCCTGTTCCGCACGGCCGACGGGGGCATGGCGAGGGTCAACGAATTCCGCCGCTCGGCAGCGGGCGAAAGCCGTGGCAGTATCATCGGAGACAAGGGCGCCTACCAGGAGCAGTGCAACCCATACAAGGGGGAAGTCACTGTTGAGCAGCAGATGGAGGGCAAGGAAGGCGAGGCCAAGGGCGAATCCGCCGCCAGCCAGGCGGTCTGGAGCGCCGAAGCCTTCGAGAAGCCGCCCTACAAGGAAGACGGCAGCTATGACTACGAGAACGCCCAGCACTGGTCGAAGAAGATCAAGGAAGACATGACCTGGATCCACCGCATGGAGGGCGTGGAGATCACCGAGGAGAACCTGGGCGATCTGCCCCGGGAGTACCTGGGCAAGAAACACCTGGGAGTGGGGCCCCTGCATCCGGTTCAGCGTCTGCCCAAGGAGTTCGTGGGGATGAAGAACGGCCACTGCGGCTCGCACCAGTTCCTGGTTCATGACTTCCTCGAGGCGATCGAATCGGGCAAGCTGCCGCCTTGTCACGTCTGGGCCGGCGCCCGCTGGTCGGTCGGCGGCGTGGTCGCCCATGAATCCTGCAAGCGTGAAGGCGAACGCCTGGCCGTGCCCGAGTTCGGCCGGCCCCCCAAGGACGCCAGCTACATCAACCCGCTGACCCGGCTGCTGGACTGAGCCGCTGTTTTGCCCGGCTCTTATCGGTTCCGATGTTCCGAGGGGCTCTTGCCGGTAATCCGCTTGATGCAGGTGGAGAGGTACTGCCCGGAGGAGAAGCCCAACTCCTGGGCCAGGGCAGACAATGTCACCGACCCCCCGGCGAGTCGGGCAAGGGCTTCGTCCACGCGAAGCTGGAGATAATACTGCCCCGGCCCGACGCCCAGTTCCTTTCGGAAGCGGGACTTGAAGTGCGAGAGGCTCCAGCCGGCTTCCCGGGCCAGGACTTCCAGGCAGAGGGGACAGGCCAGGTTCTGCTCCATGAGCGCCAGGCAGGCCGAGATTCGCCGACCCGGTTCCGGTCTCGGGTCCTGTTGGTCACAGACCGCTTCGAGAATCTCCTCCAGCAAGGCGATCAGGCAGACGCGAATGCCCAGCATCTGCCTCGGGCCCGGTTCGTTGCCGCCCTGAATGGCCGAGGCCAAAAGGGCGTCGAAGCGGTCGCCGACCGGACGCTGCGTCTTGCACTTTCTCAGGCCGATGTCTGCAAGGGCCCCATGGAGGGCTTGGCCTTCGTCCTCGGGCAGGCGCATATAGCCGGAAGGACAGCACGAGGGCAGCTCCAGAATCAGCCAGTAGAGTTTGCCCGGGTGGAACACGTCGTCGAGCCCGCCATGGGGTTCGCCGGGGAAAGTAATATACAGATCCCCGCCGGTGAGTTGGTGTGTCTCCCGGCCCACGCGCCAGAGGAATCGTCCTCGGGCAATGTAGCAGATTTCGATTCGACCCGGATGACGATGGTTGCGGAGGGTCTGGGCGGCAGTGAGTTCACCGCCTCCGATCATGTGGACCTCGGGGAGTTGGGTCCAATTGGGCACGATGTGGATGCGCTGGCCGGGCGAGGGTTGGCCTGTATGTTTTGGTCTTGCCATGATCGATATCGTACGATCTGGAGTGCTTCCCTGCAACGCCCAAAGGCTACGGGTCGGCCCGAATCCTTTGAATTCCGGAAAACCGATTGCATCCATTTCGACAGAACGTTTAAGTGGTACGGATCCAGCTTCACGAAACAGGGACGCAAGAAGAGGAGATCACATGTCCGATTCGGCCGGAAATAACAGTGACGCCCGCAAGGAGCAGGCCTCCTTTTACCTGGAGGCGATGCGTTCGCCTGTATTCCCCTTTACCGGCAACGGTCTCTGGATCATGCTTTCGGCTGCGATCGTCCTGCCTCTGACGATCCTGGGGCTTTCGGCCCTGTGGATTTTCGGACTGGGGCTCCTGCTGATCATCGCCGTCTATCTTACCGGGTATATCTCGCAGGTGGTGGTGGACACCGCCGGGGGAGAAGACGAAGCCCCCAACTGGCCGGATTTCAGCGATTTCATAGAGGAGTGCTTTTGGCCGACCCTGATGGCTTTGGGTGCGATCCTGGTCGCATTCGCGCCCTGGATTATCGCTGCCCTGGCCGGGGCGGATTCCTTGATCCGCAGCGTGCTGGGAGCGGTGGGGGCGGCGTATCTTCCGATGGCCCTGACCGCGGCGGTGTTGTTCCGGAGCATCGAGGGCCTCAACCCGTTCCTGGTGGTCCGCTCGATTTTCAAGACCTTGCCGAAGTACATATTTGCCGCCGTGCTGGTGGTGCTGGTGTTTCTGGCCATGCAATTGGCCCAGGATTTCATGCGCGGCCAATCGTTGCTTCTAAGCATGATCGGCCCGGTGGTCGGGCTCTATTTCTACATCGTTCAGGCCCGGATTATGGGTCTGATCTACCGCTACTGCGAGGACGAATTGGACTGGTTCGGCACCTCGCTGCGCTGAAGGCCTGTCGGTTCGGAATGCGAGGAAGCACACCGGCCATGAAGATCGTGGAACTGGAATGCAAGAACTGCGGAGCGCCGCTGGCAACGGACAACGTCAGCGACAGGCTGGACGTGGCCCGCTGCCCGCATTGCAAGACGATCTTCGCCCTGGAGACGCTGGCTCCGCCGACTCCTTCGCGGAAAAAGGATACTCTCCCGGCCAGGGCCTTCCTTCAACCCAAGCACTTTGAAGTGCATCGCGAGTCCGATGAACTTGTCATCCAGGGCCAGCCGGCCGCCAGTCTTCTTTGGATCGGCCCGTTCCTGCTGCTGTGCATCTTAACTCCGTTGGTTGCGGTTCGAGAATACACCCTTGAGCATATGGACGGACTCTCCGCCTACATGCCCCTGGGATTTGCCCTAATGGGTGCCCTGGCGGCTGCTGCGATTCTCTCTACAGCCTTGCGGAAGATTGTCATTCGAGTAGGTCCCGAGAAGCTCTCCTGCATCCGGGAAGGACTCTGGAAGAAGCATTTCTGCGACGTCCCTTCAGAGAGCATCGTGCAGCTTTACGTACGGGAGTATCCGACCGGCGGCAACGACGGCAGGAGTATCCGGTATCAACTCTACCTGGTGCGGGATCTGGGAGGCCGTGAGGTGATCTATGACGACTTCTACACGGCCGAGCAAGCACTGTATATTGAGCAGGAAATCGAGAAGCGCCTTGGGCTGGAAAACATCCGGGTCGGGGATGTCGGAGAAATCAGTCGGTAGATTCCTCCGGGGCTTTCTGCACGGGTTTGCCCGTCCACTGCCCCAGCAGATCACAGGCACGCCGGGCGGTGAGCAGGCGGTCGTCTCCCGGCATCCGGGCGATGAGCACGCGTGTTCCATCTGTGAGGACTGCCTGAATCTGTGCATGGTGGAGCAGATCCGACGAGTCGGTATCTTCGTCCTTCCCGCATCGAAAAGCCCGTATGTTGGCCAGGTCCAGCGATCGGCTCTGACCGTCTTCGCCTTCCAGCACGAGCCTCCTGCTGTCCAGCTGCAAGGTGAGTTTGCGGCATTTGAGCCTTCCGCTGACCAGCCGGGCCGTCAAAATCCCCGCCGCCAGGGCCGACACGAACACCCCCGCCACCCAAGGCCCCGGCGGGGTATTGCCGAGGATGAAGGCCAGCAAGAAGGCCCCCAGAAAGCAGATACCCAGGTAGGCTCCACCCAAAGCAATGCCCACCAGGACGCCGGCAGGCCTGGCCACGACCTCCAACTGCCCCGGCATCTGCCTGACGCTTCCCCACCCTGGGATAGCCAACACCTCCGAGGGACTCTGGCGGAGGAATCTCGCCACCGCCCCGCGATGACGCAGCGAAAGCCAGATCGCCGCCGCCCCGCCAAGCGATACTGCCAGGAAAGGCTGGAGGAACAGCAGAAGATACCACGCGCTGTAGGAAGACCGCCTGCGAAGGACCGCCTGGGTGGGGGACTTCGAATCGTACCAGGCCTGGACCTTCTTTCCTGGAGGAAACCGCTCAAGAACCCGACGCGCCTGGGCCTGGCTGGTCGTCGGGCCATCCGAAACCTGGAAACGGTCGGATGTGTACGTTTGCCCTCCCACCTGGTACCGGTAGACGATGTGAGGCACGTACGAGCCGGGCTGTTGTGGAGCTTTTCGTACCTCGGCCGAGATGACCTCCGCCTCAACGGGCAGATATTCTCGTGTCCCGCGGTACCCGACGAGAATCCCAGCCAGGGCGTGAACGATGAAGATCGCCACGATCGCCGTCCAGAACGCCCAGAACCCGATCAGAGGCCACCCCACGGGGGGCAGATTCTTCGCCGGGGTCAAAAGCTCCCGGGAGACGTCGGCCACACCGTCCTGATCCCGCAGCATCGCCTCGGCTCGGGCAAGCCGATTCCTTCGCCATCCATCCAGCAGACCAATCCCGATGCTCAGAACAGGAACGGCTGCAAAAACGGTCAATCCCGCCAGCCAGGAACTTGGCCAATCCAGAAACCTCCCCAGGGCAATGACCGCGAAAGTCCCGACTGCTGAGAGAATTCCAAAGGCCGCTGCGCCTGTAAGCATCGCTCGGGCTTCGCGGAGCGGACCGGTGCGCGCACGCTTCTCCAAAACCTCCAGGCCGAGGGTGCCGAAGATTCCCCCGGCCACCATGGCAAGCCCGATAAGCAGAAAGGGGAGCATGAAGATCAGAAAGGCCAGCGGATAGACCGGCTCGGCGGGATCCAGCGTGGACTCCACAGGCCTGCGTGGATCGTACCAGACCTGGAGCTCCCGGCCCGGCTCCAGCGACTCAGGTGCCGGGCTTTCTGAAGCCCCCGTTGGTTTGAAGGTATGGCTGGATTCGTATGAGGTGTCCTCGACCCGGTAGGAATACCGGACTTCAAGAACGTTGCTGTCGTTGGAATCCTGAATTTCCTCCACCTGCGTCAGGCTGCCCGGCGTCTGCTGCCATACCAAGGCCCGGCGTGCCCCGCGCCAGGTATCCTTGAGCAGCTCTCCGGCAAAGGAACCCACGCCGGCCAGCCAGAACATTCCGAAGATCAGCAGCACCAGCCGCGCGATCCAAAGACCGCCCGAATGCGCGGGGGGCAGCTTGGCCTGGAAATCGGGTTCCGGCCGATCATGGGGGGCTGGCGATGACTCCGTATTCCTGTTCATACTGGGTACATGGTATCCGATTTGAACTATCGATGGCTGCAACCAGGGCCAAGACGGCAAAAATGCCTTGGCCCCGATCCGGGGGAGCTGCCCATGTGTTGCATCAGAAGATACCCGCATACTTCTCCAGATAGGAAGACCCATGCCGAAGAAGAGATTATCCCCAGGTTTGCTTGCCGCCGCGATCGTGACGACCTGTTCGACCTGCCTTTGTGCAGGCGTTCGGGAATCTGCCAGGGCACTGCCGCTGGTGGATAAGGTCGATGTTGTCGTCGCCGGGGGGTCTACGGCTGCGGTTTCAGCCGCTCTGGAAGCCCGCAATTCGGGCGCATCGGTGCTGCTGGTGACGCCCTATACGTATCTTGGCCGAGACCTGGTCGCCACGCGAAGGCTCGATCTGGAGCCCATATCCTCGGCCGACCCCCTCTTTACCAGGCTGCTGGCGGATCCCAAGGCTGTGCCATTCGAGGACGGAAAGGCCCGCTGGATCCGGCCGTTGCACGTCAAGAAGGTCTTCGAAGAGGCCCTCCTGGCCTCGGAGGTCAAATTCCTCTTTGGCTGCTTCCCGACCGAATTGCTGACAGACGAGCAGGGCAGGGCGGCTGGAATCGTCATCGCCAGCCGCAGCGGTCGACAGGCCATCGCAGCCAAAGTCGTCATCGATGCGACCCTCACAGGGCATCTTTGCCCCGGCCCCCGGGAGAACACGACCCGGAAGCTTCGGTTTCAGTGGACGGTGGCCATTGCAGAAGGGCACAACACCCCTGAGACCGCCCAAGGGAGGGTCCGGTCTCTGGCGGCAGCAATCGACTACCAGAAGGGTCGCAGAAAGAAAGGCCAGGCCCGACTTTATAGAGTCAGCCTGGAAGCGGACGTTTCCAAGGGGCTGGACTGGGCGGAAGTGAATCGAATCAATCACCGACTCATCCAGGAAAGCTGGTCTCCGGGCCTGGTGGAAGCTTCCGAGATTCCCTGCTTTCACTCGCCGGTCAAGGTCAAGTGCGTCTCGCAGATCGCGGGCTCCTGGCCCGGTGCGGAAAAAGCCGAAACCGACGCCTTCATCCCGGCCGGGACCCAGGGGCTGTACGTGCTGAGTTCTGCCTCAGCGGTGGAAGACACCCAGGCCATGCAGGAAGCGAATCAGCAACTGCTCCTGGGCAGGAAGATCGGCCGAAGCGCCGCCAGGCAGGCAGCCCAGACCCCGGACCCTCGGCACCTGCGGGTGCGTCTGGATCGGGACCAGCCCGGACAGGACGTCCGCAGCAGCGGCGAGATCCGTGAGAATCTCCGCGGACTTCGCGGGCTGGAGTGGCAGGGGCCTGCGGTTTCCTCTCCCGGGGGGATGCTGCCCGTACTGGCCCAGGTGGATGTGGTCGTCGTCGGCGGGGGGACCGGCGGGGCGCCCGCGGGAATCGCTGCTGCCAAGGCAGGGGCCAAGGTTCTGGTCCTGGAGTTCCTCCACGGATTAGGGGGCGTCTCCACGTTGGGCCGGATTCCCAGGTATTATCACGGCTACCGGGAGGGGTTCACCAAGCAGATTGACGCAGGCGTCCGCTCGCTGACCGGTGCTTCAGAGATCCAGGTCAAGATGGAGTGGTATCGCCGCAGGCTGCTGTCCTCCGGGGCAGAGGTCTGGTTCGGCGTCCTGGGTTGCGGCGCACTGGTCCGCGACGATACCTTGGGCGGAGTGGTGGTGGCCACGCCCATGGGTCGGGGTGTTGTCCTGGCCAAGCGCGTCATCGATGCCACGGGCAACAGCGACATCGCCGCCGCGGCCGGGGCGCAGTGCCGCGAGCCCGGCCGGGGTCACCTGGCCGTTCAGGGCGCGGGGTTGCCCCCCATCCAGCCAGGCCAGGGCTACCGCAATACCGACTACGCCTTCGCCATCGACCACGATGTGGTGGACATGTGGCGGTTCTTTCTCAAGGCCCGGAGAACCTTCTCGGGCAGCTATGACAGCGGCACGTTGATCGATACCCGCGAGCGCAGGCGCATTGTCGGAGAGATCACCGTCTCGCCCCTGGATATCTACATGCAGAAGCGATATGGAGACACGATCTGCCTGGCCAAGAGCAACTTCGACACGCACGGCTATACGGTGCATCCCCTGTTTCTGCTCGAAGCTCCTGACCGCAAGGCCATCCTGGCCGACGTGCCCCTGCGCGCCCTGATGCCTGAGAACATCAACGCCCTGCTGGTCACGGGCCTGGGCATCAGTGCCGACCGCGACGCCATGCCCCTGCTCCGCATGCAGCCGGACGTGCAGAACCAGGGCTACGCGGCTGGGTACATCTCGGCTGTCTCGGTCCGGCAGAACCAGCCCCTCCGCTCGGTGGATATCCGGGAGATCCAGAAACACCTGGTGGAGATGGGAATCGTGCCCAAGCGTGTGCTTTCCGAGCAGGACAGCATGCCTCCAAGCAAGCAGAAGATCCTCGATGCGGTCAAAAAACTGCCTTCGGATCCTGCAGCCCTGGCGTGGATTCTGGCCCGCCTGGATGTGGCCATCCCCGCCATGCGCGAGCAGATGAATACAACGAAAGATCCCAAGGCCCGTCTTCGCTATGCCCAGGTCCTGGGGATGTGTTCAGACCCGGCCGGGGCGGACATTCTCGCCAAGGCCATTGCAGAGACCCCCTGGGACAAGGGGTGGCGATACCGGGGGATGGGCCAGTACGGCCAGAGCATCAGCAGACTGGACAGTCTGATTATCGCCCTGGGCCGCACCGGAGGCGGGGAACATGCAGACGTTTTGATCCGGAAAGCCTCCCGGCTTGGCCCGGATCCGGAACTGTCCCACTGCAGGGCGCTGGCCACAGCCCTGGAATCCCTCGGAATCCGGCGGGGAGCCGACGCATTGGCCAAGCTGCTCGAAGGTAAGGGCATCAGCGGCCACGCCGTGACGACCGCGGAGAACATTCCCACCGGCGCCCGGGACAATCGCACCCGCAGCAGGGAGCTTCGCGAGCTGCTCCTGGCCCGCGCCTGCTACGCCCTGGGAGACTCCAACGGGCTGGCTCGGGGTATTCTTGAACAGTACGCCCAAGACCTGCGGGGGCTCTATGCCCGCGGGGCCCGGGATGCCCTGGCCAACGAGCCCGGATCGGCCCTGAAAAAGTGAGGGCCGCTTCCGCCCGGGACCGCCTCAGCGAATCGAGCCCCACAGGCCTTGCCGGGTTACCTCCGAGGCTACGAAACGGACGACGTTTCCGGGCGATGGTGGAGAATCGCCGCAGGCGAACCGGGCAGTGACGTAGCGATCGGTCATGGCGCAGGTGGAATCCTCTGAATCCCCGGCTTCCACCAGGGCCTCGAGGGGCAGACCCAGGAGCTTTTTACGGTAATCGGAGGCCAGCGAGGCTTCCAATCGGGCCAGGCGGTCCATTCGGTGTTTCACGATCCGGCGGGGGGGTACTTCGTCTCGATGACTCCAGGCCGCGGTCCCCCGGATCGGGCTGAACGGAAATGCGTGAATCTTGCTGAATTCCGCCTGCCTGGCCACATCCAGGCTCTGCTGGAAATCCTCCTCGCTCTCGCCCGGAAACCCGACGATGATGTCGGTCGTCAGCGAAACCAACTCCAACTGCTCTTGGAGCCGTGCGGCGGTTTTCAGAAAATCCCCGGGGGTGTACTGGCGGTTCATGCGACGCAGGATATCCCCGGAGCCGGACTGAAGCGGAAGGTGCAGGTGCGGGGCGACTTTCGGGTGCTTGAGGGTCTCAAGGAGTTCCTCGGTCAAATCTCCCGGTTCGAGGCTGCTCAGTCGCACCCGCCAGAGTCCAGGCAGATCGGCCACCCGCAGCGTCAACTCCGCCAGCGCATCGGGCTGTGGCTGCCATCGGGACCTGTTGGCCGTCTCGCGACCAAAAGCGCCCAGGAACACGCCGCAGAGGACGATTTCCTTGTGGCCCGATTCGATCAGCCTTTCGCACTCGCGCAGGATCTGCCCGGGCTCTGGCGACCAGAGCCTGGGCCTCATGTAGGGCACGATGCAATAGCTGCAGAAGGCGTCGCAACCATCCTGGATTTTCACAAAGGCGCGCTGGTGGCCTGCGAATTCCTTCAGCCCTGCCAGTCCCGCGGTCCCCGCCGGTCCCGAAGCGGCCAGGGCATGGAGGCGACGGTCGCGAATCGGGACCTCTTCCCGATCGATTTCTTCCGCTTCGGTCGGTTCGTCCCGGCCCAGATCCTGGATCCATTGCTCCAGGCGGGCCCGAACATCCTTATGATGGCCCGCAATTTGGATCCGGTGCGGCTCGGCCCCCAGGTCCCGAAGGGCGCTTTGGATTTTCCTGGGGTCGTAGTCGGCGTAGCAGCCGGCTACGAAAACCGCCGCTCCGGGGTTTTGCCGGAACAGGCGTCGCAGGGCTTTCCGGCTCTTTCGCATGGCCGTGGTTGTGATGCAGCAGGTGTTGACGATCAACAGATCGGCTGGGATATCCGGGTCGGACGCCTCGGTCAGCCCCCAGTCGTTGAGCGTGGCTCCCAGGGCCTGTCCTTCGTACTGGTTGACCTTGCAGCCGAGGGTTGTGATTCGATAAAGGAGCATCTTTTCTGTTGTTTCGGACGGAAAATCGGTAGTCTGAAAAGCGCTGTTGCTGAGCGGTTGACAAAACATTATTATAAAGATCCGGCCCGAACGGCGAGGCCCAAACCGGGCAAACCGACCGGGATCGGGCAAATCGTGTGGCGAAGAGTCGCCTCAACGCCAGAGGCCCAGCCCGCAAGGAGTTTCTTATGGCATCGGGTAAAAGCGTGTGGGGAGTGGAAATCGGGCAGTGCGCATTGAAAGCGCTGAAGCTGCGCGAGATGAACGGCCAGGTTCAGGCCGAGGCGTTCGATATCATCGAACATCCCAAGATCCTCTCTCAGCCTGAGGCGGACCGGAACCAGTTGATTCTCAACGCCTTGGAGCAATTCCAGACGCGAAACAACGTCTCGGGCTCTTCCCTGGTCGTTTCCGTGCCGGGCCAGAGCAGCTTCACGCGGTTTATCAAGCTTCCACCGGTGGATCCCAAGCGGATCCCTGAAATCGTGAAGTTCGAGGCCGAGCAGCAGATTCCCTTCCCCATCAACGACGTGGTCTGGCGATGGCAGACCTTCCAGAAGGAGGACAGCCCGGACATTGAACTGGGCATCTTCGCGATGAAGAAGGTCGACGTCAGCGACGCCCTGGAGCATTTTTCCCAGGTGCAACTGGACGTGGACGTTGTGCAGATGGCCCCACTGGCCCTGTGCAACTTCATGTTCTACGACGATCAGTTGGCCGGCGACGGGGCCACCCTGCTGGCCGACGTGGGCGTGGACAAGACCGACCTGGTGGTCGTCGACGGATCGCGGATCTGGATGCGAACCGTCCAACTGGGCGGCAGCAGCTTCACCGAAGCCTTGGTTAGGGCCTTCAAGCTGCCCTTCAACAAGGCAGAAAAGCTCAAGCGATCGGCTGCTTCGAGCAAATACGCCCGCCAGATCTTCCAGGCCATGCGACCGGTCTTTGCCGACCTGGTCCAGGAGATCCAGCGATCCATCGGCTTCTACACCCAGTTGCACCGGGAGACGCGCTTCAAGAAGCTCATCGGCCTTGGCAACGGGTTCCGCCTGCCGGGGCTCCAGAAGTTCCTCGAGCAGAACCTCAACATGCCGGTATCGCGGGTGGATTCGTTCAACAATCTCAGCACGTCCGAGGCGATCAACGCTCCGGCCTTTACCGAAAACGTGCTCTCCTTCGCGGTCGCCTACGGCCTGGCGATTCAAGGCATGGGCCAGGCGGCCGTCAACACCAATCTGCTGCCCAGCGAGATCATTCGCAAGCGGCTCTGGGCCGGCAAGCGGTTCTGGTTCACGGCGGCTGCGGCTTGTCTGGTGGCTGCCTCGGGGCTCTGGGCCTACGGCAAGAGCCAGGAAGCCGAGAAATGGCAGGCGGCCGCTGCCGAACCCGGCTTTGCCCAGGTCTCCAGTGCCCTGCGTGATGTCCGCAGCAAGAATCGCCAAGCCAATCAACTGCAACTGAGCGACGAAGAGGAAAAGGCCCAGCAAAGCATAAAATATCACGCATACAAGAATATTGTTCCCCAGGTAACGGCTTTCTACAGCAAGCTTTTCAACGCGGCCTCGGAAGAAAGACAACTCAGTCATCAGGCCCTGTACAACCGGATTTTTGAAATAGGCCAGAAGATGCTTCTGCTGGACCCCGAGTCGCAGGCATACCAGGATCTGACTGCCAGGCGGCGGAGTCTGACTGATCGCCTGAAGGAAATTCCACGCAACAAGCGGCGCGTCGTGTTGCTCCAGCAGATCGATACCGAGTTCATTCCGGATGTCAACGAGGTCGAGCAAAGGGACCTGGAGAATTACGTCAACCAGGTCATCCGGGGCCAATCGGGAGATGTCCGTCTGTTCGATCCTGAGCGGGAAGACAGTCGCGACCGTGACAAGGATATGCGGTTCGACGATAGAGGCCAACCCATCGAAGGGCCTTCGGAGGAGAAGCCCGAACCCAAGAAGGGACTCGTGCTGATGACCATCGGTCGCAGTCCTGCCAGCCAGCCGCTGCTTTCGGACATGCTTCGGGAAATCGAGCGTCGCAGCCCGCTGGTGGACGATCAGCCGGATCTCTCGGCCATCCAGGTCCACCAGGTTTATACCAAGATCGACATAAGCGGAGAGCTTCGCAACCGTCTTCTGGGTGTTTCGGCCCGTGGCAGCGACCGCCGCGACGAGGGAGACATCTTCCGAGATCCTCCCCCCACCGACCGCAACGAGACTTCTTCGCAGATTCCGTGGTTGGAGAGACCCGATCCGGTCTTTCCTCCGGATCCGCTAAAGGGGGGAGAGGAAGCCAAAGACGACTTGTTCTTTGTCTGTGCCTGGGTCCTTTCCGTGGAGAACGACGGAGTAGATATTGAGACGTCCCCGAGTGGCTCCGACGAGGCCGTGGCAAGGAGATAACAATGAATTTGATCCGACAATTCCTGTATGAAACCATCCTGATCGCCATTGTGGTCATCGTCTGCCCGGTTTTACTGTTGGTGGGAATGTCCAGCGGCAGCGTTGCCCAGGAGAATCGGGAAGAGATTGCCACGCTCTTTAACCAGGCCCGCACGGTTCAAGGTGTGTCCGAGGCCCAGTTGAAGGTCAAAAAGGAGAACGTGGAAAAAATCAAGAAGAGTGCCAAGGAGGTCGATGACCGAGCCCTGGAAGAAAACAGGGAGAACTTCGACGTCCTCCAGGTCGAGGTGGGCGTCGACAACACCCAGCAGTTTCCGATGTTTCCCTGGGACCGAACCCGGTCAATCGAACTGGATGCATGGCGGGCGGTCCGAAGCGCTTTTGACCGGATCAAGAGTGATCCTGCCTTTACCCGTCCCCCCTATGTCGAGTTCATCCAGGACGAATACGAGAAGCGCCTGGCCAGGCTCACGTTGATCAACGACCGCAAACGGGCCCTGCTTGCTCCGGAAGAAGAGGACGAGGGCAGGCGGCCGGGCCGGTTTGGTCCGGATCGAAGTGGCCGGCGCAGCGGGGGAGACCTGGAGCTCGAGGAAGGTAAGGAAAACGTCTTTGTAACCGAAGACGGACAGGAGATTGTCATTCTGACCCCGACCCAACTGGAGACCCGGGCCAAACGCGAAGCGCTGTTCCGCTACGCACTGCAGTCCGCCAGGGGTGGGATGCTGTACATCGACGATGAAGCCTTTTCCCGCAACAGGCCGGGCCTGGATCTGGGCTCCGATCGCCGTGATCGAGACACCCGCTACGAAGGCTTCGACTTCCAACTCGGCGAAGACCCCAGCGACGCGCCCAGCGAACTGCAGGGCATGCTGCTCTGGCGGGAGCAGGTTCGCCTGTGGGTCTGCAAGGATGTGGTCAACGCCATCCTGGAGACCAATCGCGACCACGTCCGCAAGATGGCCCAATCTTCAGATCTGCCAATAGAACAGAGCGTCCTGACCGCTCCGATCAAGCGCCTTGTGTGGATTGACTGCACCGGCGAGTTTTATACCGGATTCCCCGTAGATGAAACCCGGGAACGGGTCATCGATGAACGAGATTGGGGCCCGGAAGGCCCGCCTGAGGATTTCTTCGAGCAGACGACCATGCCCGAAGCCCGCACGATCACCGGAGATGTCTCCAACAAGGAGTACGATATCGTTCGATATCGATTCGTCGTGGTCATGAATCCCGGACAGATCGGAATGCTCCAGCGGAACCTGGCCAGGCGGAACTACCACTCCGTTCTGGGCCTCAAAGCCGAGGCCGCTGAAAACAGCCTGCAGATGCCCGGCGTTCGGGATCGACGGAACCGCAGGGATGAGCGGACCCAGGAGCCGACCCTGACCCGAAGTGATGTGCGATACTACGGGGCCGAGCCGGTCATGCAGGTGACCTTCGACGTACAGCTTCGACTGCTGACCGAATGGGTACGAGGCATGCCGATCGACCCGCTTCCCCGCGTCGAGGAAGATGACAACCCGGAGCAGGTGCTCTTCCAGCCCGATGCACAGCCGCTGGTGCCCTGGAGAGTTCTTAACGCTCCGGATATCGACTATGCATTGCGAGAGGTCGACCAGAAGAGAGTCGAGATCCATCGGAAGCAGGAAGGCATTGCCGACCCCGAAGAGGAAGGCCGTCGCTGAGCCGGCAGAGCCCGGCAATGCGCCGATGACAGAAAGGAATATACGAGATGGCCAAGTCTGAGAACCCGAGCTTCTTCGATCTGCACGTGGAGAAAATCGTTCTGGCCTTTTGTGTCTTGATCGTAGCGGTGGTGGCCTACCTGGTTTTCGGCACCGAGTCGACGATCGAAGTCCAGACCGGTCCCACCGGTGAGACGGAAATAGCCTTCGACAACGTCAGCCAGAGGCTGAGCAAGGCGGCCGAGGACATCAAGACGAGAATCCAGAACCAGCAGGTTCCGGATGTCTGGAACAAGAACTACGTCCGGAAGTTCAACGCCTACGCCAAGAATCCCTTCCCCGTGGAATTGGTACAGATCGAACCGTTTGCCATGGGCCAACGGCTGATCCGATACGCGGTGACGGACATTCCCCCCGCGGATCTGGACGTGCTCGCCGCGCGAATGCCCGCTCCCTACACGCCACAGGTTCAGTCCAAGTGGTTGGTACCCACCAAGGATCCGCGGGTGATCCAGGGCGATAGAGGCGGCCGCCGAGGAGCCGGCGCGGGGGCGCCCTTGCCTCAGATGCCTGAACTGGACGATGTAGGCCTGGCCGTCTGCGTCTCGGAATTTGATCTGGGACAGCTCAAGCAGGCCTGGTCCGAGGCGCTTCGAGACACGGCCGTCGAGCCGGTATTTGTCGTCTACGATCAGCAGAACGAGATTCAGGTGCTCAACAGCCAGGGGCAGTGGGAGACAGTGGCCGGGGAATTCCGCACCGCTCGTGCGGCTCCCACTGAGCCGGTAGCGCCGGTCCGCGCAGAGCCCTTTGAGGGCATTGGGGGCAGGGGCAGAAGAGGTTATGGGGACTACCAGCGTCGTCGTGAAGGCGAAGTGCCCCCCGAGATTCCCGCCTACACCGGGGAGAACTTCGAAGAGGTCTGGCAGGCGGTCGAAGCCAGGGCGGCCTGGCAGAGCTATTTCCTCCAGCCTGACTGGTACTACTACTTCTACTTCCCGACGCGAAACTGGCTGCCCTGGCAGACGATGGTCTCCAAGACCCCGGCCATTGACCAGTATTACACGTACCTGAAACAGATGAAGCTGGAGGAAAAGCTGCAGAGTCTGGCCCTGGGTGAGATCCCCCCTCGCCTGGAAGATATCGTGCTGGATCCACCCATGCTTGACATGGAAGGGGACGGGGAAGGCCCGGTTTTGCAGATTCCCTACCCGCAGGTCAACATCACGCTTCCTCCCGAAGATCCCGCCAGGATGGACGAAGACGATCGCGACAGAGGTGGCTTCCGGGATGATGATCGCTTCCGACGTCCGCGAGGAGGACCCCGGTTCGGCAGAGGTCAAGTAGAAGACGCCTATATTGCTTCACTCACGTTGGGTGGATTGCGGCTGGATGAGTTGCCGATGCCCAGCTATCCTACCTATCTGCCCCCCATGGAGTGGCAGTTGGAAAAGGATAAGCTGGTCTACTGGTTCTTCTACGACCAGATGGAGCCGGGCAAAACCTACCGCGTGCGCAGTCGTGTACGAATGATCAATCCGCTTTTGGGCAAGCCGAGGGATACCCGGACGCCTGAGCAGGCCTCCCAGGTCGTTGTCGCCTCCAAGTGGAGTTCATGGTCCCAGCCAATGACCCTGCCGGAAACCACGCGTTTTTACGTAACCGGATCCTCTCCCTCCCGCGGCGCCCTGCAGGTAACGATCTTCCGCAACCGGTTCTCTCAGTGGATCGCCCACTCATTTGAGCTGCTGCCCGGAGAGAGCATCGGCAGCGTTCAGGGCAAGAGGATCTTCAACCCCATGGTCGGAAGAAGCCAGCAGGTGCCCATCGACTTCGATACCGATTCGATCTCCGTTTCCATCGCCTTCGACAAGGTCGTGCCCTTGTCCAGCGGTATTGGCCGTATCGGAGGACTGGACGAGACACAGGAACTGGTGTATCTCGACCCGCTGGGGGTGCTTCAGAATCGATTGCGAAGTGAAGACCAGTCCGACCCGACGCAGCAGGAGCTTCTCCGCCTCGCTCGGCTTCAGCAGCTTCTGGCCGACATGGTCGCCCCCATGGGAGCTGTTCTACCACAGCAGCCGTAAACGGGCCCATACCTCCTGTTGCCAATGCCTCGTCGTCACCCAAGGCGACGGGGCTGCTTTTCTTCAGGAAACGGGCGAAAAACCTGCCTGAAGTACGAAGGCAAATCCAGTTCTCACAACATCCTCACAACCGGTTGATTTTCCCCTTGCAAAACAAACGGGTCACGGCTACCTTCCTTCCATGCGATCTGGGCTCCGCGAGGTCGCGAAGATTTCATACATCCATCCATTCCGTTTCGAAGGCAGAGACAATGAAAGGAACAGCTTGGCTGCTCGCTTGTTTTGCCGACCCATCAGCCGGGCGTGTTCCCACTGCCTTCGTCCCCTTGCGGGGCTTGCAGTCCAAGCGGTTCTCGTAGCGAAAAGGAGTATTCGGGTATGACCCTGCGTACACTGACACGCCTGACTCTGGCCGTTGCCATTCTCGTCGGGCCCGCAATTCTGGTGGCTCAGGACGCCGCGTCCGATCGCGCGTCGCAGCTTCTAAGCCAAGGCATCGAGCTGTATCAGAAGCTCCAGTTCGAACAGGCCAAGAAGGTATTGCTGCAGATTGATTCCAATGCCTTGACCCAGCAGCAACAGGACACCTACTCGGAGTACCTCGAGAAAGTCGATTCCGGCATCACCCGGCAGAAGACGGCCATGCAGGCCTTCAACCGGGCTGAGCAGGCACAGGAAGACGGCAATCTCTCCCAGGCCAAGGAACTCTACCAGGCCGCTGCCAACAGCCAGTACCTGCCCGAGGCGACCCGCAAGGACGCCCGGTTCCAGTTGGCCCTGGTCGAGCAGAAGCTCGCGCTCCAGAACGGCCAGGCCGACGACGATACCGGTTCTATTGCGGTAACAGTCGAAACTCCCGGCCAAACTTCTGAAGGTTCGCAAGCTGGAGAGGACACGGAAACGACCGATGCTGCTGATCCCGACGGTGGAGAGGCTGTAACCATCGATGGCTCGCCCCAGCCGCAGCAACCCGAAGACGCCGGCGAATCCTCCCAGCAGGCCCAACGCAACCGACTGATCGCCCAGGCCGCCGCCGACCGCGCCGATGCGATGCAACTGGTCCGCCAGGGCAACCAGGCTCTGGAGAACAACGACTACCAGCTTGCCCAGCAGAAGTTCGAGCAGGCCCTGGCGAAGATCCCCGGCCTGACCGAGGCCGAGGAAGGTCTCCAGGCCGCCCGCAGCCAGGCAGCCCTTCGGGGAGAGGGCGGTATCCTCGGTGAAACCCTCAAGCAGCAGAAGGCCTACTGGGAGAGTGTCAGGGTCGACATCCGCGAAGCCCTCAAGGCTTCTCGGGAAGCCCTGACCGGCGCTCAGAGCGATGCCGATTACGCTCGCGCCCGCACCCAGGCCCAGGCCGCCCTGAACCTTTTGGAGCAGAATAAGAGATTCCCGGATCGCGAGTGGTACAGCGCCAAAAAATCCGAGATCCAGGACCTGCTGGCCCATATCTCCACTCAGCGACGCGAGGCCCAGGAACGCGAAGCACGGGCTGAGATGCTGGCGGTGATGAAGACCGAGCGAGCCGAGGACATGAGACGGGAAGAGCAGCGACAGCGCCGGCTCAATGAGCTCTGGGAAAAGGCCCAGACCATGCGCAACAAGCGCGACTACGCCCAGGCCCTTTCGCTGGTCAATCAGATTCTTCAGGTCGACGAAACCAACTCCAGGGCCCAGGAGTGGCGGCTTTGGCTCACTCAGGACGTCTTCCTCCAGGAAGAAAAGGAACTGCGCCAGGAGATGGTCTACCAGGAGCAGTTGCACCACCTGGAAAACGCCCGCCGGATGATCCCCTGGTACAGCATCATCCAGTACCCCAGGCCCAGCCAGGAATGGAAAGACCTGACCCTGCGTCGCGAGAAGTACAGTGCGACCAGCTTCCAATCGACCGAAGAAGACCGTCGCATTCGCAGGATCCTCCAGCAGCCCAGACAGGGCATTCAGTTCGACCAGTTGGCCCTGGAGAAGGTCGTCGACTACCTCGAGACCATCAGCGGCCTGAACATCCACGTCAAGTGGACCGCGCTGCAGGCGGTGGGGGTAAACCAGCAGACAGCCATCACCCTGGACCTGAGCAATGTCACGCTCGAGAAGGTTCTGGATGTGGTCCTCGATGATCTCTCAGCCCAGATGGGCGGTGGGATCGGCATGGGCACCGACCGCGTAGTGTACTACATCGACCGCGGCGTGCTGACCATCACCACCAGCACGGACTTGCAGCAGCAGGATCCAGAAACCGTTGTCTACGACGTCCGCGACTTGATCATGCCGATCAACGAAGTCGATCCCGACGATGACGATGACGACGATGACGATGACGACGACTTTGGCGATGACGACGATGACGGCGGACTCGGCTTCGACGATGACGATGACGATGACGATGACGATGAGCAGGACAGCGATGACATGCTGCGTGACCTGGCCCGGCTCATCGAAAACTCCATCGACGGCGGAGAATGGGAAACCAAGGATCCCCGCTACAGCATGGAACGCCACAACGGCCAGTTGATCATCAGCCAGAGCATTCAGAATCACGAGCGGATCCAGGACCTCCTGGCCCAGCTTCGCGAGACGAACACCATCCAGGTCGCCATCGAGACGCGATTCATCACGGTCTCGACCGGTTTCCTCAACGACATCGGCCTGGACCTGGATTTCGCGTTCAACATCGGCTCAGGCCTTGGCGGTGGACCCACCGGCTTTGTCGAAGACCCCTTCACGGGCATGGCTGTCCCCGTCGTGGGCGCCAGCGGCTGGGGAGACGGCAAGGCGGGCACGAACACCCTCTCGCCGATCCGCGTGAACCCGAACACCCAGGGCTGGACGAGCATGATCGGCCGAAACACCGGCGTGCCCCAGGGCGTGGGCGGCTCGATCACCCAGAGCGCCGTCAGCATCTCGGGCATCTTCCTGGACGACATACAGGTGAACTTCCTGCTCAATGCAACCAAGGCCCATGCCGCGACGCGACTGGTCAATGCCCCCAGGCTGACGCTGATGAACGGATACGCTTCTCACCTTCAGTTCGGCCGGTCACAGGCGTACGTGGCCGAGGTCACCCAGGTCGCCGGTGGAAATTCCACCGCACCGATTCCGGTCGTGGGCACCTTGACTACCGGTACTGAACTGTGGGTTCGGGCGACGGTCTCGGCCGACAGGCGATACGTCACGATGGATCTTCGTCCCAATATAACCTCCTTCAATGGCTTCACGACCTTCGCTGTTGACCGGGAAGATACCGCAGACGGAAGCCGGGAGACGACCCGGATTCAGCTGCCGGATATCAGCCAGCAGACGGTGGAGACGACCGTGAATGTTCCTGATGGCGGAACGGTGCTCATCGGGGGCCAGAGCCTTGTCGGCGAGGTGGAAAGAGAAATGGGCATTCCCATGATCTCGTCCATTCCGCTGGTCAACCGGTTGTTTACCAACCGCGGCATGGTCCGCGACGAGCAGACACTGCTGTTGCTTGTCACGCCCAAGATCCTGATCCAGAAGGAACAGGAGGAGTTGCAGAATCCGTAAAGGGATCTGCAGCGATTTTCAGAGTTCTTCACAGCAGGGCCGCGACGTATGCGAACGTTGCGGCCCGCTGTGTGTCCAAACCCATGCAACGGACGATTCGGGAATTCCGGGCTCACCTATGGGCCTGAGGAGTTGCCAAGGCTTCAGGAAGTCAAGGGAGACAGATATGAAGCGAATATCCATCAGTCGAAAACACCTTTCAGTGGTTCTGGCGCTGTTGGCCCTGATCGGTACGGGAGGCATCCTGCCGGAGCTTGCCTGGTCCCAGGACGCCTCCCGGGAGGCAGCATCCGGTGAGGATTCCACCAAGGCAGACGGCAAGCCACGAATCATCAAGACCAAGGACGGCTGGCTGACGGTGGATCTGGACAAGAAGCAGGTGATCGTGAAGGCGGAAGTCTGTTTGCTGGATGAGCACCAGGATCTGGAATTCCTCCTCAGCGGGTGGGGAGACAAGGCCCACGAGAGCCTCCTGCACACAAAGGCAACCGGTGAGCAGATCCATTTCGGGATGCTCATGCTCGGTCTCAAGCCCGGCAAGCCCTACAAGTACATCTACATCGATGAAGACCGCGATGCAGCCCTGCCTCCCCGGGGAGCCACCTGCACGATGCGCATCGGCTACAAGGACGACGACGGCAAGACGCACACCGTCGACCCGGCCGGGTGGATGATCGCCACCGAGGGAAGCAAGGTTTCGCCCCCGGAGAAGTTCGTCTTCGTGGGCTCCCGCGTATTGGCCGACGGCAGCTACCTGGCCGATGAGAACGGGGAGTTGATCAGCGTGGCGAATTTTGGCTCGGCCGTCTTCGATGTCCCCTTCGAGTCGACCTCATCGGATTCCAGTCTGCTCTTCCGTGTCGACCGGAAGAAGATGCTTCCGCGCGGCACGAAGGTGGAGTTGATCATCGAGCCGGAAGAGGGCGCCCGGAACACCCCCCATGTCCGCAGCCTGGTGGAGGTCGATCGCTTGGGGCAGCTCAAGGCTGACGGCCAACCCCTCCCGGCTGAGAAGCTTCGCCAGTGGGCAGCCAATCTGACCCGCGACCATCTCAAGGCGATGGTGGAGGTCCGTGCGGCTCCCGATGCGACGGTGGGGCAGGTTCGCTGGGTTATGGAAGAGTTGAAACTTGGCGGAGTGTTCGAGCGTGAGGTTATCCGGCTGAGGCGAATCGAAGAGTTTCCCAAGACACCGCAGGCCCGCCGGCGTCTCTTGCAGGAATGGGCCCAGCGGTTTGCCGACCCGTCCAACCAGATCCACGATCCGGCTGAGACGTCCGCACGCACCCTTGAACAGGCCAAGGCCCGCATGGCCGAAAGCAAGGCGATCCAGCACGTTCTGCAGGAATACGTGGACGACCTGGAGCGGATGCGGAACCTGTATCTCCAGCAGCGCAAGAACCCGCAGCCTGCCCAGAAGCCCTAACAGAACCGGTCGCCTCGGGGGAATGCGTCATTCCGGCTGAGGCGATGCAACTTCGTTGGCCGAGGCTTATGCCCCAGGGCGTATGCTCAATCCGCGGTGTCGGCAGCTTCCTCCGGCACCACCTTCCCGCGATGCTCTTTGCCCTTGGGAGCACCTTGGGTGTCGGTGTGGGAAGCTTTGTCCTGGCCATCCGGGCCGAGGCTGCCTGGGACCGCGCCTTCGTAGGTTCTCTTGCTCTGCTGACGATCTGGGTAGCCCTGGCGGGGGGGCTTTTGGCTGCTTCGGCGCGGGATGTTCTGGGGTCGCTGCTGCGGGGGGGGGCGGTCGCGGATTCAGCCCTGATTGCCCTTGGGGGAATCTGGCTGCTTTCGTGGCGTGGATCACAGGCTGAACTGTTGCCCCCGGCCTGGAGTATCCTGAAGATCTACCTGATCCTGGTCTCGATGGTGCTGGTGGGAATTTCGGTGCCTCTGTTGGCCCGGGCGCCGGCCTTGCGATGCGCCCTGGCCCTGGGCGGTGGCTTGGTCTTGTTGGTACTCTGCGCGACGCCCTTCTGGACCGGCGGCTGGATCGAGAATACCGACGATACCGATGCGGTGGCTACCTGGGCGATCCGATGGAACCCGATGTACTCTATCAGCGCGGCGATCAACGATCCGGTCCAGTTCATCTGGCACCAGGATGCGCCGCGCATGTACGATAAGATCACCCGGCTGGGCACGGACATCCACGCCCCGCCTCCCAACTGGTACGACGCCTGCTGGAGGCTGGGAGCCCTCTCGGCCGGGATCTTCCTGCTGGGGGCACTGACGGGGGGAGTGAGGAAGCTCCGCAAGGGCAAAGACCCCGCGGGCCGTCCCTCTGCGGTTACGACTCCAGAAGAGCCTTGAGCTTCCCGGCGAACCGTCGAACCGCTTGCCCCCGGTGGCTGATGGCGTTCTTCTCATCAGGGGCAAGCTGCGCGGTCGTGCAGCCCCGCTCGGGCAGGAGAAAGAGGGGGTCGTAACCGAAGCCGTTGTCTCCGGCAGGCTCGTGCCCGATGCGTCCCTCGATAGTTCCGCGGGTCTGGAGGAGGATTTCATCTCCACCTGCCAGGGCCAGGGTGCAGACGAATCGAGCGCTGCGCTGCGGGTCGGGCACGTCCTGGAGGGCTTTGAGCAGCCTGGCGTTGTTGGCCTGGTCGATCTGCTGCCTGTCGGCATCGGGGCCTGCGTCCTGGGCGGCGTACCGTGCGCTGCGGACCCCCGGATCGCCGTCAAGGGCATCGACCACGAGACCCGAGTCGTCGGCCAGGGCCCACATGCCGGTCGCGTTGGAGTAGTACACAGCCTTGCGGCAGGCGTTTTCCGCGAAGGTCGCCCCGGTTTCCTCCGGCTCGGGCAGGTCGGGACAGACCTCGTCGATTCCGCGGACGTCCAGTTCCAAAGCGGAGAGCACCTGGCGGATCTCGCGAAGCTTACCAGGGTTTCGGGAAGCCAGAATCAAGGTGCGTCGCCGGTTCATTCTCGTTGCCTTTGCGGACGGTTTCGTGTTCGGGGTCTTTGCTTTTGGGGTGCTGGACCAGCACGCTCCTGGCAAGGGTCTTCTGTTTGATCATTTTGCCGGCGGCATCCCGCCGGGCGCGTCCCTGCGAATCGCGCAGCACGTGAATGTCCTTGCGGATCCAGCCGTTTTCCAGGAAGCGGGATGTGTCGCCGTCGCGTTGGAGCCTCCGCAGTTCCGGATCGGCAAAGAGGGTCTGTTGGCTGCCGTCGGAGCCCTTGACAACCTTCACGGCTTCGGGCCCGAAGAGCCCGACGGTCACGATCGATTCGATGTCCCCATGGTAGTAGTACGCCTCGTATCCTTTTTCCCGCAGTTCCTTGCAGTGCAGGATGGCGTATTCCCGACGCAGGTAAAAATCCTTTTCGGGCATGTTGTACCACTTGCCCACGCAAAGGGTATAGGTGCCTTGGGTGTTTTCGAGGTCCCACTGCCTGGGCCCCATCCGGCTGCCGGGTGCGGGCACCACCTGTACCAGGTCGTTGGCGAATGGTTTCTTGCCGACGGGGGTCTTGATCTTCCGCAACTCGACCAGTCGGTCCACGGCCCGATCGAAACTGTCAAACGTGCCGTAGTAGAGCGTTGCGGTCTCTTCCTCTTCGTTGTGAACCAGCAGCAGGTCGCTCTGGGCCCAGCCGGTGTTCTTGAGGAGGATCTGTCGGTAGGTCTGCATCTTGGCAAAGCTGTTGGGGCCGAACTGGGTGTCCAACATGATGGTGTACTTCCCCTTGCCGAGGTTCAGTTCAGCCGAGGAGCCCAGGCCGGACGGGCCTGGACTGTCGCACCCGGCCCAGAGGAGCCCCAGCAGGCCCGGCAGCAGGGCCCGTATGGTGTTTCGGGGTGAGAAGGATTTCATTGCGGTTCTCCTTGCCTGATGGCATCTTCCTGGAGGGCCATGAGCGTTGCGATGCCATCGCCGGCCAGGGCCAGCAGGCTACTCAGTTGGTCCGGAGCCAAGGGAGCTGCCTCGGCCGAAGCCTGTACTTCCAGGAACTGTCCGCCCCGGATCATGGCTACGTTCATGTCCACGTCGGCTGCGGAGTCTTCACTGTAGTCCAGGTCCAGCAGGGCCTGGCCTTTGACAATCCCGGCCGAAACCGCGGCCACCGGCCCCCGAAGCGTTTCGCGGGGGCAGACGCCATCGGCGATGAATCGAGACACAGTCCGCGCCAGCGCAATATACGCACCGGTGATGGCGGCGGTTCGCGTTCCGCCGTCGGCCTGGAGAACGTCGCAGTCCAGTTGGATCTGTCGGGGCCCCAGGAGTTCCAGGTCCACCGCGCTTCGCAGGACTCGTCCGATGAGGCGCTGGATTTCCACCGATCGGCTGTCGGGTTTGCCGATGGGCCTGGCCTTCCGCGGAGAGGTGGACCCGGGAAGCATGCCGTATTCGGCTGTCACCCAGCCCAAGCCCGATTCCTGCCGCCAGGCAGGGAGACCCGGGCTGCAACTTGCGGTACAGATTACCCGCGTCCTTCCCATTTCGATCAGGCAGGAGCCATCGGCAGTGGAGACGAACCCCGGCTGGAGGTTTACCGGGCGCAGTTGGTCGGGGGATCGACCGTCGTTTCGATTTCCAGAACTCATGGATGGATTGTACAGCCCCGGGCCGGCTGCTTCAATGTCACTTGACCTGGTGTTGAAGAACGAGCTGTTCCATCAGGCTTCGCTGGAAGTGGAGGCGATTCTCCGCTTCCCGCATGATGGTCTGGGCGTGCTGCTCAAACGCCTCGTCGGAGATCTCGAACCCTCGATAGGCGGGCAGGCAGTGCATGACGATTGCGTGGCTGGGGGCGATATTGAGAAGATGCTCATCTACCTGGAACCCGTCGAAGTCGCGCACCCGCTGCTGTTTTTCCTCTTCCTGGCCCATGGAAACCCAGGTGTCGGTGTAGAGGATGTCGGCATCGCGACAGCCGTCGGCGGGATTGTGCGTTGTGCGGATCGACTGCGACGAATGCTCCCGGGCCAGGTCGGAAAGGAAGTTCTCTTCCAGTTCATAGCCGCCCGGGCAGGCGAGAGTGAAGTTCATCCCGAGCTTCCCGCAGAGGACGGCCAGGCTCCGGGCGACGTTGTTTCCGTCGCCGATGAACGCAAGGGTTCGTCCGGTGAGGTCTTGGCCGAAGGCTTCCATGGCCGTCATGATATCGGCCATGGCCTGGCAGGGGTGGGAGTAGTCGCTGAGGGCATTGATCACCGGCACGGGGGACCAATGGGCCAGTTGTTCGATTGTCTCGTGGGAGAAGGTCCGTGCCATGATCAGATCGCACATGCGCCCCAGGACCCGAGCGACGTCCTGTACCGGCTCGCGGCTGCCCAGGCCGATGTCGGCCGGCTGGAGGTAGATCGCATGGCCCCCCAGGTGTGTGATACCCGCTTCGAAGCTCACCCGGGTTCTGAGGGAGGGCTTTTCGAAGATCATCGCCAGGGTTCTGTTTTGCAAAGCGGGTTCAAGTTCGCCGGTCTGGAAGGCCTTCTTGTCGGCCAGGGCCTTTTGCAGCAGCATCCGAAGATGACCTGCCGGAAAGTCCGCTATATTGATAAAGTCCTTCATGGTCTGGGCCTCACTGGCTTTGGATGAGCGTCCCAACGCCGCGGTCGGAGAAGATCTCCAGCAGGAGCGAGTGGGTGAATCTGCCGTCGATGATGTGGGTCCGGCTGACCCCCGCCGACAGGGCGCGAAGGCAGGCATCGACCTTCGGGAGCATCCCGGCCGAGATGGTTCCGTCGTCGATCATGGTCCGGATTTCGGCTTCGTTGAGTACGCTGGCGATTGAGTCGGGGTCTTCCACGTTGCGCCGGATTCCGTGGGTATCGCTGACCAGGACGAACTTTTCGGCCTGGCAGGCGGCGGCGACCTCACCGGCGGCACTGTCGGCATTGCAGTTGAGTTTCATTCCGGTCCGGTCGCGGGCCAGCGGGGCGATTACGGGGATGGTATCGGCCTGGCAGAGGAGCTGGACCAGACGGTGATTGACGTTTTTGACCTTGCCGACAAAGCCCAGATCGATCTTGCGCCCCTCGGACTCCAGGAACAACTTCTCCCCGAAGAGCACCCCGGAGGAAAGCGTATGGAGGCCCATCGCGTTGGAACCGAGTTCCTGGATGGTCTGGCACAGGCTTTGGTTGATCTCGTTGCAGAGAACGTGTTCGACGACATTGAGCGACCGCTGGTCGGTGTAGCGTCTGCCCTGGACGAACTGCACGTCCAGGCCGCGGTCTTCCATGGCCTGGCTGATGGCCTTGCCTCCCCCGTGGACGATCACGGGGCGCATGCCGACGGTGTTCATGAAGACCACGTCGGTCAGGAGATTCCGGATCGCGTCCGGGTCGTCCATGACCGAGCCGCCCATCTTGATGACAATGATCCGGTCCTTGAATTTCTGAATGTACCCAAGCGCCTCGATCAGCGTGCGGGCCTTGGCGATTGCCTCTTGCATGGCAGGCTCCATCGGGTCGAGAAAGAAACCGTTGAAACTACACCAGGGACGACCGGGCGTCAAGAGCTTCGCCCGGCGTTCAGCGATTCCGCAGAGATGTGTGTTGTGTCAGCTTTGACGGTGAGTTGCGTGTGT
>CAZOVB010000044.1:0-37056 GCA_964583095.1 uncultured Planctomycetaceae bacterium
TTTACCGCAAAGAAAGTGCAAGCGTTTCCAGTGGAAAAAACACCCTCGATGCAAGCCTCATCCATCTTCCGGACCCCGAAGAACAACAAATCTGCTTGCAACAAGGACGGCCTGGCGAGAGTATGGGGCAAATGGTTCGACCGTCGCGACGGCCGAACCATTTGCCCCCAAACCCCACATTCCGGAGACTCACATGCGAATTCGTCCACTCCTGCTCGTTCTTGTTCTTCTCGCCGCTGCTGCCGGGAGCCTCGCCGAGACGCCCCACGTCTGGTGGGAAGGCGAAAACCCGGCCGAGACCAACTTCCCAAAGAAGACCGGCCTGTCCGCCGAGACTTTCCCGGACGTCCGTAACAAGGTACTTTCCGAAGGAGAGTGGCTGACCAACCTTGGCAATCGCGGCCGCGGGGAGCCCGAGGCCTTTGCGCGCTACAGTGTCCAGGTCCCGCAGGAGGGCAACTACAACTTCTGGGTCCGGAAATACTGGAAGCACGGGCCGTTCCGATGGAGATTCGACAAGCGTGACTGGCAGAGCGTCGGAAAGGATATCTCCCTGGCCGACAACACCTACATCCGCAAATTCCTCGGGGCCAACTGGGTCTATATCGGCCAGGTCAAGCTCAGCGCAGGAAAGCACGCCTTCGAGGTCCGTCTGCTGGCAGAGCCGGGACAGTCCAAGACCGCCGCGTTCGACGCCTTCCTGCTGATCAAGGGGCCCTTCATGCCCCGCGGCAGGCTCAAACCGGGCGAGAAATCCGGCAAGGCCGAGGAAGGATACTTCCCCTGGGAGCCGGATGTCGATCCACTGGAAGACGACTGCCCGATCGATCTGCGATACCTCAACGAAACGGTTGCAGGCGCTAAGGGTTTTGTCCGTCGTGAGGGAAAGAACTTCGTTTTGGGTGATGGCCGACCCGTGCGTTTCTGGATGGTCCAGGCCAACCTGCGGAGCATGGAGAATGCGCAAATCGACCGCTGGGCCCGACGCCTGGCCAAGTACGGCGTGAACATGGTCCGGCTCCAGCTCAGCGATTTCTGGAACGCGCGCATCGGCAACAACCACGTCGCCTTCGAGAAGAAGCTCGAACGTCTGCACTACGTCGTAGCCGCCCTGAAGAAGCAAGGCATCTACTGCTATTTCGGCCACCTGTACTGGCATACCCATAACGACGTCACCGAGCAGGTCTTGCCCGGGGCTGGCAAGGGACGCAGGAGCATCTCAGCCTGCTTCTTCAGCGAAGATTTCCACCGATACTACAAGGACTACGTCCGCGCGATCATGACCCCGCGGAACCCCTACACCGGTTATCCGCTGGGGCAGGACCCGGCCGTGGCGATCGTTGAGATCTTCAACGAGTCCAGCCTGCTGTTCTGGACGTTCAAGCCCGAGAACTTCCCTGCCCGTGAGCTTGCGATGGTCGAGAAGGACTTCGCCACGTGGCTCTCGGCCAAGTACGGTTCGCCGGCCAAGGCGGCCCAGGCCTGGGGCAAGGGAGGCAATGCCGATACCCACACGCCGGACCACCTCGATCAGGGGCGCGTGGGAATCTACACCATCGGCGCACTGACCGGGGCCGACTGGGCTGCCAATCAGCGAAACTCCCTCCGGGCACGCGACCAGGTGCAGTGGATGGTCGAATCGATGCGGCGGTTCTACGGCAACATGAAGCGCGACCTGCAGACGCAGGTGGGGCTCAAGCAGCTCATCTCCGCGGGCAACTGGAAGACGGCCGACGTGAAGGTACTCGGCGCCCTGGAGCGATACGCCTACACCGGCTCGGACCTGGTCTGTCGCAACGTGTACTACGGCGTGGACTACGCTCCCCAGGGCCAGCAGGCCTTCTACGCCATCGAGCCGGGAGACACCTACCGCTACAGCTCCTCGCTGAAGCCCCCTGCCCAGCCGGCACCGCTGGCTACACCTCACATGTACGACTATCCGTTCATGATCACTGAGACCAACTGGACCCGCCCCAACCGCTACCGGGTGGAGTGGCCCTTCCTGATGGCCACCTACGGAGCGATGCGGGGGCTGGACGGGCCCAACTTCTTCTCCCTGGGCGCCGGCGAGTGGCAGCATCAGATGGCCGTCTGGGACCTGAACAATCCCACGCTGCTGGGACAGTTCCCCGCGATGGCCCTGGTCTTTCGGCGCGGCGACGTGGCCGAGCCGGACCGCCCGGCCGTCCATGAGAAGATTTCCTTCCAGGACGCCTACTCCCTCAAGGGCACGAAGGTCTTCCCCGTCCGGGGCAAGGATGACATGTGGGTCTCGCGGCTCGGCGAGCAGGAGTCCGGTGCGGCCGGTCAGGCGTCGGGCTTCGGCGTCGATCCCCGCTGCTTCTTCGTCGGGCCTGTGGTTCAGGAGTTCACCGACGGGCCCAGCGGGCTGGAATCGGTGGACCTGGGCAAGTACATCGACGACCGGGCCAAGACCATCCGCTCCATGACGGGGCAACTGGCGTGGGACTACGGCCAGGGCGTGGTGACGGTAGATACCCCCCTTGCCCAGGGGGCCTGCGGTTTTCTGACAAAGGCCGGCGAGATTAAACTGGGCGATGTGGTCCTGAGCAGCAGCAATGAATACGGTTCGATCCTGGCTGTTTCGCTGGACGCCGCGCCACTGGCGACCAGCAAGCGAATCCTCGTCCAGTGCGGCACGTGGGACAGGCCGTATGGTTTTTCCACGGCCAGGTCGGGGGGGTACCTGCGGATTACGGACCTGGGCAGCTATCCGCTGAATGTTCGCAGAATCGACGCCCGGATCACGCTCCCCGGCGCCGGTGGGGCCTCGGTGACGGTTCTGGACCACAACGGGTATCCGACCGATCGGAAGGCTTCGCTGGGCCCGGACGGCAGTATCGCCCTGCCGGCCGACAGCCTGTACATGCTTATAGAGCGGTGAAATGAAAGGTGACGGCCTCGGCAATGCCGAAAACACGGAAAATATCGTCGCATTATCGGACCACAACACCCGACATGCGCCTTTATGGATGTTTTTTTCGGCAATCGGGGATTTTAAGTTGAACCGGCCCGGTCACAGGTTAAGATAAGAGCGTACTGGGAGGAATCCAGTTCAACAGGCACTATGGAAATCAGTCAGGAGGTAATACTGATGAGAACAAGTTTTGTTGCACTTGCGATGGTGGGGCTTCTGGCCTCGATGGCTTCGGCGGCTATTACGGTCGAAGACATGGAATTGACCGTTTACAAGACGACGGACAATGGGGAAACCTACGCCGCATTTATCTATGATGGCACGTTGACCCCGGCTTGGGCGGATCTGGCCCTTGCAACCTACGACGCGGACGCGACCTGGGTGGAAGTGCCCGAGATGGCCATGACCGACCAGTCCTTCACGTTCAACGAGAGCTTCGACAGCCCCGTCTTCAGCTATGGCGGCAGTGGCGATATCTCTCCCGACGTAGCCAGCCAGTGGATCTTCACGGCCCAGGGCGATGAATTCTTCTTCGCTCCCGTGCCCTCGAATATTCCCGAGCCGGCCACGATGAGCGTTCTGGGACTCGGGGCCCTGGCCCTGCTGCGACGTCGCCGTCGCCGCGCCTAAGCCTCACGCTCGACAAAACATAAGGAGACTTTGCCTTTGCGGGTATACCGCAGGGCAAAGTCTCTTTGTCTTTGCGCACAGGCCCATCGGCGCACCCGCACCGGATAGGAATTATCCCTCCAGATCGATCAGTTCGTCCCGGATATCCCGGGCAAGCTCAGCCGGCATGGCCAGAACGCGCCACCGCCCCGGCTCGTATTCCACCGCATCGAAGATGCCCCCGGCCTGGACTACCAGGTGCCCCCCCGCCGCGATATCCCAAAGCCGCAGCCCCTTCTCGTAGAAAGCGGTCAGCCGACCCGCCGCAACGTTGGCCAGATCATAGGCCGCCGCCCCCAGGCATCGCATCTTCCGCACCCTCCCGTTCAACTGGGCCGTAGCACGGGCGATCCCCCCCCTGCCCCCTTCCGTGCTGCCGTAGCCCACGCAGACCATCGCCTCGGACAGCTGATCAACATCGCTGACCTGGATCGCCGTCCCGTTGAGCGTGGATGAACCGTCGGGCCCGGCCGCAAAGAGTTCGTCGGTCGGCGGCGCGTAGACCACAGCCGCCACCGCATCGCCCAGGGCTGATAGACGCCCCGGGTGCTCCGGACTCTGGCCCGGCTGACCGCGATAGCAGGCGATGCTGGTGCAGTAGTACGGAACGCCGTAAAAATAATTCACCGTGCCGTCCAGCGGATCGATGATCCAGCGGTACTCTCCTTGGCCGCTGCAGCCTCCTTCTTCGGCCAGGACGGTATCTTCCGGGAACTTCTCCTGGATGGCCTTTACGATTGTTTCCTCACAAAGCCTGTCCACTTCAAGCTTTATGTCGTAGGCCATCTTTCGATCGACCTTGAGCTGCCTGCGGGAATGCTCCCGCTGGATCTCACCGGCTGCGCGAGCTGCCTCTATCGCGACATCGAGCCGCGAAGCCTTCTCTTCTGGGGGCATCCGGACCTCTCCTGGGCTGGTAGCATTCTCAATCCGGCCCGGAGACGTCCGCGCCGGCCGGGACCATTCTAGCGACCCGAACCGCCCAAGGCCACAAGACCGCCGCGTCGGCTACAAACTTCGCATGCTCTTGAGGATTTCAGCCTGGTAGGCGTGGAAATCAGCCGACTTTCCCCCGGCCTCCACCACATGGAGCTTCGAGCCGGCCAGATACACCGCAACCCAGTAATCGAACTGCGTGCCGCTTCGAACCTTGGAGCACTTGAGCAGGACTCCGGACATCCCGCTGGTCGAGGTCAGATCCTCCTCGGCCTTGACCTGATGCCCCTTCTGCTCCACGAGGGTTCGTTTGATGGCCTTGGCCCAGAACGCCGGGGTACCGTCTTTGGGGTTTTCCTCTGTCCGGTAGGCCAGCGTGACCCCTTCGGGACTCACCGCCCGGAACTCGTCGCGATAGTTGTCGACCTCAACAAACCCCGAGGGCGTGCGGATCTTACTTACCTGGCAGCCGGCCAAAAGAACCCCCACCAGCAACAGTGAACCTGCAATCATCGTGCGTTTCATCGGTAGCATCCTCTCCGGATCAGTGGCTTGCCAGAAGTTCGTCGATTCCCAGACTGCCCAGCCAGTAGAACGGCAAAGCCACCTGCAACGGCTCGGGCGACTCGGTCTGGGGGGTAAACTGCACCTCCAGCGTGGCATACTCCACGCGGTCCTGCATGTTCCTGAGCCTGCCCTTGAGGCGTTCGAGTTCTCCGGTCACCTGGGCCAGCTCCTTGTGGATCTGGAGGGTTTCCTCGACGCTGGAGGCCTTTTTCAGCAGATCCCGGTAGGTATTTGCAAGGTTCTCCAGGTTCTCTATCCGCATCTCCAGATCGGTGTACTGCTCGCCCACGTCCACGGCCTGGATCCGTCGCTGAATCACCGACCCCATCTCGGAAATCTCTTCAACGGCCTGGTCGAACTGCTCGGAGGGCACGCGGATCAGCACCGCATCGGTATCCATCTGCTGAACGTACCCCCCGAGTCTCTGGGCCAGGGCGCTGACTTCCTGTATGGCCGGCTCGATCTCGGCCACGACCAGCCTCAGCAAGCCCTGGTAGATGATCTTTCGATCTTCCTTTTCAGGCTGCATCGGGTCGATGAACTTCATGCTGCCTTCGGGGACTTCGCTCTCCTTGGGTCCGCTGGCTGCGAGCCTCTCAGCCTGCGCGCCCCAGACCATTGCGTCTTTGTTCGCCATATGACAGCCCAGGCCGCTCCACGCAGCCAGCAGCAGAAACAAGCCCGTCGCAAGAGTTCTCATATCCGGATTCTCCTTTCGGGGAGTCTCTCCCCTCGATCCCTATTGGTCTACCGTATGACCCTATCGGCCCGGCCGATCTGTGCGCAGAAATTCCCCGAAAAACCCCAGGCCTCTTCCTCATTTACCCGCCAAGTTCAGCCCTGGCTACTGCGAGAGCAGATGGTCGAGCATGTCGTCGATGGTCGTCGTGGCCAGGCCCACCACGCGGTCCGCCCCGCCGTAGTAGACCCACAACTCGTGGCCATCCGGGCAGACCGCCGCGGTCGGGAAGACCACGTTGGGAATGACTCCCACCTTCTCCCAGGACTCGGTCGGCTCCATGAGGAAATCCCTGGTCCGGGCCAGCACCTTGGACGGATCGTCCAGATCCAGCAGGGCCGCCCCGACACGGTAGACGTACTTGTTGTCCACGCCGTGGTAGATCATCAGCCACCCGGCCGGGGTTTTCACCGGGGGCGGGCCCCCGCCGATCTTCCCCTCTTCCCAAGGGGCCTGTTCCTGGGGCTTCATGAGCAGGTAGTCGTCACCTTTGCCGTAGTCCCAGGTCTTGAGGTCCTCGCTGTAAGCCAGCCAGATCGCCGGCTTTTCCGTGCCGTAGGCTTTGCCCGTCCAGTCGCTGGGCCGGTGGAGCAAGACGTACTTTCCGCCGATCTTCTCGGGAAACAGAATCCCGTCGCGGTCGTCCAGTTCCGGCGGGGTCAGGATGCCTTCAGTCTGGAAGTCCTGGAGATTCTTGCTTCGAAGCAGGCCGGTGTAGCTGGGACCCATCGGCGGAATGCCAGGCCGCGTCATGTACGGGTCTTCCTTGGTCCGGCTGAAGAAGTCGATCTCCTCATACGCCGGGCCTGGCACGACGGTGACGGCTGCGTAGGTGATCAGAAAGTCCTCCCCGTCGCGGGTGATGCGGGCATCTTCGATGCCGCCGACCTCGTAGTCCATCACCGGTCCGTGCACGGGGGCCTCGCCGGCGCGCTGGAAGGTCCTGCCGTCGGCGCTGACGGCTAGGCCGAAACGCGACACGTAGGGCCCCAGGTCGCTGACCGCCCGGTAGAGCATGTGAACCTTCCCCTCGTGCCAGATGGCTCCGGGGTTGAAGGTGCTGACCTGGTCCCACTGGCCGTCGCGCGGCTCGAGGACGGGTTGATCGCTGTAACGCTGCAGAACGGACGAGGCCATCGGACATCTCCTGCAATGGATTGCGGGTCGAGACAAGCAGGACGATGTTTTCCCCGCCCCCCGCCGGCAAGTCAAGCAATAAAGGTCGCCAACCCATTGTCGCGGGAGCCCGGATTCGCCTACTTCTTCCGGATGCAGTAGAGCGCCTCGCCGGTGCGCAGGAGGATGCGGTCGTCTACGGCGATGATGGAGGAGTGGCAGGGGTCCTGGCCCATCTCGAACTGCGAGAGCTTGCGGGGCTTGTCGCCGGCGGCGTAGACGACCACCGTGCCCTTTCGGCTGATGAGATAGATTTTGCCGCCGGCCCCCAGGGGCGAAGCCCGGACCGGCCCCTTCATCTCCAGCTTCTCCTGCCAGAGCTGCCGGCCGCTGTCGGGGTTCAGACATGACAGAACCCTGCGTTTGCCGTCAACCACGTAGAGCCTGCCCTGGTAGAGCAGCGGCGCGGAGACATCCGTCGTAGGGGCCTGGTGCTCCCAGAGAATCCGCTTGTCCTCGGCCATGTCCCCTGTCTCGATATCCAGTGCGAACATGGGGCGGTTCTGCGGTCGCGTGACGTAGACCTTGCCCTCTCCCGGGGTGGGACAGGCGACCTGCCTCTGCCAGACCTTTCGGTCGTCCGGCTGATACGCCCATCGCCAGAGCTCCTTGCCTGTGGCAGGGTCGTGGCCTGTGACGTGTTCGCCGCCGGCCAGGATGATCTGCGTCTTGCCCTCATGCGTTACGGGAATGGGCGTGATGTACCCTTCGGTCGATTCGTCCTTCACCCCGGGCTCGATGCGGCGGATGTGCTTCCAGAGATCGTCGCCTGTTCGGGCGTCGATGGCCAGCAGGAACGATTCCTGCGGTTTGAAGTCCTCGGGTCGGTCCCTCTTGGGAAGGTAGCGATGCGGGTTGCGGTTTCGAAGAACGGGGATGTAGAGCCTGCCGTCCATCAGCAGCGGAGAGGAAGCGAAGCCGAACTTGATGGTCAGGGGCCCGTGGTCGGCCGGCAGGTCGCGCTGCCAGAGGGGTTCGCCCTCGACGGTAAAGCCGTAAAGCCTGCCCGTACCGAAGAGGAACCACACGTGCTTTCCGTCGGTGACCGGAGAAGGGCTCGCGCCGTTGTTTCCACCGTTGAACTTGGGGTTCTCGCCGCAGTTGTGTGACCAGAGCTCCCGGCCGCTTTCCAGGTCCATCGCCAGGGCCAGCAGCTCGCCGGTATCCTCATTCACGCTGGTCAGGAAGATCCTCTTGCCGCTGACGACAGGGGTCGAGCCTCCCGGTCCGGGCAGGCCCTGCTTCCAGGCCACGTGCTTGTCGCCTTCCCAGGTGTCCGGGAGATTCTGCGCCCTGGCCGAGCCGTCAAAACGCGGCCCTCTCCACTGGGGCCAATCTTCTGCCACTGCCGGCAGCGCCGATGCAAGCAGAGCCAGGGCGATCAGAAGGGACGTACAGCCACGGGTGAGTGTATTCATCTCAGTTGCCTCGGGAATGTGAATTCGGTTTGCTTACTACCATGCTAGGCACTTCCTGGCAGAAAACAAGCCGCGCCCTGACTCGCGTCACCGGACTGCAATTGCCTTGGACGCTGCGTGTCGGGCCTGTCCTCTGCCAGGGCATCAGCCGTCGCAAGTGCTTCTGCATCTTCGGTCGGGAAGGCCTGGGCCAAGTAGCCGGGTGACCCGAAGCGCTGACGGTGATATAATGGAGAAACGTCGCAACGCACTTCGAATAGACAAGGGAGTACGACATGCTGCAAAGTCTTTGCAAGCTCGAGGGGCTGGATGTTCTTGCCGGCCAAAGCCAGGCCGGAACCCTCGAAGACATCCTTTTTGACGACATCGCCTGGCGGATTCGATATCTCGCGATTCTCCACTCGGGTCAAGGTGAGCCCAGGCGTCTGCTGCTGGCCCCCCAGGCCGTTTGTGAACTGGACGCCGAGGCCTGCCGGCTTAGCACGAACCTTCCGCTGGAAGATCTGCTGGCCCAGCCGATCTTCCACGAGAAGACGCCCCCCCACCGCAGCCTGGAAGCTGCCCTGGTCGAAAGATACCGCTGGGGCGCCTATTGGGCGGACAATCCGATGTTCTTCGGCCAGCCCAACCCGGGGCGGGACCGCCCCACGCAATACCGTCACTGGAGCGAAGCCCAGCGTCAGCCTCCCCCGGAACTCAAGAGCTTCTCTTCGCTCAAGGGCGCCCAGGCCCAGGGAACCGACGCCCCGGCCGGGAAAGTCGTAGACTGCGTCTTCGACACCACCGATTGGCGCATAAGATACCTTTTGATAGAACTGGAAGAAGGCCAGTCGATCGTGGCTCCGCCGGATTGGATCCGCAAGGCCGCCTGGCAACACAAGTGCATCGACCTGGACCTGCCTCGCGAGACGCTGGCCTCGAGCCCCGTCTGGCAGGGACAGTGACCGTAGCAATCCCGAAGGGTCCGACCACCGTCGAATCGCTTCAGACGAAAGGATCTTGCTCCTCTATGCAGACCTATGACGCCGTCGTACTCGGCGCCGGCCCCGGAGGCTCCGCAGCTGCACAGCAGATCGCTCACCACGGAGGCTCGGCCTGTCTCATCGAGCATCGCCGGATCGGGGGGACCTGCGTCAACGTCGGCTGCATGCCCACCAAGGCGATGCTGGCAGCGACGGAAATCTACTCCCGCGCCGGACAGGGCCGGGACATGGGCCTGAATCTCTCGCGCCAAGGCGTGGACGGCCAGGCCTTCATGGACCGCGTGCACGTCCTGGTGGAGGATCTGACCGGCGCTCTGCAAAGCGGCGCCCCGGCGATGGATGGAATCGACTACCGACGCGGACACGGCAAGATCCTCTCGCCGGGGGTGGTGGAGATCCAGGCCGCCGATGGATCGACCCAGCGCGTGGAGGGAAGAAACATCATTCTGGCCACCGGATCTCAGCCGATTCTCCCCTCCTTCCTGCCGGCCCAGAACCCGAACGTCTGGACCAGCCGGGACGCGATCGAGGCCGACGACCTGCCTTCCAGCGTGGTGGTGCTCGGGGGAGGCGCCCTGGGCTGTGAGTTCGCCACCGCCTACAGCGAGTTGGGTCTGGAGGTGAGCATTCTGGACCAGGCCGACTCTCTCCTGCCCCGCATGGACCCCCAGGCCGGGAAGATCGTTCAGGACGCCCTGGAAGATTCCGGGGCCACCGTCCTCACCGGTGCCCAGGTGCAGTCTGTGGAACCCTTCCAGAACGGGTTGTCGGTGAAGATGGCCGATCGGGATGAGATCTGTGCCCAGGTGCTTCTTGTCGCGACAGGACGTGAGCCGGTCACGGACAGATGCGGCCTGGAGACACTGGATCCGGAGTTTGACGGGGACATCCTGCGGATCGACTCGAGGTGTCGCACCCGTGTCGAGAACCTCTACGCCGTGGGGGATGTCGCACATACCAGCAAGCACGCGCACCTGGCCATGCACATGGGCATGATCGCCGGCGACGACGTGTGCGGGACAACCCCCCGCAGTGATGTTCATCTCTTTCCGGTGGTGACCTACACCCATCCGCAGATAGCCTGCGTGGGCGTCTGCGGGGAAGACGCCGATCGGCGCGAGGCCCGGACCGTCACCGTCCAGGTGAAATCCTCGGGCACCGCACTTGTCTATGGCTACGAGAAAGTCCATCTGAAGGTCGTGGCCGAAAAGGACACAGGCCTGATCCGCGGGGCCCTGTGGGCGGCGCCCAACGCCGGCGAGCTGATCCACGAAGTGCTCCTGGCCATGCGAACACAGACCTCGCTGTTTGATCTGTATGCGACGGTTCACGGCCATCCCAGCCTGATGGAAATGCTTCACACCGCGGCTGAACAGTTCGTCCTGAACCACTCGGACCTGCTTGCCGACTGAGCCCGGGGCCGGACGGGCGTGTATAATTCCCCTGTCATGAGCTATCGCTTTAAAAAAGAGGACACCTGCCAACAGAATGTCCGCCGGATCGCCGGTGAGCAGCTTGGCAGTTCACTGAGCCACCTGGATGAGTGGACCAATACCGACGAGATCATCCACGACCTGCGGAAACGCTTCAAGAAACTCCGGGGCCTGCTCCGGCTGGTGCGGGGCTCGATCGATACCTACAAGGAACACAACGTTCTCTTTCGGGATGCGGGGCGCAAGCTTTCACGGTTCCGCGACGCCCACGTCATGCTCGAGACGCTCGACGCCCTGGACGAATCTTCCGATCTCCAGCGCAGTCGTGTCCAGACCGCCCGGCGGCAGATCAAGGCCTGGCAGAAGAAACAGGAAACCACCGAGAAAGAAAAGCTCGATTGCCTGGAAACTTTCCATGGGTTTCTCCGCGACGCTCTGGAACAGGTCCGCCGCTGGGACCTGACCAGAAGCGGTTTCGGTGCGATCCGGGGCGGCCTGGCCAAGACCTACAAACGAGCCAGAGATGCCCTTAAGAAAGCCTGCGCCGACGGGTCCAGGGAAAACATCCACGAGTTTCGCAAGCGCGCCAAATACCACTGGTATCACATCCGTCTGCTTCAGGATACCTGGCCGGAGTTGCTCAAGCCCCTTCGGAGCCAGTGCAAGGTCCTTCAGAATACCTTGGGCGATATTCACGACCTGGATGTCCAGACCGGGGCGCTTCGCGGAGAGCTTGGCCAAGGGATGGAAACCGAGACGATTGACGAGTTGATCCAGGCGGCCTCGGCCAGGCGCGAGGAACTCCGGCGCCGGTGCAGCGACCTGGGCAGAAGAGTGTTCGCAGAGAAGAGCCAGGCAATGGCCGAGCGTTTCCAGCAGCTCTTCAAGGTATGGAAGAATCTAACGCCGGTCTGCTAGGCAGGACCTCTTTATCGAGGGATCAAGAGCCTTGGCCGGCAGCAGAAAGAAGATTGGACGTTGTATGTTTCTCAAATGGCTTCCCTGGAGGTATATCGCCAGTCGACTGGCCAAAGCCCACGGTTTCCTGGATCCGGTTGCTCTCTGGGCGAGGCTGGAGCAGTTCGCCCAGCCCTCGGAGGTGGCCGCACCGATGGAACTCATCCGGGCCGGCGCCGCCCTCCACGCCCGCGGCCTGATCAACACCAAGGTGATCCAGCAGAACCTGGACTGGGTCTGGCCCTGGTGGGTGGAACGGCAGTTCGATCCCGAAGATGCGTCCTTCCTGCCCCGTGCCTTCTCGCTGACGCACGTGAACCTCACCCACCGCAACTGGACCGCGGTGGGACTGCCCGACTGCCAGGCCTACCCCCTGGTCGATCCGCGAGGCCTGTGCACACCCTTCTTCGATGGCTGGTCGGTCGATGCCTGGCTGATCGGGGAGGATGGAAAGGACCTGCTGCCCTCCCGCCATGGAGAGGTTCAGCAGCACTGCGCCTGCGACGAAGCCCTGTCGGTGGAAACCGCATGCAACGGCGAGGCGGGACGTCTGCTCTCGACCGTCTCGATGCACCTGGTCAAGGCCAGGCCGATGCTCTCGATGCAGATCCAGGCCCAGGGCAATCAACCGGGTTGGCTGGTGGTGGCGCTTCGCCCCTTCAACAGCGAGGGCGTGAGCTTCGTACACGAGGTCGAACTGCTCGATGATAACAGGACCTGGCGAATCAACGACGACGCCTGCCTCCGTTTCGACAATGCTCCGGACAAGCATATTACCTCCGATTATGCAAACGGGGATGTCTACTTTCATCTGCGTCGGGACCGTCGCGACAAGCATGTCAAGTGCAAGGTCGGCCTGGCCACCGCGGCAGCGTGCTTCCCGCTGGACGGCCGGAACCAGCGCACGGTCGGCATGGAAGTGGATATCTGCCAGGACAAAAACGTCCCCGAGATTCTGCCCCAAGGCCGATGCGTTACGTGGCCCGATGCGATGTCCAGCGCGTGCGGTATCCAGACCCCCGACGAGCAATTCAACCGCCTCTACCGCCAGGCGGCAGCGACACTGGTTCTCCTGAGCCCGGAAGACTGCTATCCCGGACCGTTCACCTACCGGCGTTTCTGGTTCCGCGACGCTGCCTTTCTGCTCCACGCGCTGCTTCGCCTGAACCTGCCGGAAAGATGCCGCCGAAGTGTGGGCAACTTCCCCAGGCGCCAGAGGCTTTCGGGTTTCTTCCACAGCCAGGCCGGCGAGTGGGATTCCAACGGCCAGGTCCTCTGGTTGCTCGAGATGATGGAGAACATCACCGGCAAGCCCCTGGGCGAAGAATGGAAAAAGCCGGTGCTCAAGGCGGCCCGGTGGATCCAGCGAAAGCGCATAACCAACCAGCCCGACGCGCTTCACAACGGGCTGCTGCCGGCGGGGTTCAGCGCCGAACACCTGGGCAACAACGACTATTACTACTGGGACGACTTCTGGTCCCAGGCGGGACTGGAAGCAGCCGCCCGGATGGCACGCCGCTGGGATACCCAAGAAGCCTCGAAGATCGAGCACAGCGCAGCCGAATTGGCCCAGGCGATCGATCGCAGCCTCGAAAAATCCCGCGACCGACGCAACAGCCAGGCCGTCCCGGCCTCGCCCTATCGGCGGATGGACGCCGGGGCGGTCGGCTCGCTGGCCTGTTCCTATCCCCTGGAGCTCTGGCAGCGGGAGGATCCTCGGATTCTCGCCACGGCCGAGTACCTGGCGGAAAACTGCCTCGTGGATGGCCTGTTCTTCCAGCAGATGATCCACTCGGGCTTGAATGCATATCTCACGCTGCACCTGGCCCAGGTGCTGGGCAGGGCAGGACGCAGAGAAGCGGCATTTGAGCTGGTACAAAACGTCGCCGGCATCGCCTCCCAGACGGGCCAGTGGCCCGAGGCGGTCCACCCCCGCACCGGCGGGGGGTGCATGGGCGACGGCCAGCACGCATGGGCATCGGCCGAGTGGGTCCTCCTGCTCCACAACATGTTCCTGCGGGAGCGTGATTCCACGCTGGTTTTCGCCGCGGGGCTGCCGGATCAATGGCTCCAGCCGGGCTGTGAGATGTCCATCGGACCGGCCGGGACAAAGTTCGGGCCGGTACACCTCTCGTTGCGAGTCGACAACGAGACAATCCACGTTCAATGGAAGGGACAGTGGCACAATCAGCCGCCCGAACTTCTGCTGGAGTTGCCGGGCCTGAGCCGCCCTCTGGATCCTCAGACGGCAAGCGTGTCGCTGCCCTTGCCGGAGACGCAGGTTCAAAGGATGGAAACTCGATGAAAATCGCCATGTTCACCAATACGTATCTGCCCCAGGTGGGCGGGGTGGCCAACTCGGTGGAGCGCTTTACCCGGGGCTGCCGGGACCGGGGCCATGAGGTCCTCGTCGTGGCCCCCCACTACGAGAACGACAAGCAGGCGGGGACCAACGTGCACCGGGTACCGGCCGTTGCGAATCTCAACGGCAGCGATTTTTCCATGGCCCTGCCGGTCGACAGCGACCTGCGGGAGAGAGTGAAGCAATTCGCCCCGGACCTGCTCCACTCGCATCACCCCTTCCTGCTGGGCAATACCGCCCTGCGGATCTCGGCCGAGCAAGGCCTGCCCCTGCTCTTCACCCATCACACAATGTACGAGCATTACACGCATTACGTTCCGATGGAACTCGAGGCCATGAAGACCTACGTCAAGAACCTGGCCACGGGATACGGCAACCTTGCCGACCGGGTGATTGCTCCGAGCGAATCCACCGCTTCGATCATCCGGCAGCGAGGGGTGGAAAGCCCGATTGACGTCGTGCCTACCGGCGTGGATGTGGAGGCGTACAGGAACGGGGATGCACAGGCTTGCCGAAAGCGTTTTTCGATCGACCCGGAGGCGCCGCTGATCGGCCACGTCGGCCGACTCGCCGAAGAGAAGAATATCTCGCTGCTGGGGCGGGCTTGCGGGCTTGCGATGCAGCAGGATTCGAAAACGCATTTTCTCGTCGTCGGAGACGGGGATTCCCGGGAGCAACTGGATAAAATACTGGTCGAGATGGACGTGGGCGACCGGGCCGTCTTCGCTGGCACGCTCAAGGGCCAGGACCTCGTGGACGCCTACCACGCAATGGACGTATTCGCCTTTGCCTCGCAGACCGAAACCCAGGGCATGGTGCTGGCCGAAGCGTGCGGAGCCGGTTGCCCCGTCGTCGCCCTGGATGCTCCCGGAGCGCGGGAGGTGGTGGCCGATGGAGACAACGGCCGGCTGATAGCCTCCTGCGATGCCCCGTCGCTGGCGGACGGAATTCTTTGCCTCCTCCGGGCCGACAAGAACACACGAGGGCAGCTTGCCCGCTGTGCCCGCCAGAGAGCCAGGGCGTTTTCGAGCGACCGATGTGTTGAGAAACTTCTGGACGCTTATCGGCATTGCCTGGAAACTGCCCCCAAGGAAAAGAACATCGAGAATGACTCCTGGAAAGCGGTCATCCATCGCCTCCAGGAGGAATGGAAACTCTGGTCCAACCGAATGCAGTCGGCCTTTTCCGCCCTGGACAGCAAGAGCGAATCGAGCAAGCAGAGCGATCCGGAAGGACCAGGATGATGAAAAAATCGTATCCCTATTTTGTGTGCATCTGATATGCCTTCCTCCCGTGAAAACGTCGGGAAAAACTCACCGGAGCCCGCCGGCAACCCGTTTGTGCCTCTTTCCGACAAGCAAAAGGAAGATCTCTGGGCAGGCCTGCCCCTTCTGGATATCGATTACAACAACAAAAAGAAGCCTCCCTACAGAAACCACATCCCGGATGTCCTTTACAATGGGCCCTCCACCCAGCAGAGGGAAATCCTCGACCTGGTTCGCGACTGCATCATCATCTACAGCCTCCAGGGAAGCATTCTCTACTGGAACCCCGCCGCGGAGAAGCTCTATGGCTGGTCCGCCTCGGAAGTAGAAGGAATGGACCCGCACTCGCTTCTCCGGACACGATTGTCCAAGCCGATCCGGGACGTCTATCGCCGGTTGATCCGCGAGGGCCACTGGGAGGGCGAACTGACCCACACCCGCCGCGACGGGAAGTCCATCGTCGTCGACAGCCGCTGGGCCCTGCTCAAAGGCCCCGACGAAAAGCCTCACGGCGTGCTCGAGATCAACACCGATATCACCCCCCGAAAGCAAGCCCAACGCAAACTCCAGGCCGAGTGGCACCGTTTCGCCTCGGTGCTGGGTATGCTGCCCGGGTACGTAGCCATGAAGGACGTCCAGGGGCAGATCCGCTTTGCCAATCGTCGGTTCTTCGACCTGTACGGTACGCCCTCGGGCCGACCGAGTTGGCAGGTTCAGCCGGACCGAACCGAAAAAGGCGAAAAGCGGATGCTCGAGCAGGTCCTCTCCGAACAGATCACCCAGGCCTGGGAACAGGAAATGCCCGCCGGGCGGATCTACCACGTAGCCGTCTGCCCCTTTGTGGATACCGATTCGACCCCCGTGGTGCTGGAAATGGGGATTGACGTTACCCAGCGCATCCAGGCCGAACGCCAGATCGCACGCATCTCCGAACAGCAGAAGCAAAGCATCGGACAGGACCTGCATGACAGCGTGGGCCAGAAACTCGCCGGCCTGCGATTTCTCCTCCAGGCCCTGGTGCAGCGCGTGGGAGAGGATCTTCCCGAGCAGGCCCCCCTGGCAGGTAAAGCCGAAGAAGTCCTCCAGGACGCTCTGGCCCAGGTCCGCGCCCTGGCCCGGAGCCTGGATCCGCTGGGACTGGAAGGCGACGAAATCTGCGATCTTCTCCACCAGTTGGCCCGGGACACCGGCAAGCTCTTCGACGTGGAGTGTGAGGTAAACTGCCCCCAGGGGTTGGCCCCCAACTCCAGCCAGGAGCTCCAGCTTTACCGCATCGCCCAGGACGCCGTCGGCAATGCCGTACGGCGCCGACACGCTCGGAAAATTTCGATCACCGTTGCAGGCGGCAAAGATGGTATAATCCTGACAGTCGAAGACGACGGTATCGGGATCGACGACCAGGGCCGAAAACAGGAGATGTTCGCCTTGCAGACCATGCGGCATCGGGTTTCCGCTCTTGGCGGAACGATTCATTTCGAATCGCACAACGGTAAAGCGACTGTGCTTCGCTGTCGATTGCCCTATCCGTCGGAGCATTCTGGAGAAGAAGATGGGTTCAACCGGTAAGACCCGTAAGTCCACCCCCAAAAAAGTCGTCATTGTGGACGATCATCCCATTGTGCGACAGGGCATTTCTCTGCTTCTGACCGAAGAAGAAGGCCTCTCCGTCTGCGGCGAAGCCGAGAGCGTCCAGCAGGCCCTGGAGGTCATCGAAGAGACCAAACCCGACGTGGCCATCGTCGATCTGTCGCTGAAGGAATCCAACGGCCTGGAGCTCATCAAGGACATCCGTGTCCGCTACCCGAACCTGCTCGTGCTGGTCTTGAGCATGCGCGACGAAGGTTTTTATGCCGAGCGCGTTCTTCGCGCCGGCGCCCGCGGCTATGTGACCAAGGAAGAAGGTCCCAACCGCGTGGTGGAAGCCCTGCACAAGGTGCTGGCCGGAGAGATCCATGTCAACGACAGTATTGCCTCCAAGGTCATGAGCAAGATCGTCGAGGGCAATGTCCCACCCGAGGGAGAAGATTCGGAACTTTCGCTGGTTTCTTCGCTGACCGATCGGGAACTGGAAGTCTTCCACCTGCTGGGCAACGGCCTGCCCACGCGGGAGATCGGCAAGCGTCTGCACATCAGCGCCAAGACCGTCGATTCCCATCGCGAACATATCAAGGAAAAGCTCCAGCTCAACAGCGCAACCGACCTGCTCAAACACGCGATTCAGTGGGTCCAGTACCAGGGCAGCAGTTGAGGTCGAGCAGGCATAGGGGGTTCTCCCATTCGGGTAAGGTAAATACGCCCCCGGGATAATCCACTGGGGTTCCCGCGAACCACTCATGCCGTAACTATATCCTCTACAAAGCTTTACCTTCTTCCGCTCTTGGGGTATCTTCCGCCTTTCCTAGGGGATTCTCCCAGCACTTGTCCGTCAACTCCTGCCCTCACAAACAGTTCCTGCCCCGATTGTGCCGACTCTGCCAATCGCAACAATAGAAGTCGCACCAAGAAGGAAATCACCGGCAGGAGCCCGCAAGGCCCTGCCTTGAGAAAAGGAGCCGTTGCAATGCGGTATCGAGTACGAATCAGTGAGAAACCCCACGCCGGTTGGCAGGCGTGGTGTCCGAGCCTGCCGGGCTGCTGGGTCCGGGGTGCTTCCCGACAGGAAGTCACCGAGAAGATCCAGTCAGCCGTGGAAGGGTACCTGGCCGCCATGGAAGTCGCTCTTCCCAGGGAACTGGAAAAGCAATTTCGCCTGGAAGAGCACGAGGTCACTGCCTGACAGGGCCTGGAACAATCAGCATCTCCATACTTTGGGCAATAAAGAATAACTTGAGGAAAGGACTATCAGACAATGGCGACAACAGCCACCAAAGACAAGAAGCCACAAGAGAAGAAGAACAACCGCGTCTGCAAGGAAGGCGTCGAGTACGTCTATCACCCGCTGTTTGCATCCCGCAAATCCGAGGAGCGGTTCTGGGGTCCGGACCGCGAGAAGATCCCCGTGCCGCGATACAACCTGCTTCCGCAGGTGGACACAGTTTCCTGCACCAAGGTTCTCAAACGGGCTTCTCTCTCGGCCCAGCAGGAGAAGACGCTGTTCCTGCGGTACAACTACGCCAAGTTCCGCCAGGGCAAGCTTCGCAAAGCCATGAAGAAGCGCTCGACCCAGAAGCGTCGCCGTGAACTGAAGCTCTGGGAAAGTCGCAGTGAACACATGCGGGAGAAGATCGTTCACGCGAATCTGCCCCTGGTGCCCTCGATGGCCCAACGGGCCAATGTCTCCGGCGTCGAATTCACCGAAATGATGAGCGAGGGCTACATGGCCATTCTCCGCAGCGTGGAAAAGTTCGACATCTCCCGCGGGTTCAAGTTTTCCACCTACGCCTGCCGGGCCATCCTGGCCGCCTTCCACCGCATGGGCACCAAGAACTACACCTACCGCAAGCACGTGCCGGTGCAGTTCGACGTACCCGTCGAGCGAAGCGACTTCACAGAGACCCGGCACGAAGATCAGCGACTGACCGCCGTCGAAGCCGTCCGTCGCGTACTCAAGAGCAACATCGCCGAGCTCAGCGATATCGAAAATAAGATCATCCGTCAGCGATTCCCCATGCTCGACAGCGACAAACCACAGACGCTGGCGCAGGTCGGGCGGAAAGTCGGGCTCAGCAATGAGCGGGTCCGGCAGATCGAGAAGAGAGGGCTGGCCAAGATCCGCACAGCCGTGGAAGAAACGCTGGTAGCCTGAGCCGCGTCCGGGCCGGTCCGAATATTGATGTACCCGTTGATCGGCCAACTGTTTCCGCCGGAGTGTGAGGCACTGTCTCACGCTCCGGTTTTCTTTTTTCCGCACTGCCCAACCTTGCATGAGAGCCGGACAGTCGAGACAATACGACCCCCATGGCCAAAACCAACCGAACCGCTGAGAGACTCGAAAAGCTCAGGCCTCTGCTGGCCGGGACCGAGACCCTCCTGATCGCTCTCCAGGACAATCCGGATCCCGATGCCCTGGCCGCTGCGGTGGCCCTGCGCCAACTGGCCAGGCATCTGGGCCAAGCAACCTGTTCGCTCGCCTCGGGTGGACACGTGGGTCGCGGAGAAAACCGCGCCCTGCTGGAATATCTGAACCTGAACCTCCGAAGCATCGAGCAGATCAAACTCGATGAGTTTCGACTGATCGCCATGGTCGACGCCCAGCCGGGCACAGGGAATATCTCCTTTCCAGAAGGCAGAACTCCCGATATCGTCATCGACCATCACCCGATCCGGAATCTCACCCGAAGCGCCAAATACACCGACGTGCGAAGCCGATACGGCGCCACCTCCACCATCCTCTGCGAATACCTCCTGGAAGAAGGTCTTCCGCCAACCATTCCCGTCGCGACCGCCCTGCTGTATGGGATCCGAAGCGATACGCAGGACCTCGGCCGCGAAGCCACCCGGGCCGATATCGCCGCCGTGGAGAGTCTCTTCCCCCTGGCCAACAAGCGCATGCTCGGACAGATCCAGCGGGGCCGCGTGCCGGGGGACTACTTCCAGATGCTTGCCGACGCGCTCAAGCAGGCCAACCGCCACGAGCACGCCATTGTCGCCAGGATCGGCGAAGTGAACAATCCGGACATGATGGGAGAGACCGCCGACCTGCTGCTCCGACACGAAGAGGTCGATTGGACACTCTCCTACGGACTCCACGGAGGCAAGTTCCTCTTCTCGATCCGAACGACCGACTCTGCCGCCGACGCCGAGAAAGTCGCACGGGCCATCGTGCGGGGTATCGGAACCGGAGGAGGCCATGCGGGCTTTGCCGGAGGGCAGATCCCCTTGAAAAAGCAGGACGCCGACTACCGCACGAAGCTCGAACAACGCATTATCGATCGTTTCCTTCGCGCGCTTGGCCTCCAGGGCGCAGCAGGCGTGCCCCTGGTCCATCTGAAACACTGAAGCTCTTTTTGGCGAATCAGGCCTTGGCCTTGCCCAAGTCCATCAGGCCCTCAGGCGACATGGCCTCGTGGCCTAGCATCCCTTCGGCAATGAGGCACATCTGGGCGTCGCGCCCGGAGCCGATGGCCGCCTGCGCCCGACCGTTTTGCATCAGGTAGGCCACGAAATCCTGCTTTTCAATCTCTCCATCGACCTGCACGTCGTCCCACCCAGAGCAGTAGCCAACGTACTGGAGGATCATCCCGTGCTGTTTGGTCCAGAAGAAAGGAACACCCTGGTAGGCCCTTTCCTGCCCGAGCATGTTGGCAGCGGCCAGGCGGCCTGTCTGCTGTGCGTAGCGCCAGTGTTCGATGCGCATCCGGCCATCCCCGCGCCAATCCATCAGGCGGCAGATATCGCCGGCGGCAAAGCAATGAGGCCCGCAGCGAAGCTGGGCATCCACGCAGAGTCCACCGTCTTCGGTACGCTCCACGCCTTCGATGTACCCGGTGACCGGTTCGACGCCGATGCCCACAATTACCATGTCCGTCTGTATCCGCCGGCCGTCTTGGAGCACGACCGCCTCGACGCCGGCGTCTCCATCGAAGCTTTCCACTTCGGCGCCAAGGTGGAATTTCGTTCCCTCCTTCTCGTGCACCGACTGGATGAGTCGCCCGACTCTCTGACCCAGTTTGGAGGCAAAGGGCAGCGCCGCGGTTTCGACGATCTCGGCCTGGAGGCCTCTCTGACTCAGCGAAGCCGCCACCTCCATGCCGATGAAACTGCCTCCCACGAGCGTCACATGCTTTGCCTCTTTCGCCCGGGCGACGATCGCGGCATGGTCGTCCTTGCTGCGAAGGGTGAAGATATTGCCAAGATTGCTTCCGGGCACGTCCAGCCTGCGGGGTCTGGAACCCGTGGCCAGAAGCACCGCGTCGTATTGCAGCTCGGATCCGCCGGCGAAATGGATCGTCTGGTCGGCGAGATCGAGCTTCTCGACCGTGCTTTCGTAGAGAATGTCGATATCGTGCTCATCGTAGAAGCTGCCCTTTCGCAGCGTGGTGCTGGGTGGATTCTCCTTGGCCATTGCACGTTTGGAAAGCTCCGTGCGGTCGTAGGGCAGGTGGGATTCAGCGGTGATCATCGTGATATTCCCGCGAAAACCTTCCTGTCGCAGCGCCTCGGCGGCTGCGGATCCGGCGGCCCCGGCTCCGACAATAACGAAGGTCCTGCCTTGTCGCAGCGTCTCGTTGGTCGGTCCCGAGGCGACGTATGTGCCCTGCCTGTCAATGTCGCGTACGTCTTCCTCCCGGTCCTGGGAGGCCATCTTCGGCTCCAGCGAGGCGGGGTAGTCCTTGGGAAGCAGGACCGTGACGTTTTCGCCGACGATTTCCACTTCCAGTGGGGTCAGTGCGTCCAGGGAGGGCGGATCGACCAACTCGCCGCTGAGAGCATCGAAGATCGATTGATGCCAGGGACAGCGGATCCTGCCTTCGGCGAGGACTCCCTCGGCCAATGGCGCACCGTGGTGGGGACACTCGGAGGGAAAAGCGCGGTACTGTCCCCCGACGCGACAGAGCAGGAGTTTGTGTTCTCCGACTTCTACCGTCTTCATCTGTCCCTCGGCCAATTCGCCGACTTTTGCGATCACGTGTCTTGTCTTCATGGTATTCATAAACAATGTCTCCATTCCCGGCCGGCTGGGCAGGCGTGCTGCGTGGCCGGGGTGTTTTTCTTCAACGCTACAAGTATTGTATGCAGGCGGGGTTTATCCGCGCATCGCCTGGGCCCGCTGCTTGAGCTCCTGGGCCTCGGGCGGAGCCTGGGTGTCGGAATCCTCTCCTTCCAGTTCGATCTTCATCGAGAGCATCTCCATCAGGTCCTTCAGGGCGATAATGCCCACGGCCCGCCCGTCACGGACCACGATCAGTCGGCTGCTCTGATTGCCGCGCATGCGCTTGAGAGCTTCGACCGCATCGGCCTGGGGATCAATCGAGTTCTCCCTGCCGCAATCGACGCAGATCTCCCCCACGGACATCTGGGACCAATGGTCCCGCGGTGTCTCCTTGACGTGCCGTGTGGTGATACATCCCTGGAGGCTGCCCCGGTCGTCCACGACCGGATACATCTTGTGATGATATTTGTAGATGTAGTTCTCGACGAAGTCGTCCAGGGCAACATCCGGCCCGACAGTGACAGGCTCGGAAGTCATGAAGCGCTCTACCGGCTCGCCCTGGAGCATCTGTCGGATGAGCACCTGCTGGTAGCTCTGTCGGGCGGCCCCGCGAATGAACAACCCGATCAGGATCATCCACAGGCCGTGAATAACACCGCCGGTAAGAATCGTAAAGCCGCCCAGCACGGCCAGGAACAGCCCGAAGCCCGATCCGATGCGGGAACTGGTGTGGGTCGCTTTTCGAAGCGAACCGCGGAGCTTCCAGAGGATCGAGCGCAGCACGCGTCCGCCGTCGAGCGGAAAGGCCGGAAGCATGTTGAAGATCACCAGGACGATGTTCAGAAGCGCCACCCACGAAAGCACCCCGACGACGGTTTCAGGCCAGCCCAGCGCGGCCGCCAGCAAGGCCAGGCCGTAGGCAACCCCCGCCACCACGACGCTGGAAGCCGGCCCCGCAAGGGCCATCAGAAGCTCCGCCTTGGCCGAGGGAGGTTCGTTCTCCATCTGGGCCACCCCCCCGAAGACAAACAGGGTAATGCCCTTCATGGGCAGACCGTACCTGCGGGCGACAAGCGAATGACACAACTCGTGGACCACGATCGAGACAAAAAGCCCCGCTACTGCCGCAAGACCCATGGCCAGGTACACAGGCCAATTCTGATCCGGATACTCCTGGCGAAAATGAACGAAGCCGATCGTCCAGAGCAGCAAAGCCACGATGATCAGCCAGCTGATGTCCACACGCACTTCGAAACCGAAAATCGTAAACAGATGAATACTGTGTCCAAACACGCAAAACTCCTTGGTTCAGTCTCAAATGCCACCCCCCGAAACTCCCGGGGAGATCTTGCCCGTATTCTATGAGTGCGGTTTGGCCAATAGCGCCGGCATACCCTTTCTCCGTCCTCGGGGATGGGGGGTTTTCCCATGGTCTGTGGCATCGTCGGCCAAGGGATTTTGGTCTTTGGTCCCATTGAACGGCCCCCTCGACGCTCTCTATGCTACCTGTGGTAAGAAAAGATATTGCTGCCGGAGGCTTTGCCCCGGCAGGAAAAAAGGAGTAACCCATGCTTACAAGCCTCAACAAACTCAAAGGTCTCGAAATACAGGCTACCGATGGCGAAATCGGCCGTGTACGGGACTTCTACTTCGACGATCGGTCCTGGGCCGTCAGATACATTGTCGCCGATACGGGCAATTGGCTGCCCGGACAACTGGTGCTGCTCTCGCCCCAAAGCCTCGAATCCTTTGACATCCATGAGGGCGTAGCCCGCTTCGACTTGACCCGGGCGCAGATCGAGCAAAGCCCGAGTATCGAGACTGACGCTCCGGTCTCCCGGCAACAGGAGAGCCAATTGGCCCAGTATTACGGCTGGCCGATGTATTGGGCAACGCCCATGGCGTATCCAGCTTTGGGCTACGCCCCGGTGGCCGCGAACGAAACGCCTGAGTCGCACCTGCAAAACGACATAGCCGCCGATGCGGAAAAGAATCCCACGCTACGGAGCTTTGACGAGGTTACCCGCTACTCCATCCAGACGATGGACGACGAATTCGGTCACATGGAAGACCTTCTGGCCGAGCCGGACAACTGGGATATCCACTACATGGTCATCGACACCCGCAAGTGGCTCCCGGGGCGAAAGATCCTGGCCAGCGTGCATTGGATCCGGAAGATCGACTGGGCCGATCGCGATATCGTCGTAAGTGTCACGCGGGACCAGGTCAAGACGTCGCCGGAACTGGAAGACATAGAAACCCTGGACCGGGAAACCGAAGTCGAATTGCACGAACATTACGGTCTGCCCGCCTACTGGCAGCGGACGTCCGCCCAGAAGCAATGAATCACATTTGAGCACAGCGGTCCGTCCCGCCAATCCGGGGGTTGCGATGGATCCAAAAGGAGATCCCGGAAGAAGGAAATGCCCTATGAACCCGATGCTTGTACGTAGAACAAGGCCGATATCACCCGCTTCCACCGCGTTTGACCGCTTCCTGGAAGACTGGCTCAATACGACTGGGCAGGGCGATGCCTCCCAAGGCGCCTGCCCGGTGGATATGCAGGAAACCGACGAGAAGATCATCGTAGATGCGGAGATGCCGGGGTTCGATAAGGACCAGATCGACCTGAGCGTCGAAAACGGCATGTTGAATATCTCAGCCGAAAGAGAGCAGAACTCTTCCGAAGGCAGGGAGCACCTTTCCGAACGCCACTACTATCGTGTGGATCGAAGCGTCGCCCTGCCTACGGACGTCGATGAAGAGAACATCGAGGCCTCGCTGGAAAAGGGTGTCCTGCACCTGGACATGCCCAAAAGCTCCAAGGAGAGTCGTCGACGCATCCCCGTGCAGTAAGAAATCGAGCGCGAAGAGAGCATTTTTGATAACGAATCACAGGAGAACCCCATGAATTTTTCAACCAAGACAGTAAGTATATTGATTACCCTGCTGGCCTTCGGCGTACTTCCGGCCGTTGGCCAGGAGATGACCGATCAGGAGATCAGCGACGCCATCGAAGATGAGATGCTCTTTGACCGTGCTGTCCCGCTGAATGAAATCGACGTCACCACCCACGAAGGCATTGTAACGCTCTCAGGTAAAGTCGGAAATCTGGTCGCCAAACAGCGGGCAGGACGACTGGCGGAAACTGTCCGCGGCGTTCGAAGCGTCGTCAACCAGATTCAGGTTGATCCGCGGACCACGCGTAGCGACAAGGCCATTCGCAACGACATCATCGCAGCCTTGGCTGCAGACCCCGCGACGGAATCCTACGAGATCCACGTATCGGTGGACGATACCCGGGTCACGCTGACCGGCACGGTGCAGTCCTGGCAGGAATCGATCCTTGCAGGAAAGGTCGCCGGCGGCGTGCAGGGCGTCACCGCGATCGAGAACAACCTCTCGGTGAACTACACGTCCGAGCGGCCTGATTTCGAGATCGAACCGGAAGTCCGGAAGGCCCTGCGATGGGACACGCTGGTCGACCACGAACTGATCGACGTGCAGGTCCGCAATGGGGATGTGATTCTCAGCGGTACCGTCGGATCGGCCGCGGAAAAACGCCGCGCACGGTTCGATGCACTGGTCACAGGCGTCAAAAGCGTCAAGACCGACGACCTGGAAGTCGCAAGGTGGGCCCGCGACGAAGACCTGCGAAAGAGCAAATACAAGGACGTTTCCAAGGCGGAGATCAAGACAGCCCTGAACGACGCCCTGCTCTACGACCCGCGAGTTGCCGGCTTCAATGTCGATGTGGACGTGACAGGCTCGATCGTAACGCTGCGGGGAACCGTCGACAACCTCAAGGCCAAGCGAGCTGCCGCGAACGTCGCGCGCAATACCGTCGGCGTCTCGGCTGTGACCAACCGTCTTAAGGTGCGAACCGAGGATGAGATGGCCGCTGAAGAGATCGAATCGAACCTGCTGGATGCCCTTGCACGCGATCCGATCGTGGACCGATTCGATCTGCATGTGAACGTGATTGACCATACGGCCTATCTCTCGGGCCAGGTGGATTCCTATTACGAAAAGGGTCAGGCCGACGATATCGCCGCCAGGACCCGCGGAGTCCACGAAGTGGTTAACACGATCGACATCGAATTCGATACACCTATTACCTACGATCCGTATGTCGACGATCTGAATATCTACCAAAACGACTTGTACGACTACGAGCCGTTCTACACCTTCGAAACCGATGCCGAGATCAAGGAAGAGATCAACGATGAGTTCTGGTGGAGCCCGTTTGTCGACGAAGAGGAAGTGAATGTCTCGGTCGATAACGGCACGGCCACGCTGACCGGAACGGTCGACTCCTGGTCCGAGCGGGATGCCGCCACGGAAAACGCCTACGAAGGCGGAGCCACGTGGGTCATCAATCATCTCGAAGTCGACTGACTGACATGGAAGAGGTCACCTTCGGGCTCTGCCGGATCTTCTGGACCGGGCAGGGCCCGTTTGGCTGCGCGACTCCTGGGGACAAAGACAGGAGCGGATGGCTCGGGGAAACCACCCGCTCCCTTTCAACCGACGCCCGGGGCAAAAGCGTCGGCGTATCAGTATGCACCTTGCCAGCCGCCCGGATTCAGATCCCCGCAGAACCCGACTGCACCAGGTGCATGAATTCCATCCGCGTGGCGGGGTCGTCGTGGAACTGGCCCAACACGCTGGAAGTTGTCATGAACGAATTCTGTTTCTCCACGCCTCGCATCATCATGCACATGTGACGGCACTGGAGGATGACCCCCACGCCGCGGGCGCCGGCGGCCTGCATCACGCGCCGCGCAATCCGGCTGGTCAATCGCTCCTGGATCTGCAGCCTGCGGGAGTAATAGTCCACGATCCTGGCAAGCTTGCTGACCCCCAGGACCTTGCCCTCGGCGATATACGCAATGTGACATCTGCCGAAGAAGGGCAGCATGTGATGCTCGCAGAGGCTGTAGACCTCGATATCCCGCGTGAGGATCATATTGTTGGCTTCGGCCTCGAAGACCGCACCGTTGATGATCTCCTCGACGTCGCATCGGTAGCCGCTGGTGAGGAACTCCATCGCCTGGGCTACGCGACGGGGGGTCTTGAGAAGTCCTTCTCTGTGAGGATCCTCTCCCAGTTCGATCAATAACTGCTCCACCAGGGACTCCACCCGATCGAGGTCGACCGGCCCCCTCTTGCTATCAGGTTGGGTTTTGACAGGTGCCTGGATCATCGGTTCTTCCTTTTTGGCAAGCGAAGCGCTTGCGGTTGATTTCTCGGAGGGCGTTGCCCAGTGCCCGGTGTGGGCAACGCCCGGTTTGGCTGATCAGGGTCGCTCGCGGTGAGAGGTCAGGGCAGAAGCACGCCGTCGATCGCGTGGATCACTCCGTTGCTGCAGAGGATGTCCGTCTTGATCACGCGGGCCTTGTCCACCCTTACCTGTCCGTGGGAGGTGGCGATCTTTACATCGCTTCCCTGGACGGTCGTGGCGGAGCTGAGCTGGACAACGTCTTCGGCCAGGACACGACCCGGAACCACGTGGTAGGTCAGGACGGCCCGAAGCTGGTCGCGATTCTCGGGTTTGAGCAGGTTCTCCACCGTGCCTTCGGGAAGCTTGGCGAAGGCGGCATCGGTCGGGGCGAACACGGTGAAGGGCCCCGGCGACTGGAGGGTTTCGACCAGCCCGGCCGCCTTTACGGCCGCTACGAGCGTGTTGAAGTCATCGGCTGCAACGGCCGTGGCCACGATGTCCTTCTGCGGGGCCATTGCATGGTGAGAGCCGTTGCCCTCGTGGTTGCAGCCTGCGGCGAAGACGGCGGCGGCGATTACACAACCACCGGCCGCTACGTAAAGCCAGGTTCGTTTCGTTACACTACTCATCATAAATCTCCTTAGACAGGGGTTTGGGTGTCAGTCCTGAAGTTCCTTGAGTTCTTCTTGATTGAAGGGCAGAAGGACCTTGTCGATCACGTGAATGATTCCGTTTCCGGCGATGATGTCGCTTCGGAGAACATGGGCCCCGCCCAGCAGCAGGTTTCCGTTTGCGGCTTGGATGCTTAGCACGCTGTCTCCGAGGGTTTGCATGCTTGTCCGGTTGGACAGGTCGCTGATACTCAGCAGATCCACGAGGATGTGGCCGAGGATCAACTTGCTCAGAAGTCCCTCGTGGCGTCGGTCGAGCAACTGGCGGATCATCCCCGGGGGCAGGGACGTAAAGGCATCGTCCGTGGGGGCAAGCAAGGTCAGGCAACGGGTGTATTGCAGAATCGAAGCGAGATTGGCCGCTCGAACCCCAGCTACGAAGGTACGAAAACTGCCCGCTTCGGCTGCGGTTTCGAGTATGTCCTGCATGGAGTACCTCTTCTCTCTGAGCAACATGGCGGGATCCTTTGACCGTTGGCGGTCTTGCTCGTGGGAGGAAGGGCCTCGGACTCGAAACACATTACACACACGCAACACAACACATCACAAATCCGAGCCCGAGGGCCACTTCCAATTTCACTGTTCTATGCTAGGGCCCCCCTGTAGATACGACATCTGTCAAAGATGACAGGATCGACCTGCGAAATTGGCAAGAGATACCATGAACCGTAACATCATCCATCGGAATCAGTTACATGTCATACAGGTGAAGAGAAAAACCGAATTTGCCCCGATATGTCCCCTTGGAAGCCCGGAAGCTACTCCAGAGGCGTAATCCCCTCGCGAATGGCGTACTTGGTAAGCTCAGCCACGCTGTAGAGATCGAGCTTCTTCATGATGTTCTGGCGGTGAAGGTCCACCGTGCGGGTGGCGACATCGATGACGTGGGCGATTTCCTTGGAGCTCTTGCCCTCGACGAGCAACTGGAGCACCTCGCGTTCACGACCGGAAAGGGCCATCGGGGCCTGGCTGGGCTGGCCCTGGTCCCGGTGGAGCAACTGGTCGACTACCGAGGCGGCGATTTTGGAACTGAGATAGGTCTCGCCGGTCGTGACGGCTTCGATTGCCTGGGTCAACTCGTCGGCGGCGCACGTTTTGACGAGATACCCGACAGCCCCGGCCTTGAGCATCTCGGTGACGTACCGTCTCTCCTGGTGGATCGACAGGGCGATGATTTTGCAGGAGGGTTGGTCGGCCTGGATCTGCCGGGCCGCGTCGATCCCGTTAAGCTGCGGCAGGCCGATATCCAGCACCGCGACATCCGGACGCAGTTCGTTGACCAGCTCGACCGCGCGTCGCCCGTTGGCAGCCTCGGCCACGACTTCCATGTCCTTGCGTCGTTCGATCAGGGCCCGGAAGCCCTGTCGTACGATTTCGTGATCATCGGCAAGCAGGATTCTAACCGTCATCTTCCCCTCCTTCTTTGTTGGGAGCCAGTGGAAGGATCATCGTCATGCAACTGCCCTGTCCCACCTGCGATTCCTGGATGAGCCATCCGCCAAGATAGCTGAGCCTTTCGCGAATGGAGTAGAGCCCGAAGTGGCTTCCGCGCTTGTGGGCCTTGTCGATACGGTCCAGATCGAACCCGATCCCGTCGTCTTCCACGCTGATGCGAAGCGTCTTGCGGGCCCGGGCGACGGAAACCACAACCCGCCGGGCCCGGGCATGGCGATCGACGTTGAGCATCAACTCCCGAACCGCGCGGTAGAGGAAGCTGCGCATCCGGCCCGAAAGGGGCTTGTCGGACCCGTCATCGACGAACTCGCAGACCAGATCGTGGTCCTTCTGGAACTGGTGAACGAACTCTTCCACTGCCGCTGAGAGCCCCAGATCGTAGAGGATCGGCGGACAGAGATCGAACATCACCGACCGCGTCTCCTCGACGAGCTGGTCCAGGCTCTCCAGGACATCCTGGTACTCGCTGTGCTGCTGGGCAGGGCCCGGGGCCTCGCGAAGGGCTTCGAGCTTGAGCTTGGCTGCGACAAGGCCCTGGCTGAGACGGTCGTGAAGATCCGAGGCGATGCGTCTTCGCTGTCGGTCCTCGGCCTCGGAGAGTTCCGATGCGAGCTTGCGCAGGTGCTTCTGGTTTTCCAGGAGCTTTTCCTGCGCCTGGCGTCTGCGTCGGACCTCATCGAGCAGTTCGGCGTTGGCCTGTTCCAGTTGGCAGGTGCGTTGTCGGACCCGGTCCTCCAGTTCATCCCGGGCCTCTCGAAGAGCTTCCTCCGCCTGGCGACGCTCGGTGACATCCAGTTGCACGCCGATGCGGTTCACGACGCGCCCCTGCCCGTCGTAGATCGGCGTAATGGAGATCAGGTTCCAGAAGGCCTGGCCATCCTTGCGGTAGTTGAGGATCTCCAGGGCGATTTTGGATCCTTCAGCCAGGGCGCGTCGGATCCGGAGGGTCTGGTCCGGGTCGGTGTCGGGGCCCTGGAGGAAGCGGCAGTTCTTGCCGAGGACTTCCTCGGCCGGGTAGCCCGTGAGTCGCTCGAAGCCTTCGTTGACGTAAATAATGGGTTCATCGTCGGCCTGGGAATCGGTGATAATGATCCCCTCTCGGTTGATGTTGACCGCGTGCTGAAGCAGCCTGGCCCCCACCCGGGCATTGCCGGGCACGTCGGGTCGGTTCAACCGGAGCTTTTTTCCCCGCTCGTTCATGGACCTGCCTTGCCTGAATCAAAAACCGCCTGGAAGCTTTCGGGAGATCATGGCGGCGTCAATCCCTCCCGGACCGCGTACTTGGTCAGTTCCGCGATGGTGCGTATGCCGAGTTTATCCATGATATGCTGGCGGTGGGTGTCGACCGTCTTGGAGGTGATGTTCAGCTCCCCGGCGATTTCCTTGGTGCTTCTTCCCTCGGCGACCAGTTGGAGGACCTGGCTTTCGCGATCGCTGAGGATGGCCCCGCCGGTCTCGCAGGCCCCGGCGGGCTTACGGACGTACCCCTCGACCACCGTGCCGGCGATTTCCGGGGAAAGATACGTCTTGCCCGAGCAGACGCTTCGGACCGCAACGACCAGTTCCTCCAGGGCACAGCTTTTGAGCAGGTACCCGCCGGCCCCCGCGCAGAGCATCTCGCTGACCACGCGCCCGGTCGGATGCATCGAAAGGGCCAGTACCTTCATACCGGAATTGGCACGGAGCAGTTCCCGCGTTGCGCCCACGCCATTGAGTTCCGGCATAGCCACATCCATGATTACAACGTCGGGTGCCAGCTCGCCGGCCAGTTCCACCGCCTGCCAGCCGTTGTCGGCCTCGCCGACGACCACCAGGTCCTGCTGCTTTTCCAGCAGTTCGCGCAGGCCGTCCCGCATCAATTGATGATCGTCAGCCAGTAGAATCCGGATCCGGCACATTCGCCGCGTCCTTCGCACCGGAGGTGCTCTGTCCCGCCGCCAGAGGCAGCAGAAGTGTCATGGAACTACCCCGGCCAACGACGGACCGGGCTTCGAGTCGACCCGAGAAGTGCCCCAGTCTCTCGCGAATGCTGAACAGGCCGAAACGTCCAACCTGCTGATTCTCTCCGTTTTGGGCTTCGAGGTCAAACCCCCTGCCGTTGTCTTTTACCAGAATCTTGAGCCATTCCCCCTCCCGCAAGGACTCGACCTGCGCCTGGTCGGCCTCGGAATGCTTGACAACGTTGACCAGCAGCTCGCGAACCATCTGGAAGATCATGCCTCGCAGGCGGTCGCTGAGCGGTTTGGCCTTGCCGTCGTCGTGATAGGTGATCTCGATTTCATACCGCCCGGAGAATTCCTGGCAGAGCCATTCCAGGGCGGCGGTGAGACCCACCTCGTACAGCGAGGGAGGACAGAGCTCGAACGTAAGCGACCAGGTCTCCTTCATGAGACGCTCGATATCGGCGATCATCCGCTGGGCTCGCGCGTGCACCTCTTCCAGGTCGGAGGCCTGCTGGAGGAGCCCCGCCCGGACCTTCAGGGCAGCCAGGGTCTGACCGATGTGATCGTGCAGGGCCGCTGCGACGTCCTGGCGGTTGCGTTCCTCGACCAGGGCCAACTGCGAGGCCAGGGCGCGGAGCTTCTCCTCGTGTTCCTTCAGGGCCCGCTGGGCGCGCCGCCGGTCGGTGACATCGTGAATGATCGAGAAAAGCAGCTCCCTGCCTGCAATTTCCACCGGGTTGCTGTACACCTCGACGTCGCGTATTCGGCCATCCGCGAGGCGGTGGCGAAAGAAGAAGTGGTTCAGATCCAGTTCCCGGGCGCGACGCATTTCCTGGCGGACCTCCTCGGCAGAAAGCTGGTTGATCTGCTCGATGCGAATCGCCTGGAGCTGCTGCTTCGTGTAGCCATAGTATTTGCAGGCGGCCTGGTTGGCATCGACAATCAGCCCGGTCTCCGGGTCGATGAGCAGCTTGACGGCGTTGCTGCCTTCAAAGAGGCTGCGGTAGGTCTGCTCGCTTTCCTGGAGGACCTGTTCGTAGCGCTTGCGGGCGGTGATGTCGGTCACCGCCCCGCCGAGCAGAACCGGCCCGGGCTTTCCCGTCTGGAGGACGGTCTTGCGATCCAGTACCCAACGGACCTGCCCGTCGGGCCGGACGATCCGGTACTCCTTGGAGAAATAGCCTTCGCCCGGAAGGTCTTCGAAGGCGTTGGGGACCCCCGGGCGGTCTTCCGGGTGGATCACCTCGCGCCACAGATCCGGCTGCTTGATGAAATCCTCCGCGGGCCGACCGTAGATCTTCTCCACAGCCTGGCTGACGTAATGAACCTTCCCTTCGCTGCTGGAGGTCCAGAAGACATCGTCGAGATAGCGGAGGAGTTCCTCGAAGCTCGACTCGCGCCGGGCCAGCCTCCGGTGTCTGCCAAGCAGGTACACCAGCAGCAGCGCCAGCAGAAGCGCCGCGGCCCCGAATACGAGAAAGCAGTAAAGCCCTCCCCCCAGCCACCAGTGCGACAGGAGGAAACTCTGGAGCCCCACCCCCCCCGCCGAGACCTGGCCGCGACGGGCCGACCTCCTGAGTGAAAGACGGGCCCGTTTGCGGGGCGATAACCGCCGGCCATGTGGAAACCTTTGGATCATGCGGGCCATCATACCACAACCCCCCGCCCGGAACACGGGGGACGAGTCGTTGCGGCCTGGGCGGCGGAGGTATACCCTCTATTCGCCCGATTCCAGTCGGGCCAGTGTCCTTCGGAAATCCTCGGGCCAGGGGGCCTCAAGCTGCATCCGCTCATTGCTGCGCGGATGATAAAACGCGATGGTGTGGGCGTGCAGCGCCTGGCGGGTGATCAGGGGCCCCTCGGCCACGTCGGTCCTGCCGGCCAGGAGGCTCTCGTAGAGAGGCCCGCCGCCGTACATTTTATCGCCGATGATCGGATGGCCCATCGCGGACATGTGGACGCGCAACTGGTGGGTCCTGCCGGTCTTGGGGTAGAGTTCCACCAGCGTGTAGGCCAGGCGTCCGACGCGGAGGCGTTTGAGTACCTTGTAGCCGGTGATGGCCTCCTTGGTGGTCCCCGGGAAGGGTCTGCCGGTCTTGCGGTGGACCGAGTATTTCTCGCGAATCTTGGGGTGCTTGCCGATGGGCGCGTCGATCACGTCGCCGTCGAGGCTGATATGCCCGTGGACGATCGCGCTGTAGGTCTTCTGCGTCTTGCGGTGCTCGAACTGCTTGCCCAGGCGCCACAGGGCCAGTTCGGTCTTGGCCACCAGGATGATCCCGGTCGTGTCGCGGTCGAGGCGGTGGACGATCCCGGGCCGAAAGATCTCACCGCTGACGGGCAGTTCCTGGATGTCGCGCCAGTTCTTCTGGAAATAGTAAGCCAGGGCGTTGACCAGCGTGCCGCTCCAGTTTCCGCGGGCGGGATGGATGATCAGATCCGCCTGTTTGTTGATGGCGATCAGGTCGTCGTCTTCGTAGACCACGTCGAGGGGGATCGGCTCGGGGGGGATTTCCGGGGGCGTCTTCTCGGGCAGGAGCATGTCGATCCTGTCGCCGGTCTGGAGGATGTAACTGGGCTTGACCCGGCGGGAGTTGACGGTGACATTGCCCTCCTTGATGTACTTCTGAAGGGCGGTCCGGGAGACGTCCTTGCCCAGTCGGCCCGAAAGGTATTTGTCCAGGCGACGGTTGGGGCGGGCCTTGCGGATGCTGATCTGCACATGGCGCAGGCCGTCCTCGTCGGATTCGAGGTTCTCGTCGGCGTCCTCGAAATCCTCATCCTGCGAGGGTTGGAGATCCCAGTCGTCCTTGGTCATGGTCGCAGCAGCAAAAGAAGCGCCCACACCGTCCCGGAATGGAGCGGCGTGGGCGTGAGGGTGTTTCGTCGTCTCAGGGCTCAGGCTGCGTCGAGCAGGCCCTTGACGATATCCACGGCCGAGGCGGCGTCGGCGGCGTATCCGTCGGCACCGATTTCATCGGCGAAGCTCTGGGTCACGGGGGCCCCGCCGACGATGCACTTGGCGCTGACGCCGGCATCCTTGGCGGCCTGGACCACGTGGCCCATCTGCTCCATGGTGGTGGTCAGCAGGGCGCTCATGGCGATGACCTGGGCGTCGTTCTGCTGGGCCAGTTCCACGAACTTCTCGGGGGTCACGTCGGTTCCGGCGTCGATGACCTTCATGCCGGCGCCCTGGAGCATCATGCCCACGAGGTTCTTGCCGATATCGTGCAGGTCGCCCTTGACGGTGCCCAGCACGACGGTACCGGCCGGCTTGATCCCGCTGTCGACCAGCTTGGGTTCAAGGATTTCCATGCCGGACTTCATCGCACGGGCGGCGATGAGGACCTCGGGGACGTAGATCTCATTGGCCTTGAAGCGTTTGCCGACGACATCCATGCCGGCCACCAGACCGTCCGAGAGAATGTTCTCCGGCGCCATGCCCTCTTCCAGGGCCTGGTTGGTGATCTCGACTACCTTGTTGCGGTCGCCGCGGATCAGGGCTTCTGAGAGTTCTTTCATATCTGCCATGCCTGCTTACTCCTTCGTTTCCTTTTCTCTGCCTTGGCGTTTCTCGACCCGGGGGTCCCGTCCCGGTCGAGAGCGAATATTACGGGTTGCCGGTGCGGAATTGTTCAAGTTCTTTCCGGGCATCTTCCAGGGATTTGACCTGGGCGGACGTGAGCAGCCAGGTTTCCTCTTTGCGAACCAGATCCAGCACGAGGGACGTTTTCTGCTCCTCCTGGCTGATGGTATCGCTGATGGCCTTTGCCTGATCGCTCCCCACGTGGAGATCGAAGATCTCCGGGCGCTGGACCTCGATGGCCTTGCTGATCTTTTCGAGGTTCTCGGCGACGGTATTTTCCTCGGCCAGGAGCCCTTCCAGCCCTTGGGCCTCTCCCCGGCTCAGGGCGAAGAGGATACTGCCTGCACGGGCTCGGACCTTGCTTCGCAGGGGAACCACGGAGATCAGTCGGTTCTTCCGGGATTTGCCCAGGGATTGCTTCAGGTCGCGTTTCTTGCGGGCGGCCCAGTCATAGAGGAAGTATCCGGTATTCAACTGAGGCAGGTCCAGAATGGCCTGGCAGTGCTCCTGGGCCTTGGCGAATTCGCCGCGGTCTTCGTAGATCACGACCAGTCCGTAGTGGGCCTGGGCAGCCAGGAGGGGGTAATCTTCCCCGCCCTGGGTCACTGCCTGGAAGTGGCCCATGGCCTTTTCCCGAAGCGTGCGGATCTCTTCGGGCCCGGAGCCCTGGGTGAGCTTGTCGAAGCCGGCCTTCATCGCCTCCCGGCCCAGCAGGAGCTTGCCCTGGTAGGCCTGGAAGTCGTCTCCCTCGGCCAGTTCGGCTTTTCGCTCTTCGTCGAGCCCCTGGAGGGACGCTCCCAGCAGCCAGGCTGAGAGCTGGTACGTCTGTTCCTGCTGGGACTGGCGATAGCTGTTGTAGAAATAGGTCCCGACCAGGATCACCAGGGCGATCGCCAGCAGGGCCATCGCCAGCTTCGTGCCGTGATTGCGGATCCAGGTAAGCCCCTTGGCCAGTTCGGTATCCAGGGTATTGTGTTGAAGTTCGTGTCTGCGTGATGATTTCATGGACAGCTCGATCAGGGACTGGCGGGGATCGCCATGGGCCCGCGGGGACCCACCGCCACGTGAACTCGAATTTTGCTCCAAAGCCCCGCATCGTAGATCGACACCAGGGCTTCCTCGGTCAGGCCTGTCATTTTCTTCTCGAAACTCAGCGTGCTTCGTCCGTCGACGTACTGGCTGCTCATCAGCGTCCAGCCTTTGCGCTGCATCTGACGCTTGTAGAACCGCACGGCGGCGAATTTATCGGCTCGGCCCTCGTAAAAGTGGTCAATCCACCTTACGCCGGCGGCGCTTCGGTTCCGGCTCGGATCGGCCAGTTCCAGCCCCACCGGCACGGGGATATCCAGAATAGGCGGATCCGTCCGAGCCACCAGGACCATTTCGGTGTTGCTTGAGGCTGAGGCGCTTGAAGAGTCGCCCGTCTCCACCTCAGTGCTGTCGCACCCGCCGGCCAAGGCTGCCGCGACCCCGACCAGAACAACGGTGATTCTGTTCATCTCGGCCTCCATGCCCGGTTGCAGGTCATTCGGATCGGGGCGCCAAGCCCCGTCCTACGCCGATCCAAGTCGTTTACCATCGGCCATGCCTGCGGGATTGTCAAGCGAATTTGACCCCTCTTGGTACTGGTGAGAAAGGAAAGCGCAAGTACTTCTTTGGAAGAACCCTTGTCACGAGGCCCGGTTCGTCCTAGAATCCGCGATCTGCAACGAGCGAAAAGCCTTCAGTGGGCGCTGCCGAACTCGCCGTTGCCCCGGAGAGGTGCCGGAGTGGCCGATCGGGCCGGTTTCGAAAACCGGTGAACCTTCGCGGTTCCGTGGGTTCGAATCCCACCCTCTCCGTTGGGCCGCCCCAGGGGGCCCAACAGAGCAGGTGAGCCAGGAACAGGTGATCAGGAGAGAAAACAGAAAAAGCTCCTGACCTGCTCTATGCTGAAGAATACACCACACCTGCGGTCTCCTGCTCTCCTGATCTCCTGCTCAAGCTACGAATTTCACCCCCAGCGGGATGAGAACCCACCGGAATGCGAGCGAAGCGAGCAGACCGATCGTGGGTTCGACGCCGAAGGCGCCGCGAAGCGAATCCCACCCTCTCCGTTGGGCCGCCCCAGGCGGCCCAACAGAGCAGGTGAGCCAGGAACAG
>CAZOVB010000045.1:0-7700 GCA_964583095.1 uncultured Planctomycetaceae bacterium
GGATCGACGAGACGGTGATCTTCCACAGCCTCAGCCGCGAGCAGATCCGCGACATTGTGGATATCCAGATGTCCGACCTGTCTCAGCGCGTGGCGGAAAAGCGTCTCTCGGTGGAACTGACCGACGATGCACGCGACCTGGTGGCAGACCTGGGCTGGGACCCAGCCTTCGGAGCCAGGCCTCTGAAGCGCGTGATCCAGCAGAAGATCGAAAACGGCCTGGCCCAGCGGATCCTGGGCGCAGAGGTCCAGGAAGGCGATCATGTGGTCGTGGATGCATCGGGCAAGGCCTTCACCTTCGAAGTGCTCCGCCCCCAGGCCAAGACCGAGGCGGACGACGTCCAGGAATCCGACTCGGAGGATCAGGAAGTCATCGAAGGCGAAATCGTCGAGTAAAGACGCTCGGAATGGCTACAGGCTCAATTCCATCTCGCTTCCTTCCTTGAAGCCGAGGGAAGCGTAGAGGGTGCGTCCCTTTTCGGAGGTGTGCAGCGTGATCTTCCGTGCCCCGGCTCTCCTGAGCCACTCGATACAGTCTTCCACCAGCCGACGGGCCAGCCCCTGTCGTCGGAAGCCCTCGGCCACGAAGACATTGAACAGGTACCCCACCTTGCGATTCTCCGGGTACATCGGAGAAGGGTACCACTGGTAGATCCACCCCAGGGCGGAGCCGACCGGGCCCCGGGGCCCCTGGGCCAGAAAGCCTTGGGCTTCTCCCGCCTGCATCTGCTCAGCCAGCCATCTTCCGAACGGCTCCAGGGAGGCTTCGAGCCGCTCGGAACTGGTTACCTGCATGTCCAGGAACATCTCCCGCCGGAAGGAAACCAACGTGGGAATGTCTTCGGGCCGGGCCTGTCGGATCGAGATTTCGCCTGCATCGCTCATTTGCGTCAGTCTCGCCCACCGACGAGCGAGTGTCAACGCTCAGGCAGGACCTCGGAGCCCTGCGCAATCTTATTTTCCGCCGGGGTGAATATCTGTTGACCGGATCGGCCCCGATAAGCGATACTATTGCTGGCATGCACGCCTCCAGAGCCCCATTGCGAGAATCCACCGGCTGGCGCCGCCTGTTCGGCGCGAGTTTTGCCGGGGGTCGTCTGCGCCTCAGGAACATCTAAGCGAGGCCTCGCAGTACCTTCCACCTGATGGGGGACCTGTTGCAGATTCCCCTCCCGCTTTTTTCCCTCCTTGAGCAGAGCCATGAACCGACAGCAGATTCGTAACGTTGCCATTATCGCCCACGTCGACCACGGAAAGACCACCCTGGTCGACCAGCTTCTTCGCCAGTCGGGCCAGTTCCGCCACGGCGAACTCAAGGGCGAGTGCATCCTGGATTCCAACCCCCTCGAACGCGAGCGGGGCATAACCATCCTGGCCAAGAACTGCGCCATCCATTACACCGACCGCAACGGCAATGATTACCACATCAACATTGTCGATACCCCAGGCCACGCCGATTTCTCCGGCGAGGTCGAGCGCGTCCTTCGCATGGCCGACGGGGTCCTGCTGCTCGTCGACGCCGCAGAAGGCGTCATGCCCCAGACCCGTTACGTGCTGAGCAAGGCACTTTCGATCGGCCTGGAGCCGATCGTCCTGGTCAACAAGGTTGATCGCAGCGACGCCAGGCCCTCGGTGATCGTGGAACAGGTTTTCGACCTGCTCCTGGAGCTCGGGGCCGAGGACCACGCCGAAGACTTCCCCGTGCTTTACGCTTCAGGCCGAAGCGGATGGGCTGTCGACGACGAAGACAAAATCCCCCTGGAAGACCAGGGCGACATCCACGCGGTATTCGACGCTATCATTCGCCACGTTCCGGTAGCCGATGTGGATCCCCAGGCCCCGGTGCAGATGCTCATAACCACGCTTGATTACAGCGAATACGTGGGCCGGATCGGCATCGGACGCGTCATGGCCGGGACCCTCCGGGCCGGCCAGGCCGTCGCGACGCTTGGCGCCGACGGCAGCAGAATCAACCAGAAGATCGGGCAGCTCTTCCAGTTCAGCGGGCTGGGTCGCCGAGAGGTAAAGGAAATCTCCGCAGGCGACCTCTGCGCGGTGGTGGGGCTCGAGCAGGTGGACATCGGCGACACGCTGGCCGACGTGGACAACCCCAGAGCCCTCGATGCCGTTTGTGTCGATGCGCCCACACTTTCGATGCGGTTCGGCGTCAACGACGGCCCACTGGCCGGCAAGGAAGGCCAGTACGTCACCAGCCGACACGTCCGCGATCGGCTGGAAAAAGAACTCCAGTCGAATGTCGCCCTGAAGGTCGATTTCTCCCGCAGCAACGAGGGAGAGTTCGAAGTGTCAGGCCGCGGACTCATGCACCTGGGCATTCTCCTGGAAAACATGCGTCGCGAAGGGTACGAGCTGACCGTCGGCAAGCCGGTGGTGATCCGCAGGCAAGTTGAAGGCCACTGGCAGGAGCCCCAGGAACTGCTCGTGGTGGAGCTTCCTTCCGATACGCTCGGCTCGGCCATGCAGCTTCTGGGCGACCGCAAGGCCGATATGGTCAAGATGGAAACACGCGGTCAGCGGACCTACCTGGAGTTCGAAATCCCTGCCCGGGGGCTGATCGGCCTTCGCAGCCGCCTTCTGACAGCCACCAGGGGCGAGGCGATTGTTCACCACCGCTTCCTCAAGTATGCCCCGGCCAAGGGAGAGATCCCCGGCCGAAATAACGGCGTGATGATCGCCACCGACAGCGGTTCGGTGACCGCCTACGCCCTGGAAGCCCTTTGCGACCGGGGCACGATGTTCGTTCAGCCCGGCCAGACCGTCTATGCCGGCCAGATCGTGGGCGAGCATTGCAAGGACGGGGATATCGTCGTCAACGTGGTCAAGGCCAAGAAACTCGACAACATGCGTTCCTCCACCAAGGACGCCACCGTCCGGCTCAAAGCCCCGCGTCAAGTAACGCTGGAATCCGCCCTGGAGTACATCGAAGCCGATGAGCTGGTTGAGATCACCCCCGAGTCGATCCGCCTTCGAAAGCGTCTGCTGAATGAAAACGACCGCAAGCGTCACGCCCGGCGCAAGGCTGCACCGGTGGGATAGGGGGCGAAAAACGGCGGATTCGTCGGAAAATTAAAGGCGAGTCCCAAGGCCTCTTATTTCGTAAGATGTGTTATGGACATTTCTTGCGCCACGTCTGCCTGAAGCCCTGCCTGAAGATTTGCCCCAGCCGGGCCAAATCGTATGTTGCAGGTGAGAGATTGCACACCGGGTGCGGATCTCCCGCTTGACCAACCCCTTTACCGACGAGATGACGATGAAGATCGACGGCGTGGAACCCATCACGAACAGCCAGCATCGCCTGGTGGCGGAGAATGCCAAGAAGCATTCTTCGCATGAGCATGCCCAGACGCAACAGGGCAGGCAGATGGAACAGTCCGCGCTGCGATCGGCCAACCCCGCCTGCCAGTCGGGCAAGTCCCAGGCCCAGAGCCGCAACAGCCAGGAATCCGCCCAGCAGCAGGCCACAGCCGGGGCGGGCGACCGAGCCGAACTTCAGGCCATGGCCAGCCAGGTCCGCGAAGAATTCGCCGAGGCCGGCGTCTTCCCTCCCCCTCACCGCTTTGCCGGCGTGTCGCTGGTGACCACGGCTGAGCTGGCCGGGGAGACCGGGGAGCAGAACGTTTCCGAGCAGATGGGGCCCATGCACAAGGCCAAGATGGCCATGGTCCGCCATCTGCTTCGCAAGCTCTCGGGCAAGGAGCTTGCGGTAATGACCCCTCGCGAGCTGGGCAGGGCCCAGGCCTGGTTGGAAGAGCAGGACAGCGCCGCCCCTACGCAACTGGCCCCCAGCGAGCCGACCGATCAGGCGCCGCTGGAGACAGGCCGATGGGAAGCCCAGGCCCAACTGACCACCACCGACGGGCCACAGAACGTTCGTGCCCGCGCCGAGATAGACGATCCGCGGCACCAGGCCGCTCAAACCACACGTGAGAGCACAGATCGACTCAGCATACGACTCGATGCCTCGTCGAAAGAGATCGACCAGTCCCGCTTCGAATTTGAAGTTGCCTTCGAAGTTGACGACGAGCCATCGGCCGACAGCGTTCAAGTGCGCGAGACCGGGGCCAAGACCCCTGTCGTCCTGGCCGTCGGCGCCCGCGGAAGCGGGGCGGTCTACGTCGGACACCTGATGGGACCCGACGCACCGCAACCGACGGCGACGACCCCGCCTGCCCGGCACACACAGGCCACCGAAGATCCCGGCCACCTGGACCTGTCGATATAACCCAACGCGGCGAGGAGCCGCTTGCGATGAGGATGCAGGCCCCTGCGCCGATGCGCGCCGGGGCCTGCATCTGTTTTTACGCCCAGCTTCGACGCATTGCATCTTCCCCGCCCCGCGCGGTAAGCTGTGGGCAATAACGTTTCGGGCGATGATGCTGCGGGCAGGGACGCCCAGGCCGGCCGAACCAAATCCCAATTGCCAAGCGTGCCGGGTTCTTCATGGATTATTTCGAGATTCAAGGCGGCAACCGCCTCAAGGGTGAAGTCCGAATCAGCGGGGCCAAGAACGCAGCCCTGCCGATCATGGCTGCTTCCATGCTCGCCGAGGGCGACACGACTCTCCACGACGTACCCCACCTGGCCGATATCCGCGCCATGGCCGAGCTGATGGGGGACCTGGGTGTGGCCGTCGAGCACGAGCCCAGCGGGACAATGCGCATTGGCGTGGAGGACGAGCACAATTCTCACGCCCAGTACGACCGTGTCCGCAAGATGCGGGCGAGCATCTGCGTACTGGGACCCCTGCTGGCCAAACGAAAGCGCGTGCGTGTGGCCATGCCCGGAGGCTGCGCGATCGGTTCGCGCCCCGTCAACCTGCACCTGCGGGGCCTGCGCGCGCTGGGTGCGGAAATCGAACTGGACGGGGGGGATATCGTAGCCGGGGCCAGGAAGCTCCACGGGGCCGAGGTCTTCCTGGGGGGGCCGTTCGGCTCAACCGTTTTGGGGACCGCCAACGTGATGATGGCTGCCTGCCTGGCCGAGGGACAGACGGTCATCGAGTCGGCCGCCTGCGAGCCGGAAATCGCCGACCTGGCCGGGTTCCTGGTCTCCATGGGCGCTCGGATCGAGGGGGCCGGCACGCATCGGCTGGTGATTGACGGCGTGGAGCATCTCCAGGCTGCCGAGCACCGGGTCATTCCCGACCGCATCGAGGCGGGAACCTTCATGATTGCCGCAGCCATCAGCAACGGCGAGGTCAAAATCACCCGCGTCGAGCCGGATCACATGATCGCCGTGGTCGACAAACTCCGCGAAGTGGGGGTCACGCTGGAAACCGATGGCCCCGACGCTGTCTTGGTCTCCAGTGCCCGCAGGCTGGAACCGACCGACGTGACGACCTATCCGCATCCGGGATTCCCCACCGATCTCCAGGCCCAGTTGCTCACGCTGCTGTGCCTGGCCGACGGCAACAGCGCAATTACCGAGAAGGTCTTCCCGGATCGTTTCATGCACGTCGCGGAGCTGATGCGGATGGGGGCCAACATCCGCAAGGAAGGCCCCACCGCCATCGTTACCGGCATCAAGAGGCTCATCGGCGCGCCGGTGATGGCCAGCGACCTGCGTGCCTCAGCCGCCCTGGTCCTGGCCGGCCTGGTCGCCAAGGGCACCACCTACGTCAACCGCGTCTACCATATCGACCGCGGCTACGAACAGATCGAACGCAAGCTCAAACCCCTCGGCGCCGAAATCCTCCGAAAGAACGACAACAGCCCGGAGTGATCTTCTTCTTGTCCGGCAAGATTCTTGCAACACCGGCTTGAAATTACCGAACGAATACCGTACATGTGCTTGCGTTTGATGAGCCGGGATCGGCGGCTCGGTTTCCTATGCGAAAGGGGACGACTGGATGGCGCATCAGCAACTGCAGATGTTTGGCGGTGACTGGACGGAGCAGAAACTCGATATCTTGTCGAACTATCTCCGGCAGTACAACGTTGCACTGAAGAACCAGAGGTTTCTGCGCATCTACGTCGATGCCTTCGCCGGCACAGGCTATCGCGAGGGAGTGAACAGCGATCTGGCCACCGTGGACCTCTTTCAGGAAATCGGACAGGATGATACTCAGAGGTTCCTGAAAGGCTCCGCTCGACGAGCCCTTGAGATCGAGCCGGGTTTCGACCGGTACTACTTCATCGAATCCGATCCCGACAAGGTTCATGAGTTGAGGAATACTGTTCAGGAGCACCCTGACCGTACTTGTCATGTCCAGCAGGATGATGCCAATACGTGGCTTCAAGGCTTCTGCGCCAAGATGGGAGGCAGCACCCGCGCCGTCGTCTTTCTGGACCCCTTTGCCACACAAGTCAACTGGGATACCATACAGGCCATAGCCGCCACGCGCAGGATTGACGTCTGGATTCTCTTTCCCCTGATGGCGGTGAACCGACTCGTTGCGAATGATCCGGAGAAATCCTGCCGCCAGGCACTTGACCGGGTTTTTGGAACAACCACATGGTTTGATGAGTTCTATCAGAGCAGGACAGAAAACGATATCTTCGGGAACACGACAGAGAAGGTGGAACGTGCCTGCGATACCGATGGCATAAGCCGTTTCTATCAAAGACGCCTCGGCGAGATCTTCGTCGGGGTTTCACAGAAGCGCAGGATCTTCCTCAACAGCCGAAACAGTCCTCTTTTTCAGCTCTTCTTCGCTGTCGCTAATGAGAAAGGCAAGCGACCTGCCCTGCGAATAGCCGACTATCTCTTGGAAAAGCTCTAATGGGAAACAAGACAGAAATCGAATGGACCCAAGCAACGTGGAACCCGGTAACAGGTTGCACCAAGATCAGCCCGGGCTGCGCCAACTGCTATGCCGAAAGGATGTCCAAGCGTCTCCAGGCCATGGGCCAGCCGAACTATCGTGACGGATTTGCGGTCCGAATTCACGAACACATGCTTGCTCGCCCGTTGCAATGGAAAACGCCCCAGATGGTCTTTGTCAACAGCATGAGTGATCTGTTCCATTCCGAAGTGCCTGAAGGTTTCATCCATCAGGTGTTCCAGGTCATGGCGACGGCCCGACACCATGTTTTCCAGGTCCTGACAAAGCGTTCTGATCGCCTTCTGGAACTGTCTGGTGAACTTCCATGGACAGAAAATATCTGGATGGGCGTGAGCGTGGAAAACTTGAATGTGGCCTCACGGATTCAACAGCTCCGCAGAATACCTGCGGCGGTGAAGTTCCTCTCGCTCGAGCCGCTTCTGGCGCCGTTGCCGGAGTTGGACCTGAGTGGTATCGACTGGGTGATCGTAGGCGGGGAGTCAGGACCCGGAGCCCGAAACATGTCACCTGATTGGGTACTGGATATTCGCGATCAGTGCGTCCGGACGGGCGTACCATTCTTCTTCAAGCAGTGGGGGGGTACTCGCAAGAAGAAGAACGGGAATGAATTGCAGGGACGAACCTGGCAAGAACTACCCCGCTGCGTGCACTCAGCCCTGCCGGTCAGCGGATAGCAGATTACGACGAGTAGAACCCTATTCTGCAAACGGTCTTGACGTTCGGGTGGGCGCCGGGCTATACTCCGAGGCGTTACAGGTTCCCCTGATGGGGGACGCGAAAGGGAAGGCCGTGAAAATCGGCCGCGGACGCGCCGCTGTAACCGGCTACAACCGCCGCAGAGGCCACTGCTTCGATGCGTAGTCGAGGCGGGAAGGCGTGGCGCGAGGAAGACCCGG
>CAZOVB010000045.1:7710-34668 GCA_964583095.1 uncultured Planctomycetaceae bacterium
CGCGGACGCGCCGCTGTAACCGGCTACAACCGCCGCACAATGCCACTGTCGCGATGCGTGATCGTGACGGGAAGGCGTGGCGGGAGGCAGGGGCCCAGCCCCGAAAAGCCGGAAGCCAGAAGACCTGCCTGTGACGGCCTGGAATCGGTCTCGCGATTTCCTCCCCGGGCGCCTCAGATAGAGCGAACCCTTGGCCCCGGCTTGGAATTCACGAGCCGGGGCTTTTTTTCGGACCGTTCGCGCATCGACGGATCGCACACTCCTTTGCGCCCCGCCCGCGTCGGATCCCCTTCTCGCCCCAGCCAGGCTTGATTTGTCGGCCTTGCGCCCGGGCCGCCAATGCAAAACACAGGAGGCGACAGAAGGAAGGATGCATCGAATGTTTCGCAAAGCAACAGTCTTGATTTGCCTGGCAGCGGCGCCGGCCCTGGCCGGCTGGACCACCGTGGACTTTGAAGACCAGGCCCTGGCCCCGGAGAGCTATTACAACGGCTCGGACCAGGCCGGAGGCTTCACCTCGTCCCAGGTGGAGTTCATCAATGCCTACTCCACCGATTACGGCGGGTGGTGGCAGGGCTTTGCCCTCTCCAGTGTTCAGGACAACACCACCCCGGGCTTCGGAAACCAGTATGCGGCGTTTTCCGACCCGGCCGGGGGCTACGGGGGGACGGGCAACTACGCCGTTGGCTACGATGCCGGGGCCGGTGCGACCCTCAACCTGCCCGCTGCAACGACCGTCCGCGGAGCCCTGTTCACCAACACCACCTACACCGGGCTGAGCATTCGCGACGGGGACATGTTCACCGACCCCTTCGGCGGACCCGACGGCACGGAGCCCGACTGGTTTTTCCTCACGGTAACAGGTCACGATGCACCCGACGCGATGGGCAATATCACAGGACAGGTGACGTTCTACCTGGCCGACTATTCCAACCCGTTTTCCGGGAACCAGATCGTAGAGGACTGGACGTGGTTGAACCTCCAGCCACTGGGCAGCGATGTCGCCAGCCTTTCCTTCTCCCTGTCTTCCAGCGACGTAAGCGACTGGGGCATCAACACGCCCACGTACTTCGCCCTGGACAACCTGGTCTACGACAACACCAACATCCCCGAGCCGAGCATGCTGGCCCTGCTGGGCGCCGGGGGCCTCCTGGCTGCCAGGAGAAAGCGCAGGTAGAGATGATTCCGGTTCGATTCGATTCCAATCTGTTCAGAGCTCGATTCGCCCTGACCGCGGCGGTGGTCTTCCTGGCCGCCGCCGCGGCCCCGGGCGGTCCGTGGTCCAACGGCACGGATCCCAACGATGCCCCCGTTGATGCGGGGATTCCAGGCCTCATCAACGGGCAGGTCAATCCCGCTTTCGTCGACTGGGCGGCGGGAATCACCTCCTATCAGCCGGGCGGCAACGTGGATCTGATCTGGATGAGTCCGGACCTGGCACTCCAGGCTGCTACCGCCGACCATACGCACGTGGTGAGCCTGGGAGAACTGGGCCCTGCCGCCATCGCCGCCGGAGAGAACCCCGGCACGATCACCCTCCGTTTCAACAAGGCCATCTACGACGGTGCGGGCGCGGATTTCGCCGTCTTCGAGAACGCCCTGGGCTCGGCCAACTCGCTCTTCGCCGAACTGGGCTACGTGGAAGTCTCGACCGACGGGGTGAATTTTGCCCGTTTCGCCTCGCAGAGCCTCACCCCCCAGCCAGGCTCAGCCGATTACGCCTACCTGCCCATCGACCCGACCGACGTGTACAACCTGGCCGGCAAGCACGCCAACGGCAACGGCCAGAGTCTGGGCACGCCGTTTGATCTGTCCGAACTGGCCCAGCACCCGCTGGTCGAGCAGAACCTTCTGAGCATCAACCGCATAGAGTACGTCCGCATTGTGGACATCCCCGGAAGCGGAGACTATCTCGACAGCCAGGGACGAGCCATTTACGACGCCTGGGAAACCAGCGGCTCGGGGGGACTGGACCTGGAAGCCATCGGCTCACTCCACGCTGCCCAGGTGGGCGACTGGAACCGCGACGGGGACTTCAGCTCAGCCGACCTGGACGTGCTGGGCCTGGCCCTGAGAGCCGGCAGCAGTGACCTGCTGTACGACTACAACAACGATCGCAGCGTCGACAGGGAGGACCTGGCTGCCATCCTTGATGAGCAGTTCAACGCGGTCCTGGGCGATGCGGACCTCAGCGGCGTCGTGGATGAAGCCGACCTGGAGATTCTGCGAGAAAACTACCTCCAGCCCGGCCGATGGGCCGTGGGAGATCTCAACCTCGATGGCTGGGTGGATTTCGCCGACTACACGGAACTGGCCCGCAACTGGGGCGGGACCTCCGAAACCCCGGGCTCGATTCCCGAACCGGCCATTCCGGCCATGCTGCTTCTGGGCGGATGGGTCCTGAGACGGCGGAGACGATGATCGCAGCAACGCGACAACGTGGTTTTACGCTGATCGAACTGCTGGTGGTGATCTCCATCCTGGCGATCCTGACCTCGATCCTGCTTCCGAGCATCCAGAACGCCCGGGCGCTGGCGCGAAAGGCCACCTGCATGACCAACCTTCGCGCGCTGCAGGTGGCCAACATGCTCTACACCCATGACAGCGGGGGATACTTCGTTCCCGGGGCGGCCGATTTCCTGTCCAATCGGGATCGCTGGTTCGGCCGGCGGGATCAGCTCAATGAGCCGTTCGACGATACCCAGGGCCCGCTGCGGGACTATATTTCCGGCCAGGCGCGGATCTGCGCGGAGTTTCGCAGCCATCTCAGCGGCTTCGAGGCCGGTTGCGGGGGATATGGATACAACAACAATTACGTCGGCCAGCACAGGAGCCCTTCGAGCCTGCAGGTCAGGACCGACCAGCGCGGCGCGCCGGAGAAGACTTTCGACGACCCCTCCGGGACGGTGGCCTTTACCGATGCGGCGTTTGTCGATGGCGGCCTGATCGAATACAGCTTCTGCGAAGCGCCCTATTTCCCGGGGGGAAAGTGGGCATCGCGGCCCAGCATCCATTTCCGGCACATGGGATGGGTCAACGTGGCCTGGCTCGATGGCCACGTGGACAGCCGGCGGATGAGCTTCTCCAACGACGTAATGACGGGCCACTATTCCGGGTCCCCCGAAGATTTCGATGTCGGTTTCTTCGGCCCGGAGGACAACAGCCTGTTCGATTACGATTGAACCGCCCACTTCCGATTTTCTCAAGGTCCCCCGCGGGAGGCTTCCAACCGCCATGCCGGAAGTCTCCCGCGGATTGTTTTCCGGTCCGCTGGACGGAACGGGAAACCTCTCAATTCCGGCGATACAAACGGCCCGGGAGCTTGTTTCACCTGTAGTTACCAACCGGGCCCGCACCCGCTTGGGCCCGAAATGTCTACCCGACCGCGAGGAAAACTCGATGCATGGAATACGTTTTGAACTTGTAACCCTTTTGATCCTGGCCGCTGCCTTTGCCCCTGCCCGGGCTGAAACCCTTTGGCGCGAAGGAGAAACCGCCAATACCTCCACCTTCAAGCGCCATCCCTGGTGGTATGACAAGGTCAAAAAAGACAAGCTCATGGGCGAAGCCTGGCTGAGCCACTACGACCGCAAGGAAGAAGGCCTGGCCACCTACAACCTCGAGCTTCAAACCGGCGGGAAATACACCCTCTGGCTGCGGGCCAACCCGTCGCGCAGCGTCATGAGCTACAAGATCGATCAGGGCCAATGGAAGAAGATCGATTTCACCCAGACCCTCGAGAAGATCAACATCGCCGAGGATGGCAAGGAAGACGTCCGCTACCTCGCGTGGGTGAAGGTGGGGCCCCTGGAACTCAAGGCCGGCAAGTTCACGCTGTCCTTCAAGGCCCACAGCCCGCTCTACAATCACGGCGCCATCGATATTTTCGTTTTGACCAACGAACGGTTCGATCCCAAGACGGCCGAAAAACCTGAAATGGACGCCTACGGAAACGTCATCGAACGCATCTGGCGCAAAAGCCCTGCCGAAAAGGCTCGTGAGGAACCCAAAACCATCTCGGCCGCGGCCACGTGGTCCTTCGAGGCCCCGGAAGATCCCTCCGCCGAGCCGATGCTTAACTTGCGGTACCTCAACGAGGAACAGGCCGGGCAGGGCGGTTGGATCCGTCGCAGCGAGGATGGCCGGGACTTCGTCAACAAGGATGGCCAGAGCGTCCGCTTCTGGGCCGTCAACTCCAGCCTGCTCGATGCCTCACCGGAGCAGATGGACAAGCAGGCCGCCTTCCTGGCCGGCAAGGGCGTCAACATGGTCCGCGTCACGCCGTCGATCCATCCCAAAGGCGCCGATGCAGCCATGACCGACGTGGATGAAGAAGAGCTCGAGAAGGTCTTCCGCTTCGTGGCCGCCTGCAGGAACCAGGGCATCTATGTCACCATCTGCCCCTACTGGGCCCATGGTTCACACCTGGCCGATGCCGCCCAGCACTGGGGCATCGAGGGCTACGACACCGACCAGGTCGCCCTTTTCGGGTTGATCTTCTTCCACGAGCCGCTTCAGGAGGCCTATAAAGCCTGGGTGCGGGAACTCTACACCCGCAAGAACCCGCATACCGGCCTGGCGCTGAAGGACGACCCAGCCGTGGCGATCGCCCAAGTGCTCCATGACGATTCGCTGCTGTTCTTCACCTTCCAGGCCATCCGCGAGCCGGTCCGCGGCGAGCTTCGTAAGCTCTTTGCCGACTGGGCCAAGGAAAAGTACGGCTCGCTGGATAAGGCTTCCCAGGCCTGGGACGCAGCCGAGCACTTTAACGACAACTACGATCAAGGCCAGGTCGGGCTCTATCAGACATGGCAGTTCACCCAGACCCCCGGGCCCGACAACCCCACCGGCCAGGCCAAGCGAATGGCCGACCAGATGGAGTTCATGGCCAGGCTCCAGCACGACTTCTATTCCGGAATGAAGAAATACTACAAGGACGAGCTGGGCTGCAAGCAGCTCATTCTGGCCGCGGATTCCAAGACCGCCAACCCGCTGCTGATGGACGATGCCGAGCGGTGGAGCCAGACCGGAGCCGATATCATCGGTGTGAGTCGATTCGTGGAAGGCTACCACATGGGGCCCCAGCGGGACGTGCAGATCCAGGCCGAGCAGCAGTTCGGAAACCTCAGCGTCCTCAAGAAGCCCGATGCCCTGCCGGCAGCCCTCAAGCAGGTCGCGGGACATCCGATGGTGGTGACCGAATCCACCTGGCTGCACCCGAACCGGTACCAGTCCGAAGGAGCCATGCTCGTCAGTGCCTACATGTCAATGGGTGGGGTGGACAGCCTGTATTGGTCCTTGGCCGATTCCACCGACTGGGTCTACAACCCCATCGGCGATGACGGGGCCATGAACAAGCTCTCGCTGGCTGTGCCGCAACTGCTGGGTTCCTTCCCCGCCAACGCCCTGGCGTTCCGGAAGGGTTACGTCTCCCGGGCCGAGGCCCCGGCCGTCTCGGAACACCGCAGCCTGGAAGCCGTCTTCAACCGCAAGGTGCCCATCTTCTCGGACATCGCCGAGGCCGATGAACTCCGCACCGGCGAGCAGTACGCAGCCAACTCCCCGATCCGCAAGGACGTTCACCGGGCGGCGGGGCTCGTCGGACCGGTGGAAGTCACCTTCGGCTCGGAAGAAGGCAAGACGAAACTCAACAACGTCGATACACTGATCGACTCCGAGGCCAAGACCGTTGCTTCTTCCACGGGAGAGCTTGAGCTCAACTGGGACAAGGGCATCTGCACCGTCGACGCCCCGAAGTACCAGGCGATTTCCGGCTTCCTCCGCGTAGCCGGTGGAACGTTCAAGACCTCCGCCCTGCGTGTCGATTCCCTCAACGATTACGTTACCATTGTGGCCGTCTCCATGGACGATCAGCCCATCCGCTCTTCCAGCAAGGTTCTGGTCCAGATTACCACCGCCGCCAGGCCCCAGGGGTGGACCACCAAGGTCGATGACGTGGTCCTCGACGGCAAAACCGTACCGGTCGAAACCATCCTGAAGCTGGGTCAGGCCCCGTTACAGGTACTGGAGACCAAGACTTCGATCACCATCGGCAACCCCGGGCTCTCCAAGGCCGGCATCCTCGACCACACCGGTCGATTCGTCGAAGAGGCCGCCGTGCTGCCCGCTGCCGACGGGGGAGTCAAGGTCGCCCTGACCAACAAGACGATGTACGTGATCCTCGAATAGCCTTACCGCAGTGCCCATCAGCCCGCTTGTCGCAGGACTCCCGGCAGGCGGGCTTTTCTATGCGCTCAGGGCTTCTCGGGCAGCGTGGATGAGCTTGTTGCGAAGAGCGGCCAGGGGCAGATCGCTTCGAAGTCCTGCCGCCCGGGCGTGCCCGCCCCCTCCGAATTTTCCGGCGATCCGGGAAACATCGACCAGGCCGCGACTTCGAAGGTTCACACGAACCCGCTGGGCCTGCTCCACCAGCATGATCGCGATCTGCACCGAAGGAATCTGGAGTGACTGGTTGACCAGGTTCTCGGTTTCATCCTCGCGGGCCCCGGTCCGGCGAAAGTCCTCCTGCAGGATCTGCATTACCGCGATTCGCTGATCCTCGAAGAGTTCGAGGCTTGCCACCGCCCGGGCCAACAGGGCCAATCGTTCGGGCCGATCCTGCTGGTACAAACGTGCATAGAGCTTGTCGGGAGCCACCCCGGCCTCGACAAGTCGTGACATGGCCCGCAATGTCCGGGCATCGGTGTTCTCGAACCGCAGCCAGCCGGTATCGGAGGTAATCGCCGCCGCCAGGGCCAGGTATTCCTCCTGCCCAAGTGGCCAGCCCAGTCGTTCAAGCAGTTCCAGCGTCTGGACGCCGACAGCCGAGGCGGACGTATCCACCCAGTTCATCGCTGCCGGAAGGGCCCCGGTGGGGTGATGGTCGACGACGATCACCTTCTCCTGTCGGGCGTTGAGGATTTCCCAGAGCCCTTCCAACTGGGCCTGGGCATGGGTATCGAGCACCAGGATCGCATCGGCCTTCTCAGCCAGGGCCTGGGCTTCTTCAAGCCCTGCCATGGGCGTATCTCCTGCCAAAAACTCGTAGCGATCCGGAACCCCGTCGGGAAGCAGCAGGTGGGGGGTCTTGCCGGCCCGGCGGGCCCCGCCGGCCAGGGCGAGCATCGCGCCGAGCCCGTCCCCGTCGGGATGGATATGCGTGGTCAGGAGCAGCACCTGGGCCCGGGCCAACCGATCCGCGATTTGCTCTGGTTCAACTGGGACAGATTCGACGGACACTCTGGAGATCCTTCTGCATCTGGTGCTTCAACTGGTCCTGGGAGGGGTAGGTTTCCTGGTCGCGAAGCCGCCGCAAGAACTCGATTTTCAGCCGCTTGCCGTACAGGTCGCCTTCATAGTCGAGCAGATGCGCCTCAATGGCCAGGTCGTGCGAGCCCATTGTGGGCCTGGAGCCGATGCTGATACCTGCAGCGCATCGGCAGCCTTCCACCTGGGCCCAACCTGCGTACACGCCTTCCTGGGGGAGAACCTGCCCGGAGGTCTCGATATTGGCCGTGGGGCAGTCCAACTGCCTGCCCTGGCCCTGGCCGTGAATCACCGGCCCGTAGAGGGCGAAAGGCCTCGCCAGGCACCCGGCCGCTCCTTCCACATCCCCGACGCCAAGCAGACGCCGCACCAGCGTGCTGGAAACCCGCTGGGTCTTACCGCCCAGCTCTATCTGCACATCCGAGACAATCTCCACGGCAAAACCGTTGTCCCTGCCGGCGGCCTGGAGCGTAGCCGTATTCCCTGCACGGGCTACCCCGTAGCGGAAGTTTTCTCCTTCCACCACAAGCTGCGGAGCCAGGCTGCGAACGATGAGATTCTGCACGAACTCCTCCGGGGTCATCCCGAGCAGGAACATGTCCGGCTCGACCACGACGACGTAGTCGGCCCCGGCCTCGAGCAGGCGAAAACACTTGGGCTCGACCGGATCAATTCGGGGAATGTCGATCCCGCCCCGAAGCACCGCCTCGGGCGCAGGATCGAAGGTCAGCGCAACGACAGGCCCCGACGGCCTGCCTTGTCTGCATCGATCAAGGATGGCCCGATGCCCCAGATGGACGCCATCAAAATTCCCGATGGTCAGCGCGCAGTTCCGGAGCCGGTCGTCATCCTGCTTGAGTCCGTAACGTATTCTGTCTTCCATGTCGCTCGCGATCCGGTTCGGTCAAGGCCAGAGTCTATCAATCCAACCCGTGGGTGACAAGGTCGTCCAATCTGCCTGGCCGGGCCCTCTGCTGCACTTTGAACCTCCGTAAAGAGTATGCTATGCTCGCATTGACCCGACCGACCAGGGCCTTCCATTGTAGGCCGCTGCTCTCGGTCCCATTCACCGACCAAGAGATACCCATGAAAGATCACTACGACGTCATCGTTTCCGGATCAGGCCCCGCGGGATTTGCCGCAGCTTACTACGCAGCCCGCAATGGAGCCGACACTCTTCTTGTCGAAAAGAACGGCTCGCTTGGAGGGATGCTCACGACCGGGCATATGGGCGTCTTCTGCGGGTATGCTTCCAGCGGCCTGTATAGGGAAATCTGCGAGACGATCGGGCAACGCCTGGCCCCGGGCCTGCTCGGGCAGGTTGCCTACGACATCGAGCAGATGCGCCGGTTCCTCTTCGCCAAGGCCGAGGAATCGGGCATGTCCCTGCTGATTTCCGCCTTTGTCACAGGCGCGGCGAAAAAGGGCAATTCCATCGATCATCTTCAGGTCCACGGCAAGGAAGGACTCCTGCGGATCAAGGCGGATGTCTACATCGACGCAACGGGAGACGGGGACGTAGCCGCCTTTGCCGGCGAAGATTTCTCCCTGGGGCGCCAGAGCGACGGGAAGTTTCAGCCGATGTCGCTGATGTTCTCGCTGGCGGGAGTGGAAATCCAGCGGTTCGGCAACCCCAAGGACCGCCAGAAACGCCGGGCCCTGGCTGAGAAACTCCAGGAATACGTCAAACGCGGCGACATTCCCTACCCGGCCGGCCACATCATCTTCATCCAGGGCTGCGGCAAGGGCAATATCAAGGTCAACTGCACCAATGTGATCGACCTGGACGGGACGAAATCGGAGGATCTCACCTCGGCCGAGGTCCAGTGTCGCAAACAGCTTGCCGGCCTGGTCGAGTTCCTCCGGGCCGAGGCGCCGGGCTTCGAGAACTGCCACGTCGCAGGCTCCGGAGACATGATCGGCGTCCGTTCGAGCCGTCATATCAAGGGCCGGTACATCCTGACCGAAAAAGACATCAGCGAAGGCAAGGTATTCGAGGACTGGGCGGTCTCCCAGGCCAAGTACGTCTGGGGCACGCACAACCTCTATGGACCGATGCAGGCCGAGGGAAGGGCTCAGTCCCGCCAGAGCCCGTACGGTCCGCTTCCTCATGACAAGGTCTACACGATACCGTTTCGCTCGCTTCGCCCTGCAAAGACCGATAACCTCCTGCTGGCCGGGCGATGCATCTCGGGGACGTTTCTGGCCCACTCGAACTACCGCGTCATGCCGATCTGCATGGCCATGGGGCAGGGGGCCGGCACGGCGGCGGCCATGGCTTCACAGCAGGAATCCCCCCTGGACGAGCTGGACATCGACGCGTTGCACCGGCGGCTTTTGGAGCAGGGGATGGACGCGCCGGGGATGATTCCGGAATGGTCAGCCGCGAGCCCGGAAGAGCGGTAGATCTTCGCCGGGGATTTCGATCAGATCGACCTGCACTTCGTAGGCTTTGCCCAGCACGTCGGCAGTAAGCACCTGCCCCGAGGGACCCGAGGCAAGCACGTCTCCGCCACGCATTAACACGACCTCGTCGGCGAAGCGTGAGGCCATGTTCAGATCGTGACTGACACAAACCACCGCCATCTCCCAGTCGTGGGCCAGTCGCTGCATGAGACGGTAGATTACAAGCTGGCTCTTGATGTCCAGATGGCTGGTGGGTTCATCCAGCAGGCAGATGCTGGGCTGCTGGGCCAGGGCGCGGGCGATCATGACCCGCTGTGCCTCGCCGCCGGAAAGCTCCGAGAGACATCGGTCGCGAAAGGATCGCGTCCGGGTCATATCCATCGCGGCCTGGACCACGTCGCGGTCCTTCTTGCCCACCAGCCCCAGTCGGCCTGCATAGGCGTAACGACCCATCATGACGATGTCGTATGCAGTGAAGGCAAACGCCACTTCCGGAATCTGCGGGACGTAGGCCATCAGGCGGGCGAGCTGTTCCTGGCTGTACCGGGAGATCTCCTTGCCGTCCAGCTCGATCCTTCCCTTGCCTCGCAACTGGCCCAGGAGACACCGAAGCAGGGTGGTCTTGCCCGAACCGTTGGGCCCGAGGATGCACAGGAGCTTCCCGGCCGAGGCCTGCAGGTTCACCCCGCGCAGGATCGGCTCATTGCGAGCATAGCCGAAACGCACATCCGTCGCTTTGAGAACGTGGGAGGGCGTCTGGGTCATAGCCTGGCCTCCAGGCCCCGCTTGCGAAGCAGGTAGATGAAGAAGGGCCCGCCGGCCAGGGCTGTGACGATCCCGACCGGAATCGCGCTGATATCCAGCCAGGGCCCGAGGTTCACGCAGAGCCAGTGCGCCACGGTCAGGAAGATCGCTCCGGCAAAGCCCGCCACCACCGTCAGACGTCGATTGTCGGGCCCCAGCAGGGATCTGCAGATATGCGGAACGATCAGTCCCACAAATCCGATCGGCCCGGAAAGGGCCACCGCCGCGGCCGTCATGAGCCCAGCCACTGCAAAGATCTCTATTCGAAGGCGATGCACGGAAACACCCGAGGAAAGAGCCACCGCGTCGCCCAGCCCCAGGGCGTTCAGGGCCGAGGCGCGGGCCAGAACAATCAGCCAGCCCAGTCCCACCAGCACCGCCGAGAACACCAGCATCGAAATCTGGGTGGTGTCGGAAATCTCGCCCATCGCCCAACGGGCAAACTCCGCGATTCGATAGGGATCCAGGTACAGATGAAACGTCAGAAGCAGGGCGCCGTTGAAGGAGTTGACGATCACCCCGGCCAGGATAAGCGTGTAGGGGTCCAGCCTGCCGCGACGCTGTGCAATGGTGTAGACCAGCAGGCAGGTCAGAAGCGCCCCGGCAAAGGCCAGAACCGGCGTGGTCGCCCACATCGGCCAGAGCCACCAGCCCCCAGTGGCCATGCCCAGAAGCACCCCGACCGCCGCTCCGCTGGAGACGCCAAGAACGTAGGGTTCTGCCAGAACATTTCGCAAAAGCCCCTGCAGGGCTACCCCCGAAACCGCCAGGGCTGCACCTACGATCGGAGCCGCCAGCAGAGAAAGCACCCGTGCCCGCCAGAGAGGCCAGGTCAGCCGGGAAAACTCCACCGGACCGTGAAGACTGCACAGAAGCACCACAGCCCCGGTGGCCAGGCTGCCTGCAAGGAACCAGCCCACCAGCGCCCTGCCCGTTACCGGCGAAGCCTTTGCGCGACTCAAGACCCGTACTCCAGGCCATGGAGCATCCGCGCCATCTGCTGGGCGAAATCCGCCTGCTTGAGCACCGGCCAGATCCACCGGTCGTCGGTCACCACATGCACGCGGCCGGCCGCAACGGCGGGAATCTCCTTCCGCTGCATCCACCAGTCGCGTACCTCGTCCTGTTTCCCCTCTTCTGCTGCGACGATCAAAACCTCGGGCCCGGCGTCGGCGATCAGTTCGTTGCGCGTATTGCGCCACGACTTTTGACCGGGTATGTCGCGGCCGGCATTTACTCCCCCGGCCGCCTGGATCAGCCCGTCAATGAAGGTTCCCTCTGCCGGTACGCTGGGCCGATTGGTTCCCAGGACAAACAGGGCCCGCACGGCCGGCAGGTCCCGCGTGCTCTGCCGGACGGACTGAAGCTTCTTCTCGAATGCAGCCGCTGCCTCGATTCCCGCCTGCTCATCGCCCAGGAGTCGCGCGATTCTTCCGGCTGCGACGGGGATATCCGACAGGGATTCCAGTGTGAAGTGCTCCACCTGAATGTCGCTGTCGAGTTCCACGATCCGTGCGAAGTCTTCCGGGTCCTGCTGGATGAGAATCAGGTCCGGATCCACGGCCAGAACGGGTTCCAGACGTGGTTTCATGTCGCCGATGCGGGGGACCTCCCGACGGTCTTCGCTCAGCCGGGCATAGTCACTCACGCCCACAACGTGGTCCCACAACCCCAGTTCCCAGACGAGCTCTGCCAGGGCGGCGCTGGAGGGAATCGTCCTCGGCCTGGCTGCATCATCCGGAGCTTCGCGGCGACAGGAGACCCCCAAGACCGTCGAGGAGGCGAGAACGCAAAGCGCAAGGCCCTTTGCAACGCGGAATTTGGAGTTTCTCAGCATCATGGCTCTTTACTATACTTAAGGATTGATAGTATCTGCGGGCGCCTAGACAAGTCAAGCCGGGCCGGAGGGCAGAGACGTGAACCCACGTGAAATCTGGAATCGTATCGCATCACTGTTTGAAAACGCTTCTTTCCATCCGTCCCAGGAGCAGGAGCACAACCAGGCGAGCGACTCATCGAGTCGGCCTCAGGGGCAGCCCGAGGACGTATCGACATCCACCGACCGCGAAGAACCCCCGCCGCCCAGCGGCAAAGGGGACCTTTCCCCGCTGCTCCAGGCCGCCCGGGAGATCTCGCAGCAGCTCAAGGCCCTGGGCGAAAGGCTGGAAAACCTTGGCCGAACCGATCCCGAGTTGCTTCAGCGCCTCGATCGGCTGGAGGAAACACTGCCCGATCAGATCCGCCACGCCGTGACAGAGGCCCAGGAGGACCTTCCCGATCGCGTCGCCCGCGCGGCAGCCCAGGTGCCAATGACCCGGGCAAAGGATTCTCTGGACGAAAACGTCCAGCAGATCCGGGAGCTTCTGGGTCGCCACGAGCAGCAGCTTTCGACTCTTGCCCGGGATGTTGAGGAAACCAGCCAGGGCCTTGCCGGCCTGGGCCGGAAGGTCCAGGGCCTGCAGAGCACGAATGAAACGCTTCTTGAGGAAACCCGGGGGCAGATTCAGCAGGAGGTCTCGCGAATGCAGGAATCGCTCGAGGCCATGAGGCGCTACAGCCGAAGGCGCACCTGGTTTCTCGTTGCCCTTACGGGGATCTTCCTGCTGCTGGCACTGCTGATGATCCTGCCGTAATTGCGCTGGTCGCGAGGGGCTTGTCGCTCAGATGTCCAGGTTTTTGACCTCCAGGGCATGCTGTTCGATGAACGCACGGCGTTTCTCCACGTCGTCGCCCATCAGCAGAGAGAACATTCTCTCGGCTTCTTCGGCCTCCTCGGCCCGGACGCGAAGGAGCATGCGTCTTTCGGGGTCCATCGTGGTTTCCCAGAGGTCGTCGGCGTTCATCTCTCCCAGGCCCTTGAAGCGTTTGATCTCCATGCCTTTGGAACCGACCTGACGAATGCCCGGGCCAATCTGTGAGACGTTGTCCAGTTCGTGTTGCTCGCCGTCGGTGACCAGGACGAACGAGGCAGGGGGTTTTTCCCCCGTGACGGTTTCCTCCCGAAGCGTGTAATAGTTGTCCACGTCGAGGTTCTGACGGGCAAGCCTGGCCAGGAGCTTCTCGATTGCCCGGACTTCATGGAGCTCGGCGCGTTTCTGAACCTTGTTCGGTTGTGCGCTGCCGTTGCCATTGCCGTTTTCTTCCGAGCCGATCTCATCGCGGACGGCATTGTTCTCGGTGAGTTTCTGCTGATACTCCTGCGGGCTGTGGCAGAAGATGTTGCGCCCGCCCACCAGCAGCCAGTGGGTGGGCAGTTTGCCGTCGGCGTTGCGATTCTCCAGCAGGGACCGGAAGCGGATGCCGCGGCGCTCTACGATGCCGATGTTCTCGGCCAGGTGGTCCAGCGTCTCGAGGAGTTCTTCCAGTCGCGAGCCCTTGATCTCATCGAGGACCTTGACCTTGCCGTTGCCGGTATCACGCACCTGGAGCGTCGTGCCTTCCAGGCCAAGCCGGGCCAGCGTCCTTCGCATCTGTTTTTCGTTCAGGACGTATTCCTTGTGGCGCTTGCGGGTGACCAGGTACAGCGGGGGTTGGGCGATGAAAACATTGCCGTTGGAGATCAGCGGCTTCATGTACCGGAAGAAGAAGGTCAGCAGAAGGGTACGAATGTGGCTGCCGTCCACGTCGGCGTCGGTCATGATGATGATCTTGCCGTATCGCAGCTTTTCCAGATCGAACTCGTCCTCGCCGATCCCGCATCCCAGGGCCGAGATGATCGTCTGGATCTCGTTGAAGTTGAGGATCTTGTCCATCCGGGCTTTCTCGACGTTGAGGATCTTGCCCCGGAGGGGCAGGATCGCCTGGGTGGCGGAATTTCGGCCCTGCTTGGCCGATCCGCCGGCAGAATCGCCCTCCACCATGAACAGTTCGGTGGTCTGGACGTCCTTGCTGCGGCAGTCGGCGAGTTTACCCGGCAGGGATCCGCTGGACAGGGCGCCCTTGCGTCGCGTCAGGTCGCGGGCTTTGCGGGCGGCCTCTCGGGCCTGCATGGCCTGGAGGCCCTTGTTGCAGATCCGCTTGGCCTCGGTGGGGTTTTCTTCCATCCACGTGCTGAGCTGGTCGTTGACCGACTGGGTCACGAAGCTCTCGACCTCGCTGTTGCCCAGCTTGGTCTTGGTCTGGCCTTCGAACTGCGGATCGGGAACCTTTACCGAGATGATCGAGACCAGCCCTTCGCGCAGGTCGTCGCCGGAGGGCAGCTTGCCCTTTTTGTCGGTCTTGATCCCCGAGGCGTTTCGCATGTAGTAGTTCAGGGTGCGGGTCAGGGCGCTCTTGAAGCCCGAAAGGTGCGTTCCACCCTCCACGGTGTTGATATTGTTGGCGAAGGTGAAGACCGTCTCGCTGAAGCCGCTGGTGTACTGCATCACCAGGTCCAGGACAAGCTGCGTCTCGGGATCTTCCCGCTGGAGGTGGACCGGCTTGTGCAGCGTCTGCTTGCCCTCGGTCAGGTGGTTCAGGAACGCCACCAGCCCCTTGTCGTACTGGAAGGCGTTTTCCTTGTCGACGCGTTCATCACGAAGGCGGATTTTCACGCCCTCGTTGAGATACGCCAGCTCGCGGAGGCGGTTCTCAAGCACCTCGTACTTCATGCCCGTATCCGGGAAGATTTCGTGATCCGGCTTGAAGGTCACGGTCGTGCCGGTCTTCTTGCGCTTGCCGATCTCCTTGAGTTCGCTGATCTTTCGGCCTCGCTCGAATTCCATCTGGTAGACCGTACCATTGCGGCAGACCTCGACTTCCAGGAATTCACTCAGAGCGTTCACGACGCTGGCCCCCACACCGTGGAGCCCGCCGGAGACCTTGTACACGCCGTGGTCGAATTTGCCCCCGGCATGGAGATGGCAGAAGACCACCTCCAGCGTGGAGATCTTTTCGGTCGGGTGAGGTCCGACGGGGATGCCCACACCATCGTCAGCCACCGTCACCGAATCATCCGGGTGAACCACGACGGTGATATTCGAGCACCTGCCGGCCATTGCTTCGTCGATGGCGTTGTCCACGATCTCCCAGACCAGGTGATGCAGGCCTCGGGTCGTCGTGTCACCAATGTACATGCCGGGACGCTTGCGAACCGCTTCCATCCCGCGCAGGACCTTGATCTGATTCTCGTCGTAAAGGCCCTCTTCGGGGCTACGTTTGGTCGGGGCCGGATCCTTGGCCACGTTGGATGCTCCTTGTCTGTTACTAGGAAGGTTTCGAAAGGCAGCTACGTCCGTCGGGCTTTGGCCCACGGGTCCCCAAAACTTCTGCCCGGGCCCAATGAAAGCCACCTCCGGCCCGCTTCTGCCGGCGGAAAAGGACCGCCGGGAACAGGGGACGCTTCACCGGGATGAATCGCCCGATAAACCAAACCTAGAGTATCCCAAAAGTCCCGGCCTGTCGCCAGCAAAAACCCCCAACAAAACACGGAATTTGCGATATCTAACTCCTGTTTGCACAGGAGGTAGCAACCAGACGGAGGCATATTTGCCACCCGCCGGCGATCCAGGGCATTTTCCCGGGCTTCCAGTCGGGTAAAAGCCCGGCAACCCTTGCCAGGGCCTCCCCGGCAGGATAGGCTCAAATACAGCGACTCGAACCCAGATCCTCCAACGAAAGGAAACCCCATGACCATCTACACCGGATACGGAGACGACGGTTCCACACGGGGCTTTGACGGGCAGGACGTGGCCAAGGATGACCCCCGAATGGAGGCCGTCGGCAGCGTGGATGAACTCAACAGCCATCTGGGCCTGTGCCTGTGCCTGGCCCGCGAGACCTCTGCAGATCCGGTCGCCAAATCGCTGGATCCGCTGCAGTCGGAACTGTTCGCTCTGGGCGCTGCGCTCGTCTCGGCAGGGACGCATCAGCCCCTGCCCCTCGAGATTGAATCGGGCGCCGTGGATCGAATGGAGGCCGACATCGATCGCGCCTGGCAGCGGGCCGGTAAACTGGATCATTTCATCCTGCCCGGCGGAAGCATGCTCTCTGCTCAATTGCACGTGACCCGATCCGTCTGCCGGCGGGCAGAGAGAAACTGCGTCCAATTGGGCAGGCAGGTCAAACTGGAGCCCTTGGCCCTGAAATACCTCAATCGGCTCAGTGATCTGCTCTTTGCACTGGCTCGCCTGGCCAATGCCCTGGGCGGATGCAGGGAAGTCACCTGGCAGAGGCCTCAGGACCCCAAGGCATGAACGACTGGCCTCTTCTGACAGCGTCGATGCCCGGAACGGCCGGGAGCATCAAGAACCACCTGGAAGATTTCGTCGTGCAGGAACAGCCCCTCTACGAGCCCTGCGGCGAGGGGACGCATGTCTACTTCCGCGTGGTCAAGCGGGGAATCGGTACGCCCCAGGCGGTCTCACGAATCGCAGCCTTGCTGGGAGTCAAGCCAAACCGGATCGGCTATGCCGGACTCAAGGATGCCTTCGGCGTAACCGAGCAGACGATGAGCTTGGAACACGTCGAGCCCAAGCGCATAGCGGGCCTCGGCGATCGGAATCTTCAAGTAATCAGTACGTCACGACATACGAACAAGATTCGCCTTGGCCACCTCCGGTCCAACCGCTTTGCCATCCGCATTCGCCACGTCGATGCCTCCGACCTGCCCAAAGCCCAGGCCATCCTGGAAGTCCTCTCGAATCGGGGGGTGCCCAACTACTTCGGCCCGCAGCGCTTCGGAATGCGCGGCGATACCGGTCAACTGGGCAGGGCCCTGCTGGCCGGAGACCTGGAGGAGTTCCTCGAGCTGCTGCTGGGCAGACCAAGCCCGAACGATCCTCCCGATGTCCGCTCGGCCCGGGATGCCTTCCAGGCCGACCGGCTCGGCAGGGCTCTTCAGCTCTGGCCTCGCAAATACGACGCCCCGCGCCGGGCCCTGATCGCCTACCGGAAGAAACAAAAACCTTCCGCTGCGGTCGCTGCCATCGACAAACGCATGAAACGGCTCTACGTCTCAGCCTTTCAGAGCCTGATTTTCAACGACATCCTCGCCCGGCGCATCGAAACGCTCGACAGGCTCCTGCCCGGCGACCTGGCCCGCAAGAGCGACACCGGCGGTGTCTTCGATGTCGAGGATCCCGCCAAAGAACAGGCTCGCTGCGACCGCTTCGAGATCAGTCCCACCGGCCTGCTGCCGGGAAGCAAAACGCTCATGGCCTCTCAGGAGGCAGGCCAGGTAGAAAGGGCCGTTCTACAAGCTCACGGGCTCGGGCAGGAAAGCTTCGCCAAGGTCGGCTCGCTGAGAGTCAAGGGCACCCGCCGCCCCCTGCGATTTGCCCTGGAAGAGCCTTGCCTGGAGTCCGGCAGCGACGCACACGGGCACTACATTCAGGTCCGCTTCAGTGCCCCCTCCGGCTGTTATGCCACGGCCTTGCTGGCCGAGATCATGAAAGCCCCCTCCGGCCCCGGCTGAAGATCGCGTCTCACAGCTCTTTCCGGATTCCCGAGGCCGGGCCGTGCGATTCGTTGTGCGGCGAGGCCTGGCGGGCCAGATCCAGCGACTCCAGGGCCTGGTTCAGTTCGGTCATGTCATCTTCGGGCTTGTACCCAAGCAGTTCGCGCGCCTCGGAGATGTCCATCCGGTTGAACTTGTTTCGGCTCAGGCCGTGAACGATCGCAAAGAGCAGCCTTTCGTCATCGATGCAGTTGAGGATCAACTGATGAAGGTCAGGCTGCGAGACGAACGTGCTAATCAGCCCGACATTCTGCTTCCCCTCGCTGCGGGGCTGAAAGGCGCCGATTCTAATCGCGATGCAGGAAAGGCCCTGCTCGGTGGCGAGATAGCGTCCCAGGGCTTCGCCGAAGCACTTGGTCACACCGTACAGGTCGCCGGGACTGACCGGCTCGTCGGCATGAACCTGGCGGTCGTCCTGGTAGCCACTGACCGCGTGAATGCTGGAGGCGTAGACGACCCTGCGACACTTGGCCGACGCAGCGGCCACAAATGCGTTATAGGTTCCGAGAATGTTGTCCCGGTGCAGCTCGTCCCAGGTGGCCGAGGGTGAAGGCTCCGCCGCGAGGTGAACAACGGTGTCCTGCCCGGCAAAGAGCTCCTTGAGCTGCTCGAGTTGGGAAAGTGGGATCTTCTCCACTTTGCCTCTGGATTCGATTTCCGAAGTGTCTGCCTCGGGGTGTTCCAGGAGCGTCAACTCGTAGCGATCAGGGGCATTTTGGACAAAATAGGAGCCGATGCGTCCAGCCGCCCCGGTGACCAGGACTTTGCGACGATCGGGCTTGGGCGAAGCACTCGCTTGTGGATGCAACAGGTAAGAATCAGCCATAGTGCGGGTATTATATGCGCGCCCGGCAGCAGAGAGGAGGGCTTCGGATGACACAGGAGTCGCAAAACTCTCTGCGGAATTTCGATACGCGACCGAAGAGACTTCACCCCAGGAGTAGAATCACCACCGGCAGGACCAGGGCCAGGTAGATCAGCGTGTTGGCCACAAACAGCACCGAAGCCTCGTCGCCGCGCAGGCGGAACATGTTCGCCACAGCCACCGTCGTGAGGCCTACCGGCACGAACAGCTCGACAAAAAGGCCCGAGGCCGTCTGGCCATGCAAAGGCCACGGGGTCAGCCGCGTTGCAGCAATCAAGGCAGCCCCGACCAGCGGAGCAACCAGAAAACGAAGCACCGCCAGGGCGACAATCATCTTCCAGAGCGTTCGGATGTGTCCCAGGTGGAGTCGCAGGCCGATGGAGAAGTACGCCAGTGCGATCACCAGGTACATCAGGGCATCGACCACTCGAAACTGCTCGATGAACCCGGGCTGGGGCACGTCCCCGATCGAGAGCCCGAGGCCCAGAAGCATCATCGCCAGGCCTGTACTTCGAATATCGAAGATGCTGTGGAACATCAGGCGTGCGAACCTGCGGGAGTGTTCGCCCGGCTGGGCGCAGCGGGCGATGGGATAGATGAAGAGCACGATCATCGGCATCCACAGCAGGCCCGCCAGGGCCGAAAGTTGAAGCCCCTCCTTGTCATACAGGATATAGAGGACCGTCCCGCCCATCGTAAAGGCGATATTCCCCAGCCCGGAAGCAATTCCAAACGTGGTTCGCCGGACCGGATCGCCCGGCAGCAATCGGGCGGTGAGAAGCCCGATGCCTGTCATGATCACCAGGTGTACCGCAACGATCAGCGGCGGCCAGAAGTCCTGAATCTGAAGCTCCCGAACCCACAGCGTCAGCAGGCCGATCGTGCTGAACCCCGCCACAGCCACCACCGTCATGATCTTCCGTGCGGTCTCTTCACCGACCCAGCCACGCTTGCGACAGAGGTAGCCGGTCGTGGCAGCCAACAGAATCAGGCTGATCGATACGATGATCTTCAGTTGGGTCGGGTCCATGGCGGGTCCGGTCTGGGCTTGGGGGCCAATCCCCCCGCGAGCAATCAGAGACAAGCGGACATTGTAGAGGGCCCGGCCGGCAAGGCAAGCAGATAGATACCCGGAGAGCAGGCGGGAAAGGGGGCGATCCCACCTGGCCCGAATCGGTAAAGCAGCCGACGCACCCTGGCAGTTTCTTCTATCGAGCCCAGGCGCCGGCCCAGTGCGCGGACCCCTCAGCGATGGCTGCCGGTTGGGAAGCCCAGGAACGCTCCGTCCTGCAGAAGACGTTTTTGAAGCTCGGGGATGTCGACATTCGGCGCGGGGGTCCCGGATTCCACTGCCAGGCAGGCGGCAGTACCAACGGCCTGTCCCATGGCCGTGCAGATGGGCATCACGCGAACGGCGGCAGCTGCCTTGTGCTCGGCCGAGAGACACCGACCCGCTACAAGGAGATTGTCCCGCTGGCTCGGCAGGAAACTGCGATAGGGCAGATCGTAGTATTCTCCACAACCGAGCTTGCGCATCGGGATCCCCTCGCCTTTGCCCTCGGGATCGTGGATATCCACGGGATACGCCCCGCAGGCTACGGTGTCTTCAAAACGCCGCGTGGCAAGGAGATCCTCTACACTCAGGACATGCCGCCCGACGATCCTCCGGGTTTCGCGAAGACCCACGTGGTGGGCGATCTGCTCGACGCGACAGTTCTCGAATCCGGGCATCTCCTCCCGCATCCACCCGACAAGCTCACGAATGGCTGCCCGGCCCTCGATTTCGGCCCGGGTGAGATCCTCGGCGTCGACACCGCTGAATCCGGCGATCTCATTCTGGTTGAAACTCAGCACCGCGTTGCCCGGATATCGGAAGTTCAGCAGGCAGTGCTTCTTGCCGGGCCTCTTGAGCCGGCCCGACTTGACCGCCTCGAAGAACAATCCGATGTCCGGACCGCGATCGGCATCAAAGTCCGTCAGCCGGAACATGGTCGTCATGGCCTGGGCCTTGTGGTCGCTCTCACGGCCAAAAACCATCTCACAGCCTGAAAGATGGGCCAGGTCCCCGTCGCCGGTGGTATCGATGAACACCTCGGCCTCGAAACGCTCCTTGCCGCTCTTGGAAGTCGTCTCCACCGCCTGGAGCTTCCTGTCCTCGCAGACGACAGCGTCGCACCAGGTGTGGAAGCGCAGCTTCACCCCCGCCTCCAGGGCCATCTCGTCAAGCGTCCACTTGAGCACTTCGCTGTCAAAGGCTCGATTGCCGGGATGGACGCCTTTGCCCTTGGCGATCGCGCCCTGGGCTTCCATCTTCTCCAGAAGTTCGGCATAGATGCCCCGGATGACTTCCTGGCCGTCCTGGTCGAAACGATCCCAGGTGTAGTGGAACATCCACGGATTGACCAGCCCAACCGTGGCCATACCCCCCAGGCAGGAGTACCTCTCGATCAAGAGGACATCCCGCCCCCTTCGCGCGGCCGCAACTGCCGCAGCAAATCCTGTCATTCCTCCGCCAACTGCAACGATCTCGTGTGTATGTGTGGGCATATCTGCCTCCGGGGGCTGGGCAATCGAGGCCGTCCGTCCGCGGCTGGACGCGGGCGTGGCTGTCTATCAGTGGTTGAAGTGTCGTGTATGGGTCAGGACCATCGTCAGGCCCAGTTCGTCAGCCCGGGCGATGACGTCCGGATCCTTCTTGCCGCCTCCGGGTTGAATCACGCAGGTAGCGCCGATCCGGCCGGCCCATTCCAGGCTGTCGGGGAATGGCAGAAAGGCGTCCGAAGCAAGCACACACCCGTCCGGGTCGACTTCGCCCCTTCCGCCATAAGCTTGGGCCAGTTGCGTGGCGAGTTGGGCGGAGTTGACGCGGCTCATCTGTCCTGCCCCGGCCCCGAGCAGGGCCTTATCCTTGGCCAATGTAATCGCGTTGCTTTTGACGTGCTTGCAGACCAGCCAGGCAAAATTCATATCCTGCATCTCGCTGTCGCTGGGCGGCCGCTTGGTGACGACTTCCCACTGGTCGCTGTTGCAGCCGAGAAGGTCGCGCTGCTGCATGAGCAGCCCGCCGACAACATACTTGACCATCGGCTCCTCGCTTCGAGTCCCATCCAGAGGCCCGGTTTCGAGCAGTCGGACGTTGGGTCCCCACCCCTTGCGCTGCCGAATGATGGAAATTGCTTCGTCTTCGAATCCGGGGGCGACAATGATTTCGGCATAGAACCCGCCGGCGCCGCGCTGCTTGCCCCATCGCTGGTACGTCTCGACGATCGCCTGGGCCAGCTCGGCTGTGACCTCCCGGTTGACAGCCACGATGCCGCCCATCGCGGCATTGACGTCGCCGAAGTAGGCCTTGCGATACGCCTCGACAAGGTCGTCGTCCAGGGCGCATCCTGCGGGATTGGCATGCTTGATGATTGCCACGGCCGGGTCGGAGAATTCCTTGACCAGTTCCAGCGCCCCGTTGGCGTCGTAGTAGTTGTTGAAGGAGATTTCCTTGCCCCCCAGTAGTTTGGCCGAGGCGATGCAGGGCTCGGGCAGCCGGTCGCGGCTGTAGAAGGCCCCCGCCTGGTGGGGGTTCTCGCCGTAACGAAGGTCGCAGGACTTGCGGAAACTCAGGGTAAGACGGTTGGGCAGGGATTGGCCGAACTGCTCGGCCAGGTGATTGGAGATCACGCTGTCGTAGTGGGCGGTCAACGCAAAGGCCTGCTGGGCGAGGTTTCGACGGACCTCCAGACGCACCGCGCCGTCGTTGGCATGCATCTCATCCAAAACCACTGAGAACTGGCTCGGATCGGTCACCACGGTAACGTAGCGATGGTTCTTGGCGGCGGCGCGTACCATCGCAGGCCCGCCGATATCGATCATCTCGACCGCCTGGGCCAGGGAGGCATCTTCCTTCGCGATGGCCTCTTCGAACGGATAGAGCGACACGCACACCAGGTCCACCGGCTCGATGTCGTACTTTTCCATGTCGGCCTGATGCTCGGGATCGTCCCGCAGGGCGAGAATGCCGCCGTGGACCTTCGGATGCAGGGTTACCACGCGATGGCCCAGCATTTCCGGAAAGCCGGTCCACTCCTGGATTCTCCGAACCTTGACGCCGGCCTGCTCCAGGGTGCGAGCCGTCCCGCCAGAGGAAAGGATTTCCACCCTCATTTCCGACAAGGCCCGGCCGAATTTGTCGATATCGGTCTTGTCGTAGACACTGATAATGGCACGGCGAATCATGACTGCGTCTGCGGGGTCCATCCCTGCTCCTTGCTCCGGAGGGCTCAAGTTGCTCTGGTGGTGTGGCGGAGGTTTTCTGCGGTTTCCCGGGCGGGCAGGTCAGTCCACGTCGGGGATCTTCTGGATGCAGTAGATCCGGCCATCTGCCGTAACGGCGTAGATGAATTCCTGGGCAGGGGCGTGGGCGTATTGCACGAAGCCGGTCATGGGGACCGTGGCTTTGTTTCGGCCCTGGACTTCATCGACGATTCTCAGGTTGTTGTCCTTGTCGATGAGGAAAACGTCGCCCTGTCTGGAAGCCACCACGAAACGTCCCTCGGGGATTTTCCATCGTTTCTCACCGGTGACGCGATTGACGCAGTTCAGGCCGTCTCCGGTGGCATAGACAAACAGGCTCGCAGAGGAGGTTTGAACCGGGTCGAGCAGTTGCCCTTCAAACACCACCGGGTATCCGTCAATGAGACCCCCGGTCGGGGTCAGGCCGTAGAGCCGATTGGCCTCGGTGGGGACAAAGCATCCCACCTCATCCACCACGAAGTCCCCGACGATGTTCGTCTCCAGATCGCGCTGCCAGATCAACCGGTCTTCCATCCGCATCGTATTGATCGCCTGGAACATGCCGGTCCCATCGCCGATGTAGAGTGTCCGGTTGAGTGTCTGAAACGAAGCCAGTACCAGTCCCCGGGTAGAGCTCCTCCACTTGCGGACAACGGCATCGAGCCCCATGGCGGTGTAGGTTCCGTCGGTGGCCGGATAGTAGAACGTATTTCCGGATACGGCCCCTCGCTCGGTGATTACGGAACTGATTCCGAGATCGGAGAATTCCAGGTCTCGGTAGACCTTTCCGTTTCGGCGATCCATGACCAGGACGCGATCGATGCTGTGTACGATCGCCGCGTCGAAGGTGGTCAGATCAATGTCGCTGCTCAGGTCCTGCATTTCGACGACGGAAAGGATCTTTTCGGGCAGGGACATGTCATCGACATGGATGGGCTGATAGACCTCGTTGTCGCTCAGGGCAATATCGCGGGACCAGCGGCGAAGCCCCCGCATGGCATCGAAGGCCATCAGTAGATTCCGATCGGTCAGGATGTAGAGGTTCTCATCCATCAGCCAGATATTGCGGACGCTATGGCCTGGGGGAGTGGCCACGGGGGTTGCCCAGCGGTACTCCAGGGAAACCGCCGTCAGATCGGCTTTGGAAACAGAAACGGTGGAGGCTTTGTCCTGGCAACCCGAGGCCAGAAGGCAAAGCAGGGCGAACCACAGAGTCAGGGTCCGTGCATGCATCTTCGACTCCTTGCAAACAAGGCATTTGCTACCGGGGCGCCCGGCACGGGACGCCTCCTTAAGACCGGCCGGGATGGATGATAAGAACTATGCCGGCAACGTGCGAGGGCGGACACGCCGCTCCGCGCGAGCATGCAGTCTAGGTCGGAGGTGCGGGTTTTGCAACCGATTAATCGACCCGTTCATCGGGCGTATCCTCGGCCAGGAAACCCCGCCGGGCCGCGTCGCGAATCATCGATTCCGCAAAGGCCCAGAGTGGCTCGGATCCCTGGGAAATGCTCTGGCGATTGACCCCCAGAACGTCCGAGAGCTTCGTGCCGTGTTCCTGCCAGGCCTTGCCCCGGGTCAAGTAGTTGTGCAGAAGGGGTTGAAGGCGATCCAGGGCCTTGGCAAAACGCGCTTCGGGGCTCCGGCGGGCTTCGAATTCCTCCCAGAGGGCCCGCAACGCGCTGCCCTGGTCTTCGGGCAACAGGCCAAAGACACGGTTGGCGCAGGCCTGCTCCTCTGCCTGCTTGGCCTGGCGGGCCTGGAGATCGTATACCGAAACATCCCCCGGGTCGATCTCCACCACGTCATGCAGGAGAACCATTTTGATCACCCGCGAGAGATCCAGCCCCTCCGGGCCGTACTCGCTCAGGACCATCGCCATCAGCGCCAGTTCCCAACTGTGCTCGGCGTCGTTTTCCCGGCGGGTGGCATCGAGCAGATAGGTCAGGCGGAAGATCTCCTTGACCTTGTCGATCTCGCGCAGAAAGGCCAGTTGCCCAGCCATCCTCTCCGAAGAGGTCAGCGCCTCCTGGGCCTTTGCGGCAGGAATATCGGATTGGCTCACCCGTCGGCTCCTGCCAGGATGTCCAACAGGGGCCTGGGCCGATCGACCCCCTCGATCCACGCGGGCCTCTGGCTCCACGGCGTAACCGACTTGACCCCGGAAAGGTCCATCCAGTGCTCCAGCCGGGCCACCGGCAGATTCCAGGTCATGTGGAAATGATTGGCCGGGGCGTATTGCTTGTACTCGGCCATCGTCGCGTACCTGGGGACCACCCAGGTATGAGGCCAGGTCGGCGTGGAGGTGTTGGCCACCGCCTCGGCAAGCTCGGAAGGAAGCTCGTCCGTGCCCGCCTCGTCCCAGACCATGGCGAACTTCCCGCTGGGGGCGCTGTACGCCAGTCGGGCTGCAATGCCCTCGATCCCGCCGGGGGTCGTGAAAGTCACGCTGTTGCCCCCGCCGGGGAAGTAGAACTCATCGGCCAGGGGCATCGAGACCTGCTCCATGCACTCCCGAGCCGACGCGCCCGGCTTAGCGGCCCAGTTGAAGCCGGCCGATCCGCTGTTGTCTCCGTCCACGAAGCCCTTCTGGGCAAAGGGGGCCTCGGCCGGGATCTCGCAGCCGATCTTTCGGCCCAACTGCTGGATCTCCCAGGGCTCCCAGACCTTGCGGAAATCCATGAACAGGGGCGGACTGCCCCCTGAAAGCCACGTCATGAACAGCATGGTAAGCAGGCCCTGCACGTCGGCTTCGGTGGCATAGGGCAGGGCGGGCTTGGCCCCTCGATGATCGAACGTGGAGTTAAAGAGACTCTCCATGACATCCGCCACGGGCAGGGGAACCCCTCGCGGGTCGCTGCCCCATTCGAGTTGGCTCATGAACCCGCCGCCCACGGCGTTGAGCTCTTCCATCAGGTCGCGGATGATCAGGTACATCGCCAGGGACTTGTCGAACCGATCGCTGTCCGAAGCGTCGCGAAGCTCGAGCCGGTCTCCCACGTGCTTCTCGATCCAGCCACGCAGGTCCTTGAGCTCCGAAGCGTCCCAGGCCTGTTTCCGGAGCATGTCGGCCAGGAGCTTCATGTCCAGCCTCGTAATCTCGATACCGAAGGTCTTTCTCGTCGGCAGCACGTGGGCCAGGGCGGTTTCCATTCCCATCGAGTCGTGGCCGAAAACGACCACCCGCTTGCCTCGAAGTCCCGAGAAGGTCAGCGCCGCATAGCACCAGTCGATCAAGGCCTGTCCGGTCGAGTCGGTCATCTCCGGGTTCATGCCCTCGTCGGGCCAGGTTCCGACGTTCAAGGCAGCCAGTCTTCCCATCTGGGCCAGGGCTCCGTTAACCGCATGGGCGAAGACCACCCCGGGTTTGGGCCCGCTGTTGCCGCAGGTGATGTTGACCGGAATCTGCCGATCCAGTTGGGAAAGCAGGCTGATCAGCGAAAGCTGCGGAAAGGCCCAGGTGTCCGGGGCGACGATGATCGCCTGCACGCCGGCATCGCGGAACTGCCTGGCCACCATGTCCGCCTCCTTTTCCCCGTCGATGAGCACGTCGGAGTACACTACGTTGACAGCCGATCCGTCGGGCATTTTTACCCCGTCAGCCACCCTGGAGGCGACCATCTCCACGATGTTCACGCAGCGCCTGCGGGAATCTTCGTCGATCCTCGGATCGCTGGTTGCACAGACGCCGAAGGTCATCGCCTCGGGCTTCCGGGAAGGAAGAGAGAGCTTGGCTGGCTTGGACATGTCCGGACCTTTCTCGTTGCAGATGTCGTAAGGGTTCTTGCTGTGGCCTTCATGGTAGGCGGGGCAGGCTCCCTTGACAAGCCCATTGCCTCAGCGGAGAGCGGGTTGCGTTGTGTGAATCGTTCGATGGCTATTGGGTGGAATGGGGGTG
>CAZOVB010000046.1:0-34654 GCA_964583095.1 uncultured Planctomycetaceae bacterium
ACGCGAGCCGGGGCGTCAGGCCGGTCGGTGTACAGACCGTCAGGTTCTTGCATCTTGGTGTGCTTGGCGAGGACCGTCTTACCGTTCGGCAACTGCTTGCGCACGGTTTTTGTGACGCGCTTCCAAGTGCTCTGCGGCGGGCGAGGGGGTAGCTTCTGGATGTGGAACCGAACAAACAGCAGCGTCTCTTTGGTCGACACGTTGAAGCTCGACGTCTGCGGCGCGTACAGCGGCTGCGGCTCCATGTGGCCCGGCTCGTTGCACGTCTCGATGCGAACAACCGCAGGGCCGTTGATGTCGATCTGAAACACACGGTTGTCACCGCCGCAATAGATCCACTCGGTGTGGCCCCAGCCGTGTTTGTCCGAGTTCCAAACCCGGTTGTTGATGTGCGGCAGCGCCGGAATAGCGTTAGCCTGCTCGACCTGCTGAGCCAGCACGTCGGTGATTACTTGACGCAGCTGCCTAGACCCTTCCGGATGAAGCAGATCTGAAATAGACCACTCCCGCAGAGCGTTAGACGGATCGTCCGGCTCAAGCCACTTCTGTACCAGCGCTTTCATTTACCACGAGTACCCCACGAAGACTTCACCAGCCGTGTGCGCAGAGCAGCGCGAGCGTACAAGCGACCACGCGTCGCCGACCGTAATGGCCTCGTTGACCGCAGAACCGGTACCGCTGTAAGTCGCAAGCGGGAACCAATGCTTTCCGGTCGTGCTGGCCTCAAGGACAACGGTTGCCGTATCTTCGATGTACACCTGCAAAACAGGACCGACAGACAGTCGGGGGACGGCGACTGAACGAGACGTCGCGGTGCCCGTAACTTCCAGCAACGGTTCGCCAGAGTGATACTGAATTTCGCGTTGATCTGCCATAGTTACAACCCCATTGTGACGCCGACCACAACGGCGGCGATGATGATCGCTCGGCGCAGCATCGCCGGGCCTGCGTGTGGATGGGCCGGGCCTTCGTCAAGAAACATGTGCGGGCGAGCGTACGGGAACAGTGCTCGGTCAATGTAGTAGCCGGCCACGCAAGCAAGCGTAACCAGAGCCAGCTTGTACACGACGAGCGCCAGCTGATGCGGGGCGACAACAGCGACCACGGCGAGAAGCCCCGCCGAGATCACACCCCACCACTTCATACGTAGAGTTTTCATCCCCTTAGTATGATCAACCGTCGTTAGGGACTGCGAGCTGTTCGAGTTTATCTTTCAGCAGTCCCACATCGTTGACGACGCTCTGAAGCCAGAGCTTGTCCTCAGCCCGCATCGGGCGAGACTCCGGGCTGTTCAGAAAGTCGTGAGCCGTGTCGAAAGTCAGCTGCGTCAGAACCTGCAGCTTGGCGATATCACTCATAAAGGGTCTCCACAATGATTGGGCCGCCAGTGAACGCATCCACTTTGGCGGCTATTGCAATAGCGTCATGGGGCTCATGGCCGAGAATGAGGGCCGCCTGAGCGGCCATCTCCCCGGAGCCGATGGCGGCGTAATGGTCCAGCACCGGTACCGGGGTGCAATAGAACGGTAGCTGATAGAGCCATATGCCTGATGGCGTAAGGCGCAACGCGCAAGACGCGTCGTCATCGACTTTTTTATCGTCGATGGCGTCGATCTCCCCGTCCAGATACTGCACCCACAAAAGGCCGACGGCAGGGTCGCCAGAAAACCCGAACAAACTGCCGTCGTTCAAACGAAATAGCTTTTGGGTGTGGGCGAAAGCCCCTCCATCGGAAGTCATACGGGTGTCGGCCGCCATGGTCCGGCGGTCGCAAGCGATGGTCGTCATTAAGCGGCGCTCCTATAGCTGGAGATACGCCACGTCCGGTCTATTTCAGGGTGCTCTGGACGGCACCTTTCTGGGCATTACAGTAGGCGAGGGCGCGCTGGAGCTGCAGGGTATAGACCTTCAGCTCGCCGTGCGTCTTAGGGAGTTTCCCCGGCGTCAGCGTGGGTAGGAGCCACGCCTCCGGGATCTCCGGGCAGGGCTGCTCGACCGTTGTCGGCGGCGTTGGAGCCGTCGCGCAGCCGGTCAAGGAAAGCGTCGTCAAGAGGCAGAGGATCGCACTCAGTCTCGGCAGCGAGGCGCTGCGCGTCCACGAGATCGTTGAACTGAGTGTCGAGATCATTCTGCTGCTCCGCTAAGTTATCGATCGTCTGAATCAGACGGCTGGTCAGGCGCTTCTGTTCCTCGTAGGTCTCGACCATGTTCTTCGCGCTTTGGGCAAAGGTCGTCGCCTTGGCTCTCCACTCGGCCGACTCCTCCCACTTGCCCTCGATTACCTTCACCCCAAAGTAACTGCATCCAAGCAACAACACAGGGATCAAGATCTTTATGAAGCGGCCGGCCGGGAGCCAACTTGCGGCGACCTGAAACCATTTCAAGATGGCCATAGGATTCGCTCGTACGCAGCGAGCGTCTCCGTTTCGTTGGGCGCAGCGGCGATCTCCCGAACACCTTCGCCAGCGGCATCCCACCATGCCTGAGCAGCGGCGCCCATAGCGAACCCCAGCGCCTGAAGTTCGTTTATGGTGAACTCGTGCCGTCCGGCGTTGACGTCGTGCCACGTGACGGTTTCTGCCGGGTTGCCAGTCAGCTGGATCTTCACCATCAAAAGCTGTACATGCCCGGCTACGTGGTTCTGACTACGCTCGTTGGCGGAGAACCACTTGTTGTTGAACATCACGCGCAAGCGACCATCGGCAGCAACCATAGAATCGCGTGTGTGTTGTACCTTGGCGATGAGTTCTTCCTTCAGCTCTGCGTGCCGCATGCTGTCGGGCTTGTCCATCAGGCTGACCTGATCTTGAGCAAGAACTTTGTCCTCGCCCCATTCCTCGAGGGGGATCGTAAACATCTCCCCCGGCTCTAAAGGGTCGCCTTCGCGAATAATCCGAGCGCCGGGCTTCAAACCGACACCTAATGGTTCAATTGCGTATCGGTACGACATCAGAACGTATACCCATTAAGCCAGATAAAATTGGATGTAGTTGCGCCGGGCGTTGTAACGGACCAGCCTAAATCGCGACCGCTAGGCGTCATATGTATACTGAAGCTGCCCCTAAAAATGGCCGCGCCAGATGAATTTCTGGTGTAATAAAGATGTTCTCGGGGTTTTCTATCGCCAAACCCTAAACCCTTTGCCCACAACCGAAAATCAATTTGAGTACCTTCGGTGCTTGTATTTGCGTTCGACTGAATAACCCCGTGGGCTATGCGCGCATTAGGCGCCACAAACGCTAGTGTCGAGACGCTGCCCTCATGACCAGAAACACGTTGGGCGTTGTCTAATATCGCGGTACGTGTAAAGCTAACATCGTTACCCACTTGAAAAAAGAACTTAACGAGCCCCGCAATGCTAGATATAACGTAAGTTCCTACAAGCCCTTTATAGGTATACCCGGCTGGCATATCCGTGATTCCTTCAGTGTGTCTGGCAAATAAGCCGGATATCGTCGTTCCGTTATAGATGACCCACAAGTCGTACCACGTGTCTGCTTCGGCGGCAGAAGCGTGGTCGACGCCGTTCACGCCTTGGGCGTTTGCAACTACGGTCAAACTGATACCTGTGAGCTTCGCGGTGCCGCCAGATTGGTCCTCTACAATGAGCGCATCCGCAGTCACATCGACGTTGTTAGAATTATCCACGTCACGAACAACCGAAAGATTTCGGTACGGGGCAAGCACCTGATTCCCGACCGTAGTATTGGGGCCTACGTCAGAATGAGTTTGGCCGTTAACTTGTATGCCGTTCGGAAACGACGGCACGGTGTCGAAGGTCCACTCGCCGGAAACCGTAGCCGGCTCGGTGATTTGTGGGAACTGCTCAAGCAGGCCTTTCGTAATGCGAATGCTAATCGTCGACGTCGAAGCCGGAAACACTTTGGCGGTCGTGCCCTCCAGCTCGCGCGTTTCGATAGTGAACGTATCGCCATCGCGCTCAGACACCTCCACGATCTCGAAGCCGTTCGGGCCTGAAAGCGTAGCGCGGATCTTGTCACCGCCAGTGATACTAGGGAATCGCGAGCCTTCACCCGACGAGACGTGTACGGTAGTAGCAACGCCACTCACTTCTGTTGCGATCGTCGCAACCGCGTTGTTCTCAAACAGAAGGCTCATTTCTTGAGTTCCTCTTCGCGAATCTCCTGAGAGAGATCTAGCTTCTTACGCGCTACGCGCTGCCGAAGCTTGAAGTTCCGCCACTGGAAGTACCAGTTGAGCGCAAACGTTGCGACAGCAATAAGAAACCCGCCGATCGCTGCGACCTCGTTAGCCGACCAAGTACCGATCGCAAACGTCCCCACCCCCGTAGTAACCGAAGCCTGACTCGCTATGTGCTGAGCCTTTTCGCTAATCGTCACGACATCCATCTCCGAATAATATTCACTGGTGGGCGGGGACTGCCTCACTCGTCCTCGCCTCTAAGGGTATCTACGCCGCTCCACACGAGCGGATATGCCGGGACTGCGCGCTTAAGGTTTCTCGGAACGCCGTCCCAGCCCCCGGTAATTAGGTCATACCCCTGTCCAACGAACGGACCAGCCGGGGCCACAAGCCCGAACTTCCCGTGCTGCTCGGTCTCGTGTATGTCGAACAGGAACTGGGCAAGGCCGGGGAGACCGGCGCGCTCAACGAGGCGCCAGCTGTAATCCAGCCCCTCCGGGCGTCCGCTCTTGGGCTCCCCGGCCAACAGCCAGCGAAGCTCCAAGCCCAAAGCGGCAAGCGGTAAAGCCCACGCGCCGAGCATGATGAAAGGAGCGGCGGCGTAAAACTTGCGCATCCCTTCTTCTGTCTTGAACCGGTTACGAGACTGGCGATATGCGCGGAACAAAATCGACTGGGTGAACGCGTACATGAAAGACTTGAGCATCGTGAAGACTTTCAAGCGCGGGTCGTTCAGTAGTGTTGACTTAGTCAGCGGGGTCGGTCTTACAATTCCCTCGTCGACGAACTGGTTCAACGCGCCGAGAACTAGGGCGTTGTCGTCGTTGTACTTGAACGCTTCGGACTGAGGCTTGGCCGCCCAGCGCCGAGCTTCTTCGAGGGAGAGGCCGATCTCGCTGAGGTAGTCCTCTCGCCCTTCCTTAGCCCACGCGCGGACCATGGAATCGCCGACCTTCAAGCCAAACACACGTGTCGCGTTCGTCATCTGGTGCATCTGGTTCGCTCGGAAGAACCAGTTATTGAAGTTGCGCAGGTTCGTAGTTGCCGCCATGATCGACTGGGCGTCGTTCATGTAGTGCTCCATCATGTCGCGCTGGATAACACCAAGGTCCAGCGCGAACTGCGCAACCTGCTTCCGCTCCATGCTGTCAGTCATCAGGGACCACGCGTCTTTGAGCGCAGTCCACTGCTTGTCCGCCGGGACGCGCGCAGCCACGGTGCCGATGTCGACGAACTGCGAGAACACACCCATCGACAGGAGCCGAACGATCTGATACACGACGATAAACGCGGACGCGTTCCGCCAGCCGGGATGCATGTCCTGCTTGTACGTACCAAGGATCTGCGGGACGATGTCCTGCATTACGCGGTCGTACTCCGGCCGCGTCAGATGGCCGTCTATCAGATCTCGGTGCATATCCAGCTGCAGCTGTGCAGAAGGATCGAGCGGGTCAATGCCGCCGTTGTCCCGAGCAAACTTCTGACGTTCGTTGTTCAACGCCCCCTCGAACGCCGCGTTATAAAACGACTGGAGTAGGGCCCCTTCGTCTTCCTTGCTCATAGGCTCGCCGTCAGCCAAAGCTTGGCGCTTACGGGCCTCGACTTCGGACTTGGCGGACTGTCTGGCTTTGGCGACGGCGCTCCGAACCGTATCCTTCCGGTGCTTGTGCGCGCCCATCAGGCCCTGCCACGCAGCGCGTTTAAACGCCTGCGTAATATAGCTGTTCATCACCTCGATGGGGTTGTCTTCACGGAATTCCTTGAGCCGATCTGACAACTGCCAGTCGAGCTTGCGTTCCTTCTTCGACGAAAACCCCGGAGAAGTAAATACAACATTACCGTCGGGGTCTGGCATGCCGGACGCATCGCCGGACGTCCACAGATTGAACAGCGCGTCTGCGTACTTCGTAGCTTCGGCTTCGGTCAGCTGTTGCCCAAACCTGTCTTGCCAATACTGCTGAGCATGCTCGGTCTGAGCCCACTCCTGTACAATCTCCACCAGCCGATCACGGCCTTTGCCGTTCATAAGCTTGGCCGGGCTGTACATGATGGGCGTAAAGTTCTTGCGCTTACGGATTTCCTGCTGCTGCAACTCACTAGCCTCAACACGAATATCTTCGAGCATCGAGGCCAGCTCGCGAGCAAGCGGAGAATACTGCCCCGGCTCAACCGCCGGGTCTTGCAGCTGTTCCCAAGCGCGCGTCAGTTCCTGCGAAACCGGGGGCGTGTCCCAGCAGGGAAGAACATGGTAAGGGCGCCACTGACTGCCGTGCTCATCGTGGATCTCCGAAAGCCGCTTGAGGTACTTGCCGGTACGGAACTGCACCTCGTCGTGATACGTGTTGAACGACCGCTTCTCCTGCTTGCCTGCTTGGCGATGAACTTTGTTTAGGAACCTACGAACTGAATGCTCGCGATGCTCGAACGCATCCGGGCTTTTCTTCTCGTGGTGTTGCGCCATGAAGTCCAGCACATCGGCCAATGCCCGAAGGTGCTTGTCCCACACCTGTCTAACATTACGCCACGCAGATGGCAACACGGCATCATCTTCGAGCATGGTCTTCGCGCGCTTAATACCGCGCTCGCGAAGGTTCTCGGGAATGGGGGTGTAGTTAAGGCTGTTTGCGTCTTGGGTCGGATAAGCAAACAGGGACATGGTAGAAGGGAACCCCGCGTCCTCCAACTCACGCGCCACGGCGGCAGCGACCCGCTCCTTCGGACGGAACTGCTCTTCACCTGTAGATCTACGGCGGCGGTTCATCAGTACTTCAATGAACTCATTGAATCGGACGTCCGCTTTCAGCTGCTTGCTGCCGTTCCGCCACAAGCGGCGGATGTTTCGGAGCAACTGCTTAAAGAACGTCTGTACCGTTTCAGCCAGCCGGCGGCGGGACGCATTGACGGGCTCCCCACTACCCGTCCGCTTCTCGACCTCCACTTGGTTGGTTTGCATCCAGTTCACGAATTTCTCCGCGAACATTTCCTCAAACAGCTCGTGGTTCATCGGTACGCCGATGATTGCTTCGAGCGACTCTTTTACTTTGGACGGCGCCTCGTTCAGGAAGTGCCGCAACACGACGTGCCCAACTTCGTGCAGTATTTGTTTGGACCGCGTACCGGCCTTGAGAGAATCCGGCACGTAGATATGAGCAGTACCGTCCTGAATAACAACGCGCGCAGTAGGACGGCCATTAAAGCGGTTGTACATCGAATCGTCTTCGAGCGCGTTGACGGCAGCGTCATCGTACATCTGGACCGCGCGCAACAAACGGACGCCCATCTCGGTAAGGATGTTCGTAACCGCCGTCGCCTCAGCAGCTACGCGCGGGTCCTGCACGTTTGCGTTCTTGATGACCTCGACCGGAGCGCCACTCGTTGCCTTCGCTGAATCTGCCGCGAGCCGATCAGCGGCTGCCCGCTTACGCAGAGCTTCGCGCGTGCCGGCAGCGATCGTAGACCGCTCATCTGGCCGACGCGGCGCGTCCTGCTGGCGATCTTGCGTAAGCGACATATCGGGCATAGCGGACTCTTCGTCCATAGCTCCGCCCACTTCGTCCTGCTCAAGGCCCGATGCCCGATACTCTTGATCTCGGGCGGACAGCTCGGGGTCGTTCGCGCGGTTATTCAGCTCGGTCTGGAACTCTTTGATGAGCGACCTATTATGTTGTTTAACGCGCTGCAAGCGTTTGGTTGCCTTTTCACGCTTATCGTTATTTTTGATTTTCGAGATCGAATCCTGTAGCATCCCTTGGCTTTCCAGAAGTGTCTCTATAGCTACGAATATGTCAGCGTTAGATGCATTCTGTAAGAACGCGGCTTTATCTCTCTGCCACGGGCGCATAGCAGTGAACTCGCGTCCTCGAGCCTTGGGGCTCCGCAGGAAATCGCCAAGCGTATAACCAGACGGAGTGACTTTGCGGCTATAGTCGAACGTATTAGGGAGCTTCATCCCCATCTCCGCCAACGACGTCAACCCGGCCAAAAACGATTGCTTGGTAGTAGCGGAGCTGGTCGCGCCCGCGCCAGACGTAAGGTTCGCTTTGCCAATCGCTATGATCGACGGTACGTTGATACGAAACGACTTCGGCGCTGCTTTGTTGCCACTCGAATACTGAACGTTGAACTCGCCGAGCTGGTCATAATCAATAGGCATCTCCAGATACATCTGGCCAATCACGCCGTTGAACGCACCGCGAACGAGGTTGGCGATTTCACCCATTGAAACATCACCGCGCATCTGAGGCGGGGGCAAAGAACCGTCGACATCGATGCCATCTTCCAACACCGTCATCTCTAACCGGAACACGTTGTCCGGCACCGGTACGTTCATGTCACGCGCAAGGCGCTCGATGCTGTCCTGCGTAAGCGGCAGTTCCATAACTACCGTATTGCCGGGCTTAAACTCTTGCCACGGCGGCATCTCCATCGTAGGTACATCAACGCCCATAACCGACGCGATGCGCTGACGGATGATGTCCATCATCAAGAACACCTGTCGCGCGCCTTTGCGGATGTTGTCTGGCGACACTGCTTTCTCAGCGTCCGTGCCAAGGTCTTTGCTGTTCGGGCGAATAGTGATTCGATCGAATGGGAGGTCTTCGTCCAGCGCGAGGTTCAGGGCGTTGCCCGAATCCGCCACGTCGCCCTCAGCCGCTTCATCAGCATCGGGCGCGGCGCCGGTGGTCGGCTCTTCTACGACCTCAGCAACTTGCTCATCGGTGTTAGGTGCTTGCGGCGGGGCGGCGTCAATGTCTTCTTCATCATTGACCTCAAAGATGTTCGCGATGCGCGCATCGAACCTACGTTTCAGTTGGGCGTAGCGCTCATCAGAAACCTCTAGCGCCTCGGGAATCTCCGAGAGAATGGTCTCCGGGTCATTAGTCGGGCTAAGCAGCGTGAGGATAGCGTCAAAAGCTTCCTGCTCTTTCTCGGTCCGCGCATCCGAGTCGGTGTCTCGAACACGCCGAAACGCTGAACGTAGAGCATCGAGGTATGGGCCAAGCTCGGCGAGCGTTTTGGGAAACGCGGCTTCCTTGGGCTCTGGGCCAAGCGTGTCGATTGCAAGGTCGAGGTCTGCCTCGCTTGGAGCAGCGCGGTCAGGTTGCTCACGTTCTGACGTACGATCTCCTCTGGCCTCGCGCGCTTCTCGAATACGCTCTTCGTTTTCCGGCGCGCGTAGATCGCGACCCTCTAAACGGGTCTCGTCAACAGCGGCTATCGAATTGGTTGTGGTACGGCGGTCTTGCTCCAAACGGCGTTCCCGCTCGCCGGGAGCTAAAGGCTCGCGCTTTCGGCGTTGCCAAGGGCCCGGCCGCACAGGAATAGGCCGGCTAAACCTCCCCCCGCTGGTGCGAGCCTTCTGATCAGAATACGTTATACGATCGGAGGGGGCTATAACATCGACAACCGGACTCGGTCTATCGGCAGGCGGCTTGCGCAAAGAGAGGGCGGGGCGCTGCCGGCGCTGCAACGCTTCATCCGCAGTAGACTCGACAACCTGATCTCCGGGCTGCGCCTGCGCAGTCAAATCCTCCACGACTGCTGCACGGGTGTCGTCGTTAACGGCAACCTGATTAATCGGAACGCCGTCTTGATCCACCAGCTCGACGACATCCGTCGCCGTCGCGGGGTCAATAGCTGTAGCTTCGGGTCGTACGTCGTAGGTACTCTGGCCTACCAGCCTGTTGATGTCGTCATCCAGCTCGTCAATAGCGCGGATGTCGCCAGTCTCTTCTGCCATATCACGAAGAGATAGCAGCTGCTCAAGCTGGTTAACGTCAGACGTAGAGCCGTAGAAGGTAGATTCGAGCTGAGGTACGCGAACGCTGCTGAGCCCAGACGTATCGACGTCGTCAACGCCGTCACGCAGAAGTAGGCCGCGCTTCAGCCCTTGTCGGGTACGATCTGCTTGACGATTGGCAACTTCCGGAGCGTCCGGGACAGGAGGCTCGAAACTGCCCGGACCACCCTCGCCACCGTTGACAGTATTGCTGCTGCCGCTATCAGCCCGCACACCCCCAGCATTATCACGATCAGAAACGGGGTCATTACCACTAGCAGTAGTAAGATCACCAGTTCCGCCGCTACTCCCTCCACTTTGTATCGAATCTGTTTGCGTTTCCGCCGGTTCATCCTCGTCCTCCAAAGCGAACGTACGTCGCAGGTCTGCGTTGGTGGCTTCCATCTGCTCGCGCAGACGGTCTTTAAATGTTTGAAGCTCTCGCACGCCACGAGCAGCGCCGCCTGCGCCACCGAGAACCCCGCCGACGGAAGCACCGGCGGCGAAGGCGTTTGCGATCCGTGAGCCGGCATCAGACCAGTCGTACGTCGGGTCTTCGGCCGCGCGCGCAGTCATCAGGACCATTTCCTGTAATGCTTCAGTCGGGCCTTCGGACACAGTGCCAAGGGCTACGCCTTTGACGGCGGTCTTCAACGCGTCTTGGATCTGAGGCTTGGTGATGTTACGGCGGACAAGGTCTTTCGCCATGTCCGCCGACATGCCTTTGAACGTATAGCGGAGCAGCGTTTCCATCGGCGCTAAGTCAAGCGCGGAGTTCATAGCTGCTGTCAGGAAAGGCAGATTCGAGTCATCCGCCCCAGCGTCCTGCATCTCGAGCGCACCTTCCCCAAGATGAATGGGGTAGGTCGCGCCCAGCGTGCCAAGGCGCGCGCCATTAGCAACGAACTTCTTGCCGACAGCAGCCAGCTGTTCTTTAGTCAGGCCCTGCGCAGCTGAACGGCCGGCAGCACGGGCAGCAAGTCCACGCCCAATAAGCGCGCCACCGCCACCGCCAGCCGCCATAGTGGCGAGGTTGGGTACGTTCTCGACAACCTTCTCATACACGAACGTGCCGACGTCCGCGAGGTTGTCGATGTCCTCAATTCCCCCTACCGTCGCCGGATTCATCGCGGCGTCGAGCATAGCGTTCTCGGCGCCGTCCGTGCCCATACGCTCCAAGGTCTCGCTGCCTAGCTTCTTGCCGAGGAACCCGGTAGCCCCGAACAACGACGCTCGGAGATTCGCCATGCCGCGATCAAACGCACGGGAAGTCGTGCCTTCGCGCTCAGGGATGAGGGGGAGGTTGCGGCGGTCGAACGTAACGCGGCCCTGAGACGGGTCGTTCAAAAACGCCTCGTCATACGCGGTACGGGCTCCGGGCATAGTGCGCCGAGACACGGCGCCTTCGGTCAACTCCATGTCGCGCCCGGTTGCGGTTGCAAGGAAAGGCTGCGCGCCTCCACCCAACAACATCTCATCCGCCGCCGGACCGCGGTCTGTCGAATACTCAACCAGACGTCGGCCGTATCGGTCTGTCCCCACGTCTTCGGCTTCGAGAGAGGGGTCGTTCAGAATTTCGTTCTGGAAATACGCGCGCGCCGCGTCGGCGCCGACCTGCCGGGGCTGACGCTCGGGCGCGTCAAAGCCTACCGCACGAGTGGTGCCGGCAGTATCGCCGTCGTATGCTGAGTCCCCGTCGTACGCAACCTCACCGCCGTCATTGAGGATCTCAAGAAGCCGCGCCTTATCGACCATTAGTACGCTGCGCCTCTCGGGCCACGTCGGTGACCATTTTAGCTAACCCGTGCGCGCCGTTTTCTCGGATCATCGCTTTCTCTTCGGGGCTAAACACTTCCAACGCTGCGGCTGCGTACCTTCCGAACTCCCTCGGGTCAACACCCAGACCGGCAGCTCCGGCCATTGCTTCCGCTACAAACTGGTCGTTCACCCGGAGCCCTTTATCCGCAACTGCTGACCGTACGCTATCGACCGCGTTGGTAACGGCTTCCCGCGCTTTGCCGAATTCCTTGTCACCAAAACCGAGACTGGAAGCGACTACGAAAGGAGCGAGCGAGTTCCACTGACTACGGCTACGGTCAGGCAGCCAACCACGCTCAAGCCAATGCTCGCGCATACCCATTGCGTTAAGCGCGGTCGCTTCGAAACCGGGCGTGGTCGCGCTGGCACCCGTGCGCGTAAACAGGTCGTCTACAAGTCCGAGCATTTCGCGCTTAGACCGCCCTTCTTTACTTGAAAATGTTCCAAGTAAACGATCTTTTATCTGCTTCCGGCCTTTCCGCTCTGCCTCTGCTTGTTCCGCCTGTGCCTCGGCCTGCGCCTCAACGCCCTCATTTTTGACTTTCGCCATATCAATACGCTCGGTGTACGTAGGCCTAGTCGTGTGGCGCTTAACGATATCGCCTTTGCTGTTCATAACCCACACTTCAGGGCCGGCGTTGTGAAGCGTCAGATCTGGCTCAGTCACCGATTTCATCAGGTCGATAGCCTGCTGTCCGGTGATATCACCGGCATCGATCATCGAGCCAAGGGCTTTACGGATACGAGACGTGTCACGCGGCGTGTTGTTGCCACGGCGCATTTCGCCCTGCGATGGGCCGCGCTCGCGCAGCAAACGTTCGCCTTGACCGGCCTTGCCCTCTGGTACCGGGCGCCTCGTCTCCGGTGCTTCGGTCTTGGCTATAGGTTTGGGGTTCGTCGGCGCTGGCATTGCATCCGGTTCCGGAGCCTGCTGAGTTTCAGCTACGAACTTCGCGGCTTCAGCTTCGGTTTCTGGTTTCTCGCGGTCTGCGATACCGAGAAAACCCCTTGCCGCGCGGACTCCGCCCCGAACGGCTTCGGCGTGATTTACGACTGTCCCGACGAGCCCTTCGTGGTTCTTACGAACGGCGTCACCAACGTTCTCAGCAGCTGTAGAAGCAGCTCTGCCAACATCGCGTAGAGTTACGTTGCCGGCGCTCGGGCCGGGGAATAGGTCAGCGTCGAGCGCGCGATTTGTGCTATCTACCAAAGCGCGACGAGCTTCGGCGCCGCGACGAGCTTCTTGTGTACGGAGTTCTCCAGTAGGGCGTATTGCCGGTCCTGCGGCTTCGAGCGCGGGAGACAAAGCGTCCGGGCGCGGAGCATCGCTAGCAAAGATATCTACAGGGCCGGGGGTCTCAGAAGAAACTGGAGCCGCCTCCGGATCACGGGCGGCGATACCAGACCCGGCGCCGCCTGCTGAACTAAGCGACGGCGCAACGGGCGGTGCGGCGGACGGCGCACGCTCTGCGTTGTTGAAGTCGTCGACCGCCTCGAACAGCTCGCGGCCACGACGAGATGTTGCTTTGGCCTTACGTCCCTGCATCACCGCTTCGGCAAGGCGGGGGTCACGCATCATCAAACCGCGAATACCGAGCTTCATCGCAGTCTCCGGGTCCATCGAAGGAACCGGGTCTTCGGGCTGGTTGCCTAGCTTAAACAGGGGTTCCGACGTGCCGTTCTCAAACTCCAGATAAGGCAATGCCCCGCCGTCGGGGTGCTGCGCAATGCCGAGGCGGCCGCGCATTCCGTGCGTGCTTTCTGAGAACTCCTGAATGCGCTGCGTCAGTACCGGATCTGTCCGAAACAAGTTCTCCATCTTTTGCATGGAGACTCTGCCGTTGTCGTCCATGACCTCGGGCATGAGTGCGTTGACCACGCGCATAGCTTCTTCGTCGCGTTTGGCGTTGCGGCGATCTTCCTGCTGCTGCTGGAACAACAGCTCATCTCGCTCCGCCTGCTTACGCTGGAGCCGCATCTGAGTACCGGTCTGAAACCCCTGACTAAATGCGTTAGACTTCGAAGACAAGTACACGGACATGCTTCACCTCAAATACTAAACAGCCCGGCAACCGTGCCGGCAATATTGAGCGCGGTGCCGACAGCGTTGCTCTTGCCTTGGCGCCGGATGTTGTCAGCGGTCTGCTCACGAGCATTCTGAGTACTTGCCTGATCTATCGCCGTACGAATCGACTGGCCGGCAATACCACGACCAATCTGACCGGCCGCCTGCAGTCCCGTAATCTGGAAGTCCCGAGCGGTGTCTTTGGCGTCGTTACGGGCACGAGCGATGGAGCCCGCCCGCGTAAGATCTTTCCGCCGGTCAATAGCGCGAGCGTCTTCGAGCGTAGCCGTATCACCAAAACGAGACAGCTGGCGTTCCTCAAGACCGTCGGTCGCAGCGAAAACCTTCGACGCTTCGCGCTTGGCGTCCGCAGCAACTTTGTTCGAAAAGCCTGCGTCAGTCAGGCGCGACACCGCTCGCTGCTCAACCGGGCGAATCTTGTTGTAAAAATAATTCCACTGCGCGTTAGTCAGGTTCTTAGCGTTCTGCTCCGCGTCACTTGTGACTGGCACGGTGTACTGATTACTGGTCGCACCGCCGCCAGCCGTTTGATTGAGGTTGGCGAGGTTGAACTGCCCGAACGGTGTCGAGACAAAGTTAGGTGCGCCAGCCGGTGCAAACGTACCGCGATGCACCGAAGACGAGTTCGACCCGGATACGCCGGCCTGATTTGCGATCTGATGCAATGAAGGCGCTGCCGTGAAAGCCATCGTCAAACACCTGATGCCGGGGAATACAGGTCAGAAGAACGCGGCATCCTCGAAGTCAGGCCAGTAGTGCCGGTGGGCACTTGGCTCAGCGATGGCCGGCCGCTGCTCGGTGTCGGTGCGTAGTCAGTGCCGGAGCCTCCCCCGCTAAAATCGAAGTTACCCGCCACGGTGCCGACCGTATTAAGTGCGGCGCCCATCATCTCAGAGCGTTGGCGGAAGTTAGCCACGGCGTCATTAGTGGCGTTGGCGGCCTGAAGGCGCGCCTGATTTGAAAGCGCAAGGTTCGAATCGTCGGCGAGACCGCGCCCTTGGGCGGCGAGAGCGAGCTGGCCCCGGACCTTACGTTCTTCAAGCTGTGGCTCAGCGGCGCCCACCCCGGCGGACAACCCCCGGCGTGCGATCTCAGCGGAGTCGATTACCCGCCCAACCGACGCGCCAGAGTTGGAGTCCAGCCCGCCGGTAAAACCGGCCTGCTGAAGACTGGGCGCGAGGCCGGCCTTACGCATCGCGTCGGCATTGACCTTGCGGCGCAAAGAAAACCGGCCCGGCTGCTTGTCCTCGACCAGCTGAATGAACCGGTCGTTGGCGGGAATGTAACGCGAGACGAAATCGTTCCACTCCTTCGCCGAGCGCTGGGTCGAAGCGATTTCCGCCTCGGACGAACGCTCGGCATCACGCGCTGCATCCTTGGCGCCTCCCCCGAAGATGTCACCGATGCTCATTCTTGTACTCTTCCAGCGTCTCGTCGTGGAAAAACCGGCGGATCTCTATGTTGCGGCGTTTGGCGTATTCATAGCCCCCGATCAGCCACGCGCACCGAGAGACCAAAGCAATAAGGGAATCCCTGATGACGAACGCGATGTCCAGATCGTGCTCTTCGCCCGTCTTTTCCAAATCCGTTGCGGTCATCCAGTCCAGCACCGCTTGCTCAAGCAACGGAGCAAGCTGGTCGTAGTAGTGGCGGTAGAACCTGTTCTGGGGGATGGCGCACATCGACACCCAGACTGCGTCCTTAACCTCGTTCGTCGTGACTTCTTCAGGCTCGTCGGCAAGGTCGTCCCAGATCTGGGTCGCCTTCCCAACAAGCGCAATAAACGAGATCGCGTCCTCGTCTCCGAGAAACACGTCCGCCAAAAACGCGTACTGGTCGTCAATCATCTTGTAAGCGTACTCATCTTATGGTCGGGACTGCCAATCATCCCTCGTCCTTGCTCGCTTTCTGTAACCTATCGTCACCCGTTTCTCCATTCCATGCGGAGAACACCTTCAACATCTGGTTGACGGTGCGCTGAAGCTCAGCCGGGTCGCTCGAATTGATCTGGTTCGGCAGTCCCGTCTTCATGTTCGTGACTCGGCGACGAGTAGGGTCGAAAGGCTGACGTACAGAAGGCTCTGTCTCGAATACGTTAATAGCGCTGGCGGTTTCGGTCTGATCCTCCGGAATGATGTCGATCGTCGTCAGGGTTGCCAGTACGAACGCCTGATCTCCGTGGGTCTGCGCCTCCGGAACTATGTCGAACAGAACCGGTATAGTGACCCCCAGTGTTTGCTCGGTGTGCTCCTGCGACTCAGGGATGATGTTGACCACCAAGACTTCGTCCAGAAACTCGAACGCTTGATCTGCGTGGCTCTGAGATTCCGGCATTATGTCGAACAGCAGCCCAATGCTTGTCGCCAACGACTCATTACTATGGCTTTGGGCTTCGGGCTCGATGTCGATCAGCAGCCCGGCGGACAGAGGCAGCGTTTGATCGTTGTGGTTCTGAGCCTCGGGGGCGATATCGAACAGAACTCCGATGTCGGTGCTTAGGCTTTGATCGTTGTGGTTCTGGGTCTCGGGGACTATGTCAAACTGAATGGGGTCGCCCACAGTCTCGACCGGCAGCTGTCGGTCTGTATGGGTCTGCGCTTCGGGGATGATGTTGAACGTCAGTGACGCCGTGACCCCCAACAACTGTTCGTGGTGATACTGGTTCTCGGGCGTGACATCGAACAGCGTGCCAACCAGTACGTCGAGCACCCCATCCGCGTGGCTTTGATCCTCAGGAATTAGGTCAAACTCGAGGGTGGTCTGGACACCGAGCGTTTGCTCGGTATGCGACTGAGCCTCGGGAGTGATGTCGAACTCGAGGGCTGTGGGGCCGCTGGCCTCATCGACCTGCACCGGGCCGCGAGCTGGCCCGAGGTCGCTCTGGTGCGCGCCCCGACTACGGTAGTGGGCGACCATGGCTTACGAGTGGTTCGCGCCGATCTGGTGCGGCCACGATTTCGTCAGAACGTTGCCCACGTCTTGGGGCGTGACGTCGCCGTTGGCGAGATCTGCAAACGGTGAGGCGGTAAGAATTTCGTTGTCCTCGAACGGCCGGTACCCCGTAGGAGCCGACGGGCTGAACGCCGTCGTGCAGTCGTAGACACTATTGCCGGAGAACCCCTGCGTATCACTGCCCCGGTCGATGCCGGTCGTGAATCCTTGGATCAGATTGTCCATCGCGAGGGTGTACCCAGAGCCGGACTGCATCCGGATACCGGTGCCCGCCTTGGTGCCAACCAGCCCGATGCTGTTGCCCGCGACGATCGACCGGTCAGAGCTGTTCTGGAGGTCAATGCCGATACAGTCGCTGCCGTTGTTCTCAAGCAGGATGATGTTCTGTGCGATCCACGACTGGCGCTCGGCCTCAATGCCGATGTTCGTCTCGTGGCCTATCTGGTCGATGAGGTTGCGGAACACTCGTGCGTAGTTCGCGACATACAGCTCGAGCACGCCGTCGGACGAATTCTCGAAGTTCGTCAGCGTGCAGCCGGCCATCATCGGGTAGTCACCGGTGAGGTTGAAAATCCGGCCGCCACCACCGTCAATGTGGCAGTTGATGTATGAAACGTGGTCTGTGCTCAAGCCGATGAAACGCAGAGCACCGGAGCCCATCAGCTTCATATCCTGAAACCGGACCCAGTTTCCGGCGTCGAGCAGCGTGGTGCCACTATTACAGTTGATGCGGCCAATGCCGCCGTCGCCTGCAGTCGAGGTATACCCTTGGAATACCACCGGGGCCCCGGTGCTGAACGAAGAAGTGCCGTAGCTCGTCCAGTCCAATGCGGAGGTTATGGCCTCCGCAGTACCGGACTTGATGTTGAATCGCTTGCCGTTAGTCGCGTCGTGCGACTCCATGTTAAGGGCGTGTTGGAGATCCCCATAAGGCGTGCCGGGCATACCGTTACCCGTGTTAGCGCCGATGCTCGGGTCAACATAGACCTCAGAAAACGCCATCGATTACGGCACCGAAACGTTGTAAACCCCGTTGGTGTTTGTGATCGTCAGACCACCGGCGAGGTTAGCCGCGCTTGTACCGCCGTCGGGAGTAATCTCGACGACGCCGACACAACGGTCGCCGCTAGACGTGTTCACAAGAATGCCCCACTTAGCGTCGGACGGATTCGATGCGTTGGCCGCCAACGAAAACGCGGTGCCCTTCGAGTTGAAGAACACTCGAGCCGTGCCGGAAGCGTCCTCAGTATTCGGAGAAGTGCCTGCGATACCGGTCGTCGAGTTGTATTCGCCGGCCGTCGCGCTGGGCGTCAGGGTCGTGGACAGGTTCGTCGTGCCGCCGGCGCCCCATCGGGGGTCAGCGGTGTCCGCCGCAGGCGCGGACGTATCCGACACCAGATACAGCGCGAACGAATCGTTAAGCCAATCGTGGAGACCGGCTTCCCTATCAAGGCGGTACCGGTCGAACGAGTAAAATGCTCCTTGAGCCATGCTTAAACTCCTTAATAGTCTCTTACGAGCAGAAGCCCGTCTGCTTCGAGCGTGTTACCGCCTTCGTCTAATACCTTACCGGTAACCTTGTACGCCTCCCCGTCGGTACCACCCGAAATGACCATACTTATAGCGGTACCCAAGAGCGCGGCGTCTGTAATAGCGATAGACGAAGATCCCGTCTTACGGCCTTGCTTAACCGCGCTGACTGAAACAACGGACGCGAGCTTCGTCGTCATCTTGTTGGCGAAATCCATGCGGAACACGCGTTCTTCGCTCGGCTGTTTAGCGAGCACAGGGAGCCCTGTCTCTGCATCAATGACTTCTGCGGTCACAGCGTCGTCTCCATGTCGCCCGAGTCTCCTACGACGAACGAACCAAACGCGCCGTCGTTCACGATGGATGTGCCGGGCTGAAGCTCGACCAGCAGGTCCGTCAGCTCTAGGCTAAGCTGGTCGTTGACGGGGTCCACCTCGTTCGGCCGCGTTGTCCATAGCCGGCTAGCTTTGGCGTACCACGTATTGTTCATGTCTGCCTCAGCTCGTCCATAGTCGTAGCAACGGTTATGTCGTAGACCTCTTTGTCGCTCTCGACCGACAATTCATACGTACGACCAAGCGCCGGGTTCGGAACCCTAACCGGCTCCTTACTACCTATACTCACTCTGGCTTGGGACTGCCCGTCTCGGTACACTGTGAGCGTTACGGGGTAGTCCTCGGCAAGCACCTCTGCGACTTTTATCCGGCCGGGCCGCACAAAGTCATGGCGCTTAGATTTCCAGAAGTACCGGCTCTTCTCGCTGGCGTTCCACTGGTACACCTTATCGCCGATCGCTACAAACACGTCGCCGGTCGATGGGTCGCGGTAACGACCCCGCACATTGATTCCCGTAAATCGAGTGATGCCGGCCTGCGGCTGCGTGGGGTCAAACATGAACCCTTTGTGAGCGCCGCCCTTGTCGGTGTACGCGGCTACGTACCAGTTGCGATAATTGAATGCCCGAAAAGTAACAGCGTTCAACGCGTCCCAATCGTCCTTATCGAACACCCCCGCCGTAAGTAGCTGTGCACCTGCGTTCGTCACGCCCACAAGGCCGCGCGGGGTAGGAAATACTACGATGCCTTGGACTTTGGCCACGCCGCGCTTCGCAAGACAGCGATATGGCTGGCGCAACGGGACCATCCCCATAGCGCCGGGCGTCTGGCCGAGCAGAAGGTACGGCTCGCCCTCGGTGAGCACGACGGCGCCGCCTTCGATCGGGCGGATATCGACAACGTTATGCTCGGTCGGGAACTTGTAGCGCACAGGCCACGCGTGGGGGAGGCCGGGCTCGCACGCACGGACCTCGTTGCCGCGAAACGCCATGAGCACGCCGTCTGAGATGAACGTCAATCCTCGCAGATCTGTCGGTGGGCTGTCCCACTCCTCGCTGGGAAGTTGTTCTTGCACTAGCTCGAAGTCGTCGGTAAAACTGGACGGGGTCCCCGTCGTGCTGCCAACGTAGAAGAACGAGCCGTCGAGAGTGCGATAAATGTTGTAGTGGTCAACGGGGGCAAAGTCGCCGTCGTTATGATTCAGCCCGCCGACCGTGACCGTCGCTCCGTTGTTAATCGTAATACCGGAAGAAGTCTGCGACGGCGGGCTTTCCTCACCCCAGATGTTCACGCAGGTATACACGTAATACCGAAGCTCGTCAGACCCAGACGCCGCCGAAACAGTTGGGCGAGTCGCCGGCAACGGAACGCCTAGCTGGTAGCTCGAATCAGGATAAGGCGCAGAAGCTGTGGCCTTGGTCTTGGTGGTGACGCGCAACCCGGACGAGTTCGAGAAATGGGTCCGCTCGTACTGGTCGTTAGCAGCAACAGCGCGCACTACGTCTGTATCTTCGGCCCACTCGTACCACGTCTCGTCGTCGTACTTGAATAGGGCTTCGGGCGTAGCGTCAAGAGCTGTATCACGCACGCCTAGCAAACCTCGAAGCGGGCGCAAAGAGGCCTGCTCGAAGTCCACGTTTGTGGATACCTGAGCATTCTGATCTTCGAGGTACGCCGGGCTAATCGCCGGAACTTCCCCCAAAAATCCTCTATGCTTCAACCGCATCAGAGCCCCCCATACCGGACCGTGCGGGGGACACCGGTCTGCATATCGTCTTGAGCGAGGCTGGTATTCCGATTGATGGCCTCGCGAAACAACCCCTCGAACTTTTCAGAGAGGTCGAAGCTCGTCCAATCTCGGTTCGGCATACGGTACAAGCGGGTAAGCGCGCCGTAATCGAGCGACTCCTGAAAGTGCTCAAGCACCCAATCAGAAATCTCAGTGGCTGTCTTCGTCGGTCGCGCTACAGCGCGTACCAGTAGGTCGGCCGATATATCAGCGCCGGGGTCTGCCGAGATCTGGACTGTGTCTGCGTGAACGAAGCGATGATACTCCGGGTTCATGCTGTGGGGTGAGACCCTGCGCCGTATCTGCGCGTAAGTCGCCTTGGGAAGGCGATCGTCCTTGTAGTCCACAAAAATCGTATCGAAAAACTCCGCGTCGGAAGGGGGCGCCAAAGTATATTCGTCCGTCTTCCCGTCAACGACGGTGATAGACGTAACAACAGGGCGCCACGCGCGTGTCTCTTTCATGAACTCACGCGCTGCATCCACGTAAGCGCGCTTCAAGATCTGCTCGGGCGCGTTAGGTACGTAGATGTAAAGATCTTCGATCAGGTCGTTAAGCGTCATTCGGATCCCGTACTGCGTTGAGGAACGCGGCGTAGTGCGCCGCTGCTCGTGATTCCTGCGCCGTGTCTTCGTCCTCGCTAAGCGCGCGATACACGACGTAATTCACTATCGCCGGGTCGTATACTTCGGAACTGGCGATGGTATCGAACAGGCCGAGAGCTGCTGGCTCGGAAGCGTATTCGATATACAACTCGGTACCTACGACGGCGGGCGGATCTACCCAAAAACGCCGAGGTTCTTTGAAGTCGTATGCAATCTGACGTGGCGAGTCGGTCGGCGTTGCTGTCTGCCAATCAGGCGCGGCGTGGTCTAAATCTGGCTTACCAACAAGTCGTGGCGTTCGACCGACGTTTCCCCCAACCGTAACGGCGCCGGGTCGAATCATCACGAACGCATCGGAAGGAAGCGTCTGCTGCGCCCCTTGCTGCAGAGTTACTTTGTTAGAAGCGCTAAACTCCTCAGGCCGCATGCGAGCCAAAAGCCGCAGCCCGTCGTTTAGATAAACGAGGAGCCGCGACTTAGGCCAGTTGGCGAAGTTGGAGTCGCCGAGCAGATCTGCCGCTTGATCAAGCAGCGTCGTCGGCGTCGACATGTGTTACGTCTTCTGCGATGCGGTCGACTTCATCGCGATTGGTTTCAAACCCCACGAAGTCGTTCAGCTTATTCAGGCGGATCTTGCCCTGACTCGTGAAGTTCTCTGGGTTACCTTCAGCGACAAAACATTCCACCCCGACCCGAATAGCGTCCTCGCGTTCCTGATCGGAGATTGACGAAACCTCGGAACCCGCGACTGCGCCGTCCACGGTAATGACGTCGCAACCTGCTTGGGCCGCGCTGGCGCGAGCCGGGTCTCCGGCGACGCGCGTCCCACCGGGGTCGAGGAAAAAACTCGACCATGTCGACGAAACGCGAACTCGCTTTGCGCTGTTGTTGGTGATCTTGATCATGAACTAGCTCCAGAAAAAGGGGGCGACCGAAGCCGCCCCCACCCGCTTAGATTGCATGGTCGACGCAGATGACGCCGTAATCCTCGTAGTCAGCAGCATCAGTCGTTGCGCTGTCCATCGGAGAATAGAACTGCGGCTTGAGGAAGCCGATCATCTTGCCGATCGAAATGCCCTGCTGGTTCTTGTAGTCCCAGTCGTCTTCTTCCCAAGACGGACCACCAAGGTCAGCGAAGGCAAGGCCCTGAGAGCCAAGCAGGATCGTGCGGCTGCCGTCGACATCCGCATTTGCGCCCCACTTGTAACCCGCGTAGTCCACGTTGCTCGACGTGCCGGCGGTAGCGCCGATGGTGTTGAACACGTGCGTGTTTTCGTGGATGACGAGGCCGTCGACCGTCTGGATCGCGCCCGTGAAGAACGGGTTCGACTTGCCACGATCGCCGCCGGTCACGATAGCGTTGCGGAAGTCCGCGTCCAGCTTGAGCTTAGCGACCGACTTCGGATGCATCAGGACGTGATACATCTCTGCGCCGTTATCGCCGGCAAGCGCCTTGATGCGCTTGTCCTTGGCGAAAGCCTTAAGCTCGACGAGCATCTCATACGACGGAGTGTCGTTAGCAGCCGAGAGGTCATTGGTCTGGCCACCCGCGTCACCGACCTTAATCAGCTTCGAGGTGTTGCCATTCCAGCGGAAGTGCCGGTTGGCCGACGGAACGGTAACATCAGAGCGGAAAGAAAGGTCGTACAGGGTGCGGCCGGCCTCGTGCGCGGCTCCGGTCAGGCGGTCGTAGCCACCCGAACCATCTGCTTCCCAGCCGTAACGAATCTTGCCGTTCGTCTGGAGACGATAGTCAAGACCCGACATCGTCAGGATAGCGAGCTGGTCGCAGCGATCGGCAAGCCAGAAGGCGAGCAGATCTTTCGAGGTTTCACGGAACCGGACAACGGAGCGCTGCTCCATCATGCGGCCGGCGGTGCGGTTTGCGTTACGCAGCTGATCGATTTCGATCGTCTGATCGAACGCCTTGATGGCTTCTTCAAAATCCCACAGCAGAGTATCGCCGGTCACACCGTCGTTACCGAGATCCGGCACGAGCGTGATGATGGCTTTGTCGCCCTTTTCCGACGGGGTAAGCTCCTTGATTCGCGTGATCGGAGCGTTGATACCCGTGCCGGCAAGCGACATGATGAACATCTTCTGACGCGCAGTTTTCCAAACATCTTTGGACCACATGCGCTTCTGATCGGTGGTCAGAGCACCAAAATTAGTAAGAGCCACGGTCTTTCCTCCATAGTCAAAGTGGCCTGAACAAATTTCTCGGTGCGCTTTAACGCCGCGCTTTCGGCGAAATAAGTTCAGCCAATGACGCTGGCCGGAAAGGCGTCTGTGGTATCGCCCACAGATGGCGAGATACTGAAACTGTAAGCAATCCAGTATTGGGACTGCAGGATAAAAAAAAGCCCCGCTTGGGGCGGGGCTAATAGTGCCGGGCGTGGCAGAAACTATTTACTCAACAACATCCCCGCGTAGACGGCGCTTCGTAGCTTCGGGCAGCGCTTCAAATTCGTCGTCGTCCATGTCGTCGATAGACTTAACGGGTTCGTCGCGGTCTCCCCTCGTCGTCTTGGGGTTGGGCGGCTGCTTCTTCTGAAGTTCGACCTTCTTGTCAACGTCCTTGGGGGTCAGCGTTTTCTTGGGTGTCGGTTCAGGGTCGGCTTCCTGCTCGTTGCTCGCAGTGGTAAACCCGCGCTCCGCAGCGACCATGGCCGAAGCCCTTCGAATTGCGGCGGCCGGGCTCAGCGGGTTGTTGGGGCGCGCCTTGAACATCTCCGCAAGCTCCACAACCTCTTGAGTTGCGTCGGTGTCAAACGCCTCGGAGTCATTGTCAAACTGCGGGAAGCTGGACTGGATCTCAACGACTGCTGCATTGAACTCGGTATCCGAGTGGACCTGATCTCGAGCCTGAGAAGCGTACTGCTGGGCCTCACGCCGCACAGCTGCGCGCTCAGCTTCGCGGATTTCACGTCGGATCTGCTTCGCCTTCTCAACATCGCCATCAAGAACAGCGTTGGCGTGCTCTTCCTCTTTGGCGTCGAAGTCGAACTCTTCCTCCGAAGTCTGATCGCCAGTCTCAGAGGACTGCCGCTCTTCGTACTCGCGGAGCTTGGCCTCGGCGGCCTTCATCCGCTCGTTGACCTCGTCGAACCGAGACTTAGGAATCCACTGGCCGCCCTTCTTGACCAGCTCAGTCCCGTCGTCTGCAGTAGCTTCGTCGCCTTCCTCGCCTTCCGAGTCGTCGGGCGCGCCTTCCGGGGTTTCGTTGCTCTCGCCGTCGTCGCTCTCGCCGCCGTCGCCGCTCTCGCCGCCGTCGCCCTTAGAACTTAGCTCTGAGCCCTCACCTCCGGCTTCTGAGTCTCCCTCGGCGGTATCACCTGCGCCAGTTTCGTCGCTACCAGTATCATCGCCAGCGCCAGAATCAGTAGCGTTGTCTTCTTCACCTTCGAGAAAATCCCCTCGGTCCGCCGCTGACGGCTCAAAATTATCGTCATCGTCATCCACGCCTTGGTTTTCTAGTTCAATCGGGTCTTCAAGTGCCATTAATCGTTCTCCTTGCGGGCTTTCGCGCCCTGCTGCGATTGGGGACGCTGCTGCGCGACAGCGAGTTGGGTCGCGTTACTTTGTGCTTGGTCCATGGACTTCATCATCGTGGTATATCGAGTCAGCCCTTCTTTCTTAGAACTGTGAAGTTCGGCAAGTTGAAGTTTGTTTTGCAGGTCGGCTTCCTTCTGTCGTAACGTAGACTCAATGCGCAGCATTTCGCGCATGTGTTGCGTCTGCGCTTCGAACTGGTCGATCGTGATCGAGTCCCCTTCGGCCCGAGCTTTGGCCACCGCGAGTTGAGCTTCGGCTTGGAGCTTCGCAGACTTGGCCTGTAGCTCACCGACCTCGGCCTGCATACGAGCAACCTCCATCTCGAACTGCTGCTGGGCCATCTGCTGCTCTTGCTGCGTAGGTTCGGCAAGACCGGACAGGCGTTTCACCTCTTCAGCGACTTCCTCCTTGCCCTCCAGATTGGAGTACTGAATCACGCGGTAGTCGGGCACCATGACGCCGGCCTCACGCAGCTGCATGGCTTCGGCGAACTGAGTCTCTTCGAACGTGTCACGCGCCGGAGCGCTGGAGACGACGATGTCGTACTCGCCCAAGCTGATGTTGTTCAGCAGCTCAGTGTTGATGTCGAATTCTTCGACCGGCTGCTCCGGCGCCTGATAGTTCGTCGCACGAACGACGCGCGGTTCCGTGTAAAACTTCTGGACGCACGAGATGATCTGCCTAGCCAGATAGAACCGGGTCCGGTCAAGGCTCGTGAAGACCGGCTGCATGGACATGAGGCTGGACTTGGCCGCATTGTCGATAGCAACGCCTGAGATCTCCCGATCCGGCAGCGACCCCACCAGCGCAGACACGCCGGGGATGTCAGTGATGTAGTGGTACGCCTTCTGGCTGGCGTTCTCAATGCCGGACGGCACGGAGTTGGGTTGAATCTTCTCCGGCTTCTCACGGCCGCGCTTGTATGTGACGACGAGCCCGGTCTGAGCGCCTCGTTCTTCGAGGTCTTCCGCCTCCATGTTGACAAGAGAGCCTTCCTCCACGTTCCACCCGGAGTTGGCCGTGGTGTTGATGATGTGGAGGTTCTGACTCTCGGTCTTGTTGAGCTGTTCCTGTGGGTCGACCATGTCCCGCATCACGCCGGTAGGCTTGCCTCGGGTGAAATACGGGAAGTAGGGGATAATCGTGAAGTGGTCGTACGGGCTCCAGTCGTCGAACGCGGTGACGCCGTCACAGGACACGGTCCAGCGGATGCGTCGCTTGAGCACTGTCCGTATCTGCAGCCCGTTCATCTGAGCGATTTTCGCCGCGCGGTCGTCCGGAGTGTCGTCCGGGATATCCGACGTCTCGCCGGTGAAGCGGTCGACGTACTGGCGCACCCGGCCCATCCGGCGGTACTGGCGGTCGATCACACGAACGGTGCGAATGCGCTTACGCTCTTCCGGGTCCGCCACGCCGCTGTAATCACTGTCGTGGTTCGAGTCCACGTCCTCGTTACCGAAACGGATAGACGCGGAGCCGTACCCGGTCATGCCGTTGGCATCAACGTACCCTTCGAGCTTGGCCTTGACCTCAGCACCAAACTCAACCTCGATGTCATCAAGGCTCATCCACCTGATTCTTTGAACTTGGGTCCAAGTGTCTGGATCTTCCTCCTTGGCCTCGGGGTCAAGTACGACGTCTCGCGGGTCGACGGTGGTGATCTCTACCTCGCCGAGCACGTTGTTCTCGAACGACAGCCGGCAGTCCAAAAATCCCCGGTCCATGATAATGCCGTCGCTTACGACGGTTTGTTCTTTGTCGAGGTACCGGTTGGCGTCGAGGATCTGAGAGATCTGCTTACGCATAAGCAGAGCTTGGAGAGGCGAAGCTTTGTGCCGGGGCTTGGTGATTATGTCGGCACGGGATTTGGTGTGTTGCCCAAGAATGGCGTTGATCACCTTCTTGGAAATGTTGATCGTCAGGGCAGGGCGCTTGCTCTCAGCGAGCTTCGCAAGGTCAGCATCGGACCACTGCTTGCCGATATAGAACCGCTGAAACCGGTCGGCATCGTCGACGTACTGGTCGTGCGCGCCGTTGTAGCAACGGGTAAATTCCGTCCAGTTGCGGTGCGCGGCGGCTTCAGCTAGTTCGCTCATAACTGCTAAAGGTAATCAACTACGATCAGGGACTGCCACTAGGCCGCCATGTGGCCCGCACCGGCGCGGTTTTTCGCCCGCTGGCGGCGCTTGTTTCGACGCCCGTTGAACATACCGGGGCGATCTTCAGTGCGTTTTTCAGCGCGCTTGCGGTAATGGTCCATGTTGTCGAGCATCTGGCCGATCCACGCCAGAGCGTCGACCATGTCATCGTTGCGGCCGGCGGGAAATTCGATCAGCTCTTTGATGAACACGTCGTACCACGAGGCATCCGTCGGCACAAAGACCTTGCCCTGACGGCATCGGGCTTGGATCGGGCGCGCCCGAGTCACTTTGTCCTTGTTACCGTGGGGCAAGTCGGTGATGTTGGGGTTGATTTCACGCTCGTCGATGCGCTTTTCAAGGTGCGGGCGGATGGCGATCTCGAGCTGGTTCTTCTCGATGCCGATCAAGTCCTCGTTGAACCGCACAAACGCGTCGAGAATGTGCTCAACGATGTCGTATGCGTCGTAGCGGCCCCGGTCAATGTGCCGCAACCAGATGTTCTGGTGCTCGTCAATGCCCACTGTGACGCCGACAGTGTAGTCATTGCGCTGGGTCTGGCCGATGGCCAAGTCCCAAGTGGTGTAATTGATCGTGTTTTCCGGGATATCGCGAAGTTTGCACTTCTGGACCGACTCCTCAACGAACAGGGCGGCGTCACCTGCGGTCGGATTCTGCTGGTACAGCGCCTGCCAGACCACCGGATCCTGCATATTGGGCTCAAGCAGGCTCTTCGGATAGCGCCTAGCGTCCAGCGATTCGCCTTTTTTCCGTAGAAGTGTGGCCTTTTCCTTGTCCTCATTGGAAATGTAGCCCCGAACCACGATTCCTGAGGGCATGCGGTACTCATTTTCCTCCGCAATGGCCGGATATCTGACCTCTTCCCACAGCCCGCCTTCCTCAACGAGCCCTTCTTCGTCCAAAACCACCCCGATGAGGTCATCAAGCACCCATCGAGTGGCAATCAGAAGCTGTCCACCGCCCGGCATAAGGCGTGTGCGGGCCGAAGACTTGTACCAACGGTAAATATTCTGGCGAACGGTGGCCGAATAGGCGTCTTTGTCGCGGTGCGGGTCGTCAATAACGAGGATATCGGCCCCATAACCCGCAATACCGGCCCCAACACCGACCGGTTTGTATGATCCACCCGACGTTGTGCGCCACCCCGACGCCCCTTTGGAGTCCCGCTTTAGCTCTAAGCCCGGAAACACCGTGGTGTAGTGCGGATCGTTGATGTAATCGAGCACATCGCGTGAGTTGTCCATCGCGAGCTTGTCTGAGTGCGTCGCGCTGATGATTTTGAACTTCGGGTTACGGCCCAAAGCCCACGCGATACCGCCTTTAGAGGCCAGTTCTGTCTTGCCGTGGCGGGGAGGTACCGAAATCGCCATTCGGGGCGATTCACGGTTCTCAACGCGCTTGATAAAGCGCTCCAGACGAGCCGCAAGGTCGATATGGAACCAGCCGGCCATGTAATCAGGCTTGATTCGCTGCACAAAAGGCAGCAGCCGCCGCCGAGCAAGCTCTCTGTGGGCGAATTCTTTGCGTGCGTTTTCGACTAAGCGTGCTTCATCGCCTTCTGAGTTGTCGCTCCTAACATACAAGTGCTTCGGGCAAAGGTCTGTGCCCGAGACGACTTCCTCACGACAGCCGACGAACGTGCATTGATCAGTCGGTCTGCTCATCGCTTCCGGCTGGCTCTTCTACGACCTCAAAATCGAGCACCTCGATGTCTTGACCGACCAGCTCGAGCAGCTCTTGGTCGGATGCACGCGAGATGTTTTCTTTGTGGACTGAGATATCCACTTTCTTTTCGGTCTGCGTGGGCGCGTACAGGCCGTGCAGCTTGCCCAGCTCTCTTGCCACCCCCGTGATTTCAGTTGCGGACACGGCCATATCACGCGCTTCGAACAGCATTTCCGTCACGGTGTCACGCGTGACTTGAAGCCGTTTGTAAAACGCACGCGTTCCCGCCTCGATGCAGACACGCACACCGGGGTGCGCTTCTAGATCTTTGGACTTTGTGTCTGGGTTTGCGTACCCCGCGACTCGTGCTGCGGCTACGGGCAATGAGCCTCGAATGCGGGACTCTACGTAGGTTTGCTCGCGCGGCGACAGGGTGTCCCAAACAACCGCATGCGTACGCTCGTCTGCGGAAATAGTGGACAGCTCGCTCATAGCGAGAAATGAAAGCAAATAACAACTGGGACTGTTTGAAAATTTTCGGATTTTCAAAATAAAAAATCCGCCGCGATTCCACCCATCCCCTATTTCCACAGCCCCTCGAACCGGATTCGACTCGCGCCAACCGAAAAACCGAAGCCCGACCCCCGACGACTGGGCCCCGTGAACCCCGCCGGGGGGTCTTCGCCCTTTGCGCCTAGCGCTTAGAGCTTTGCGCTGCGCGCTTGAGGGACGAGGTGTTCATTCACCTCAGCAAGGAGATTCACCAATGCTCATCACGTTCATCCTCGGCGTCATCGCTGGCTTCGCCCTCTGCGTCTTCGTTACACCGCGCGCCAAAGCCACCAAGCACGACGGCGTCATCTACGTCAACGGCATCGCCGTCGCAACCACCAAGTAAGGAGATTCACCCATGGCTGGCATGTACGTCACCGCAAACCTCACCGACGAAGAACTGGTCGCCCAGCTCAGAGCTAATCGTCTCGCCGAGTTTCTTTTAACCACTGAAGACGAGAAGGACGACGAACTCTGGACTCACTACGTCGACGCGACTTTTGAATTGCAGCAGGCCCTCGTCGCTCGTGGTTGGACGCGCGAGCAGATCATCACCGCCCAAGGCTAAGGAGACCTAGACATGACCAACGTCACCATCACCTACATCAATCCTACTCACCGTCGGTGGAGCCACATCGAGCGCATCGCTCGTGCCGAAGAACTCGTGCAGAGGTTCAAGGAAGACGCCGAGTTTTCCTCCATCGACGCTGAGATGGCGCTCATAGGCGACAACGACGAAAGCGGCTGGCTCTACCACATGGACATGGTGGACGCAGCAGAGCGTCGTCGTGAGCGCGTGGAGTCGTGGCTCGAAGGCGCCAAGTCCATCTACGCCGCTGAGATCTAAGCCCTTAGCCCCCGACACGAGGTGCCGGGGGCTTTGAGCTTTGTGCTGTGAACCAAGGGCGGAGAGCAAAGAGCGTTGGGCTTTGCGCTTCGCGCTTGGGGGACAGAGTGCTTAGTTGGCAATGGTTGCCAACAGTTAACAGAGGAGTTTTAGCCATGCCCAGTGAAACTCTGGTCTTCGAGCTTTGTTCGGCACCTGTGAGCAAAGACGTGTCCGCTTACGACGACGTACCGATTCGCATGCTTCGGAACGTCGACCGCTCCCACGAACCCTGCATGCACTACGACCGTCGGTGGCGCCGGCTCAGCCGCGAGACCGCCGACATCATCCACGCTCGGTTTAATTCCGACATCGACGAGGCTGCGATCAAGGCCCACAGACTCGTCGATGACCTTGGGCGTAACGCCCCGTGTTGGGCCTTTGAACTCCGTGCGATGGAACGCTCCACGCTCGGCCTCAACGTTTCACCTGTCTTTCGCAAGTAAGGAGATATCCGCAATGTCCGCAACCGCAGAAAACGTAGTCACTCAGTTCAACGTCGACCGCAACATCGGCACTCTCGGTATCAACCGCGCCACCGACACCGCGTACGGTCGCTTTGAGCCGTCGCCCGGCACTCGTGTCGACTGGTCCGGTGAGATCACATACAAGTCCGACGGTCGGTGGTTCGCATCGGTGTCGAACAAGTTCGGGAAGCTCGACCTCACGCAGTCCATCCTCACGGACGACCAGCGTGCCGCTTTGAACGAGTACCTCGAGGCACGCCAGCACGACCCGGACGCAAAGCCGCCGAAGGTCATCGCTGGTCGTGGGGTGCTGGTCCGTTACGACACGGGTGAACGAGTCAACGCCGTCGCGTTCTTCACCCGCAGCAAAGTGCTGTCGGTCATCGTGGATCGTCCCGTCGAACTCAACGACTACGACCCCATCGCCGACGCACTGAAGTAAGCACTCACTCACATAGCCCCGGCCGCACTGGTCGGGGCTGCTTTTAGATTACGAAGGAGATTCAAATGAGCACAACGCTGACTATCTGCGATCCCATCGACGCCGCCATGGAATACATCGACTTTGTCGACGACCACGACAGCGCCACATACGTCTACCAGCCGATCCTCGGCACCATCAACTCCGCGTGTGTCAACCTCGCCGCCAAGTTCATCTACGACGAGCGCAAAGCCGCTGAAAACGGTGGTATCGACGCGTTTCAGGCAGTGCGTGACGCCGCACAGGCAGAACACCGCGACGAACTGTCCTTCGACGGTAGTGCCAACAACGACACTCCGACGACCATGGAACAGTTCCAAGCGCTTCGGTACGTCGCTGAGGACTTCGCCAGCCGGGTCATGCAGCGCTACCAAATGCCCGACGCATTCCGTGCAGGTGTTGACAGCTGGGCAGGTACGATCACGTACAAGTCTCGGCCCAACCCCAACCGGGTTGATCGCTTCAACCTCGGTGCCAGTGCTTTGTCCGAAGCCCTTGGTGAAAGCGACGAAGAACGAATCGCCGCAGAGCAAAAAGCTGAGCGCCGCCAAGCTGAACGCATCGCAACCATCAGCAACGAACTGCAAGAGTTCTTCGTCACGTACACCGGGCGTGGTGGTTACGAATACCTCCCCGGCAATCAGAAAGGGTTGGTCGTCGGTGCGGTCACCAAGGCTCTCAACAACCGCATCCAGTTCATCAAGAACTACCGGATCGAGCACATGGCTGGTGATGTACATGTGATCAAGCAGGCCCTCAAGTCGCTTGACCATCACATCGCCGGTCTGCTGACCGACAACCCGGAACTGATGCGGTACGTCACGCTGTGATTACAGCACTGCTGTTCATCGCGCTGCTGATATTCGTCATGGCAGTCACTCCACACGACAAGAGGTAACTCGAGCCCCCGGCACTTCGGTGTCGGGGGTTTCTTTTTGCCGTCTTCGGTATATCACCCTCTCAGACGCCATCACAGCCCCTCTCGCTAGATCTCCCTCGTTACCGCCCTGTACCCCTCGGTTATCGCCAACTCGACCCCTAGGCGCCCCACAGATCCTCTCGAGACTACAAACACGGAGTTCGAGGTTATGACGGAAATATCGAACGGTCCGGGCCACGGAATTTGAAGGCACGAATCGACTTACCTTCGTACTTCGCCCACGTGTCCTCAAACCAGTTCTTGTTGACCATCTTCCCCAACACTGCGTTGGAAAGCCCTGCAAGCTTGTATGTGTCTCTAAACCCAGAAAACAGCTCTTTCTTCGTTAACGACAAATCTGGGTTTTTCCGCAATTTCTCCCCAAGGTAAAAATTAAGTAGCTCCGGAGTAGTCATACCCTGTTCTCTCGGCGTCACACGCTTCGGAACCCGCCGAGCCCCAGCGATACACTCCGCGTATTCGTGAAGCATCCATGCCGGCACCGTGCTTCGCCCCGACCTAACCGAGACTTCCTTAAACTTGTGCTGGTCTACGCGCAACGACAGATAGCGGCCTGTCGGACTGTTGCCTAGGTTGTACCGCTCCCGAAACCTACGATAAAGCTCCTTCTTCGACAACCGAACGTGGATCGTCAGCTCTTCCTCCAAAAACTTATTGAGGATGCCCTCGATCGGAACTTCCCTAATTTCAGGATCAGTATAAATCTCGGGCTTCCGAGAAATGTGCCACTGGTTACCCTTAACGATCATATGAAACCCGGCGTCCGCGACCATGACCCTCATGTCTTCGCGCGAGAGCTTAGCCCCAAGCTCTAAGTCCAAAGTCCGTTTAACATGGGCCGCCTTCACCGTTCCTTCAGCAGGAACCATACCTTCAAGCCGCTCAACACACGTCTGGCGCATTCCAGACCCGCGCGGCATATCAGCAATCGCTACTACCCCTTCCGTCATCGCCCTTACCCCTTTGCTCTTAGTACTAAGTTCAAAGCTAGGTAACTGAGCGCTGGGACTGCTAAAACACCTCATAATCGAGATTAGTTAGCAGCCTGTGGATAACTTCACTAGATAATGATTCAAAACCAAAAATTCGCCCCTAAGTGATTCCGTTCGGGGTTTCATAAGGCATTGATGATTGGTACCCCAAATAGGCCTTAGCTCAACAACTAGTGTTTTATACCTGTAGACCAACTTGCGTTGAGAAATAAAATATAAAAAAATAAAATTAAGTAAATGTATATATATAAAAAATAGTGACCGCAGAGTTTTTTCACCACTTGCTACAACACATATAAAAAAAAGTGTTGCTAATCAAAACACAAACGTGAACCCGTAGCCGAAAAAATTCCCTCCATTTAAGCCGTTATAGTTAGCGTTTGGTTTAGTTACTTATCAATACCCCCACCGACTTACAGTCGCCGTTACTTAGCATCTCTCGCTACTACCCACCATTAGTCGATACCAACCAACGCCCACCAGTAGCAACCTTTTCTAATAGTCGCCGTTAGAAGCGCAACTAGAACCAACCGATAGTAACTATAGCTACACCAGACGATGTTAACTAACAACTACCAACAGCACTTAACGCCGATAGTCGCGCTTAGTTGCATACCAACTAGTACTAACTAGTACAGCCTACCGTTAATAGTTAACGTGCAACTACTTTGCAGCTAAACCACGCCAATAAAAACCAACATCAACAGTCGCTTCAACAGTCACCATTACTTACAGCCAACATTCACACGTGATTGCTCACTATTGGCAACTGCCAAATCCGCCACAGCACCAAAAACTGCGGCGGATTTTTTCCCAGTCCCAGCAACCAGCCGCTACTGTTTACAACCAACTACAGCGGGCAAAAACAGTTGCTTGACACCGTGTAAACCCACCATACGCCCTGATTTTTGATTGGGACTGCAAGCATAGGCAACCCAAAAAGGAGTGCACATGAAACGAAAAGACTTCGAAGCTTGGCTCAAAGCTCTAAGATCTAAGCGCTACGCTCAAGGCCGCAAGTCGCTGGTCACCCCTCAAAAACCCCCCGAACGAACTGCTATTCCAGCGGAACAGCAGTTCTGTTGTTTGGGCGTCTTGTGTCACACGCTGGATCTCGACTGGAACCGCGAGTACAAAACGTACGGACGACGAAGTCGTACCAACGGTGAATTAGTACAGCTTTTTGATAGCCCCAGCCTGCCGCGTTCGCTTAGAGATGAGCTGAAACTAAACAACCGCGTCATCTGTGAACTAACCATAGAAAACGACGCAGGGGCGACGTTTGATCAAATCGCCGACATGCTCGATGGGTGGGCTAAAGAGGGTCGGCTAATACTGGAGGATTGAACATGGCAGAACTCACAGAAGCACTCGACAACATCCTGAGCGACCACGAGGTTGATATCACCGGGCTGTTTCAGGACGTGATGGACTCGATATTAAGCTGGAGGACGCATGGGCAGAGCAAACCTGAACGATGAGTTTCGCAAGATAATCATCGAGCGCAACAAACGAGTCAACGCAAACCCCCTCGCTCTAAAAACGGTCGTGTACAAATGCCCGGTTCCGAGCCAACAACACGTCGCGAGGATGACGACAGACGATGTTCTGGGCTTAGCGCACCACGCCATTGACATGGAAGCCGACCGCGACGCCCTTAGAGCTAAGCACGAAGCTCTTATCGACAAGTACGATGCGCTTTGTGCTGCGGTCGAGGAATCCGGGTGTGAGCGCGCGGTGTTTGGTCAGCTCGAGAAAGCCGAAACCGAGCGCGAGTGGGAAACGATAGCGGAGAAGATGTTGTGATTATCACAAACGGAAAAACCGACCGCGAAATCTTCAAGGAACTCGTCTCGAAGCTCGTAGCACAGGGCGGCCAGTGCTTGGAGTCAGATGGCG
>CAZOVB010000047.1:0-334 GCA_964583095.1 uncultured Planctomycetaceae bacterium
AACCCCCAGGACAGGTCATCACTTCCAGAAAATGGATATCATTGCGCCCCGCTTTGATTTCATCCAGCACTTTTCGGGCATTCTGAAGTCCGTGAGCTACCGCTACTCCTACGCTAAGTTCGCCAACGTTCACCATGGCATGCTTGACTCCTTCGATGCCGCGCAAAGGCTGAAGCCTGAGATCGGCCAGCTCCTTGCCGGTGATCATGAAATGAGCCGTGCGCACCGCCGCTTCCATAACGCCGCCGCTGGCCCCGAACAGCTTGCCCGCCGTGGTTCGTTCGCCAAGCGGGCTGTCGGCGGTATCGGGTTTCAGCGCCGCCATATCCAGTCC
>CAZOVB010000047.1:344-34490 GCA_964583095.1 uncultured Planctomycetaceae bacterium
GCGCATCCTTATTAGCTGAGCCAATTCGCGCGTTGTCAGCACCGCATCGATATCGGCGAATCCGTCGCGCCCCATTTCAGGCCGTTGCGCTTCGAATTTTTTAGCGGTGCAGGGCATGATACTAACGCTAAAAATCTTTTTGGGATCGATGCCCTCACGCTGGGCGTACCAGCTCTTTACCACCGCCCCCATCATCTGCTGCGGGCTTTTGCATGTCGATAAATTTGGAATAAAATCCGGATAAAATTGCTCGACAAATTTAATCCAGCCAGGCGAGCAACTGGTCATCATGGGCAAAACGCCTTTATTGGTCACACGATCGACCAACTCGGAGGTTTCTTCCATGATAGTCAGGTCGGCGGCAAAACTCGTATCGAATACACGCTCAAAGCCGAGTCGACGCAGCGCGGCCACCATTTTGCCGTCGACATCCGCGCCGGGCTTGCAATTGAAAGCTTCCCCAAGCGTTACCGAGATCGCGGGAGCGTGCTGCACGATCACGACTTTGTCGGGATCTGCAAGCGCTTCCATGACCTTTTTCATATGCGGCTGCTCGGTGAGCGCGCCGGTCGGACATGCCAAAATACATTGTCCGCAATTGATACAGCTGGAAAGATTGAGACCGCGCTCGAATGCCGTTCCCACACTTGTCGTGCTGCCGCGATTCACGAAATCAATAGCCGAAACGCCTTGCACCTCTTCACAGACGCGAACGCATTTGCCGCAAAGAATGCATTTTTCGGGGTCCCGGATAAGAGACGGGCTGCTAGGATCGAGCGTCATGCGCGTACGCTGTCCGACAAACCGACGCTGACGAATGCCAAGATCGTTCGCAAGGCTCTGAAGCTGGCAGTTGCCGTTGCGCGAGCAGTACAGGCAATCATCCGGGTGATCCGCCAGAAGCAGCTCTACGATCGTTTTGCGGGCTCTGATAGCGCGCGGAGAATGAGTCTGTATTTTCATGCCCTCGGCGACCGGAAAAGAGCAACTCGGCGTCAAGCCCCGTTGTCCTTCCACTTCAACTACGCATATCCGGCATGCGCCGCTGGGCGAAAGCCCGTCGATATGACACAGCGTCGGTATAGCTTTTCAGGTAGTTTAGTGCTAAGTGAGACATAAAATAAAATGAAAAATTGGCTCAACCATGCGGGTTTGCGGGCGATCTGAGCCATTTTAACGGTTTGGTGCAAAACTGCCGAAACTGCCGGAAAACTACCGTTTACACATCTATTTTCGTGCAAAAAATAGTCATCGAAATACCTTCTTAATTAGCGTTTAAAGCAAATTTAAAAAGAATTTTAAAAATGTTAGGCTTTAAAAAAGGTCCCACTTTTTATTGAAAAAGTGGGACATAAAGCGGGACATCAATAAATGTTGTGCAAGGCATTTATACTAAACCAGTTAAGCAAGCATTGTGTTAAATGTGGGACATGATAAAGTGGGACATGAAAAAGTGGGAATATTGCTGAATGTGTGTTTAGATTGCGACAAACTTACTTTTGTTTTTTATAGCTCTTTTAACGGTTGAATAGCTCACCTTAAGCGCGCTACACGTTTCCTTAATGGACAAACCCGATTCAAGGGCCTCAAGGATCTTTTTCCACCGCGGGTGAATGTATTTGCGTCGTCGATACGCCATCGCTTCCGAATAAACCGTTTTTAAATTGTTTTGCCGAGTAAATTGCGACATCCAACGATATGTTGTCGCCCTGCTTACGCCGGCAACCGCGGCGAGATCACGCAGCGCCTGGTCACGTTTGCCTCGCGGCAGCGCTGAAATCATCCGTATAGCGCCTTCATATGATGCCCTCAAATCGCTTGTATTAGCCATCATGAACCCCAAATAGATCTAGTTGTTCGTGTTTTTCGGAATACATCTGCCGGATGATGCCGCGCACCCAATACTCGCTTACATGCAGCTGAGCTGATAGCGCTATCGTGTTTGAACCATTGAATGCGCGCTCAATGTATTTGCGCTTTATCAAAAATGCTCCCCCGGTCGGAATGTACACCTTGCATGGCGCAGGCATTTTGGTTAAAAGGCGGAGCGCCAGATCGCGGCCGCACCTATCTTCTACCTCGCGCATGTATTCATTGGGCATCTGTATGTCTTGAGTGCATAAATCATCTTTTTTTATCTTTTTCGCCAGTGATAACAGCTTCGACCTATCTATTCCTAAACGAGTAGCGAGGGAAGATGCATTGGAATGATTCTCGAAGTCGAGTTCATTTTTGATAATCTTCCGCACTATTTGCTTACCTGTAGATACTGGTATAAAAAGATGGAGACCTGGCAAATTATGCATCAGAGTCACCGCATCAAGTACCGAGCATCGCGCAGCTACATCGCGCACGCTTAACGGCAGATCATCGATCGACAACTCTTTTGAAATTTCGGTAATATCAATCATGTTTGAGAACCACTGAATAAGGACATGTTGAAAAGTGAACAACGCCGTCGTCATTCACCGGTAGCGCCCGACCGTTTTTTGTCGGCAACATCCATATGTATTCGCCGCAAGCGCGGCATTTAATTTTTTTTCCAAGCTTGGAAAAAAGGTCCATAATCCTTTTCCTATATTCAAAATATTCCAGATCTGCGCTCATTTTTAGGCCATTTCAATTGACGTACAATTGGCAATAAAATGCCGTTTCATAGCCTTTAAACTTGTCCAATATGGTGTGTAAAAGAAAAATTTTGCATTCGCCATATCGCGAAGTTTTTTTGGGTAACCACGTTTTTTGCTAAGGTCGCGCTCCTTTTTCGCACACATATATTTCTCGTGTTTGCAGAAAAATTTTTGTCGGATCTCGCAATCATCCATAATCCATTTAGCGACAATTTTTCTGTCTACATAAACCCTGACAGCCAATTGGAGATCGCGATATGTAAAGGTAATAAGAGTAATCCGATACCCATCAATTATTAAATCTGTTTCGGCCTCAAGCCAGCAATGATTTACAAACAATTTTTCCCACTGTTCTTCGGTCATTTTATTTTTATTCCTTTCCTTCCGCATGGGCATTTTGAAAGCTGCTCGCGGGCCTCTTTAGACAATGACAAATCGACTTCCCAGACTACTTTTTTATGCCTATTAGAGCATTTCAATCTGATGATTTTTGGTTTACGGTCAGTCATCAAAAAAGACTCAACTGTTCGGCGTACTTAAATTCTTTTGGATCAAGTTTACGTTCTTCAAGCTTAAGCTTTTCTACTGGAGGAAGATCGATTGAGCTTGGGATGCTTTCGCTTGGATTCCAGCATTTAAATTCACGGTCTATTTCCGCGACAATATCTGAAATCGGCTTGTGTCCCCGATGCATGCGGTATATATCCAAACACGATATTAGCTCATCCCAGAATTGTTTCATAAAATATCGTCGAAAATCGTAATATCTAGAATTACCACGCCGGCGATCCTGCACTTTCGCGCTGCATAATAGCACACAGATTTCTCCGAACTCTTTGTATCGCGCGGGCGTCATTTCCCACGCTTCGGATTGCGGAAATCCGCCAATTGTGTATTTGCTTATGTGATTCATTGCGTTGCCGTTGAAAATTTAAAGCGTGCAAATATTTTTGTATTTAATGCATCCATTGTGATAAAGTCGTCTGTTTGGCGGGCGGGGCTACATGTAACAGAATGAGAACACGAATGGCTAAACCCTACCCCAATGATTTTGTGAACAAATCCTATCTCGAATGAATACGTCATCTGGTATGGCGCAAACCATGCACAACCTCGAGATTTTGTCGCTTGCGTTAAGACATCGCCTTCCAAATAAACCTCTTTGAATTCAGCACGCGGTCTAATTGAGCAAAATGCTGATTTATCGTGAATGTATGCGAATGATTCCATATTATCCAGCAATATCGTCTGATCTTCCGGTTGAAAGCCGACATCTAAGATTAATGAAAAGATTAATGCGTTAAGCATATTGTCTCCTGTTTAAAATGGCAATTCGTCATCAATAACACATTCGGAGTCATGAGGCGGCATACAATGCTTTGTTTTTGCAATAGCTTTAAATAGCACAAACTCGATACCAGGATGAGCTTTTGAAAGCCTGACCAGTTCGTTTTCAGCTTGATCTTGATCGTAATGCACTATCGTTGGCCGTAGATTGGGAAGAATAAAATCGCCGTTAAACTTACGGTGAACAATGCAGCTTCCAAGATCTATAATTACATAAGCATCCATTTAAACACCTTTTCCCTGTAATGGCCTTCCAGTAAGCAGCCACTGTGCGTCTACGTTGAGGAATTTTATTATTTTCACCAAGTTTTCTAGTGTCGGCTCGGCCTGCCCAAGCTCATATTTTGAAACCGCCGTATTGCGCGCCAACCCACAAGCCACAGCAATTTCATACTGATTTAGCCCAAGCTGTTCGCGCGCAAGCCTTATCCTTTGTCCAAAAGATAAATGCTCTTGATTGGTTTTAGTTATGTCGCTTTGATCGGGGATTCTTTTCCCGATGAGACCTTTGAATACAGGTGTACTTGAATGAAAACACTTTGTAGTACCAACTGTCTCTATTCTGTTACAGCCATCTTCACCACAATCTTGGCACGGGGGCAACGGGATAAGCCTTTCAAGTGTAAATCGAAACTCTTCAAGCTCGTTGTCCATAATAGTGATACCCTTAGAATCAAAAAACTTTTTTAGCAACCACGCAGGATCATTGATAATGCCGCCATACTTTTCCGCGAAACCTCGGTGCCGTTGCTGTTCAATGCCATCCATAGGATCCATGTTTACATGAATTACAATCGCTTCTATAGCAGCTTTTATTTGACGGGATCGTATTTTTTCACCGTGCTTTTGCGTCATAATGCGGGATGCCAAATCGATAACATCTTCCGGATTAATCATGATCAACTCCTTCAAGCCAGAACAGCATACTTTTTAGCTCATGCACAATCTGAGACTGTACTGACGCACTACTTGGCCTTCCAGTAAGCAGCCACTGTGTGTCTACGTTAAGCAATTTTATTATTTTGACTGCGTTCTCTAGCGGAAGCGTGGACTCGCCGCGCTCATATTTTGAAACCTGCGAATTATTCGATAAACCGAGTTCCTTAGCAATTGCATCCTGGCCTACCCCACGCTGTTTGCGCGCGAGTTTTATCCTTTGTCCAACAGATAAATGCTCTTGATTGGTTTTCGTAATGTCGCTGTGACCGCAGGTTTCTTTTTGCGAACTTGAATCTGTGGAGAGTGGTGTCGGTTCTATTCTTTGGGGCATTTTTTTGACGTAGCAAGATACTCCGTCTCCGGAGTATTGAATCGCCTTTCCGAGACGCATGCGGGCGTCTTCAAGGTGCCGTACCGCAAGCATCAAGTGCGCCTTCACCTCGCCATTTGGAGCCTTTGCCAAAAAACTTCTTGCTCGCAATTCCCTGTTTTTTATTAGCGCTCGCTCAAAATTGCAGGCGTCTTCCAAAGTTTCTTCGGCATTAATTGACTCAATGTCTTTTTCGAGCTGCTCTTTGTAATTATCCATTGCTATTCCCTTTCTTAAAAAGGCTGGCTCTCACCAGGAGAGGCTGCGCGCCCGGGTCGGTTTATTTCAGAAATTAGCGCAACCCGTGGAATCGAACCACCGCCAGCCAATAATTACTAAATCGCAGCCAAATCGAGCGGGACCTGCTCGTAGCTGCCGTCTTCCTTTTTTTTGTAAATGCGCAGATACTGCTTGCTCCCGATCACCTGAAGGCTTTCGACGATGGCATCCATTGCTTTGAGCCATTGCGGGTCGTCGATGTCGATTTTTCGGAGACCCAGAATGCGATCGGTGTTTATTCTGCCCTGTTTATCGACCTGAAAAGCGTCATTAATAAGGCTTTTAATTTTGGGATTTGAATCTTTTGACCATTCAGTAACGCATTCGTCGATGAGCTGCTTTGCAAACTGCAGGCGCTCATCGAATATTCTATAGTCGGAAACAGCACGAATAATTTTGTATTCGCCATCATACGAAATCAACGTGATGTTGCCCTTCTTGCCGCCGAATTTCACTTCGTACTTTTCGGCGCTGAGGTCGATGAACGCTTCAAACGTTTCGACCATTTTCTTTTTGCGTGCTCGCAAAATCTCTGATGTCGATTGCGCTATCTGGTAGATTTCGCGGACAACTTCGTCGCGCGTGCGATCGATCTCTTTTACCTGCTCGACTGGTATGAGACGGTCTTGCGCATCGCGCATATACCCTTCAGGGACGTTTACGCCTGACATAGTTGGCCTTCCCTTTCTTTCTCCAAGTGTGCTACTGCCAATTTTAGCAGATCCAGCGATCCTTGACGCGTGATATTTACGTAGTGTATTGACAGCCTCTTTAGGTCTGGATGATAGTAAGCTGCGACCGACACATTAAACCCATCGCCCCATTCCCACCCGTCCGGTAGTTCGGTAATATCAACAGGCTCTTTTTTGGATATGGTATTGATCAGAATGTTTAGCAGATCGATCGAACCGTCAATACCAGCAGTATCCGAGGGGCTGACTTTTAAACCCTGAGTATCCGGATTGTAAAAAATGTCAACGTATACTCCCTGCTTGTGCTCGCAAAAAATGTTTTCAATTAAGCTGATTTCCTGAGACTGTATTTGACCGGTCATAGTATCCTCACTTTTTCATTGCCGCGATCGTGCGGATTATTTTTGCAACATCGCTAACCGTAATCCACTCCAACCGCGATATTCCGTATTTATTCCGAAGGAAATGGTTCAGCGCGGCGCGCTTTTCCTTCGGTGTTTTTTGGTATGAGACGCCCATCCACATTGCTTCGATTTTTCGCAGCTGCGCGGGGGATGCGTATCCCGGGCGTCCCGCAAATTCATTAAAGCGCTTATAGTCGCGATGCGTGTACGGCTTGCGGCGGGGTTCCTGCACCCCCGCCGCTTCCGCTTTGTCATTGAGCCGACGAATAAATTCGGTCGCTTCAATGAATGTCAAATCCTTGCAGGACGTGGCGCCAAATTCGCCCAGCATCGCTTCGTAAATGTCGCGATCGATACCAAGCTTTTTCGCAAGGACGTGTATAATTTTAATCTGATTCTTTGCGATCGTCATTTTTTGTCTTTCGTTTTGCGTTCCAGATTCCACATGTAAACGATAAAAAGCGCCGCCAGGCAGCAAATGACTATGAAAAATGAGAGCGTCGGATATCCGCCGAACGCACGGGCGAGTGATATCACGACACTCATATCTCCATCACCTGTGCGCATCTGCGCACCAGTTCCGGCGACAGCTCAATATTATTTGCCTGCGATGTTCGTATAGCGTTTTGGACCAATAGTCCGAGCGATCGCCCGCATTGTCGGGAATGTTGCCCAAAAACCTTTGCCATATCCGCCGTCGCCTCCGGGAGATATGATTTAACAATCATCTCTATGTCTTCCGCATTGAGCGGTTTCAGGCGGCAATGGCTTGATATACGTGTGTACATCTGTGCAAATTCAGATTTTAGGCCGCGGATGTTCTCGATAAGTTTTGGCATGCCGGCCAGAACAACGCCGATGGATGTCTTGTCATGCAGGCAGCGCACAAGCTCAAGCGCCTTTGTACTCAACAATTCCGCTTGGTCTATGATGAGTAGACGGTCGCTGCCCTGCAGGCCATCGATGCAGTCTGAGTAGATGTCCTCCAGTAATCCGCGGCTTGGCCTTCCAAGCTCTTTGCGGATTATCGAGAACAGCCGCTTGGGCGAATACGTTGGATCGCATTCGATGTATATCGTGACATCATTTTCGAGCGCATATTGCTTCAGGCCGAATGTCTTACCCATGCCTGAATCGCTGGTTATAACGCAGAGCGAATGATTGGTATGGGCTGTTTTGCATACTTGCAAAACGCGGTTGCCGTTGGTCGTGTGGCAAAACATGGTTGCCAAGCCATATTTTACACGTTGTTTTTGCCTTTCCAGGAATTGATGTATTTTTTTATTGAGGCCTCCCACATTGCCCTTGTACGAGCCCTTCATCCAGACGCTCAATGCTCCGGGCGATATCGATATCGCCCGGGCGATCGATGACGAAGACGCGCCGGATTTTTTGATATACTCATCCAGCTCTTTGCGGTAATCCATAAAAAACCTCCAAGGGTTCGGGTGAGACTATGGCGCCGGTCGAATGGCAGTTCGGTCCGGCGCTTTTTATTTATAACGCAACTTTCCAAAAGTCGAAATTTTCAAGCTCATCGTGATTTGTTTGAGGCGTATATTTTTCCAGGCAAAAGTCATCCGTTCCTGACGTTGCGCGTTTCCCTTCTCGTGTGATCGCGCGGTCCATTTCCGTTGCCAGCCGCGGCGCATTGATTTCTATTTCCGCCGGCTCGTATCCGCGCGCTTTGTTTAGAACGCGAACTGCTTCCACATGATTTGCGACGGTTTCTTCCGCCGGCGTTTCGCGATATGCGCTCTTTACATATGACCGAATCACTTTGTTTGTCCGCCTAAGCAGCGCGATATCGTCACGCAATTTCGACCTTGACAGGTCATCCCGCGCGAGCGCCGGCGTCTCGGGATGCAGATACGCTTTGCCGAGACTGGCGTGATTTTCAGCGTCAAAAATCCAACATTCCTGACAGCGCTTCGGGTCGGTCCGGTTGTAGACGGTCTTGCCCTGCATAGGTATCATCCAGCTGTCGAAATAATCGACGCCAAGCGTGCTATCGTAGTAGCCACGGCGGCCGATCTTTCGGCTTGGACCCGTGTGTGTGCAAAGCAGTTTAAGCGCATCCGGGGACACCTGCTTAATAGCGCCATTCTTTGCGGCTGTCGGCGCTTCCATTTCGTAAATCTGGTCGGGAGAATATCCCTTGCGATGCCCCGAGCTAATCATTTCGCGGTTGATAACGTTTGCGACCCATCGATCAAAAATCTTTGAGAAGTCGTCGAATGGGATAATTTTGCGCGCCTTTATGTGACTATTCAGGGATTCCGGCCGCTCGACGACATTGCCGCCACGATAACCAACCAGGTGTTTTGCAAAATCGTTTTTGTTGCGCAAAAAATCGCGCTCGACCGGTTTTGACTGCGGATTGTACGGCCACGCCCAGCAGACTTCGATTTGCAGCGGCTGAATCAATGGGATTGTGTCGCGTTGCGAAACCGACACCGTGCATTTGCGTCGCCCGCCGGTAAAATCCTTGTGACGGTAATCTTTTCCGTTGTCCAGATAAAAGCCGCTGCACAACGGATAATCGCAGCCGGCGCGAAACAGCGAGAGGAAAATGTGATCCGATTTGGGCGGCTCAATATGCAAGTCCCATCCCATCCACTTGCCGGATTTGTAATCGCGCCAAACAGATACCCAAGGGAATGCGTAGCGCTCGTCCTTGCCAACCATGTAGCTGACCGCGATATCGACCTGAGCATGATCCGAAACCCAAATTTCGCCGGCTAGTATATCCGAGTAATCACGTTTTATATAATAGCCGTATTTGCGGCGATACGCCGCTTCACCATATCGCGCCATGTAAATAGCCGACGCAGGCGTCTCGCGCTCAAGGCGCCGGAGAAAAGACATGTATGATGGAAATGATTGTTTGCCGAGACTTTCGTCTCTTAAGAGCGCAGCGCCAAATGCTTTTTTCCAGCACGACACCGCTCCCGGCGCGCCTTCCTTTAAATAGAGCGCTCGCCAGTACTCAAAATCCTGATCATCGATTTTGGTGTTACCGGCATTTGATCCTAATCTGCCGAGCAACGCGGCTACCCCGCTATCACGATAAGCCTTTCGCGCGGCGGCAATACTATTGTATGAGGTTTTGCAATCGGGATACACGCGGTTCCATTCAGCGCAAAATGATTCGATCTCGGAACGGCCCATTCCATCAGTGAGTTTTATCAGTTCCATATATTTGTCCGCTTTGCGTCTGTTGTACTCAGGAGCGGCGGCATATATCTCGGCGTCTGTAATCGGGTCGGCTTCGGTTTGCTCGGTAGTTTCGGTTTTGATATCGCGATTATATCTGCATTGCGCAGAAATCGGTAACGAACCAAGGGCAAAATCCCAGCGTTGTCCGCCAAGCCCTTTTGCTAATCGAGATTTGTATTTAGCGCGCGTGCGATGTAAATGACGCTTTGATATACCTAAAAGTTCAGACGCTTCTAATGCACTTAGCCAGATTTCCATCAATTCGCCTCAGTCGTTATCGAGCATTTAAGCATTGTTTTAAGAGGCTTTTTTCGCGATTGAAGCCGCGTTTCTTGCTCCAGTATCTTGCCAAGTTCGAGCTGTAACAGATCTTGATCCGGGACAAATGTACCATGACAGTATCTACAAAGTGATTCGATAAGCGATGTATCGCCGACAGCACGGACTAATGCGGGAACGTATTCCGCCGGCAAACGGTGCGATTGCTTTGATTCGCAGCTCCATGAATCTATGGTATACTTGGATATGTCTTTGCCGGTCAGCTCCGCCATCGAGGCCGCGATGTGCCAGCGTGATTGCGGGGACTGCTTGATGCTTCTGGTGACGATTTGCCTGATATTACTGGCAATATCAAGAGAACCAGGCTCATCATCCACCCGTTTAAAAAGATCAAGCTGGCTTATGTCTAATTTTTTGGGAGACATAGATATTGGCAATTCCTATATTAATCCACGCGGCCCGTTTCGGCCCGTTGTGGGACGGAACAGGCCCCATTGATAGGCCGGCGTTCGCTTGCCAGCGAAAGTCTGAGTTTTGCGAACTGCTCGGCAATGAACGTATCGATTATCTGGTTAGCGCGCTTTGATTTCCTTGCGTTAGTGATCGCCTGGCTTATCAGCCCCTGGCTGACGCCATTAGATTCGGCGAGAGCGGTAGTAGTTGTTCCGGAAAACGCCAGCGCTATCTTGAGTTTTTTTGCCCGGTCCATTTTCGGCCCTTTTTTTTGGCTTTGTGGTAGTTGCGTATTACCAATATAAACTTATTTGGCAAAAAAATCAACTAAAAAAGATGGGTTTTTGCAAAATGGATAATTTTGCTGAAAGATTCCGCCATATTCGAAAAGAAATTGCACATTTGAATCAAAAGGATTTTGCCAAAAAAGTTGGCATTGATAGCTATCAATCTATCTATAAATATGAAAAGGGCATTTCATATCCGAAGTATTCCGTCCTGGCAAACATCCACAATGAGTATGGCGTTTCAATGGATTGGATGATTTCCGGAGTTGGAAGTATTAACGCTCGCGGCGATATCGATAAGCTTGATTCGGAAATTAAAGAGCTACGCCGCGAGAACAAGCAGCTTCGGGCGCAGATCGATGCGATGAAAGAGCGTCACGAGCGCGAATTGGAAGAAAAGCGCGAAATCATACAGAATCTCTTCACTCTATTAAACAAGGGAGGCGGCAAGTGACACTATTTTTTTTATGGCTTCCGGTGGCGATTGTCGGCTACGCGCTCGGGAAGATTTACCGTAACCGGGCGCTGAGCGGATTTCTCCTCGGTTTTTTTCTTGGACCTATTGGATGGGCTTTGGTTGTGGCGCTTAAAGATATGCGTCTGCGCTGCGCGCATTGCGGCGCCGTGGTGAATAAGGGATACCGCATTTGCGGGCAATGCGGACACGAAATCGAAACAAAACCACGGCCCGCTAGTTCAAATGACGATCCGGAGCTGAGCAATCTTATTTCACGCTTGCAAAAATGAACCGCGATAGAATACAATTTCAGCAATTCGTAATGATTGGCGTTTTAATCGTCGCTGCAATAATTGCAATTGTCGAGGCGCTGAAATAACTTCGCAAGTCATTCCCGGCGACGCTTCGATCGCGCCGCCGGGCGGCATGTGCTTCGCCTCTTTTTCCTGTGATTTCAAAGAGCGCTATTTGTTATTTTGCGGCCAATTATTCGGCATCGCGGGCGACGTATCTACCGCACCTTGCTGGGCGCGCAATATCATCACCAAGTCTAATGTGTCGGGCGCCCGCCCACACGCTTTCTCCGCATTCCGCAACAACAAAATCTTCGGTAATGAATCCCTCTAAATAAGCGCAGCCGTGACATGTCTCTAGTTCCATAATTTTACGCGCCTTTTAGCGGTACTTTCTTGCTTTCGAATCCCAATGCCTGCTTTGCTGCGGGCGCTTGTGGTACGTGTCGAGATACCCTTCGTCTGCTGCTTGCCGGTCCGGACCGCACTCCGTGCCGCATTTGTTGCAGCGATCGCTATTGTCTAACCGATACCAGCTCCCGCATTCCGGACATTGGTGCGTCGATTGTCTACTCATTGCACGATTTCTTTTCCACGACAATTACTTTTATGCTCTCAACCTCCTGTAAAAGTGGATCCACTTTTACGATTCGCCATCCCCGCGCTTTGAATTTCGCTACGCATGTGCGCGCTTTTTCCGCCGGCACATGGCGAATAATAATCAATTTGTGCATGATCTACTACATGTCCTGGGCAATCTGGCGCATAACCGCGCCGAATGACATCGGCTTGTTTTTAGTCTGATAGGTGTTGCGCCACCAATTACGTATCATTTGCATCTTGCCGGCGTCCCGCTCTTTGCTTGGCATCAGGCTATACCGCACGCCGTCTTTATTCGGGACGAAACCGTGCAGCACATATTTAATAATTCCTCGTTCGCCTTTTGCGCCGCGCGCCTTCCAGAACGCATCCATTGTTTGATCCCAATCACCGCCGCACATTTTATTTATTCTGCGCACCATTGCCCAGGGTATTTCCTGTCCGTTTATGGTCGGATTCTTACTCATTGGTCAAATGCTCCCTTATGATGTCGTTGGCTTCTTGTATGTCGCCAGGCTGCAGGTGCATGTATGGGCGCGCCGGGATTGTGACTTTGCGTCCGCGCCCCGCCTTTCCGCCGTAGTGCTGTATGGCGGCGTATGGCTTATTGGTTCCCGCTTGCGCGTAATCGGCGCCATGATCCGCGGATATGCTTGCGGCCAGCTGGCCGGAAACCTGCAATTTCTTTCCGGGCCATTTTCCTTCTTTTGAGCGTTGAGCCTTTGTTTTATCGGATAGCTCGGGCCACTTGCGCCCGCCGCCGATCGGCGAGTCCGCGGACTGGTAGCGACCTTCGTCTTGAAAATTTTTTTCGATCGCGGAAACCATGAGTTCGCTAATTTCTGCAAACGCCGGCGACATATTTCGCGCTTGCCGGCTTAGCCGGTCAACGCGTTTTTCGAGGCGCGATCGATCGACTTTTAGATTGATTTTCATAGTATAAACGCCCACCCGTGTTCGATGCCCCATACGAATATGTCCTGCGGCGATATCGGGCCTGCAGGGATATCCGCGCCGGATGTCGCCAAATCATCGCGCACGCGCTCGCTGCAGTATTTGAGCGTCGGATCATTGCGCAGCCGGCGAAAGCCCGGAACATAATCAGCAAGAATGCCCCGGAAGTCATACCATTTTTTGCGGCGCGGATATTCGTTTGACAGCTCAAAAAGCGTTCGGTGCGTGAAGTCGGCTGCGACGTGATCGTGCTCGTACATTCGCAGCCGGATGAACGCCAGAACGGATCGATTGCCGGTTGGATCCAGATAAGTATTAAGCCGCTCCGGGACCAGGCCGCGCGCATTCGTATCCTTAACGAACGTCTCCCATGGACGCAGCTTGAATTTGCCAAACGCTCGTCGTTTGTTGTCGTTTTGCGCAACCTGGGCGACATGTATACAGTAGCCGATATTGAATGCGTTTTTCAGGTGCGCCAGCTTGAAGCGGCGCCCACCAGGTGTGAATATTCTGGTAAACGTGCTGAAACAAAAGCGGCGTTTGTCGGCGACGCAAATGATATCGCCAATGCGCGGCGACCATGCAATGTCATTCATAATTGATCCTCCACAATCGAAAAAGGGACTTTAAACATGCCTTGCTGACCACGATATGGAATTGGCGTTTTAGCGCGGATAGGATTTGCGAGAACGATACCGGTCATGCCGTGCATGTGCCAGGGACTATCGGACTTTTTTACGACATCGACGATATCGACCGCGCCCACAATGGCTCCGGTCGCAAATCGCAGCGTACGCAGCCATGGGTATCGATCAAGAACCGCGGTGTCTATCATGCGGGCAGCGTGTATGAGCGTGCGTCCTCGATGCCGGTTTTCGATATTTTTGGGCAATATAAGCGCCATATCGCCGGCGGCTTCGATAAGCTCAGGCGGCGGAACAATCAAATCGGCCCAGGGCTGCCAAACCGCGATTGCCGGAAGATATTGACTTTGGTCCGGTTTTTGAGTATACTTAGCAGTATGGATACTTTTTTCGATCATAATCCCACCGATGCCGAAGTTAAAGATGTTATCGGGTACGCGATCTCTCGCGACGAGTACCTTGCTCTTCCTTTTGACCAAGACGGGGAATACGCTACTATTTACCGCCTGTACATTTTTCGCGGAGACGATAAAACCGCCGCGCGATACCTTTCACAGATTTCAGACCCCGACTTCCGCTTTGCTACCCAGCTTAGCGATATAGAAGCGTAATTATTTTTTCGAACGTGTCCGCGCCGTATCGGGGCATTGCATAAAGCAGCTGCTCTACAACGGCAACCGGCGCATCGCTTATTTTTGCCATGTTTCGCGCAAGATCGAGAGATAGCGTTGTCCATTTTGCATTGAGCACAAGATCTTTAAACGCTTCTAAATGGCGTTTTTCGTCGATGTTTAAGCGCCGCAATAGCGTCCTGAAATTTTTGACAAACGGCTTGTATCCGCGACCATGATCAAGAATTTGCTTTTGCCATGCAGCTTTACCTCCGAGCTTTTCGATAAACGTCGGATATGTGTGCCTGGCAACAAATTGGACCACGGTTTCCATTATGCGGACACGCGGGTCGCTTTTGCTTAGCGCCGCCCACCCTTTTTGCTGATTATGCGTGATCTCATGCCACATACATTCCAGCGCATACTCTTCGTCGAAAACCAGCTCTTTCCCGGCGCGTATTTTTTTCAGCGCCGATAAATAGAGTTTCTTTGCGTTAAAGCCGTTTGTCGATTTTCCGCTGATGTAAAATTCTCCGCGCTGACTGGTCGCCATAAAATATGAGCGATTATTAAATGAGAGGCTGCGCACTCCTTTGGGAACCAAGTCGGGATTTTCAGTAGCAAATTGTTTCATTGCCGGCTCGACATCGGCATGCTTTGTGACCGATACGCGCGAGAGCAGTCCCGCCGATTTTGGCAGAGGCGGCGGAACGCTTTTTTTTGCCGCTTTAGCGATAGCCGGATGATAGCGCCGGGCATCAGGCTCGAATTGCGCCGCGCCTGGATTGTATGACCAGCCAGGATCGGTCCAAAATTTTTGCGTGCCGCCGGGCACATCGATTTTAATTCCGGTCACGTCCACCGATTTCGGGCCGTTAGGCGTTTTAAGAACTACGTCTTTTTTGATCATGCGCCCAGCGGAGCTTTCGACCGGAAGTGATTCGCGCTGGAGCTGGCGGTCACTCAGCGATCGTACTCGTGAGCGGCACCCCCAATGATTCGGCGGATACAATGATTGCCACATGGGGTCGTCCAGGCGCCACACTTTTTCGTTTAGCGACCGGCAGCGGTCAGTCGTTTGACCGTCGATAATCGCGACGTATTGCCCGTATGGCCTGCGATCGATAACCTCCAGCTGGCCTTTGTAGCGCCCGGCCATGTAGGCCGTTTGCAAATTGGTCTGGTAAATGGTTTTTAACCGATACGGCGAACCGAGTTGCGTTTTTTTGCCGTCGCTGTCGGTTACCTCGCCCCACCAGCCCTTTGCCTTAAGCTTAGGTTTGAGCTGTTTTTGAAATTCGCGCAGCGTTGTGCCTTCGTCAAGCGCCTGATCGACCATGTCGCGAATGTCTTGCAGGATATCCATTTTGGCGACGTTGGCGACAGTAAACGACCGGGAATGCGCATCCTGCCACATGTCAAACCAATTGTCTGTAATCGCCATTCCTTTGCCGCGCAGAAAGTCTATTGCCGCTTTGGGTTTGAGTTTGAATGCATCGACTAAAAGGTCGTTGTCAGCCATTGATTATTTCGTAGTGTAAAAGGTCACGGAAGTCCTGGTCGTTCACGTCATGATCACAATCCCAATCGCCGCCCCAGCGGATGCGACCGGCAATTCCGAGATGTTCGGCGACGCTTAAAACGTAGCCTGCGAAATGATAGCATTGAAATCGTTCAAAGCTTGGTTTACCGCTTATGTATGGCGCCACATCAACCGCGTGACTTAGCGGAAGCTTGTTGTGTTTGCTGTTTGGATAAAAAACCTTGCTTGCTCCTGATGCGTGAAGCTCGTTTTGCCGGGCTTCGCCTCGGCGCCCTTCGAGAATTGTGCAGTCCATTACCTTGACCACTTCATTGAAAAGCCGCTGCAAAAGCGTATGGCAGCTTTCTAGTTTCATTCGGGAGTGTTCGCTGAATTTTGGCATGGTTACTTACGACAACGCTTCGTCAGGGACAGTGACGGCGTCTTTTGTCACAGCTTTTATGTCCGCGCGATAATCATCCTCGGCTTGCCCGTTTTCGTAGCAAAACATAAGATTTACAAAAAGCGCCTGTATTACCCTTCTGCCAAAATTTGCATAGCTTTCGGATTCGCCTTTTGCCGGGTATGTAAATTCTATCGTATCGATAGTGTCTTCCCGACCAACTTCAAAACGGATGCTTTTGTTCGCGTAATTATCACAAACCGCTATGGCTCTTGACACATATGCATCTGGTATCGTAAACCCGCTTAGCTTCACGTCCGCCATATTTACTCCTTTATAGTTTCCGCCGCTCCCTGGACCTGCGAAAGCAGCATTGCTTTCTCGAGCATGTCTTCGAGTTGACTTGTACTCATTTTGGGATACAACCCGGGAAGCTTGCGGCGAATGTCTTTAAAGTTTTTGCTGGAATTAACAAGGTCGAAAACCGGTTTTAACGCCTGTTTAGCGACCGCTTGTAGCTCGACGTTGTCGCCGCTGAGGCGGTCGGCAAGGGCATCGACCAGCTGCTGGCCGGCATCCTTGGACGGCGCGGCAAACTGCGGCGCGGGCGCAGACGCCGCGGCGGGCGTAACGATTTCGATATCGTCATCGTCGAAATCATAGCGCTTGGTGAAATATATTTTTGTCAGTTTGACCTGGCCGCTGTCCATTAAATTCTTGTCGCGCTCGGAACGATCTTTGTCAACGTCTTCTTCTTCGTAGAGCTTAAAATGCGGCCTCTCGGCGCCCAGGCTGGGGTTCAGCTCGTGGATCCAGCCGATAAGCGTATCAATTACTTCTTCGACCAGCTTTGAATCGTCATCGATAATGTCATCGCGGACATCGAGCATGGCGGATTCGTTACCCAGGCGCCCGGGGGTAGAGTCGGCTGCGGCGCCATGCCCCAGGATGACCTTGCTAATTTCGGTGTCATGGTATTTTGCAAAGCGTTCGAAAAGGTCGCTCGATCCGGATCCGCCGTTTGCTTCGAGCAGCTCGACCGATGCGTCATCAGGAAAAACCGCGACGGCATCGCGAACCATTGAGTGCAGCGCCTTGAGCAGCTCGCGGCGCTCTTTGTGCTGCGCGCCGCGCGGAACCTTGCCGATAGCATGCGGAATGCCAAATTTTTCGAGAAATACCGCCCAGAATTTCAGGCCGCCGCGCTTGAATGTCACGGGCCAGAAGCAAAGCGAGTACTGCGCTTCGCCATAGGGATTGTTGTATTGGGCTTCATATTGCGCCAAGAGAAATTTGTATTGCTCGACCTCGACGCCGTTGGGCCGATCTTTTGTTTTGAGCAAAAGCTGATTTTCGGCGCCAAAGCCAAACCATTCCGGCGGCTTCCCGACCACATCGGCAGGGACCAGCAAGTTGCCTTCTCGCTGCCAAATAACCTCCAGCGGCTGATACCCATACCCCCATCCATCCAGGATATCTCGAATAATGCGGCGCAGGCTTAGCGTATTAACGATGTTTTCGATGACCTCGGCGGCGCGGGATGACGCATTGCGCTGCTCTATTTGCCATAGTCGGCGTCGCACGCCGGCTTTGCGGGACTTGGCGCATGCGGATACATGAGCATCGCGTTTCAGCTCGTGCAAAACTTCGATGCGCGCCCCGGTTTTGCGCAAAACGGGATCGGGATTCGGTAGGATATTGTAGATATCCGCAAAAAATGAATCCCGCGTCGCGGCCTCGGCCGTCAGCGCCGACGCTCGTGGCGCCGCGAATTCGATATATTCTCCCCGCGAATTGGTGAATAATTTGCCCATTATCGGCGCTCCAGTATCGTTTTTTTAAAGGCTTTGCTACCAAACTGCAAAAACCGGTGTCTATCAATGTTTAATGAACATTTAAAAATCGAGAAAGGACCCATACCCCATCCTAGCTACCCCTGAATCTAACATCCCTCAGATGGCCGTTTCCGTGCGCCTGGTGCGACGCGTTTTAATATGCGTGGAACGGTATTTTTTCGATATATTTATCCAGTTTGCCGATGCTTTCATCGAGCGGCTGTGATTCCGCCCATGTCGGGCCGCAGTTTGCGTTAAGTCCTGCATGAAGCGACAGCGCCAGCGCCCAGAAATGGTCGGCGTGACCAGTCGCGTCCGTACGTTCGGCATCGAATCTGGTATTGCCGGCGCTGGTCACAAATTTCTTTATGCTATGAATCGACTCCCGCAACGTTTCGTCATCCGGAATAATAATCCGCCGGTCTTCAAAATTTTGCCTGCAATCGACTGCCATGCGTTCCTTAATCTGGGCTGAAAACGTAATGCCTTCGACGCGAAAGGCCCCGTATTTTTCCTGCGCGTCTTCCGCAAGCGGCAGACCTATACCTGACTGGTCGATGCACATGCGCAGCATTCGCGGCAAAATCATTGTTTTGTTCAGCCATACGCGCTGTATCTTGAACGGCGTTTTTTCCATTGCATGAATAAAGCGCACGTAGAAATGCAGGCCGAGCTTTTCTATTATAGTGATAACCGACATATCGCGATGTCGCGCGACATCCCATCCACCGTACAGATTGCCTTTGCACTCCTCCAGCTGCTCGAGCGTGCGCAAAACGCCGTCATGCTCGCATGGCATAATAATGTCATACGGAAAATATGCCGTCGTGGCGTCCTGGGGATTCGCCATGTAATCTTCCTGAAAGGTCTCTTCATCATCGCATGACCGACGTATTTCCTCGACATACGCCTCGCGCTCTTCCTCGGTGGTTTCGCGATTCATTACGCGATTATACAGGCCCTCCCGCACGGCATCGACTATCGTGACAGTATGCAGTGAGAATCCGTTCATGCCCTCTTTCGCGCGTTTACACGCACGAAAAAACCACGTTAACTTGCCTTTATGCGTGCTTAAAATGCGGATCGGGTATCCCCATACTTTGGCCGCGGGCTGCGCTCCCGACCACATCGATTTTTGATCCTTATGCAGCGCGGCCTCATCCCAGACGATCTTTCCGCCTTTGGAATTGAACGCAGTCGGCGCGGATGACAGCGCGATTATCTTGCCACCATTGGCGAATTCAAGTGTACGCCGTTTGACTTTTTTGTTGTTGTCTTCTTCGATGATTTCTGTGCCAAGATCGTTAGCAACCATCTGGAAGACTTTGGCGTAACGCAGGCAATACTCTATGTATTCCTTTCCGGCGTCCTCATCCTTAGAGGCGAAATACACTCGTGTAACGGGGCGGCCTGGCGTATATTCGCGCCGCTCGACAATATCCTGGACATCCTCGTATGCCTGGACAAAGGTCGCACCTATCCGCCGACTCTTCGACCAAATCTTGATTAACGATTTGTCCTTGAGCCACTGGATTTGGTATGGCAGAAAAAGCTGAACCAGAGCTTGTTTAACGGAATCCATTACGCTCCCATAATTTCGCGTACTCTTGCGGCGATTTCTTCCGCACTCGCTTCCGCCGATTTTTCATCGTTGTCGCTATCTTCAGGCGCTTTGTCGCGCTCGTAGCGCTGTAGCTTCGCCATGGAATCGATCAGCCCTTTTAGTGTGTAAAGCCTTCTCGCGCCAAGATTCGCGTCGCCGTCGCAGTCGCGTATAACGCTGTCGGCAAGGCGATCGATAACCGTGTACAGCTTTTCGTGCACAGACTGACGCGACCGCAGCATTGCTTCGCGCTGCCCCGACCAATTCTCGGCTGCAGCCCAAGTGCGTATCGTTTTATCGGATCGCCCCAAACGAGAAGAAATTTCATCGAATGTCATCGCTTCGTAGATGTACATATCCCGAGCGACGTCCTTGCCTTCGCCGTGTTTCACTCGCCCAAATCCTCTTTAATGGCTGCGATAGTTCGCTGCAGCTCTTTATATCGATCGACCTGGTCGCGTATGCGTTCGGCTATAAACACAAGCTCATCGCCCTTTAGCCGTTCTTTGGGCTCGTATTTGTCGAGCAGCACGCGCGCGCTATCGATATCGACATTGATGCCATTTTCCAGCGGGCGCATAAGGCTTTCAGCCTGTGCGAGCCTGCCGCGAAGTCTCATAATTTCCTGGTTTGCCATGCGTATGCTCCCGTACCAGTGGGCAGTATTGATTGTTCTCGACGGCCTCGTTAATTTCCGTCAGTTTTGATCCCATATATTCGATCGAGCTGGCGTTTCGTTCGTGCAAAATAAACATCCGGTCCATTTCGGCGCGATGCGAATTTATCATCTGTTTGACTGCCTCGCCATGCTGCGCCGTCATTTGCGCGACGGCATTGTTTGACTGATCAATCATGTCGCGCCATTTTTGCATGTGTTCGCGGCGGTCTTTTTCGGTTTTGCTTGCCGATGATTTTCCCCACCACTTGACGGCGAGCATGCCCATGACCAGTACCATTACGCTTGTGCCAAACAGTCGCCCAATTTCCAGCAGTGCGGTCGATGTCAAAACCTCGTGCAAATCATCCCTCTTTTCCGATCGATAATACGCGATTTCCGCCAGGCGCTCTCGCGCCTGGCGCACTCTAGGAACATACTGATTTGCGGCGGCTAAAAATTGCTAAGCCAGCGTAGCAAATACTAATTGACTCGCGATAGTAGTTTGAGTATAGGTGATTCAGGGTGAGACCTCTCATCGGCGAGGGTCGGGTTTTTTCAGATTCCTTTCTTCCCGGCCCTCATTTTTTAACGCAATAAGGAGCTAATCGTGGCTTGGATACCATTACTGAAAGCGGGGTCATGGACCGATCGCCACAATAGCACCTATAAATTTACCAATGAGCATTTAAAGGGTATCGCAAAAAATTATGACTCCGCCAAAAAAGAAGCATCGCTTGTGGTTGGGCACCCTGACCGCTCGGCGGTTCCCTCGTTTGGCGCGGTTGAAGCGTTAAAGGTCGTGGGCGATACGCTTTTTTTTCGGCCTGCAGGGGTAGTGGCGGAATTTGCGGCGCTTGTAAAGCAGCGCAAGTTTCCGCACGTTTCCGCCGGCCTTACTCTTATTAAAGATATGGCGGGCCAGGTTTCGTATGCGCTGGACCATGTCGCGTTTTTGTCGGCGCAAGACCCGGGGGTGCTCGGATTGGATGAGGTGACCAGCCTCGAATTCAGCTTGCCATCGGCGGAGGTGGTATCTCTGGATGTTACCGCCGCGGCGGCGGATATCACGGAGGGGCGTGCGGAGTTTTCGCAGTCGCTGCTGGTCGATTGGATTGGTTTTCGTTTTCGGGCGCTGCGTGACGCGATGCGCGCGTTTCGCGAAAATTTAATAGAGGATAGCGGGTTAGAAAAGGCGGATAAGATTGTGCCGGCATATGTAATCGACTCGCTGGGCGTTGATCCGCCGACCGAAAGCGGTAATGTCGCGTTTTCAAAAAATAAAGCAAAAGGAGAGTCCATGGATTTCGAAAAGCTCTTTAATGAAGAGCGGGAAAAGAATCGGGCGTTGGAAACGGAAAAAGTCGAATTGAGCAAAGCGGCCTCGGCGTTTGAGGCAGAGAATAAAAAGCTCAAGGGCGAGGTTGACGTTTTGAAGCCGAAGGTCGCTGAGCTGGAAGAGAAAAATACGCGCGCCGAATTTGGCGCTTATGTCGAAAAGCTTATCAGCGGCCGCAAGGTTTTGCCTGATCGAAAAGATGCTGTTGTTGACTTGTTGATGCAATTTCGCGAGCTGAGCCAAAAGCCGGAGTTCGCCAAAGGCGAAAAAGAAACGCCGCTCGACAAGTATAAAAACGAGTTGGAGGCCGGTCCCGCGGTTGCTCCTGAAAGCGGAGCGGACGAACGCAAGGGGCCGGAGTTTTCCGGCGGCGCGGATGCTGCAGTTATTGGTTTGAAGGCGCGGTCGTACATTGCCGAGCAAGCCGCAAAGGGTATCACGGTTAGCGCCATGGATGCGGTGGCAAAAGTCAAAAGCCAATAAAAGCCGGAAATTGTAAATGATCGATCGATAAAATATTTCATACCTGTAAAAGGGAGAATGTATGTATCCACTGTTGACAAAAAATTATAACGCCGAAGGAACAATTAACGGGCGTCGGTTTGTTAAGTATGGCGCTGCTGACGGCGGCGCGTTGCTTGCGGCGGCGAACACCGATCTGATTTTTGGAATATCGCATCCCATGGCCGCGCATGCGCAGGTTGCCGTGTCTGGCGACCGGTTTGATGTGGATGAAATCGGCGAGGCTGAAATCGAATTGGGCGGAACCGTAGCGGCGGGTGATCTTTTGACATCCGATGCAAACGGCAAGGCGGTTAAGATAACCGATGTCATGCTGCAGGCCGGACCGGTCAATTGCGGCGCGCAGGCAAAAAGCGCAGGCGTTTCCGGCGATTATATAAAAGTAACCATACGCATCCAGCGCATCACTAAATACGACGTGTTGACCGCCAGCGCGGCGGAGCTCAATACGCTCGATGGCGCTCCGCTCGATGCATCGTTTGTGATTGGCGCGGAAGCAGCGGATGTGATTAATGTCGGCATACAGCTGAAGGATGCCGACGGAGCGGATATCGCGGTTCGCGGTAACGTTTTCGCGTACCTGTCGGACGATGCGAATGGCGATTCTGTTGCGGGGACAGCTCCTGATGGCGGCGTTGCCGTGGGGACTGACGGGCTTGCTATACCGGTTGTCGCCGGAAAGGCGTTTGAGCTAATATCGGAAGCGGATGGCGACATCGATCTGGATATCACGGAGTCGGCAGGGGCAACCTGGTATTTAATACTCGTTTTACCTAACGGCAAGCTAGTTGCCTCGGGCGCAATCACGTTTGAAGCGTAATCTCTAACACCGAATAAGGTCTCAGTCGGTTATTATTATTTGTGTCGAATCAATTAACAGAGGATAAAGTTATGAGAAAAAGTTTTTCGATTTTTTACATTGTTGTGGCGATTGCGTTTGCGGTGATGCTCTCGGGTGACATTTTTGGGGTGCAGACATTTTTCACCGCGATGCTTAATATGGGCGTTACCGAGACGTATTTCGTAATGGCGGGTCCGCTGGTCTTTCCGTTTGCGACTGATCCGGTGCTGACCTCCATTGCGATTGCATACAGAAATACCGAATTTATTGCGGACGATGTCATGCCCAGAAAACCCGTCGGCAAAAAAGAATTTAAGTACCGCACCTACCCGAAGGGCACGTTTATTACTATACCCGACACCAGGGTTGGCCGCACTTCGGCGCCAAACCGGGTTGAGCTCGGGTTTACGGAATTAGATAGTGCAACCGTTGACGACGCCCTCGATGATCCGGTCCCGGTGGATGATATCAACAACGCGCCGGCTAATTACAATCCGCTCAGCGCCGCCGCGCAGTTTATCGCAGACCTGATAGAACTCAAACGCGAGCAACGCGTAGCCGCGACGGTGTTCAACGCCGACAACTACCACGCTAACAATAAAGTCGTTCTGGCCGGAGACAGTCAGTGGTCAGACTTTACGGATTCAAATCCGATCGATGCGATCATGGCGGCAATGGATGTCTGTTTTATGCGGCCCAATACATTTGTTATCGGGCGCGCCGCGGCCACCAAACTATTTCAGCATCCGAAGGTGATTAAGGCGGTCAATGGCAATTCCGGCGATTCCGGATACGCCCGACGCTCCCAGCTGGAAGAGCTGTTCGAGATGGCAATCAAAATCGGTTCGGGTTGGTACAACAGCGCCAAGCCTGGGCAAACGCCGTCCGCGTCGCGTCTCTGGGGCAAGCATGCATCATTGCTTTATCTCAATCCTATGGCGGATACCATGCGCGGCGTTACCTGGGGATTGACCGCTCAGTTCGGCACGCGTATCGGCGGCAAAATTGACGATAAAGACGTCGGCATGCATGGCGGAGTTCGCGTTCGTGTGGGTGAAAGCGTTAAGGAAGTGGTGACAGCAAATGATGTCGGCTACTTTTTTGAAGACGCGGTGGCATAAGAAAACAACTGACAGGGTGATAAGAAGGGGCTGGTTGGGTTTGTGAGCGGCGAAAGTCGCTCGCCAACCCGCCGCTCACAATAACGCAGGGAGAACGCATGCAGCAATTTACCGCATTAAAAAATATCAGTCACGACAATAAATTGGTTCGTATCGGCGACGTTGTGCCGCTTCGAAATCAAAATGTTATCGACGCGTTGTTAAACGCAAAAGCAATCGAGCCGGTTGATGCCGCTGCGGCGCCGTCTGGATCCGGCGATGATATCAGACGGAAGCTTCTCGCGGCGCAAAACGAGCTATCGGAGGTGCTTGACGAAAACGAACGTCTGGTCCAAGAGCTTGACAGAGCCAATGAAAAGGTCGCGCAGCTTAATGAGTTTAGCAAAACAGCCGCCAAAAAAATCGAGAACTTTGAAAAAGAAGTCGAGGTTTTAAGATCGGAAGCGGCGAAAAATAACGCAGACTCGAAAGCAGAAGAACCGAAGCCCGCTAAAGGCGCGAAAGCGAAAAAGTAGCCGATGTACTCGACACTCGATGATTTAAAAAAAATATTGCCGGAAGCTCGGCTTTTGCAGCTCGCCGACGATGAAGATGCGGGATCGTTTGTCGAGTCTCCGGCGAATGCCGCATATACGCGGGTTGTCGAGGCGATTGAATCGTCTGATCAGATAATCGACGGGTATGTCAGCGGGCGTTATGATCTGCCGTTTGCCACTACGCCGCCGCTGATCAACCAGATATCGGCGCACCTGGCGATCTGTCAGCTCTACATGCGCTGGCAGGACCAGGAGATCCCCGCGGGCATAAAAGATCGTCAAAAGCAGTACCTGGGCATTCTTAGCAAAATACAGAAAAATGAGATGTCAATTCCTGATTTCGATCCGCTGCCGCCGTCGGAGTATTTAGTTAGCAAAACGACCGATGATTTTGAATTCCCCGACACGATTCTCGACCAGATGTGAGGTTAAGATGAAAGTGACGATATCCAAAACACTGTTTACTTCAAAGACGTTCTGGGTGAACCTGGTTGCGATAGCCGCGATCGTTAGCCAGTATGTCGTCGGGTTTGAAGTGTTTCCGATGGAAGCGCAGGCGGGGATTTTGGCGCTTGTCAATGCTGTTTTAAGATTAGCAACGCGAAAGCCTATTGTTTGGGACAGCATCGGCGAGCTTCAAGAAAAAACAAAGGCATACCGAAGCCTGGTTGAGTCAGGGTTTATCGTAAGAAAAACGCTAAGGAAACGACGCTAATGGCTGACCTGGCAACTATGATCGGCGACATCGAGGACGCGCTTGGCGGCGAGCTGGAAGCCCGCGGCCTTGCCGTCACTGATTTTGACATTGCCGATGACGCCGACGCTGTGCGATGCCCCGCGGCGAATATCTCGTTTTGGACCGGAGACATCGTGCCTGTGACAATGCATACAAAATTCCGCATGGATGCGGAGTTTTATGTGGTTCTGGTTGTTGAAAATTTACGTCGAGAAAAAGAGCGGCGAAAAAACGTGTATCCGCTGGTAATGGGCGCTTTGCAAATTCTATGCGGGCAAACGCTATATAAAGACGGTGCGCCCCTTACTACAAAGCCCGTGAAGCCAAGGGGCGTAAAAAAAGTATTGGATACAAAATCGCGCATCGCGTTTGCCGTCAGGCTGTTCGTCCCGTTTTATTTCGCTGCTCTATCGTTTGATGAAGCGGCGTCGCTACTGGAAATTGCGTTGCAGTACCGGTGGAAGCCCGGTGACGACGAAACCGATTTTGAAGATATCGTTGACGTATCGTAAGGAGCAAAACAATGCGGTTTAGACAATTTGAGCAATTATTTGTGCGATCGCCAAAAGGGCGCCCGTGTGTGATTCCAAACACGTCGCCGGCAAAGTATTATCCGGAAGATTCGCTTACGCCCGTACCAAACGACCGGCTGCACCGCGTGGCGATCGGCAACAACGAGCTAGAGCTGGACATGGTTGCGACAAAGCGCGGATCGGCCGAGCCGCTTGCAAAACCGAAAGCGTCAAAACCAACCGAATCGAAATAAATCGCACCTGAAGGGGGAGCATCGTGGGATCTGCAAACATTACATTCGAACAAATACCTGATTCACTGGTATTGCCGGGCACATACGGCGAATTCAATTTGAAGGCGCGCAAGCTTTCGCTGCCGGAAAACGACCAGGAAATACTCATCCTGGCGCAGGGGCTGGCGAGCGGATCCGTGGCGGAGCTTACGCCGACGGATGTGTATAGCGATGCAGAAGCGCTTGCCTACTTTGGCGCCGGCTCTCAGGCTCATCTGATGGTACGCGCGGTCCTCGATGCTAATCCGCGGGCAAAAATTAAAGTGTGTACAGTCGATGATGCCGCCGGCGGCGTCGCGGCTGCGGGGAAATTCGCTATTGCCGGCACGGCTACGGCGGCGGGCGCCCTCACCGTGTATATCGGCAATGAACGGATTACCATCGCGGTCGCTAAAGGCATTGCGGCCGCCGCTGTCGCAACGGCGCTTCAAACCGCGATCGCCGATAAGGAACCGTATCTGCCGGTGACTTCAGCGGTAAATGTCGCCGATGTTGATTTGACCGCGCGTAACAAAGGCACATTAGGCAATCAAGTTCGGCTCGGTAAAGTAAACGGCGTTGCGGGCATTACCGTAACAATCACCGATATGGCCAGCGGCGCGACGGATCCAGATATTGGTGCAGTCAGCGGCTTACTCGATACTGTTCATCCGGACGACTGCTACATTTATTGTCCCGCATGGAACGACGATGATAACTTGGGGGATCTCAAAACGCACATCAACGAAATTTCCGGCCCGTTAGAGCAGCGCCCGGCAATTTGTGTGGCCGCCGCGACAGATCTCACCGATACTCTGAGCAATATCAAAATCAAATGCGGCACAACACTCAACCATTGGCGTACGAGCATGGCGTATATCGAAGGCAGTCGTAATTCGCCGTTTGAGATTGCGGCGGCATATGCCGGCGCGATCGCTTCTAAGGATGACCCGGCCGCCAACCTCGATAATGTCATTTTGCCAAAAATTCATGCGCCTGTCACCAGCGACTGGTTGTCGGAGACGCAGAAATCCGATTTGATAAAATCGGGGGTAACGCCGCTGCATGTTATTCCCGGCAATAATGTTGCGATCTGTATGGCGGTAACAACCTATACGACCAATGACCAGGGCGTCTCGGATACCGGACTGCGCGACTTGTCAAAGCCGCGCATTGCCGACTATGCGCGCGCAACCGTACTCGCGCGGATTTCAACTAAATTTGCGCAGGCAAAGAATTTGCAGCGTGTCAAAAAAGGTATTCGCGAGGAAGTTATCGATGCGTTTTATCAGCTGGAAGCTGCTGAAATCGTCGAAAACGTCGCGGCATGGGAAGACTATATTCTGGTTGAAGATGACCTGGTCAACGACGGCCGTGTCAATGTGAAGATCGCGACCGACGCGGTTGCGCCGCTGCATATTGTGGCGCTTCGATTCGATCTGTTATAATCGCATTTTAACGCCTGTTTAAAAGGCGCATAAAGGAGCTTGTATGGCGGCAGAAGATTATGTCTCGCGGGTCTTTTTTTCGTTAGACCAGGAAGATCTGGAAGATTTTAAAGGGTATCAGGAAGAAGATGTGCAGCATAACGAAGTGGTTAATTTGATGCACAAAACCGGGTATCAGCAGCGAACAGAGCGGTATGCATTTTCGATCGATTATGTAATTCCCGCAAACGGCGCGGAAAAGGATTTCTCGCAGTACAAAACCGGAGAGCACACCGCGACTATCATCAAGGACGGCGGCGAGCGCGTTTTATATAGTGGCGTGCGCGTTTTGACGACGGGCGGGTTTGAGGTCGATGGCGAGAAAGAAGCCGTTCGAAAGGTAATGTTTGCGGCGACCGGGAAGCGAAGCTCATGAGCGACTCATTTCTTGACATGCTGCGTGCGGGAACAAAAGCGTGTAAAACGATTACGTGGCCGGGCACCGATATTAAAGTGGAATTGCGCGTCGCGAATGACCAGGACCGTTTTGAAGCTTCGCTGGCCGCTGACAGAATATTTTCGGGGGCCGGCATCGATATCAAAATGCAAAATATCGATGCCTATGAAGCCGAAAAGGCGACGCAGCTTTTGTGGCGCGTACTGCAAAAGCCTGGATGTGAAGAGCGTGTCGCGCATGATATTGCGGATTTTCGGCGCTTGCTGAGAGATGGCGTACGCGAAAAAATTGCGGCGGAGCATACCGCGTGGCAGCAGGAGTGCAGCCCGGATCCGTATGAGATGTCTGATGACGAGTTTGAGTCGTTACTGCTAAGCGTAAAAAAAAATGCAGAAAAGACCCTTTCGAGCGTTACAAATATCTTTGTGCTCAGAAAGCTTTCTGCTATTATGGCAAAGGATCTGCCGAGCTGACATCGGGTCAGTGGGTGTTGCTTCTGGCTCTTGACCAAGCCATAGCGGAGACCGATAAGATGAAACCTGATAAAGGCGCTCGCGCAAAAGAATACAAAATACCTAGACCACCAAAGTAAAATGCAATGGCTCGACGCGGCGACGTAAATCTATCGATTACCGGAGACTCTCGCGATTGGAATCGTGAGCTGAACCGTGCTGAACGGTCTACGAATAGATTTACCAAAAAAACGCAGAGCATGTTTGGCCGGGTCGGCAAAGGCATTGGTAAATCACTGGCGGGATTCGGCAAAAGTTTTATGGCCCCTCTGGCGGCATTAGCCGGCGGCGCCGCGATTATCGGCGCCGGTCGTCGCATAATCGATTTTGACGACAACCTCCTGACGCTTGGCCTCAATGCCGGCCTTACCAAAAAAGAGATGTTTGAGCTGCGGGAAGAAATTGTCGATACCGCATTCGCTTCCCGTCGCTCGCGTGATGATATTTTGGGCAGCATATCGGATATCGTTGATAAAACCGGGGATTTCGATTTTGCGCGTGACTCTATTTTAGGCGTCGGCAAGGCGGCAACCGCAATGGGCGCTGACATTAACGATGTTGGGCGCCTGGCTTCGGCTGCTTCCATAAATTTGAATTTGGCCGGCGATGACGTCGAAGAGTTTTTCAACATAATCGCGACGCAAGGTAATAAAGGGTCGTTTATATTCAAAGACCTGGCATCGCAGGCGGAGCGGCTGATGTCAGCGGCGGGGCGAATTGGCATTGTCAAAGATAATTTTGCGGAGTTTGGCGCGTTCCTTCAGCTCGCCCGACCCAGCTTTGGGAGCGCGGAAGAAACCAGTACGGCCATACGCAATATCGCTACGCGCCTGAAAACGCAACGAAAACAAGTAGAAAAGCTTGTCGGCTATAGCGTTTTTGACGATAAGGGGAACATAAAAGATTTCCGGAAGACCATTGTCGATTTGGTTAAAGCCTCGGAAGGCGACATTAAGCCGTTGTTTGATATTTTTCAAGAGGCAAGCTTGGCGTTTGGCACCATGCAAAAAGAATACTTGGAGTTTGGGGAGCTGCGCAGCTTTGACAATCTGATCGCGCAAGCCAGTGAAGGCAATTTTATGCTCAATGCGTTTGAAGAGCGAACCAAAAATGCGAAAGCGCAGTTGCAGCAGCTGTCGAATGTTGCATGGGAGTTTGCCGATGCGGGGATCGCGCCGGTAATTGCCGAGATGAATAAAGAGTTGTCGCGATTGACAAGCAATCCGGCGGAGATGGAAAAGTTTCGCAAAAACCTGACGGATATCGGCAAAGCGATTGGCGACATGGCCGCGTTGGGAGTCGATATCGTTCATCTGGTAGAAGCCCTTTTTTCGATACCAGATATTATCGGAAAAGTCTTTGACTCCGTTCCGCACTTTATTAAAGACGGCGCGCAAAACCGGAAACAAATTCGCGACTATGGGCGCGCAAGCCCTAAGCAGCGTGCAAGTATAGAGGAATTCAACAAACAAAGCATTGCGGCCGCCGCAGCAGCTGCGCAAAATCAAACGATCGCCAACGATAACAAAGTCGAAGTAACAATCAATCAGAAGATCGATCGCGAAGGCAAGGCGGTCACCACTGGGCAGTCATCTGGCGGAAGCTTCGCTCTCAATGTAAAAGACTCCTGGAACCTTCCGCGCGGGAGTATCGAGTAATGCCGTATCGCTATAATGCAACATTAGACGGTATGGCTCTTGATATTGAGCACGTCACTGACAGAGGCGAAAAAGCGCTGGGCGTGCATGAGTATCCGTTTTCCGATCATGTCGATATAGATGATTTGGGTATGCGGGCAAACGCCATACGTTATCGATGCTATTTTCTAGATGAGGCGTATGATGATCATTTCAGCTTTTTAGAGCATATCCGTGAAACGCAAGTAAACGAGCTAATACATCCTATTTATGGCATCAAGCGCGGCTATGTCAAAGTGCACAGCATTGAATCGGACGATCGCATTCAGACCGCCGAAATCGAAATCGAATTTGTTGAATCCAGCGGCGCATATGAGGCGGCATCCGAAGAGCGCGTGGTCATGGCATGCGAGCAGCACTTTGTGGATGGTCAAGAGGATATCGCCGCCGAAGTCGCCGCAACGCTGTATGACGATGTTGGCGCCGTTGCGGGCGATTTGGTTAACGCGGATTTGGACGCAAGCCAAACTGTGCTGTCGCAGATGTCCGGGCTATCTTGGAAAGCGCGCGGCATAGTGAAAAATATCGACAGCGATATATCATCTATGCGCAATACGCTGAGTTCGATCGAGAACCCCGCGACATCCGTTATAGCGACGGTCAATTATGGCACGGGATTGGGCGGCATGGTCGCATCTGAGCTGGCGCAGACCGTTGAACGTTATGCGGAATCGATTGCCACAACCGCCGCCGCGCCATCGCGGTTTATATCCGCACTGCGCGCCGGCGTAGCGGATTTTAAAAACAGTTTGGGATATTTGGGTAATACGCTGACTATTCAGGGCGCCCTGTTGGGCGCGGTGAAAGTCGCGGAAATGTATGATGGTGATGAGCAAAACCGTAATGCCGTTCGGCAAGCGGAATCGACCAAAGCGTTCGCCGCCGACGGGACGTTTCTTCGCCGTGCCCCGCTACCGGCGATATATACAATCAATGAGCTGGAAAATTCGTTGTCAGCGGTTAGGGAGTACATTCAGGAAGCGATTAATGTTTCGCGCCTTTCGCGCTCGCTACAGTCCATGGCCCGCTCGCTGCTGCGTCATGTAAATAATATCAAGCTGGAGCGCTATCGCATAATCAGCGTCACGATAACATCACCGATGCCAATGCACGCGGTTTGTCATAAATACAATCTGCCGTATGCGTATGCGGATCGGCTAGTCAGTTTGAATCCAGCCATCAAAAATCCCTCATTTGTCGAAGGGGACATACTGATTTATGCCCGATAATGTCGAACTTTTGGCAAATGGCAAGCGTATCGATCGATTTAAAAGTTATGAGATCGAGCGCGATATGTATACTGCCGACGCCGCCTTTAATATAGAGATAGGCCGATCTGATTACGATGTTCAGGCGGGCGATCGTATCGCATTGCGTTTAAACGGCGAAATAGTCATGAATGGCATTGTCGATCGGCGCACGCGGGAGTACGATAAAACAGCCGGCAGAACGCGCCGGATAATGGGGCGCTCTATAATGGGCATTGTCGTTGATTCGTACTGCGAAGAGTTTTCGACGCTAAAAAACAAAACGATCGGGCAGGTAGCGAGAATTATTTTGACCGAAATTCCATATGCCAAGCGCGCGGGAATTGTTTTTGCGGACAACGCGTCATCGCTGGATGTGTCCCGCGAATTTACGCAGCTTGAACCGGGCATGCGCGCGTTCGATGTTCTGGCGCAATGCGCGATAAGCCGCGGACTGTTGTTTTACGAGCGCGGCGACGGGACGCTTGTTTTCGGGCGTCCGAAGGGACGCGGCGAAACGGCTTTTTCAATGATCGTTAAAGACGGTGTAAATGAGAGTAAAATCAAAAGCGCTATTCTCGATGACAATATTGCATCGCGGTATAGCAAAGTCACGGTGATCGGGCAGCAGCAGGGCGCCGATAATATCGATGCATCAGAGATTAATATCCTGGGCAGCGCGACGGACGACGATTATCCGTTTTACAAGCCGTATGTCGAAGTGCTCAACGAAGATGCAGAGACGCCGAAAAAACGCGCCAGGATGATTCTGGAACGCATGCGCGTAGCGTCTCATCGCGTCACTTATACGGTAAGCGGGCATAGTCAGGCGGGCAAAATTTTTGATGTTGATCAGCTTTGCGCGGTCAACGATGAAGAGCTTGGCATTCAGGAAGATTTGTTGGTATATTCTTTGAGTATGACAATGAACAAAGATGTCGGACAGGTAACGACCTTACGCCTGGGGCGCCCGGGGGTAGCCGGATGATACGGGTAATGAATATGATACGCGGCATGATTAAAAGCACTACGGCAAGCGCCGGCAAGATCATGCGTGCATCGATCAGCGGGCGCACCTCCGAAACGATCGACGATCGCGAAATGCTGCAGCAGTACGGCATATCGAGCCGTCCGAAAACCGATGCGGAAGTGATATTGCTCAGAGACGGCAATCAATACTTGATTATCGCCAGCGATGACCGGCGGTATCGCATATCGCTTGCGGAGGGCGAAGTCGCGCTTTATACCGATGAGGGCGACGTTATACATTTGAAACGCGGCAAGGAAATCGATATTAAAAGCGGAAGCAAAATCAATATTGAGTCCGGCGGTGATGTCAGTATCGATGCCAATTCAGATGTTAATATTAACGCGAGTGCGAACGTGGATATCAATGCAACCGCAAGCGTTAAGGTGAAGGCGCCCAGCGTTAAAATGGGCCAAGGCGTGATAATAGATACGGCTATGGGGGTTGTGACCCAGCTGTGTGTGTGTTCGATAACCGGCGCGCCGCATCCACAGGGCAGTCTTTCTGTAAAGGCGACAAACTAATGAGCGCAGCATCTATAAAAAGCAGGATAATTGCTGAGATGCAGCAATGCCACGATAATAACATCTATAATGATCCAGCGCGCGCGCCGTGGGGAATAGACAGCGAGTATTCCGATGCAAAGACGCTGGCCGAGATGCTGGGCCGCGCAATCGATCCTGAAATTGAAATTGCGGATGTTCCGGATTGGCAGGAGTCGGTCAAAGGTACGCATGATCCCAGCGGGGGGCTTCCGGCATCGCCGGCAGTCGGCGATCGATGGATTGCCGGCGCGACGGCGAACGGCTGGACCGCTGACAATATTTACGAGTGGGACGGTTCCAGCTGGTTTTCATTCACGCCGGGCACGGGGTGTACTGTTTGGGATGAATCGGCTGATTTGCATACAACCTATTATGATTCCGCATGGCGGCAGCAGCCGATCGGGGCGCATACGCATGACTCGCGTTATTATACAGAGTCGGAAGTCGATTCGCTGCTGGCAAACTATTATACAGAGTCGCAAATCGATTCGCTGCTGGCAAACTATTACACTCAGTCGCAAGTCGATGCGCTCACCTGGACGGCGGCGGACATTGTGTCGGGGACATTTGCGGATGCGCGTATTTCGGAGTCGTCAGTCACGCAGCACCAAGCCGCGCTTAGTATCGCGTGGAGCCAGATAACGGGAGAGCCGGACTTTGTGATTGACGGGGGCGGTGGCGCCGGCCAGGTAGGCGTTTGGAGCGATGCGGATACACTAGCGGGCTCAGCGGATTTTCAATGGGATTCTACGGCAAAAAATTTGCGGGCTTCCGCCAATGCGGATTCTATCAGTGCGGCGAAGTACTTTGATATCAATGGCGTCAGAATAATTAGTATTGATGGGACGGATAATTTGTTTGTTGGCGCTGAAGCAGGAT
>CAZOVB010000048.1:0-34282 GCA_964583095.1 uncultured Planctomycetaceae bacterium
CTAAGCAGCATCCGGCTCGACTCCCCGGCCCCGCACAACGGCGTACTGGCTGCTTTTTCCGGCGATCCACTGGGCTCCGACGCCCTGGACGACGTGCCGGCCGATGCGATCCTGGCCTCGGCGGTCAATGTCGATCCGATCAAGATGCTCCTGCAGGTCGAGCGGTTCGCCCGCATCTTCCCACAGACCCAGGCTCGCGGCGGGCTGGATGCGGACTTCAACGACATCGCCGAGGCCACCGGGGTCCACCCCCTCAACGACATCTACACGAATATCGGCGACAGTTGGAGGTTGAGCCTGAGCCCCTCCCGCGGCGGCAGCTTCGGCGGGCTCGTGGCCTCTGTCGAGGCGAAAGACCCCCAGGCCATCTCCACCGGCCTGGACAAACTCGCCAAGGCCATGGAAGAGGAAATGGCCCAACGGAATGCCCGGATCGAGAACCCGTGGGACCGTTTGAAACTGCCGCCCGAGATCATGACCGCCCCTGCAAGGAAGGGCGAGATCCATTACCTGGCATGGAGGGACCAGTACGTTTCGCTGCCGGTCGCCCCGGCCTGGCGAATCCAGGATTCCCGCCTCCAGATGGCCCTGTGGCCCCAGGTGCTCCAGGCAGCCGATCGGGAAGAAGGCCAAAAGCTGACACAGCAGGAACTCTACCGGCAGATGCATGGCCGAATTGCCAAAGGCGCCTCGATCCTCGCCTGTGCCAATCAGAAGGAGCTTCTCAACCAGGCCTATCCGTGGGGCTTGATGCTCTGGACCTACGTCTCCAACTGGGTGGCCGGGGAGGAGGGATCCGTGCTTCCCATCACCTGGCTGCCGGATTTCCAGCGACTGGGCCAACTGGCCGGGCCGGCCATGCTCGCCGCCGGGGCCGACGAACAGGGCATCTTCATCCGCTGCGAAGGAGACCTACCCCCCCTGGATCTGCCGGTATGCCTGGCCGCGGTCGCCGGGCCACCCGTCGCCACCGGCCTGGGCCCGGCGATCTCGTACATCAACACCTGGCATGACCTCGCCCGGGCGCAAACGAATGTGTACATGATCGGCTCTGCGCTGATGAGCCAGACCCAGACCAAGCTGCGGCAACTGCCCGAAACATTGGACATTGTGGCCGACATGCGGGGGACCTACTGCCTGGTGAGCCCCTTTTCCGACGGGCCCGCACCCCGTTTCGAGGACGGCAAGATCCAGGGCGAGGTCGACTACATCTATCGTCGCCCCGCCGGCGGGAAGCTCACCGACATCGAGAACCGGGCGACGTACGTACTGGTCTACGAAAAGCCCGAGAATTACCGCAACAAGGGCACGTTCGTCTTCTTTGCCGACCGGCGCCTCGAGTGGGTCACCAAGGAGCAGCTCGACAAGCTCCTCCAGAACAAGTAGGCCCCGCGGCAGGCCATGCCCAGAGAAGTCCCAAACGCCCCGCAGCTTGTCTTGCCCGGAGGCGCCCCTTGGCGTATACTCTGGCCCTGAAACCCTCCCGGAGAAATCTGCCATGAAAGAATACATCGGAAAGCTCGTCGCACCCCCCGAGGCGAAGTTCGCCCTGGTGGTCAGCCGCTTCAATGAGTTCATCACCTCCAAGCTTCTGGGTGGAGCGCTGGATGCCCTCTCGCGACACGGCGTGGACACCCGGAACGTCGAGACCGTCTGGTCCCCGGGCAGCTTCGAGATCCCCGTCCTGGCCCAGCGACTGGCTGCGAGCAAACAATACAGCGTCGTCATCTGCCTCGGAGCCGTCATCCGCGGCGGAACCGACCACTACCAGTACATCGCCTCGGAGGTCGCCAAGGGCGTCGCACAGGCCGCAATGGGCACCTCCGTGCCCTGCATCTTCGGCGTGCTGACCTGCGATACGATCGAACAGGCCATCGAGCGGGCCGGCACCAAGGCCGGAAACAAGGGCGCCGAAGCCGCCATCGCCGCCATCGAAATGGCCAACCTGATCGACCAGCTTCCCTGAAACCGCCCCGACCTGCCGACGTGAAAAAGCTCACCCGATCCCGACGCCTCGCCCTGCAGGGACTCTGCTGTCTCGACGCGCAGGGACCCGAGGCCATGGAAATGGCCGAGGCGTTCATCGACGACAGCCGCGACGACCTGGACACCCGAAGCCGCGGCAAGGACCTCCTTCGAGGCGCCTGGGACAAACGCGACATGATCGACCAGGCCCTCCAGCGACACGCCAAGAACTGGTCGCTGGGACGACTGGCCATGGTGGACCGCAACGTCCTGCGCCTGGCCGTCTACGAAATGTACGAAACCGACGTCCCCCCCAAGGTCGCCATCAGTGAGGCGATGGCCCTGGCCGAAGATTTCTCAACTTCCCAGAGCGCCCGGTTCGTCAACGGCATCCTCGATGCCGTCGCCCGGGAGATCCGGGAACATACCAGCCGCTGAGGCATAAAAAACACCCCCTCACGGAGGCACGATATGGCACTGTTCAAAAAGACACTGGCCAAGCTCGCATCGGGACTGAGCCGAACCAAGCAGCGGTTCGTCAGCGGGCTCAAGTCCATGCTCTCGGGCAGAAAGATCGACGAAGATCTCCTCGAAGAGATCGAAGCCACCCTCATCCAGGCCGATTTCGGCGTAGCCACCGCGATGAAGGTCGTCGAGGACCTGCGCACCGCCTCCAACGAAGGAAAAATCGAAAAAGGCGAGGACGTCATCGACTTCCTCAAGAAGGAAATCAAGACCTACTGGCCCGAGTCGGACCGGGCGCTTCACATGGCCTCGGCCGGACCGACCGTCATCATGGTCGCCGGTATCAACGGCTGCGGCAAGACCACCTCGGTGGCCAAGCTGACCTGGCTGTTCCAGCAGGAGGGCAAGAAGGTCGTCCTGGCCGCGGGAGATACCTTCCGCGCCGCCGCACAGGAGCAGTTGACCATCTGGGCAGACCGCCTCGGCGTGGATATCATCAAGGGCAGCGGGAAGGACCCTGCCGCGGTGGTCTTCGACGCCTGCGAAGCCGCCCGGGCGCGGGAAGCGGACATTCTGCTGATCGACACGGCCGGGCGCCTCCACACCCAGGACAACCTGATGCGCGAGCTTAGCAAGATTCGCGGCGTGGTGGACAAGAAGATCCCCGGCGCGCCCCACGAGGTCCTGCTGGTCCTGGATGCCACGACGGGCCAGAACGCCATCAGCCAGGCCAGGAAGTTCCTCGAAGCCATCGAGGTTACCGGGATCATGCTGGCCAAGCTTGACGGCACGGCCAAAGGGGGCATCGTGGTGGCCATCCGCAAGGAAATCGACCTGCCTGTCAAGTTCGTAGGCCTCGGGGAAAAGTACGAAGACATCGAACCCTTCGACCCGGATTCCTTCGTCGAAGCCCTGTTCAGCTAAGCCGGGTCGCGATACCAAAGGCGCTTGATGTGCAATGACTATGACATCATCGTCGTCGGGGGTGGACATGCCGGCGTAGAGGCGGTGCTGGCTGCGGGCAGGCTCGGCGCGCGGGCGCTGCTGGTCACCCTCCAAAGCGATACCGTCGGGGCCATGAGCTGCAACCCCGCCATCGGCGGTGTCGGCAAGGGCCAGATGGTCCGGGAGATCGACGCACTTGGCGGCCTGATGGCCCGGGCAGCCGACGCCACGGGTATCCAGTTCCGCATGCTCAACCGCTCGAAAGGCCCGGCGGTGTGGGGTCCCCGCTGCCAGTCCGACCGCCACGCTTACGCCGAGTGGGTCCAGCAGGCCCTGGTCCAGGCGGCCAACGTGGAAATCCGCCAGGGCGAAGCAACACAAGTCCTCACCGATGCCTCCGGCGTCTGCGGCGTCGCCCTGGCCGACGGGACGCAGATCCCCTGCCGGGCCGTAGTCATCACGGCTGGGACGTTCCTCAACGGCCTGATGCATCTGGGCGAGAAAACCTTTACCGGCGGACGCTACGGCGAGCCGGCGGCCGGCGACCTCAGCCGCAGCCTGCGGAGCCTGGGTATCGAACTTTCCCGCATGAAGACCGGCACGTGCGCCCGCCTGGCCTCGGAGACCATCGACTACCACGCCTGCACCGCCCAGCACGGTGACGCGACGCCCCAGCCGTTTTCCTTCCTGACAGGCCGCCTGGAAGTCGAGCAGATCCCCTGCTGGATCACCCGCACCAACGAAACCGTCCACCGGGCCATCCGGGAGAACTTCCACCGCGCTCCGCTGTTCACCGGGCAGATCCAGTCCACCGGGCCGCGATACTGCCCCTCGATCGAAACCAAGCTCGATCGCTTTCCCGACCGCACCAGCCACCAGATCTTCCTGGAACCCGAGGGGCGCCGGACCAACTGGGTCTACTGCAACGGGATCAGCACCTCCCTGCCGACCGACGTGCAGGACTTCATGATCCACAACATTCGGGGCCTGGAACGGGCTGAGATCCTCCGCTACGGCTACGCGATCGAATACGACTACGCCGACCCCACGCAGCTCGAGTGCTCGCTGGAGACCAAGGCCGTGGGCGGGCTCTACCTGGCCGGGCAGATCAACGGAACCACCGGCTACGAAGAAGCCGCCGCACAGGGGCTGATCGCCGGGGCCAACGCCGCACGAAAACTCTCCAGCCTCGAGCCGATCGTCCTGGACCGGACCCAGGCGTACATCGGCGTGATGATCGACGACCTGGTCACCAAGGGGGTAAGCGAGCCTTACCGCATGTTCACCTCCCGGGCCGAAGCCAGGCTGAGCCTCCGGGCAGACAACGCCGATCGCCGCCTGACGCCCCTGGCCATCGAGACAGGCCTGGCCGCCGGCCCGCGCCGCGAACACTTCCAGCAGCGCAGCCGCATGCAGGCCCGCCTGGAAGAGAAGCTCCACCAGCTGCGAAGCCAGGGAAAGAGCCTCTGGCAGTTGGCCCAGAGACCCGGCATCACCGCAGAGCAGCTCATCGCCCAGGCCGGGTCCGAAGGTTCACAAGAGCTGGAACAGATGCACCGGGCCGACCCCGAAGGCTTCGAATCGATCCTCCACGACGCCCGCTACAGCGGGTACATGGCCCGGCAGGAATCCGCCCTGGCCCAGATGCGACAGCTCGACGCCAAGAAAATTCCCCCCGATTTGGACTACCACAGACTCTCCCAGCTCCGCAAGGAAGCCCGGGAGAAGCTCTCGGCCATCCGTCCGCGAACCCTGGGACAGGCCTTGCGCGTCAGCGGGATTACCCCGGCCGACGTGAGCGTCCTGGCTGTCAGGCTCCGCGGGCGTCAGTCCGAGCCGGACTCCAGCGCCTGACCGACCAGGTTCCCGCCGCTGGAAACCGCGGACTTCAGGAAATCGAAGGTCTCTCCGGCCAACTCCGCCCCGACCAGCGGCTGAACCTTCACGCTTTGGGGTTCGAATGCGTTGCCCGTCACCTCCAGTTGCGTGATGTTCTTGGTCAGTTCGGTCGGCAGGCTGGTCACCGTGTCAAACCCGGGGATCCGGCTCAGGATGCCCCCGACCTCCTGCAGCGGCACGGCCACCACGTGCAGGTTTTCGATCTTCCCGGTGTCCATGTTGATGCGTCCGCCCCGGCGGAAATCAATCGCGTAGAGCTTGCTTGCGACGCGGAATTTGCCCACCGTCACGTAGGGCCAGGAGACCTGCATCTCTCCCAGGACGTCCGAAAGGCTCAGCGGATCGAACTGCTCAGCCCGGAGATAATTGAAGACCTTGGAGATGATCGGGATGCCCACAAGTTGGCCGTTGTCAAGCTGAACCGCAATGGTTCCCTTGAGGCCCTGGAGCCCGATCTTGTCATTGCGGAGCGAACTGGTGAACGACAGGCTGCCCTTCTGGGCGCCCTTGCCGATTGCCTCGGTGAAGTGTCCCAGCGGGGCATCCATCTCGGCCAGCACCTCCAGGTCATGCAGGGACCAGTCGCGGTTGAGGACGATCTGGGATTCCTCCATCCCCACGGTCCCGGGCCCGGCGTCGCCGCTGGTTTTCTTGATGGTGATCACGCGGGTGGGATTGCCCAGCAGGTCCTGGTCTTCGGACAGGATGACATGCGTCTGGAAGTTCCGCAGCAGTTGGGCATAGGAAGTATGGACCAGCCAGTTTTCCATTCGGATTTCTCCCAGGACGTGCAGATCTTCGGGGGTAAGCAGGTCGCCGGTAACCTCGATCGTTTCGGTGTTGTCCCCCCGGGTGGTCACCAGGCCGTGGGCGCTCTTGAGCACGGGCACTTCCAGCCAGGCCAGGATGAATCGCGACCACGGCGCGGGAAGTCGCCTGTGCAGGTGCAGTTGCAGGTCGGCTACGTTGTCTTCCGCCCCGAAGTTCCCGGTCAGTTCGATCCGCTGATCATCGACCAGTTCCAGAACCTTCACGTCGGTATTGACCTTGTCGCCCTCGCGGATCAGCGCCAGGTCCACGGGTTTGACCTGCCGTACCTGCCCGTCTTCTTCGTGGATCGTCATCCGGAATTCCTCGACGACCACAGCCTCGAGCCCTTCGGGCCAGATCCGTTCCATGGGCTCCTCGGGCTGCTCCTGCTCGGGCTCCTTGAGAGGCCAATCCACCTTGCCGTCCTTGAGAAACGCGTGCAGGTGAGGCTTCTTCACGTGGAGACTCTCCAGAGCCGGGGAAAGGATCCCCAGGAAGGTCCAGTCGGCTGTGACATCCTCGACCAGCACCCACTGGCGCCCCTGGTCATCGCTGACGGTGATACCCTCCAGTCGCACCGGACCGAAATAGTTGAAATCGATATGCTGGATCTCGATATCGCCCCGCCACTGCTTGGCCAGGGCGCTGCCGGCCTGGGAGCGAATCACCGCGGGAATGATCCAGTACTTGCCCAGGACGATCAGGAAAATCAAGAGCAGGACTGTAATCAGTCCCCCCAGGAGCCATTTTCGTTTTTTGCTTCTCTTGGCCATTGTGGCATACTCTCCTTCAGCGGGCCTTTGAGGAAAATCCGTGCCCGAAGAATAATATGAGACTCATTGCCCGGACAACATGGTTTCTTTGCGGGGCGGCTCTGACCGCAGGCGCCTGTAGACAGGCACCCGAGCCGGTCCGTCTGGATCCGCCCGGCCGGACGCCCCGAATCAGCTACGCGCCCCTCCAGGAGGTCCTCAGCGCCTCGGTGACCCAGCAGGGCCGGCTTGTCCCCCTGGGCGTCCGGGAAAAGCGACGGGCCCTCGAGACGCAGCTCGAGCTGTTTTCCGTGACCGGCCCGGATTCCACACCGGACCTGCTGCCCCGACAACAGGACCGACTGGCCTACTGGTACAACGCACGCATGGCCTGGGCGATCTACCTGAGCCTCCTGCACGACTTCCAGGACTCCCGGGCAGACGAGTACATCCGCGAAAGACCCTTCTACATCGATGGCCGATGGATGACCCTTCGTACAATCGACGCCCTGCTGGGGCAGTTCGAGGACTTTCGCATCCTGGCCGCAGCACCGGGGGTCTCGCAGCAGCGGGCCAGGCTGCCCAATCGAGTGTTCCTGCCCGAGGGGATCCACCAGCGAATCGAAGACCGGTTCAACCAGTTCGTAGCCGATGATCAGCGATTCCGGATCGAGGTCTCTTCCCGGCGCATCTATATCCCCTGCATCCTCTGGCAGATGCGAGACCGGATCCAGCAGCGCTTCGCACGTCTTTACGGGCCGGGGCAGGTCCCGCTGCGAATCGCCCTGCTCTGGCAAGTCCGGGGGCGGGCAAGAAGCCGCCTGCTCAACGCGGTTGGCTACCAGTGCGTCCGGGCGGAAAACCGCTACTGCCTGGCTGAACTGCTCCAGTAGGAATTCCCCTCTCGGACGGCTTTCAGGAAGGGCTGTCCTGTCCGAACAAACCTTCCAGGGCTTTGCGGGCCTTGTGAATGTCCGCCACCTTGAAAACCGCCGTGGAGGTCTCCCCCGCCACCGCTCCGGTCAGATAGGTATAGGAAATGTTGACGTGGGCCTCGGCCAGGGCGCGGGCGGCCGCGGCGAAACTCCCGGGCGTATTGGGCAGACGCAGGGTCAGGACATCGGTTTCCGTCCAGCGATCATGGGCGCCCTGGAGGACTGTGCGCGATTTCCGGGCATCGTCGGGCACCACGCGAAGCACGCCGTGTTCGCCCGAATCGCTCAACGACAGGGCCATGATATTCACACCCGAATCGGCCAGGGCGGAGGTCACCTGCGCCAGCACACCCGGCTGATTGATCACGAAAATGGAAAACTGCGTCTGCACGCGCATCGGGCTTGCTCCTTTCGACACGTGACCATGGTAGCCGCCGGGGCCCCCACCGGCAAGGGATCAGCTTCCACCACGAGCCTGGTTGGAAGGTCCCTCCCGGCGCATTTCCCACAGCCGCACCGCCTCGGGCTTGCGGGGGTAAATCGGCAGAACCATGTTGGGCGGGGTGAACCTGCCCTCCCGGGCCATCTCCCGGCCAACCTTCCACAGACCGGCCGGGTCGGCCTGTCGCATCCCGGCCGGGAGAACCACCAGGTCCGCCGTGTCGGGAAATTCGATGTAGTCCACCGCCTCGCCCGTTACGTGCAGCGGACGCGCGGTTGCTTCCAGCAGTTCCCCCACATCGCACATGCCCAGCACGTCACCTGAGGGCTCGGCCCCCTTTTCAAAAAGTGTCGCGTGGAACCGCCCCCGCTTGGCGGCCAGAAGCACCGCAAGGTGCTGCCAGTCGACCCCCTGGGCCTGGCGGGCCACCACCGCCGCGGTGGGAACCAGGACAATCCGGAGCCCATCCAGCGCCTGGGCCAGCGTGCGGGCGACCGTCACGGCGATTCGGGTTCCGGTGAAGCTGCCCGGCCCGCCCGAAACGTACACCTCCTCCAGATCCTTCGGGCGCAGATCCTGGGCCCGCAGCAGCTTATCCAGTTGCAGCACCAGCTGGGACGCATGGCGCCGCGATGCGTCAAAGCGGATCGCCTCGACCAGGCGCTCGCCGGCGCCGAGGGCAACACCGCCGGCGCGCGAGGAAGTCTCAATGGCAATGGAATATGGGCCGTCCATGGGAGGCAATTGTACGCACCCAGGCGGGGATTGTCACCTGCCTGGTCCATCCGACTGCGATATCCCATTTGACAGAATTACCGCCTGGGCGATAGCATACCTGGATGGTCCGGTTGGGGTGTAGAATGTCCGGCAGCGACGTTTGCACCCAACAACCCCGGGAGAGGTCCCATTGATCGCCATTATCAGTGACATCCATTCGAATTACGAGGCGCTCTCGGCCGTGCTGGCCGACATCGAGCAGCGCAATTGCCGAAAGGTCATCTGCCTTGGAGACGTGATCGGCTACGGCCCGAACCCCGATCTGTGCCTGGACCTGATCTCGGAGAAGGTCGACGTCACGCTGATGGGAAATCACGACTATGCCGTACTTTACGAGCCAAGCAACTTCAACGTAGGCGCCGAAAGCGCCTGCTACTGGACCCGCCAATTCCTGGACAACTACCCGGACATCGAGCGGCGCAACGGCTACTGGGATCTGCTCGGGGCCATGCCCGCCAAGCACGTGATCCCCTCCCAGGAGCTGGATATTCCCGAGCTTGCCTTTGTTCACGGTTCGCCCCGGCGCCCGATCAACGAATATGTCTTCCCCGACGACATCTACAACTCGCCCAGCAAACTGCAGGGCGCGTTCGACCGGTTCAAAGGGCTCTGCTTTGTGGGCCATACCCACGTGCCGGGCTGTTTCTTCCTGGAACCGCCGGATTTTTACAACCCCGAGGATCTGGAAGACCAATACGTCCTGGAACCGGAGAAGAAGGTGCTCGTTAATGTCGGTTCGGTGGGTCAGCCGCGAGACCGCGACCCCCGGGCCAGCTACGCGATCTTCGACGAGGACGTCGTCAAATTCATCCGGGTGGAATACGACATCGACGCGGTAGTGGAAAAGGTCCGGCAGATCCCGGACCTCGACGACTACCTGGGCCTGCGCCTGAAGGAAGGACGCTGAGCCCCAAGCCCCTGTACCCCTACCAAACAACCCCTGACGCCCCCAGAGAAGGAGCAGCCAGTGGACCTCAGAAAAATCGCTTGGGTGATGCTGTTACTCGGCGGCCTGACCATGGGCATCACCTTTGTCCTGTACCAGCATCTCAAGGGCAACAGCCCCGCTTCGGCCAATGCCGCCCTCCAGGAAAACCAACCGGAGACCTCCGACCAGCCCGCTCAAGGCCAGGAAGGCGACGAGGCGGATACGCCCCAGCCGAGCCAGGAGCAGCAGAGCGACGAAGCGGACCCCGCCGGAACAACGGACACCGACGCCCAGCCCCCTGTGCCTGATACCGACCAGGATCCTGACCGGCAGCCCCAGGAGAAAACCCCCGAGCAGATCCAGCAGGAACAGGCCGCGAAGCGCCAAAGGGCCGAGGCGGCCCTGTGGAACCACACCCGAGCCCAAGAGAATAAGAAGCGCTATATCGGCTCAGCCAACCCGGCAGGCAAGTTCCCCTTCCAGTTGGAGACCGTTCAGCGCGGCGGGGCCGTCTACACCCTCAAGCTCGCCCGACACCAGTCGACCATTGCCGACAGCGACTTTGCCTCCGATCACCCGGAAGACTACGACAAACTCTGGCAAGAGAAAGAAGGTCTGCGGGGCCCGTACAGTCTGCTCAACCCCCTCACCCACGAAGGCAAGACCTATCTGCCCTTCGCAACCCGCGCGATCTGGTGGCGAAGCCCTTCCCTGCCGGTGCGACAGGACTGGAAGATCGCGAACCTGGACCAGCACAACTGGATCGCCCTGGAACCCGTCCGCAGCGAGGAGGAGGAATCCCAGGCCTACCAGATGGTCATCACCCGGGACGGCAGGAAAATCCTCACCCTCACCAAGACCTACACCGTCAAGGCCGGCGAAGAATCCTTCTACCTCGAGATCAAGATCGAGAACCACTACCGCGATTCCATCGAGGTCTGCATCGACCAGCGGGGGCCAACCGGTATCCCCAAGGAGCATTACAAGGACGGCGAGGACCTGCGGCAGATCGTGGTGGGCAGTTTTTCAGACGAAGACAAAGTGGTCCAGATTCAGCGAAAGTCCATCAGCAACGCCGGGGAAATGACCCTTGGCAAGATAGTCGGAGTCGGACGCAGCGATTCGGGAGACCCGGCGCTGTGGCTTGCCGCGGCCAACAAGTACTTCGCCTCCACCATCTACATCCTGCCCGAGCAGGAACAGCTCAATGCTTCCACAGCCCAGGCGAAGTTCTACATCGGGGCCTCGATGGAGAACAACATCTCCCGGAACTTCTTTACCGGTGTGATGATCGGCCGAAGCGAAAGCGATAAGGTCGCCCCTGTCCTCAGCGTCGCCCCCGGCCCCGACAACGCAAAGGCCGTCCGTCTGAACGTTTTCTCCGGACCCAAGAAGCGATCGGTGCTCAACGACGAGCAGGAGAATCCCCTCTATGCCCGACTCAACTACATGGGCCTGATCGATGTCTCCAGCGGCTGCTTCTGCGCCTGGGAGCAACTGGCCTTTGTGATGATGTGGCTGCTGGATGCCCTCTCGGTCGCCACGCTGGGCAATTACGGCCTGGCCATCATCCTGCTGGTCTTCGTGGTGCGGCTGATCCTTCACCCCCTAAGCCGCAAGAGCCAGACCTCCATGGCCCGGATGCAGAAGCTCAAGCCACAAATCGAGAAGATCCAGCAGAAGTACAAGGAAGACAAAGCCACCCAGCAGAAAGAGATGATGAAGCTCTACCGACAGGCCGGGGCTTCGCCCTTCCTGGGCTGCCTGCCCATGCTGCTGCAGATCCCCATCTGGATCGCCCTCTGGACCAGTGTGAACGTCTCGGTTGAACTGCGCCACGCCGGGCTGCTGCCTATCTGGCTGACCGACCTGTCCACCCCGGACCGCCTGGTCAGTTGGGGCACCCCCCTGCTGGGCTATCTCAGCAGCATCAACCTCCTGCCCCTCCTGCTGGGCGTGGCGATGTACTTCCAGATGAAGTTCAGCCCGCAGATGGCCGGTGGGTCAGCCGCCGCGACCCCAGAGCAGGAAGCCCAGCAGAAGATGTTCCGCTACCTCATGCCCGGCATGATGCTGGTGATCTTCTACAATCAGCCTTCGGGCCTGACCCTGTACATCATGGCCTCGACGTTCGTCGGCGTGATCGAATCCCGCGTGATCCGCAAACACATAGAGGAGAAGGACGCCCGCGAAGCCGCCACCGAGGTCGTCGTCCAGGGCCCCGGCAAGGCCGCCCGCGGCGCACGACCCAAAAAGCCAAAGGGCCCCTTCTGGCACAAGCAGGGCTGAGAATACAGCGAACCTTCCGAAACGACCCATTCACCCGCGATGGCGCAGGCCGGGACTCTCATCAAAGTTCCACCCCCTGGCCGGTGTCCTGGGCGTCGCGGGCGCCGAGACAGACTTCCGTGATGCGCAACGATTCTTCCGGGCTGACGATGCATTCGCCCCGGCCCTGGATGGAATCGACAAAGCTCACCAGGAGGTCCACCGGCTCGGGAAGTTCCAGGTCCCGCTGCTCATCGGGTCTGGTCAGCACGGCCCGGCGGCCACAGTCGACCACCTCCACAACGCCCTCGCTGCCGGCTACGCGGAGACGGTCGTCCCCCCAGGGCCTCTGCGCATCGCCCCAGGGGCGCAGGTAATCGAACCACAGGCAGGCGTGGCCCCCGCCGGCCAGGTCAAACATGGCCGCCCCGGCATCTTCCATTCCCGGGTGCGTCGGATGGGCCTGGTTCCCGGCCGTCGCCCACACACGGGCGAAATCCTTGCCCGTCACGTATGAGATGAAGTCCACCGCATGAATCGCCTGCCAGAGCATCGACCCGCCGTAGGTCTGCCGGTTCTTGTAGTACTCATCCCGCGACCCGAACGGATAGGACTTCTGGCCCGAGGCGAGAATCGGCTCGCCGATCAGGCCGTCCGCCACCGCCTTTTTCGCGGCCTGGAACGCCGGCTCGCACCGCATCGCATGACAGGCGGCGATGCGCACCTGGGAGGATTCCACCGCCCCTCGCAGCGTCTCCAGGTCTTCCAGCGTGGTGGCCAGGGGCTTTTCGCTGAGGACATTGGCCCCGGCCATGACTGCGGCTATCGAGTTCTTCGCCAGGCGGTACAGCGGCGTGAAGACCCCAACCACGTCCGGACGAACCTGCTCGAGCATCTCCACCGGATCGTCAAAAACCGCCGTCGTCGCCGCCACGGCCGGATGCGAGCCCAGGTACGACAACGGGTCGTCCTGGCCCCATCGAGCCAAGGCCGCCAGTTCCAGCGGCGTCTTGTCCAGGCTGTCCAGCACGTACCGCCAGTGGCCATATGATCCGATCATCGCGAGCTTCATCTTCGTTTCCTTCGGGAGGTTTCCAGTTCTTCGAGCAGTTCATCTTCCCGCGCATGCATGCCGGCGGCGCTGCGGGGGTCCTGATCATCATATCCCATCTGGTGCAGCAGACCGTGGGCCACGTAACGAAGCACCTCCCGGGTGATCGGCTCACCATGCTCCTTTGCCTGGGTCCTGGCCACCGGTCCGCAGATGAGCAGTTGCACGCTGAGACGATCATCGTCGGGCCCGGACAGATCGAAGCTGATCACGTCGGTAGGCCCGCGGTGAGAAAGGTACGCCTCATTGCAGCGGGCGATTTCCTCTTCGTCCAGCAAGGCGATATCCACCTGGGAAAGGTTCGACTCCTTGCAGTCGATGAGCGCGACCAGCTCGACAATGCGCTTCCGGGGCACGCGGATGGCCTGCTGACTGGAGGAAATAACGACCTGTGGTTTTCGCTTTCGATTCATGCGTTACCAGCATACGCACCGGCAGGACCGGAGGCAACGCAGGGCTCGTTTGCACCCGGACAGGGCCTCCAGGATCGTATCAGCGGGGTCATCAGTGCAGTTGCCAGCGGCGCCGCAGGAACCACTCGCTCGTCAGAGCAACGCAGAAGAGCCCGAAGAGCAGGGCGAAGTGATGCAGGGGCCGATTTTGTGTCTCGGGGCCCCGTCCTTGTCGCATGAGCCCCTGCTGAATCAGGTCGTCGACCAGGGCGCCAAAACCGTCCAGGAGAACGGTCCTGCCCCCGCTGCGCCGGGCCAGCTCCTCCAGCAGATCCTGGCGGCGGGCGGTGTTTTCCAGTTCCACCTGGTAGGCGCGGACCTCGGCCCGGAGGGTGTCGGCAGCAAGCGTCCGGCCATCGGCCTTTGCGGCAAACTCCACCGTCCACGTCCCGTCCAGATCCGGATGAAAGACAGCGCTCCAGCTCCGGCTGGAGGGGTCCCACACCAGGGGAATGATCTTCGGGGCCTGCGTTGAATCGGCCGGGGAAACCGTCGCGGTGACCACCGCATCGCCGGTCAACTGCCCCGAATCATCCCGGACAAGACAGCGCATCTCTACCGGGTCTCCGATGCGGTAGGCGCTTCGCGTGGGCAGCAGTCGGCCCGAGAGTGCGGCTTTGGCCTGTCCGGGATTCGAGTCCGCCCCCGCCAGCCAGCGGATCAACTGGCCCCAGAACCGCCCGTGGGGCCCGCGGACCCCCACGGCGCGCATCTGCAGGAACCAGCGCCAGGTCGTGTCGGCCGTGAAGGCTGCGCTGCGGCCGTCTCCGGTCCGCTGAACGGCCAGCACCGTCAACGGGCCGTTCTCATTCCGTCGCGACGGGTGAATGGCCAGGACCGTCCCCGCCTTGGCCTGGAGAGTTCGAACGCATCCGGTGAGTTTCGGAAGCTCCGGCTCTTCGGTTGGCTCCAGCCCGCCGGGACCCGCGAACCAGCCCGCGATGCCCTCGAAGATCGGATGCTCCAGACCCGCCGCGGTAAGCTGGGGCAGGAACTGGGTTGTCTCGGGCCCCATCGCCCGCGTGCCCATCAGCACAGGCAGGACGTCTTCGATGGGGGTAGCCCCGTACCCGCCCGGGCCGAAACTGCTCGACCCGCCGATCATCAGAAGCCCCCCGCCCTCGCGGACAAAGGTCGCGATCTGCTCCATCTGCGCCTGGGTCAGATACGAAGCATCCAGGTCTCCCAGAATCAACACGTCCATGGCCGCGAAGTCCTCGGGCGAATCGGGCAGACTTGTCGCCTTATAACCATCCAGCGAACCCATCACGTTGAATCGCGAGCCGCTCATGCGGATCAACGTCATCAACCGGATGTTCGGATCGCTGTCCAGTTGCCGACGCACGAACTTGTATTCCGAACGGATCGAACCCTCCACGTACACCACGCGAAGCGTGGGGCGCGTCAAGAGAAAATGAAGCGGCACGCGAGCCAGGTCGCTCTGGGCCGACGGCTCGGACCCGATCGGCAGGAGTCTGAGTCGCAGCCTTCGTACATCGTCCTCTTCCCCGGCCGAGGCGTACTCGGGCGTATAGGCCAGATCGACCGCCAGGCTCGCCGAAGATTCCTCGGCGTAGACGTCCTGGGCGGCAAGTTCGCGGCCTGAGCTGTCCTCCAAGACCAATCGCGAGGTCTGCCCGGCCCGGCCCCGAAGGTCCAGGCCCACCTGGATCCGCATCGTGTTGCCGACCACCCCGCGAAGCGGAGCCTCCACCCGGGCGATGGTCGCTCCGGCAGGCCCCGAGGCCGGTCGCTCTTTCAGCGAACCGATTCCCACCGGGTAAATAGGCACCGAGGCCTGGGAAGCCGCCGATTCGAGCCTTGCCAGCGGGTTGAGATTGTCCCCGCCATCGGTGAGGACGACAATCCCGACCGATCGGGAAGCGGCAAAGGCAGCCGAGGCGTTTCGCAAAGGCCCGGCCAGGTCGGTCCCCGCCTCGGACCGGTTTTCGGGGTCCTGCCCGAACAGTTCCGAGACGCTTTGCACCTGGCGATCGGCCAGTGCGAAGTGGTGGTAAACCGGGCGGAAGTGGGCCTTGAGACGCGTGTGCTCTTTTCGCAGTTGCCCCAGCGCCTGTTGCCATCGGCTTGGCCGGCCCGGCTGATCGATCACCCCCATCGATCCGCTCCGGTCGACCAGAACCGACAGGTAGGGCTTTTCTTCCGGATCTCCCAGCGTCAGGGCCACCGCGGGCTTGAAGAGGATCAGCAGCAGCAGAAAGATGGCCGCTACCCGCAGCGAAAGAAGCTGGGCCAGCTTCGGCGTCGAGAGCGGGCCATACACCCCGCAGTAGAAGACCCCCGCGGCCAGGCCTACCTGGGCCAGCACGGCCAGGAGCCAGAGTCCGCCGGCCTGGAAACTCATCGACGAGACCAGCGCCGATGCCGATGCCCCAAACGCTTCGGAAAACCCCAGGGGTGAAAGCAGCAGACTCACCAGTACAAGCACGAACAACATGGCCAGGCCCAGAATCGGCAGCAGCAGAATCCCCGCCGCTCCCAGCAGGTCCCGCCGGGCCCGGCCTGTCTGGTCCGACGCGTAGCCATGTGCGACAAAGGCCAGCAGCACGGGCAGGGCGCCGATCGGCCCGGCCGCCGAAGCCACGCAGACCATCGCGTAGCGCCTTCGACGCCGAACAAACTGCCAAAGCCCCCAGGCCAGGGTGATCAGCATCACCGCTATCAGCAGCGTCAGGAGCAGACCGGCTTGGCCGGTGCCTTGAAATTCCAGGCGGACTTGGTTCATGGCGGTTACCTGCCCGCTATTCTAAAGCGCAGTAGAGCAGAGAGGAAATGTCTTCCTTCCCGGACACGCGCATCAGCAGCTCCACGTGGGCCCCCAGCAGGCCCACCTGGCCGGTCGTGTGGGCATCGGAACCCAGCGTGAACTTCACCCCGCGCTTCAGGCAGGCTTCCACGAAGCCCTCGGGCGGAGGGGCCTTGTGGAAGTTCAATTCCGCCGCCACCTGCGTATCGGCCAGGATCTGCGCCAGCGGATCGAAAACTTCGCCCAGCAGCGGGTTCTCCCGGGCCACCAGCCACCGAACCGGGTGGGCCAGAATGTCAATCCCGCTGCTGCAGATCCGCCGGCAGGCCTGGAGAAATTTCCGGACTTCGCCGGCCCGGCTGGTGGCCTGGCGGGCATGGGGCACCCAGTGCAAGGCCCCCAGCAGCAGGTCGGGCCAGTCCCGATCTTCCTCCCGGAGGGTCAAGTCCCCCCGGGCATCGAGCTCCACTTCCAGCCCCGTGCGGATCCGCCCGCTTCGAAGCGGCTCGACCAGCCTTCGCAACGCTTCCACGCGGTCGCCCCTGCCCTCCCGCCACAGGCGGGGCTGCTCGATGTGGCGCCCCTGCCAGAAATCCTCCCCGGTGCAGTACAACTGCGGGGCGTGCTCGGCCAGGACCAGGCCCGAGAGCCCGACCCTGTCAGCCACCTCGACCGCCTGGGCGACCTCAATCCCCCCGCTGCAATAGGCAAGCTGGGTGTGCACGTGGCTGTCGGTGAGCCCCCGGGGCAGGCGGAAACTCCGCTGCTGGAGTTCCAGCCGCCCCTGATCGAGGGTGATGATCGCCCAGGCATACGGCTCATCGCACAGGGCCCCCACCGTTGCGTATTTCACGCCGTGGTCTTCAGTAAGAGGCTGTCCCTCGTGGAAGTGACCACTTACCGAAAGATCGACCCCGGCCCTGCGGTAGGACCGCATGATCTGCTCCCGGTTGACCGGCATGTAGGGATAGTCCGCGTCGATGGGCGGATGGATCGGATTGTGTTGAAGCGCCAGCAGGGGTCCGTCGTGGAGGGAAGCGAAACGCTCCAGTCGGGCCAACTGCTCAGCCGGTCTCGTGCAGACGTCGTTGGCGTCCCAACGGTCGTCGAAACAGGCCACCGCCAGTTCGCCCAGGGTGAAGATCCGCAGGCCCGGCGCGTCGATCCCCGTCATCTTCCAAGAGGGAAGATCGTGGTTTCCACGGACGATCCACCGGGGCAGATCACCGATGGCCTGGTCAAGATCCTCCTGCAGGTTCCGGTAGATCTGCTCGGACTGCGGGTCTTGGGCGTCGGCTGTCAGATCCCCCAGGATGCACACGGCATGGAGAGGCCCCAGGCTGCGGGCTTCCTTTACGGCCCGCCGGACCCAGTGGCCGGCCAGGTGCCCCGCCCGCCCGGGCCTGGATTCATCCCGCCGCGACGCGTGCAGGTCGGTAAGGACGGCAATTCGAATGGTCTCTTCCATCGGCAAGGGACTTTCCTCCGGAGACCCCGGGTTGTACACCGAAGCCCAGCAGGTATAATCACGTTTGACACTCGCTCCAAAAGGGCCTTTGAACCAAGGTATCTGATCCACATCCTGGAGGAAACCCGATTATGGCTGAGCTGGACTACCCGCAAGTTCTCAAGAAGGTGATCTCCGGCGATTCACTGACCTTCGACCAGGCACACCAGGCGTTTTCCCAGATCATGCAGGGCGCCTGGAGCGAGAGCCGCATCGCCGGCATGCTTGTCGCCCTGGCCGCAAAAAGCGAAACCATCGAGGAGATCTGCGGAGCCGCCCAAGCCATGCGCGAACACGTCCTGCGCATCGACAACGGCGGCGCGGACCTCATGGACACCTGCGGCACAGGGGGAACGGGCATCAGCACGTTCAATATCTCCACGGCCGCTTCGTTCGTCCTGGCCGGGGCGGGCGTGCGCGTGGCCAAGCACGGCAACCGCACCCATACCCGCGCCAGCGGCTCTGCCAACGTCCTGGCCGCTTTGGGGGTGAACATCGAGGCCTCGCCCGAGACCGTCTCCCGCTGCCTGGCCAAGGCGAAGGTCGGCTTCTGCTTTGCCGTGCTCTGCCACCCCGCCATGAAGTACGCCGTCCCCGTCCGCAAACAACTGGGCGTTCGAACGCTGTTCAACCTGCTGGGCCCGCTGACCAACCCCGCCGGGGCCTCGCGACAGTTGATGGGGGTCTTCGACGCAGACCTGACCGAGACGCTGGCAGCCGTTCTGGGTCGACTGGGCGCCCGACGCGCAATGGTCGTTCATGCCGATGACGGCCTGGACGAGATCTCCACCACCGCCCCCACGCGGATCAGCGAACTGGCCGGCGGGGAGGTCAACACCTCCCGCGTCTCTCCGGAAGATTTCGGCCTGGAGCGGGCCAGGCTCGACGATCTGCTCATCGATTCTCCCGAGCAATCGGCCCAGACCATTCGCGACGTGCTCGAGGGCAAGACCGGGCCCTGCCGGGATATCGTCCTGCTCAACGCCGCAGCAGGGCTCTACCTGGCGGAAAAGGCCCAGAGCATCGCAGAAGGGATCCGGCAAGCCTCGCAGAGCATCGATTCCCGCGCGGCCCTGGGGGCCCTGGAAGAGCTGATTTCTACCTCCAAGGCCTGATTGACAACTCTTTTTCGGGAATTCCTGCTGCCGGAATCGATCATCCTGCTTTATAATATCCGTCCTGATGGCCAAACACCGAACCATTGAGATCGCCCTTTCCCTCCAGCACCCCTATACCACCATTGTGGATCTGCTCCGGGGCATCGGGCAATACAGCCGTCGATTCGGCCCCTGGAAGATGGTCCTGATCCGCCCGGATTCGGGCACACAGTGGCCCGGCAAGGCCAAGAGCAAGCCCAACGGAACCATTGTCGATTTCGACACCTACAACCGCCTTGGCCGGGAGCAGGGCCCCTACACCCAGCGCCCCTGCGTCTGCCTTCTTGGAGTGAACCTCGGCGTCAAGGTCCCGGTCTATGCACCCGATGATCCCCAGGCGGGGCGACTGGCAGCGGAGCACCTCATGCAGCGAGGCCTCGAGAATCTCGCCTTCTGCGGAACGCAGGAAGCTTTCAGCCGCCGCAGAGAGGTCGGTTTTTTCGATGCCGCCGGGGAGGAAGGGATCGAGATACACTCGATCGTCCCTCCCGGCAAGCTCAATCGCCTCAACCGGACAAGCCTGCTGACCCCGGAGAAAATCCGCCCCTGGCTCGAGCAGCTACCCCTGCCGGTGGGAATCCTGGCCTGCACAGACGCCGTGGCCGCCAATGTCCTCGAAGCCTGCTGCCAGGCCTCGTTGCGAATCCCCGAAGAAGTCAGTATCGTCGGCGTGGACAACGACGAGGTCATCTGCGACTACTCCCAGGTTGCCCTGACGAGCATCGACCGCGACATGCAGCGAGTCGGCTACGAAGCCGCCGGAGGACTCGATCGGCTCATGAACGGCCAGGGAGTCGATTGCAAAGAGCATCTGACCCATCCCAAACGCGTGGTGGCCCGGGAGAGCACCGACCGGCTGATGCATCGCAACCCGCAGTTCGCACAGGCATGGCAGTTCATGCGCGACCGCTGCGGCGAGCCGATCACACTGGAAGACGTCCTGGATGAGGTCCCCGTCTCCCGCAGCACACTGGAAAGAAGCTTCAAACAGGCCCTGGGCCGAACGCCTGGAGAAGAGCTCCGCAGGCTGCGTCTCAACCGCGCCTGCAAGCTCCTGGAAGAAACCACCATGCCCATGATCGAGGTGGCCACCCACTGCGGCATGAGTTCGCTTTCCTACTTCAGCCAGGCCTTTAAGAAACAGTTTGAGATGCCCCCCACCGAGTACCGGAAGCGCTCCGGGCTCTAACGGGATTGACAAGCACCACTGGAAGGACTAGCTTTCGCGGAATCATGGACATCGACACGGTCAAGCAACAGTTCGCCAGTCGTTTCGGACGCCCCTGCTCCGGCGTCGCTCGCGCACCGGGAAGGGTCAACCTCATCGGGGAACATACCGACTACAACGACGGCTTCGTCCTGCCCATCGCCATCGAGCGGGAAACGCTCGCAGCCTTCGCTCCGGCCCAAAGCACCCTGGCGACGTTCGTCAGCGCCCAGGCCGAAGAAGAAGCCATTGTGGACCTGGGCGACCAGATCCGCCGCGGCGCCCCCGCATGGGCAAACTACCCCAAGGGCGTCGCAGCCGGGCTGATCGCCGCAGCCGGACCCCTCCAGGGCGCCGATATCCTGTTTTCCTCCGACGTGCCCCTGGGCGGGGGACTTTCCTCCTCGGCCTCGCTGGAAGTCGCAGCCGCCAAGGCCCTGCTGGCCGTCTCAGACAAGGCCCTCGAAGACTACCCGCTGGCCCAGATCTGCCAACAGGCCGAACACGAATTCGCCAACGCCCCCTGCGGTATCATGGATCAGTCCATTTCCATCATGGGCCAGGAAGGACACGCCCTCCTGCTGGACTGCCGAAGCGGCGAGGTCCGACACATCCCCTTCGACGATCCCAGCCTGGTGCTGCTGGTGGTCAACACCAACGTCCAGCACGGAATTGCCGACGGCGAATACGCCAAACGTCGCACCCAGTGTGAACAGGCCGCCGAACTGATCGCCCTGCCCTCCCTGCGCGATGCCACGCCGGAAATGGTCGAATCGGCCGCGAAAGACTCCACCCTCCAGGGCGATCTGCTCAAACGAGCCCGGCATGTCGTCTCGGAGATCCACAGGACCCTCGACGCCGTGGAAGCCCTCGAAAAGGGCAATTATCACCGCTTCGGGCAGTTGATGTACGACTCCCACGCCTCCCTGCGGGATGATTACGAGGTCAGTTGCGACGAACTGGACACCGTGGTCGAAATCGCAGCCGCCTGCGATGGCGTGTACGGCGCCCGAATGACCGGGGGCGGCTTTGGAGGCTGTGCGATCATCCTGGCCGTGGCTGCCCAGGCCGACGCCATCGGCCAAAGCATCGCCCGGCGGTTCTCCGAGAAATTCGGCCACGAGGCACCGATGTTCACCACCCGCGCCGCTGCCGGCGCCCGGTTGCTCGAACACAACTCCTGATCCCGGAGCAAGGCCCGTACGGACGACCCTCCTCTGACGGGGATGCCGGGGGAATCTTTCCGATGCCCCCTGAAACGCTCAAACGCGAAAGGCCTCACCTGCCTTGGGCAGTGGACCCGCGGCTTGTCAAAATAGGTAAACTACGAAGCTTGGATAACTTCAACCCCCCTCGACTTGAGCAGAAAATCGGAGGAATTTACACCTTTTGTATTAGGTCTCCGTTAAGCCCCTTTTTGGGCAGGCCTTATGGGAACTCTGAATAGTCTCAATGCCCTAAGGTCAAGCCCGCTTTTGCTCGATATGATTAGTGCAAGGATGCTCAGAGCCGATGGCCGAGGAGAACATCGGTTTGAAAAACTGAGACTCGTGGATCCGACCAGACGGTCGACATGCTGATGTGCAAAAGGATGAGCCATCAGGACCGGTCGGTTTCCAAGGCTCGCGGAATGTCGCGGCGAGGTAAAAACCGAATATGAACACTGCATCTGAGAAGCTTCAGTCGCGCGCAACCGCCAGTGCGGCTGTGGACGCCTCCTACCAGGGCGAAGGCGACCTCGGAACCGACGAAATCCGCTCAACTGGCCAGGAAAAGGCCGGCATCAAGGTCTGCCAACCCGAAATCCGCTGGGATCTGGTCAAGCGCGTAAAAGCCCAGATCGCCTCGGGCACGTTTGAAACCCCCGAGCGAATCGAACGGACCGTCGAGCGACTGGCCGAGGATTTGTTCGGCCTGTAAGCCCAAAAACCCCTGTAGTTCCCAATCCAGGCGATCACGTCTCTTTTCGGGCGTGATCGCGTTTTTTTTTCTCCAAGGGCATATTTTGAAACTGACGCCTGCTCCCTCCGACTGTTAAAATATGAAAACTTGGCAACATGCATGGACTGCACAGTTTAACCTGAGATTCATACCTTGGGTTCATTTGGCCTGATGACGCAAGAGGCCTACCGCACAAAAGAAGGGCGCAGGTAGACGATGGATCTGCAAGAAATCAAAGACAAGGCGGTCTTTACCACCGGAGAGGCAGCCGATGTCTGCAAGCTGTCCCAGCAGACGATTATCCGCTGCTTCGACAACGGTCAGCTCTCGGGGTTCCGGGTCCCGGGCAGCCGATTCCGGCGCATCCCGCGAGAAGCGCTGATCCGCTTCATGAAGGACAACAACATCCCCCTGGGCCCCCTGGGAGAGAGCGGAAGAATCCGCGTGCTCGTGGTCGACGACGATCCGCAGATCATCGAGCTGTTCGTGGATGTCCTCGAAGCCGACGGACGCTTTGAGGTCGCTACCGCACAGACCGGCTACGACGCCGGCGTGATGACCCAGCAGTTCAACCCAGACGTGGTCGTCCTGGACTATATGCTCCCGGACATCAACGGAAACGTCGTCTGCAGGACCATCCGCCAGAACGAGGACCTTGCCCACATGCGCGTCCTGATCATCTCCGGAATGGTCGACCCGGCAGAGGTCACAAACCTCATGCAGGCCGGCGCCGATGACTTCATCAAAAAGCCCTTCAACATCGAACAGGTGATCGAGAGAATCCTCCAACTGGTCAACGCCTGAAGGCAAGCAAGGATGCCATGGCCTCCCGGCATGAACAACCCCGCGGCGCCGTCCTCAGGCCGGGACAACTCGACCAGGCCTTGCGCCGGATCGAGGATCTGCCCTTCCCGCCCGCGCTGGCTGGGGGACTGCTTACCGTCCTGCTCGAACCAGACGCCTGTAAGGCGCCCAACCCGAGGCTGACCACGCTGATTCAGAGCCATCCGGTCACCGCCGCCTTGGCCATTCGGACCTGGAGGCAGGAAGAGAACAGCACGTTTCCCCTCGCCGACACGATCGGCCCCGAAAATCTTGCCCTGCTGGAACCCGAGCTTCTCTCACCCAGGATCCAGTGGCCCGAGGACGGGGGGGCCTTCGACCTGCATAAATACTGGATGCACAGCCTGGCCGTGGCGTTGGGGGCCCGGGAACTGGCCCGACTGGATCCGGCCGGGACAGACCCCGCCCAGGCCTGGTACGCCGGGCTGCTGCACGACCTGGGCAAGCTCGCCCTGGCCGACCTGTTCCCCAAGGCCTATCGCCGCGTCCTGGGTGCCTGCCACAGGGGCCAGGGCGACCTGAACGAGTACGAGCGATGCCTGCTGGGGGTGGATCACGTGTCCTTCGGACGCAGACTGGCCCAGCAGTGGGACCTCGGACCCGGCGCCAACGAGGCCATCTGGATGCATCATCAACCCTTCGAGGCCATCCCGGCAAGCGTTCGCTCTGCCCGCCTGGTCGGGATCTGCGGCCTGGCCGACACCATGGCCCGCCAGGCCGGCATCGGCTTCTCCGGCAATCCCGCCCTGCCCCGAACGTGCCGGCAACTGGCCTCGGGCCTGCAACTGCCCTCCGATCAGGTGGAGGACATCTCAGACCGCCTCGAGGACCACCTGCATCAGCACCTGGAGAAACTCGATCTGCCCCGGCTCACCGATCGCGTTGCCCTGGGCCGACTCCAGGCCGACGCCAACCGCCTGCTGGGCCAACTGCTTCGAAACGCCCGGCAAGAGGCCCTGGGCGCCCGACAGGGGCGGGAAGCCCTCCAGGCCGCTTGCAACGCTTTTGCCCGCTCCCGGCCTGAGCAGTACCTGGTCGATGTACTCGAGCTGGCTCTCGAAGCCGTCGCTTCGATCCACCCGGCCCGGGACCCACAGGCTCCCTGCCTCTGCTATGGAATCGACACCACAGGTCCCGAAGCGATTTTCGTTCGCAAGCCAGCCAACGGTCCCTGCACGTGCCTTGCCTGCAATCCGGCGGTGCTTTCGGGGCCCGGCCGGCTCCAGCAGGGGCCCGGCAGGGCGGCCTTGTCTCAACTGCTCCGGGAGCCTTCGGCCCTGGCCGACTGGCCGAACCTGGCCGGATCCTTCCATCTGCCTCTGCTGTGGAATGCCCGGCTTGTGGGAGGCCTGCTCCTTCCCGCTGCCGGATCGGACGATACCCGGGGGGCTCTTTGCCTGCTGGCCCAGTTGCTGGGGCCTATGGTGGGGCTCACCGAGGCCCGGCAGGGGACACTGCGTCTTTCGGAAGAATTGGCCGGCGTATCCGTTACCCTCACCGCTACCCAGGATGCACTGGCCGAGCAGAAAACCATGCGCGCCGTTGGCCAGATGGCCGCCGGGGCCGCCCACGAGCTCAATACGCCCCTGGCGCTGATTTCCGGCCGGGCCCAGCTCATGCAGGACAAATCCGACCGCATCGAAGACCGCGAAGCCTGGGGGGGGGTCGCCCAGCAGGCCCAGCGGATCAGCGATATCATCTCGGAACTTATGAGCTTTGCCTCGCCCCCCGAGCCAAAACCCCAGGCCTGCAGCCTGGTCGAACTGGTCGATCGGGCCACGGAATCCTTTCTCGCGTCAAACCATCCTCAAGTTCCGCAGATTTCCTTCGAAAAGAGCATTGGTGAGGATCTGCCCTCGGCCTGGGTCGACCCGGCCCAGATGACGGGTGTGATCCTGGAGTTGATCACCAATGCCGCCAATGCCTCGCCCGAAGGCGGAAAGATCGCCTTTTCGGGCCAGGCCGACGAAATCGCCCGGCGGGTGGTGCTTCGCGTAATGGACCAGGGACTGGGAATGGACGAAAACACACTGCAATCCTCCTGCACCCCCTTCTTCTCGAAGCACGCAGCCGGACGACGCCGTGGCCTGGGCCTGCCCCTGGCCAAAAGGTACGTGGAAAACAACGGCGGGTCATTGGGTATCACCTCCAAGCCGAATCAGGGCACCGAAGCGAACGTATCGCTGCCCATCGCTGAAGTTCAGGCTCCGTGAGGGTACCAATGCCGAAATCCAGACCCGCGATTCTTGTCGTGGACGACGAAGCTCCCATCCGCGAATTGCTTTCCGACATGCTCTCGGATCAGGGCTATGTCATCTCCACCGCCGCCAACGGCGCCGAAGCCCTGGAAAAAGCCCAGTTCCATCGGCCCGATATGCTGGTGACCGATCTGCTCCTGGGCGACTGCAACGGCCTGGAGATCATCGACACCATCCGGAACGAGGTTTCGGACATCCCCGCGGTGGTCATCACCGGCCACGGCGATCCGCAGATGCTCTCGGACGCCTCGCGAAGGCGACCGGTCGAACTGATCACCAAACCGCTTGATCTGGACCGGCTCGGCCAGGCCGTCCGCGCAGAGCTTCGAAGAACCGAAGCCTCCCGGCGCCTGCGAAATCGAAACCGTCGCCTCCGCCAGGCCTTGCGCCTGACCAACCGCAAACGCAGAAACCACAAAGATTCCTTCCAGCAGACCTGCTCGGATCTCACCGCCGCCTACCGGTCCCTTTCGGGACAGATGGCCATGCAGGGCATCGTACTCAACTACCAGAAGACGCTGCTCTCGGCCCGGTGCGACGACGACGTCTTCGCCAGCCTGTTCAGAACCTTCGTCCAGCGAACCGGGCCGGTCTTCGGCGTGGCCATGGTCTGCGACTCCAACGCCCAGCTTCGCATTGTCGGACGTTTCGGCGTACCCCATCCGGATTCCCTGCCCTTCTGCCAAAGACTCACCGATCCGCTGATCGACGTGCTGCTCACCAGCCCCCAGTGCACGCTGATGGACGCACAGGAACGCAGCGACCTCTTCGATGCAACCATCCGGAAGTACCTGGTGGGGGTTTCGATCCTGGCCGTGCCGCTGATTCCCTCTCCGGGGGAGATGATCGGCATGAGCGTCTTCTACCGAAAGGGAGAACAGCCCTTCACCGGAAGTGACGTCGCCTTGGCCGAAATGGTCTCGCACCCCACAGCCGTCGCAATCCGGCGCAACGACTGACCGCAGGCTGGGGACGTATCAACCGGGCTGCTTCTGGGAGGCCAGGACTTCCTCCACCCCGCCAAGTGTCTGCTGGGCCAGGAGACGCTCGGAAAACGCCCGGGCTTCTTCGACGCTCAGTGATTCGATGCGCCTCTGCAGACTCGGAACGTAGCGCGGCTCCACGCTGAAGGCCTCGATGCCGATGCCCACCAGAAAGGCAGCAAACCGATCCTCGTGGGCCATCTCTCCACAGACGGACACTTCCTTCCCGGCTTCCTGACCGGCCCGGGCAACCCGCGCCAGGGCCCGGAGCATGGCTGGATGATGGGCCCGGAAGTACGAAGCCACCTTCTCGTTGGTGCGGTCGACGGCCAGGAGAAATTGTGTCAGGTCGTTGGTTCCCACGCAGAGGAAATCCGCTTCGGCGGCCAGGACATCCACCGTCGCCACGGCCGAGGGAACCTCCACCATCACACCGATCTTCGGGTCACGGCAGTGCTCGAGCCCCTGCTGGTCGAGCTGGTCCAGGCACTTTTCCACCACCTCCCGGGCCTGGAGGAAATCCTCGATGCCCGAGATCATCGGGAACATGATCCGCAGCGAGTTGCAGTCCGAGGCCGAACGCAGCAGCGCGCGAATCTGCTGCTCGAACACGTCCCTATGCCGCATCGAAAAGCGAATCGCCCGCAGCCCCAACGCGGGGTTCTCTTCCACCGTCTCGTCGAAATAGCTCAAGAGCTTGTCGCCGCCCACGTCCAGTGTACGGAAGGTCAGTTCATGCCCATCCAGGGCGTCGACGAGTCGGCTGTAGATCACGAACTGCTCTTCCTCGCTGGGAAGCGTCGTGCGGATCAGGAACGGGAATTCGCTTCGATAGAGTCCGACCCCCTCGGCCTGGACCTGCTGAACCATCGCCAGATCGGTAAGCAGGTTCACGTTGGCCAGAAGACGAATGCGGTGTCCGTCGCGGGTGTAGGTTTCGGGCTTGGCCTTCTTGCCGACCTGGCCGATGGCCTTGCGGGAGACGTTTCGCTGCCGGAAGGTATCGACGATCTCCTCGGAGGGGTTGACATGGATATTGCCCAACTCGGCATCCAGGAGGATCTTGCTGTCGGGGGGAAGATCCAGCAGGCGTTGTTCCTGGGCGATCACCAGGGGCAGATCCAGCGAACGGGCGAGAATGGACACATGGGACGTCACACCCCCCGAGACCAGCACCACGCCCTTGACGTTGCTCGTGACCAGCTTGAGCACGTCCGAGGGGTACAATTCGCGTGCGATAATCACGTGTTCCCGATCGCTGACGGTAATATCCACGCCGATTTCCAACCCGGTCAGGTTGGCCAGGATCCGCTGGGAGAGGTCCTCGACATCCTGGGCCTTTTCCCGAATGTAAGCATGGTTGGATGCGATGAGAAGATCCGCGTATTTCCGCGAGACCTGCTGCACCGCCCGGGGCGGGTTCTCCCCCGACTGGGCCCTGGAGACCATCTCACCCACGAAGGCATGGTCCTTGAGCATCATCAGGTGGGCATCGAAAATCAATGAAGCCATCTCGGGCAGACGCTGACCCACACGCTTCTGAAGCGACTGGAGCTGCTGGGCCGTCTCGGACAGCGCCTCCTGAAGCTGTTCAAGCGTATACTGACGCCCGAAATTCCGGGTCGAGAGCGTCCGTCGGCTGCGCGTGGGGTCGTGGATCAGCACGGATGCATAGGCAAAGCCCTTGCTGGCCACCTCGGCCTTTACCAGCTTGATCTGCTCGGAAGGGCTCACCCTCGGCCCCTGGCGATCCTCCTGGGTCTGAAGCTCCATGAGGATCCGGGCGGTTTCAATCGCACTGGCAAGCTGCGAGGCCGTGGCGCGAAGGGCCATCACGTCCTTCTCGTCGAAGCTGCTGCGCTGTTCGCGCTGCACGACCAGCACGCCGATCTTCTCGACACCTTTGAGGATCGGCACGGCCAGGAAGGACTCGAACGCCTCTTCATTCAGGCCGTCGACGAGCTTGTAATCCGGGTGGCTGCTGGCGGACTGGACGCAGATGGGCCTCAGTTCCCGCAGGCTGCGTCCCGTCAGGCCCTCGTTGACGCTCATACGCACCTTGCCGACCGATTCGGCGTTGAGCCCGACGGTGGCGCGCAGCACCAACTGCTCGCTCTGGTCGTCGTACAGATAGATCGAGCAGACGTCGCTGTGGAGGTGATTGGCGACCATCTGCACGATCTGGTCCAGAATCGCCGGCAGATCGCTGCTGCCGGCCAGCCGGGCCGACATCTCGCCAATATCACACAACAGGCCCAGGATGTCCTTCTCACTGCGTCGCAACGGTTCGAATCCGAATCGAGGTGTGCCCCCGGCACAAAGCCGGGCCTAAGATCACGCTATTAGAGTACCGACTCGCGACCATTAGAGCAAGAATCGCTCGCGGTACCAGGATCGTCCCCGATCCGGAACCCGTCGCGCGGTCAGGCCTGCGAGGATCCCGAGGGTCCCGCGGACGAGTGAGACTTCTTCCTGGCCAGAAACCAACCGATCAGGAATACCAACGGAATGGCGATCAGGTGGACGATCCACCAGCCAACATTGAGAAAACGAAAGCTCTCGGGCAAGAGATAACCGACTGTGAGTACCGAAGGGATCATGCTGTTCTCCTTTGACATGACTTAGCTTGCGACGTACGGTTACGCCTGCACGTATTCTATCCGCCCGGCGGAAAAGGAGTTCTTCGCTTTTTCCCCCGCAGGCCTCCAAGCCGGATGGATCCATACAACTGCTTGCACGAAAGGAATACCTCATGTCGCTCTCCCCGGCCGCGCCTGCAGTCCTTCTTTTGACCGTTTCCATCCTCCTCTTGTCCGCTTCAGGCTGCGCACAGGATGGTCCCCGCTCCCCGGACGCCTCGGACAGGCCCTGCCGTCCCGGACAACCCTCTGCCCCCGAGGAAAAGCAACCCCAGGACAGGGTCTATCACCTCCACCCGATCGGCCAGGTCGTCCGACGCGACGGCAAGACCCTCATCGTCCTGAAGGAGAAGTACCAGCCGGGCCTGATGGGCCTGGAGAACTTCCCCCAGGTCACGGTGGTCTACTGGTTCGACCGAAACGACACACCCGAGAAACGATCCATTCTCCAGGTGCACCCGCGCGGCAACCGCGAGAACCCCAAACGCGGCGTCTTCGCCACCCACTCACCGGTCCGACCCAACTTGATTGCCATCAGCCGATGCAAAATCATTCGCATCGACGGCAATGTGATCGAAGTGGACAAGATCGACGCCTTCGATCATTCCCCCGTGCTGGACCTGAAGAATTAACGGATGGCCTCGCCCAAGGCCAACGAGCCCAACGACCGTGCGCTCTACCGGGACGCTCAAGGCCTCTGGAGGCTCTGGGCCTGCGTCCGGAACACCTCCAACGGGCGCGTTCTGATCTGCTGGATCGGCTCCAGCCGGCATTGGCTGGCCTGGCACGTCTATGCCGGTGAGAATTGTGAAGACTCTGGCCCCGACCCCGCCCAAGCACAGGGCAAGTTCATCACGCGGCTGCCTGACATCGTAGCGAGCGAAATGGTTACCGACCCGCGGGCGGGCAAGCAGATTTCCGCTGCACAAGCACGCCCGGGGCGGAATTGATTCCCTGGCCCCCGGCGGGTAAGCTGTCGGGCATGGAGCCGCAACGCTTGAAACATATTACCATCGTGGGCGTCGGGCTGCTTGGCGGATCGGCCGGGCTGGCCGTAAAGGCCTGGGACCCTTCCATCCACGTCGCCGGCGTGGGCCGGCGCAAGAGCTCACTCGACGAGGCCAGGCAGGTCGGCGCCGTCGACTCGATTCACATGGATCTCTCCGAGCCGGCCGGCCGAACCGATCTGGTCCTTCTGGCCACACCGGTGGGGGCTTTTGAACCTTTGCTCAAACAACTCGCCGAGGTCCTGCCTGACCGGGCCATCGTCACCGATGTCGGTTCGACCAAGGCTGCCGTCGTCGCAATCGCACGGGAAGTTCTGGGCCCAGGCGCGCGGTTTGTCGGCAGCCATCCGATGGCCGGCAGCGAACGAAAGGGACCCGCCTTCGCCCGGGCGGACCTCTTCCAGGATGCAACGTGTATCCTGACCCCAACAGGGCAGACCCCGCCGGATGTCACCCGCGCCGTCGAGAGCTTCTGGCAGGGACTCGGCATGAAAACCCTGCAATTGGCCCCGGAAGCCCACGACCGGGCCGCCGCCCGCGTCAGCCACCTGCCCCACGCGCTGGCCTCGCTGCTGATGCAGCATCCCCGCGATGAGGACCTGCCCGTCGCAGCCACCGGATTCCGCGATGCCACCCGCCTGGCCGGGGGAGACCCGGAAATGTGGCGGGATATCTTTCTGACCAACCGCCAGGCCGTCGTCGAGGCCTTGGACGATTTCGCCCGATCCCTCCAGACCCTGCGGGATCAGATCGCCCATGCGGACGCAGAAGCGCTGGAGGCGTTTTTAGCCCAGGGGCGGGATCGCCGCCAGGCCACAATCGGACAGCGCTTCTCCGACCGGCGCGTCGCCTTCGAATAACCCCCTATCGCCACTGGATGTGAAGCTGCCCCCACGGCGTTTCCAGCCACCACCTGCCGAAGTAAACCCAACCGGTTCGCACGCCCCCCTGCTCATCCTCCACGGTTACCTGCCAGGTCCCCCGCTGGACCAGGGGCATCCAGAACAGCAGGCCTCCGGCGTGGCGGACAAAACGAAGCTTGAGCACGGCATAGCGGTTCCGATTGGCCCACTGGTAGATCCGTCGCTGCTGGATCTGCGAAACCAGCAGGGCCCCGGCGCCAAAGAGTCCCAGCGCCAGAAGGACCAGCAGGAATTTGAGCATAAGGCCCGTCGTGATCATCGGCATCCAGAGGGGGTGGAAAGGTAGGCCGCTCGTGCGGCTCTCAGATACCCCTGAGTTTATCCCTCACCTGCGCCGGCGTCAAACCCTCGATGCCCAGCGTCTTACGCGGCTGCGTCGGTCCCGAAACCACCTCCACAGACCTGGGGCTGACCCCCAAGGCCTCGGCCAGGGCGGCGCAGACGGCCTTGTTGGCTTTGCCCTTCTCGGCCGGGGCGGATACGGCAATTTTCAGCCGATCTCCCAGCAGGCCGACCACGCGGTCCCGAGACGCCCCGGGCACGACCTTGACATCCACCAGGGTCCTCCCGGCCTGGCTTAGGAGCTTGAGCTCTGGCCCGATCTCCACGCTCAGGAGATCATGCCCATCCGGCGGGCGTAGTTGAACACGCCCCCGGCCTGGACGATCTTGCCCACGTCGCCCATCGGGTTGAGTTGAAACTCTTCTCCGGTGGTGTGGTTGCGAAGGACGCCGGCCTTGGCATCGACCTCGACTTCATCGCCCGTGGAGATCTTGCCGGCCAGGCTCTCGCGGGCTTCGAGGGGAACCAGGTACCCCCCGTTGATGCTGTTGCGATAGAAGATCCGCGCGTAGCTGTCTGCCACGACGAAGCGGCAGCCGGCTTCCCGGATCGCCAGCGGGGCGTGCTCCCGGCTGGAGCCGCAGCCGAAGTTGCGCCCCCCGATGACCACCGCGTACTCGGAGGTAAACGAATCTCCCGTCACGAAAGGCTTATTCCCCTCGGGCAAGCCCGCCTGCTCGGCCGGTACGCCGCTGAGAGCATACTTGCCGAAATACCTGCGCTCCTCCGGATCGGAGGGGTTGTAGCTGAGATACTCGGCCGGGATGATCTGGTCGGTATCGATATTGGCTCCCACGACATACGCTTTGCCGCGAACGGTATCTTCCATGGCCTGGATCCTCTGAAGCTGTGCGTTTGGTTTCGTCCATTGTAGGCGCAACGCGACGGGAGTAAAGACCTCATACAAGGCTTGCCGAGCCCCGACGCATGCGGAAACGGGGACAAGCTTGGGAAGAACTCCAGAAAAAGGCGGCTTTGTCGAGATTCTCGGGGAATCCCGCCCCCGCCTTTCCCTATCCGTAAACCCAATTGTCGCAAAGTATTCGGTTTTTGCGACGGTCATTGCCCTAGTTCTCGAATAGGAATACTTGGAGATATTCGGCTGTGATTCCTTCTCAATTCCGCCCATTGCCAACCGATAAGGAAATTAAGGGAATTGGTGTTGATGCAGTCTATTTTCGGCATCTCAGGCCGAAAACGGGTATTTCGTAATCCAAAGGGTTCGGTTCTATAAAAGGGAGTTCCTCATGTTCAGAAACATGACGATCGGGAAGAAGATATCATTCGGCTTCGGGCTTGTGTTGTTTGCTTTGGCAGTCCTGGCCACATGGGCGGTCTACGGAATCGGGGGCATTGTTGGCGATGCCGAACAGGTCATCGAGGGCAACCGCCTCCGCGGAGAGATCGTCCAGCGCGAACTGGAGCACCTTAACTGGGCCTCGTCCGTGACCGACCTGCTCAACGACGAGAAGACCACCGAATTGTGTGTCGAAACCGATCCGCGCAAGTGCAAGTTCGGTCAATGGTATTACAGCGATTCCCGCAAGGAGGCCGAAGCCTTCGTACCATCCATCGCGGCGCCCCTGGCCGAAATCGAGCAGTGGCACAATCAACTCCACACCTCGGCCAAGACCATCGGCGAGCAGTTTCGCCAGGCGGATCTGTCCCTGTCTGCCCAGTTGGAACAGTGCAAGGGTGATCATCTGACCTGGGCCCACGGGGTCAAGGATGTCTTTGTCGACCGGACCCTCCCCGAAGCCAAGGTCCAGACCGATCCCCGCCAGTGCAGATTCGGAAAGTGGTATTACAGCCGGCAGGTCCAGGAAATGCGGCGCGAGGATAAAGCCTTCGACGCAGCCATGGAGAAAATCGAAGAGCCTCACCGGAAGCTCCACCAAAGCGCGGTCCACATCAACCAGTTGCTCGCCGAGGACAAGCGCAACGAGGCGGCTTCGTACTACATGGCCAACACCAAGCCCCTGGCCTACGAAGTCTGCGGATACATCGACGGGGTCATCGCCTGGAACGACCAGCGCACCGAGGGCTTCAAGGCCGCCCAGCAGACCTTCGCCGGCCGGACCAAACCGGCCCTTCAGAACGTGCAGAAGTGCCTCCACAGCGTCGTCGAGGGCGTGCGAGCCAATATCATGACCGACGAGGAAATGCTCGCCCACGCATCCACCACCCGGGCCGGGCTGATTGTCGTAGCCATCCTGGCCGCCATCGGCGGCGTCGCCTGCGCCTTCCTGATCACTGTTGGAACCAAGCGGGGCCTGACACGCATCGCGGCGGAACTGGCCGAAGGGGCCCAGCAGACCGCCACCGCCTCAGGCCAGGTTTCCTCGGCCAGCCAGTCCCTGGCAGAGGGGACCAGCGAGCAGGCGGCCTCGATCGAAGAGACCTCCGCGAGCATCGAGGAGATGGCCTCGATGACCAAACAGAACTCCAAAAGTGCAGACCAGGCCAACCAGATCGCCCAGGAAGCCCAGAAAAACGCCGCCGGCGGCAGCGAGTCCATGGAGCGGATGGGCAGCGCCATCAACGAGATCAAATCCTCGGCCGACGAAACGGCCAAGATCGTCAAGACCATCGACGAAATCGCCTTCCAGACCAACCTGCTCGCCCTCAATGCAGCCGTCGAGGCCGCCCGGGCCGGCGAGGCCGGTAAGGGGTTCGCCGTCGTGGCCGAAGAGGTCAGAAACCTCGCCCAGCGATCGGCCGAGGCCGCCCGCAACACCGCCGACCTGATCCAGGGATCCGTCGACCGGGCCGACAACGGCGTAGCCATCAGCAAGGAAGTCGCCGACGCCCTGACAAGAATCACCGAGGGCTCCTCGAAGGTCAATCAACTCATCTCCGAAATCGCCCAGGCCTCGACCGAACAGGCCAACGGCGTCGAGCAGATCAATACCGCCGTAAGCCAGATGGACAAGGTCACCCAGTCCAACGCCGCCAACGC
>CAZOVB010000049.1:0-33077 GCA_964583095.1 uncultured Planctomycetaceae bacterium
AAGTCAATTGCGGGTTAATTGCGGATGAAAAGCGAGAGCGAAAAGGAGAGGCATAGGAATTGTAAGGCCTTGTCTTATCAAGGCTTGTAGGAAGTCTGGATCCTGTTGTGATGGGGTTGGATTGTTCGGGTCCGGTAGCTGGGGAGGGCGTTTTTCCGTCAGCCAAGGATTTTCCGGGTTTGGCCGGGCGGAATCTTGCGCGAATGGTTAAAAAGTGGCCTGGCTCGGATGGAGAGGTTCTCAGGCTGGGAGTTGCCAATCACCCGGTGCTTGCCTAAGCTGTTGGCTTGATTTCCCCCAACCCCAAGCACAGGACATAGACCCATGATTCAACTGTACTGGAAGAACGCCACGGATAAGGTGATCGATGCCGCACACGGCATCACTCCGCAGGACCTGACGGACATCGAGCCTGCCCTTCAGGAAGCCCACAGCAAGGTCCAGGACCAGACCAACGCCGGCACACTGGGTTACACTCGCCTTCCGGTGGATACCGAGTACCGCCGGCAGGTCAAGGAGCTGGTGGCTAAGTATCAGCCCGATACGACGGACATGATCGTCCTGGGCATCGGCGGCAGCGCGCTGGGGAACATCGCGGTGCAGTCGGCTTTGAACCCGGCCACGTGGAACCTGCTCTCGGACAAGAAGCGCAATGGCCCAAGGCTGTTCGTGCTGGACAACGTGGATCCGGCGATGGTCAAGGACGTGATGAACGTGATAGGCCGGCGGCTCAAGTCGACACTGGTCAACGTGATCAGCAAGTCGGGCGAGACGGCCGAGACGGCCAGCCAGTTCATGCTCTTCCGGGAGCTGCTGCGCAAGAAGCTGGGCGATGGATTCGCTTCGCGGATCGTGGCGACCACGGACACGCAAAAGGGCACGCTGCACACCATTGCCAAGCAGGACGGGTATGACATGCTGGCGGTTCCGGACGATGTGGGCGGACGGTTCAGCGTTCTCTCGCCGGTGGGGCTGTTCTCGGCGGGGATGTGCAACATCGACATCGACGCCCTGCTCTCCGGGGCCGAGGCCATGCGGGCCCGCATTGCCAACACGACGTGGAACGAGAATCCGGCCTGTCTGCTGGCCGCGATCAAGCACATCGCCTTCACCCGCAAGAACAAGCCGATGCACGTGATGATGCCCTACTCGAATCGCTTGTACCTGATGGCGGACTGGTACCGCCAGCTCTGGGCGGAGTCTCTGGGCAAACAGAGAGACAACGATGGCAACGAGGTCTTCACGGGCCCCACTCCGATCAAGGCGCTGGGCACGACGGACCAGCACAGCCAGGTTCAGCTCTACCGGGAAGGCCCCAACGACAAGCTCACGGTGTTTCTGGAAGTCAAGAAGCACCCGGCGGAGGTCCGGGTCCCGGATGTCTTCGGGGAGGTGCCCGGGCTGACGTACCTTCGCAAGAACGGCATGAGCAAGCTGCTCAACGCCGAGAAGAAGGCGACTGAATACGCGATGGCCTTCTCGCAGAGGCCTACGGTTACGCTGCGGTTCGACGAGATCACGCCGTTCTCGGTCGGGGAGTTCATTTATCTCTACGAGTACGTGACGAGCCTGGCCGGCGAGCTTCTCAATATCAACGCCTACGACCAGCCCGCGGTGGAACTGGGCAAGAAGGCGACCTTCGCCCTGATGGGCCGGGAGGGATACGAGCAGACGGCCGCGGAGATCAAGCCCTTCCAGCGGACCGACAAGAAGTACCTGGCCTGAGCCCCCGTCAATATGGCCAGGGAAAAGGCCCCCGCGTCCAACCGGCGTGGGGGCCTTGTTTGTGTTGGCAGGTCGAGGGGTCGGGCCCGACGGCTCAGTCGTCGTCTTCTTCGCCCTGTGGCTGGACCTCGAACTTGCAGTCCAGGGCGGGCTTTTCCTGGAAGCGGCTAAAGAGCAGGACCTTGTATTCCCCGCAAGGCAGGGGCTCGTTTACGGTCAGGGACTCACCGGCCAGGGACCCTGCATTGTAGGCGAAGTTCTGCTCGTCGAAGAAGACCTGCTGCTGGTCCTTGTCCATCACGGCGATGCGGAAGATGTTCCGATCGGCAGCGGGGGGCAGCTTGACGACGATGTGTACGGGCCGGCCCTGGGCGAACTTATCCTGTTTTTCCCACTGGCCCAGTGCGTTCTTGCCGGCGGTCTTGAGCGAATCCTTGTCGACCTTGATTTCCTTGGTGACGACGGCGAATTTCTCGACGAGTTGGGCCACCGCCTGGCTTCGTGCTGATGCCAGGCACGTGGCCGGGTCCATCTGCGGCTTGGTGTACTGGGGCGGAGGGGTGGACTCGCTGACGGCCCGTCCGAAGACTTCCCCCGTGCCGTAGAGCGGCTCGCCGCCGGGGACCCGCAGGAGTTGGGCGCTGACGGCCACGATGCTTTCGTTGTGCTCGTAGAGCCAGCGGACGTTCTGGGTGTAGGGGTTGCCGTTGGCGTCGGTATAGTTGACCGGCGTGAACCGCCACTCGGGATTGGCCGATGAGGCAGAGTATGTGCTGACCGATCCGACGAGCAAGGCTTGGGCCTTTCCCTGGAGCTTGGCGGCAGCGGCGTTGGGGTCGCCCTGGGCGATCTGCCAGTCGCGCTCGGTCATCAACGACTCGACCTGGGCGCGGTCGTAGATCCGGTAGGTTCCGTTCTCGACGAGGGTGGCGGCGAGTTGGTCGGAGACCGCCCGGCCGGCTCCGCGCGTGCCGGTGTGGTTCTGGAAGGGGATCACGGCGATGATCTTCAGGTCGGGCGTCCAGAACGGCGGCATCTGGGCGACGACAAGCTTCTTGCTGCACCCGCCTGCCAGGCAGAGCATTGCCCCTGTCAGCAGGGCCAGGGGCAGCATTCGGGGGGCACATCCGTGTCGAATCATCCGGGTTCTCCTTGGGCGTCGAGTCTTCGGATCGGCAGCTCCGGCCCGGTGGCCGGGTACCTCGTGTATATCAAAATCGGCCTGAGGCGTTCAATAATTGCATCAGACCTTTTCGCACCAGGTCCACACCCGCAATGGCCAGCAGCGTGTAAATGACGGCAGCAAACTGCTTCCGGCCCAGACGGGCGTGCAGAAAACGCCCCAGAACCGCACCGATAACGATGGCCGGCAGCAGCGCCGCGCCCGCCCAGAGGGTATCGGTGTTGATCATTCCCAGGTGCCAGTAGGCCGGGAGCTTCAATTGGTTTACGAACCAGAACAAGGCTGCCGACGTCGCCACGAACTGCTGCTTGCTCAGCGGCTGGGGCAGCAGGTACATCGTCGCAATGGGCCCGGCCGCGTGGGCCAGCGTCGAGGTGAAACCCGCCGAGGATCCCGCCACGACGCTCTGCCAGGGAACCGGGCGGAACACCAGGTCCTTCTTTCGCAGGTATCGGACAATACGCAGGGTTACGAAAAACAATGCAATGAGACCGACAGCTATTTTCAGCACCGAGTCGCTGAGCTGTTTCTCCGATACACCCCCCGCCTGTGAGGCTTCCAGGCTTCCCAGCCACCACAGGGCCCCCCAGGCCAGGGCGATACCGACCACTACCCCCGGCAGCAAGGCCGCGATGATCCGAAGCTTCCAGACCCTCCACCAGCTGATGACCGCTACGTAGTCGGCGGCGATGAGCATCGGGAGCATGATTCCCAGGGCCAGGTCCGAATTTCCCTGGCAGGCGTAGATCATGATGGGAACGGCCAGCAGGCCCAGCCCGCCGCCAAAGCCGGTTTTCGCCAGGGAAAAGACCATGGCAGAGACGGACCCGACGATCAGAAACAGCCAGACATTCTCGATCTGGGCCGGGAGCATGCTCAGCACTGCGTAGGGCAAGACGGGTCTCCTGCAAAGGGCTGGATGGTAGCGGCCCGGCGGGAGGATGGCAAGAGCGGCATTGTTTGCTTGCGAAACATAACCATTGATGATACTATCAATTTATCTCGCTACTGGAAAAGGGAGGCCCGGATGGCTCAGACGCAATGTCCCCACTGCAAGGTCCGTTTAAGGGTCCCCGACCCGGTCGTCGAGCAGGGCAAGAAGCTTCGCTGTCCCAGGTGCAGCCAGGTCTTCCCGGCCCAGGCGTCGACCCCTGGCAGAGTTCCCGAGCCCCCCTCTGCTTCGGCGGATGTCGGCAGCGAAGACCCGGGGGCATATTTCTCTTCGGCGGCAGCGGCCGGGGCGGTCCGCCATCGATCCCGCCCGAAGAAGGAACCCGCCTCGCCGGTCCTGATAACCGCCTGCATCCTGCTGCTTGTGGCGGTTGTGGCCGGTGGCGGAGTCGCCATTTACATCATCGGCAACGCCGATACCTCCCGCAAGGAGGAGCAGGCCCGTCAGGAGCAGGAAGATATCCAGACGTCTGACCTCGGCCAGGTCGATCCTCCGGGGTCTCAGAACCGGCGCCGGAGCTCATCGACCCGGGATCAAGCCACGCCCCCGACGGCGCGCATGAACCTGGAAAAAGACCCGAAACTCCTTCTGGAGAGCCTGGAGATGCACAGGAGCATCTACGGTGGGGCCCTTGGATTCGTCTCCGGTGCCCTGTCCAGCCAGTACGCCGAGCCGATCCGGGAAGCGACCGTCACGATCTACTTCTTCAACGAGGCCGGCGAGTATCGGACGAACCCGGCGCTGACGGTTCGGTACATTCCCGCCCATGGCACGGTGCGCATCTCCCAGGAATTTTCGGGGATCGATCCGGCCGGTATCGCCCGGCTGGATTACGAGATCCTTCAAGTCAAGTCAGCCGGAGACATTGCGTGCTTCGAGGTGGATGACCTGAACTACGACCGACAGGAGAAGAAGATCAGCGGCTGGGTGGAAAATGTCACCCGGAAGGACATGGTCAACCCCGCTTTGATGGTGGAGTTCATCGGCCGGAACAAGAAGGTGCAGGCTTCGATGCTCCTGACCGACCTTGGCCCGGACATTCCCCGCCGGCTGACATCCGGGGCCAGGCGCTACGTGGAAGCCCAGGTGGAGTTGGAGGACTTCGTGGTCCCGGAAAGCATCTCGTACCGGTTGTGCGAAATGCCCGAGGCAGCCAACCCGTAGCCCTGCTCCAGCGGGGCCGCATGCCGCCCGGGCTCTGATGGTCCCGGCACCGGGGATCCACGACCGGGGGAGGTTTCGCGGAATCTGTCGTGGCCGCCGGGGCGGCGTATCTGTATACTCTCGTCCATGCTGATACCGATACGCACGGACTATCGCCTGACCCGCACGCCGATGGTGAACTACCTTCTGCTGGGGGCCAATATTGCGCTGTTCCTGCTGGGCTACAACGGCAGTACCCAGGAGTCGCTCGAACGGATCCATCCCTTCCTGCTGGACAACAATCACCCGCAATTGTTCCAGTTCTTCTCGGCGATGTTCCTTCATGCCAGCGTTTCCCACCTTGTAGGCAACATGTTGTTTCTGTGGGTTTTCGGCAACGCGATAAACGATAAGCTCGGCAACATCGGGTATTTGGGTTTCTATCTGGCCGGGGGTATTTTTGCCGGTCTGGGGTACCTTCTTACCACTCCCAACGCTCCGGTCCTGGGGGCCTCGGGTGCGATCTCGGCGGTCACCGGGGCGTATATCGTCCTGCTGCCCCGGGCGCGGGTCACGCTGCTGGTGTTCTTCTTTTTCATTACGTTTTTCGAAGCTTCCAGCCTGGTGTTCCTGCTGTTTCAACTGGTGTTCAACATGGTCTTCACGCTGGATGCCATCACCCGGCCCGGCGGAGGCGGGGTTGCGTACTCGGCCCACGCGGCGGGGTATGTTTTCGGCATTGCCGCGGCAGCCTTTCTGCTGGTAACCCGCCTGCTTCCGCGTGATGCCTACGATCTGCTGAACCTGATCAAGACCTGGCATCGCCGCAGCAAGTACAGGCGAATGGTCTCACGCGGAAATGACCCGTTCAACTACACCTCGGTTTCAAGGGCCCAGGCCCGCAGCAAGCGCATCCGTTCCCGTCAGGTGGATTCCCGGGCGCCTTCGACGCTGGCTGATCGCCCCACGCAGCTTCGACAGGAAATTGCCCGGGCTGTGGCTGAGCACAACCTGCCCGAAGCGGCCCGGATGTATCTGCAACTGATCCAACTGGCCGACGATGTTGTCCTGCCCCGCCAGCAGCAACTCGATGTTGCCAATCAACTGATGAGCCAACAGCAGTACCCCCCCGCCGCCGACGCCTACGAGCGATTCCTGAAACACTACGCCGGCGACCACGACGTGCCGGATATCCATCTCATGCTCGGGCTCTTGTATGGCCGATACTTACATCAGGTTGACCGGGCCCGGGAGCACCTGGAAACGGCCCGGGAGACCCTCCATGACGACCGCAAAAAACAGATGGCCCGCGACGAACTGGAGCAGTTGCGCTGAAGAAATGACTCCTGCGCTGCGGGTCGATGCGAAAGTGAAGCTGTCGACATGCCGGAATACTTCGAGTCGCTGAACGAACGAATCCTTAACTGGATCAACTTCTTCGCCGCCACCGGACCGGCGGTCAAGCCACTGGTCCTCTACCTGATGGCGTTTTCCCTGCTGGCCGGCGGAGTCATCCTGCTGCTCTGGGGCCGGGTGCTGCGGCGGGTCCTCATGGCGCTGATCGCCGGGGGCATCGGCGCTGCCCTGGGCTATTACTTTTCCCAGTATATGGATCTTCCCCTCTGGGTGCCTTCGGCCATCGGGGCCGGCGCCGGATTGATTGTCGGGGCCCTGCTTGCCGGGCCGCTCTGGGCGATCGCCGCCGCGGGGGGGTTTGCCTCCTCGGCTGCTACGCTCCTGCTGATGGGCCTGTACCACGAGCCTTCCAAACCCTTTGCCGGCCCGCTTGCCTCGGCCGGGGGGGAGTCTATTGAGGTCTGGGGCCGCGAGCTTGCCCAGATGTCCTGGCTGGCCCTGAAGACCCTTGCCGGCCGGCACCCCGCCCTCTTCTACCCGATCGTCATCGGCGTGGGCATTGCGGCGCTTATCGTCTTCGTGCTGCGGATGAACTGGGCGGTGATCCTCGTGACCGCCTCGGCCGGGGCCAAGGCCGTCACCGCCGGCGTGCTGATGATCCTCCTCCTTATCCATCCCGACCTTTGGCCTGGCCTGCGGCAGCGGTTCTATCTCCCGCTGGCCGGAGCGACGGCCCTGGGCATTTTCGGCATCGTCTACCAGGGTCTTCGACTCCGCCGGGCCCCCAAAAAAGCCCCTTCCAACGAGCCTGCCGAGGAGCAGAAGCCCCCGGCCGAAAGCCGCTCGTCGAAAAAAGGCAGGAAAAGAAAGTCGGAAAACGCCGAATAGATTGAAAAGACCATTTCGGGGTGATGGCGAGGTGAGAAAATGCCTGGTCAACCGACAAGCGTACCGACTCCGGCCGTGCCGGACGGAAGCATATTCGAGATCTTTCGATCCCAGAGCGACTTCATCGGCGCCCTGGAGCAGGTGAGCCTGATTCCCGCGATGCTGCTGGTGGCCAGCGGAATCGTCTACATGCTCTACGGCTGGAAGATCTTCAAGATGCTCGTGCTCATCAACGCCGTCCTGCTGGGCGCGGTGATCGGGTCCCACCTGGGCGGACTGCTCAAGACGCCGGAAATGCCGCTGTACATGGCCATCGGGATCGGGGCCTTGTTTGCCATGCTGGCCTGGCCGACGATGCGCTATGCGGTCTCGATCATGGGCGGACTGGCCGGATGCCTGCTGGGTTACGGCGTCTGGCAGTACATCGCCCACGCGACGAGCAACCTGGAGATGACCCGCTACGGCTGGGCCGGGGCGCTGGTGGGACTGGTCTTCCTGGGGCTGCTGGCCTTTATCATGTTCCGCGTGGCGGTGATCAGTTGGACCGCCTTCCAGGGGGCCATGATGAGCGTGGCAGGCTTGGTGGCCCTGCTGATGAAACATCAGACATTCCAGGCCAATGTGCACTCGGCCCTGGTGGGCAACATTCACCTGCTGCCGCTGCTTGTGGGCGTTCCGGCCGGGATCGGCTTCATCTACCAGGACGCGACCATGGTCAAGAAGAGCCGCAAGAAACGCTCTTCCAGCTCGTCCGGTTCCAGCGGTTCCTGACGCCCCCGCCCCTTTGGGCAGGCGGAGCATCGACACGACCCGACATTTCGCTATGCTGGAGGTCTGCTTCCAACGAAGGGACTTTCCATGCAGGACATCTTCGATCTTCGTGAACGTGTAGCCCTGGTGACCGGCGGTTCGGGCGGACTGGGCAAGGTAATGGCCCGCTGCCTGGCCGAGGCCGGAGCTTCCGTTGTCATTGCCTCGCGCAGGGCCGAGCCTCTCCAGGCCGCCGCCAAGGACATCTCCGATCAGACCGGCCGGACCATCGTGGCCGCGGGACTGGACGTTACCGAACCGGCCAGCGTGGCCCGCTGTACCGCCCAGACGCTTGAGGCCTTCGGGCGAATCGACATCCTGGTCAACTCGGCCGGGATCAACATCCGGGCCGATCTGGAAAAGGTAACCGACGAAGACTTCCAGAAGGTCCAGGAGGTCAACGTTCTAGGAACGCTCCGCATGTGTCGCATCGTCGCCAAGCCGATGCGACAGGCGGGCTTCGGCCGGATCATCAACGTCGGTTCGGCCCTATCCCACGTGGGCTGGGAGCAGCGGGCATCGTACACCGCCAGCAAGGGGGCGGTGCTTCAACTGACCCGGACGCTGGCGCTGGAACTGGCCCAGACCGGTATTACCGTTAACTGCCTCTGCCCGGGGCCCTTCAAGACCGAGATCAACCGTCCGGTCTACACCAGCCGCTCCAGGAGCAAGGAACTGCTTTCCAAGATCCCGATGAACCGCTGGGGTGAGTTGGAGGAGATCCACGCTCCGCTGCTCTTCCTGGCCAGTCCGGCCGGCAGCTACGTTACCGGGGCTGCCATCAATGTTGACGGCGGCTGGACCGCCCACTGATCAGGGCGACGCTTCCGATCAGCAGCAGGGAAAGCGAAGCCGGCTCAGGAACCGGAGGGGAGATCAGGAATACACCCTCCTCGCCGTCGGTGAAGCGGACCCGCACGCCCAGCGTGCCCCCTGCCAGCGAGTTGAAGCTCTGCCGGCTGCCGTCCTGTCCGTTGCTCTCCTGGAGGAACGAGAAGATATGGCTGACCGTTCGCAGATCCTCTGTGTCGGTGGGATCCACGTCGATCTCCTGGCCTTGCATCAACAGCAGATGCAGCATTTCCTGCCGGGAGTCCCAGGCCAGCAGGGCCTCCCGCTTGGAACCGAGGGAATCACTGCCAATGGTGGCTTCGAAGGCCAGCATCTCCAGGTCGTTGGCCGCGGGGCTGTTGAGACCCACCGACACGAATTCCAGATCCTCAAAACCGGGAACCGCCTCGCCCTCCCGAGCTACAAGTTTCAGATCACCGGGCAGGCCCATCCACAGGCCCCGGTTGTTCTTGTCGGTGACGCCGGGACCTTCCAGGCCCGCATAAAAAGCCGCCCGGCCTCCGGGAGTCACCGAAGGCCCTCCGTGGAAGGAGGTGAAGGTAACCCCGGCCTGCGTGCCGGGCGCTGCCTTGCCGTGTGCCAGAACGTTTTGCACCCTGCCACCGGCATCGACCAGCCAGAGACCCGTGGAAGAACCGCCTGGCGTCATCACCGGAGCGAAGAACATCACCTGGCCGGCGTTGTTGAAGTCTGAAACGTAGAAGCCACCTGTAACGTAGTTCGGATCCGGTACAGCCCCGAAGGTCCCTCCCGGGATTCCCGGAGCGGTGTCGCCCTCGCGGACGACCATCTGCAGCGAATCGGGCCCGCCGATCCACAGGGCGGTGTCGTTGGTATCCTGGACGCCGTTATCGTGCATCGAGCCGGAAACGACGAGCTGCCCAGCCGTGTTCAGCCTGGCATGGGTCAACCAGAACAGCCCTCCCGAAGCTCCGGGGGCCGGAGTGTCGGTACGGACGACGACCTGCTGACCGATCGGGGAGGCAAGGACGGTCGCCACGTCCGGGTAGTCGCCCGAGGCGTAGTTGGCCGTAAAGACCGACTGACCCGTATCGGAAAGCGGCGGATGAAAGGGCATGGAAGCCGTATAGACCTTGCCGACGGCCGGGACCTCGGTGCCCTCCTGCAGCAAGGCAGTCAGTTGCCCCCCCTGCCAGTGCCAGAACACCGAGTCATTGCCCGAGTCTATCCCGGGCCCAGAAACACTGAAAACGCCCGTCATCGTGCCGAAATCGTTTAGCTGAAGATGATTGCTGTAGGGGGAGCTGATAGCGACCCCCGCTCCCAGGGCATCGAAGCTCTGGCCCTCCCGCAGGACGGGCGAGAGCTGCCCGGGCAGTCCGAACCAGAGGACGCCGTCATCCTCGCTGGTCACGCCGGGACCGGAGATTTTTCCGGTAAAGGCCACATGTCCATCGCCGGCCAATCGGGGAGTCCCGATCCCGTCGACTCTCAGACCTTCCATTCCAGGGACGGGATCGCCTTCCACAAGCACCTTGGTGATCCTGCCTGTGGGGACAATTTCCTCCTGGGCCCAGGCCCCGGACGTCACAAGGACAGTCACCAACAACATCGCAACGGTAGAAGCCTTCATGCGTTTACTCCTTCGGATCGTGGTTTGTGTTTTTCAGCGGCCGGTCTGTTCTGGCACGCCATCTGCTCATCCAGAGCAACTGCAAAACCCGTACCAGAACGCATCTACAGGATTTACACGCATAGGTAGGCTTCAACGGACAGGAAAGGCATATCAATAGACGCACTTTACGCTTACAATAACGCTACCGTGGGGGAAACGAGGTCTCGTATGGGCGATGAGCTGCTCCAAGCCATCCTGCAGCGAAGCGATCGACTCGAAGGGCTCCTTGCCTCCGGGAAGATCGATCCTCGCGACCGCCGCTGCGCCGCGTTGAGACAGTTCATGGTTCGCGGCGACTGGAGACGCGGCGATCTGGACCAGACGCGAAAACTCGTCCGGGAGGTCATGGACGACCCGCCCGAAGACACCGCGCTGTACCAGTTCACACTGGCTTCACTGGCCATGGTCGCCATGCAGCGAGGCCACTACGCCGAAGCCCGGGAAGTCCTGGACTTTGCCGACGCGCTGGCCCAGCCGGGCGACCCGCCGGAGGTATATGCCTATCGGCTCACCGAACGGGCCCGTATGCTGGACCTCCAGGGGCAAAGCCGTCAGGGACTTGCCAAACTCACCCAGGCACTGGAACTTCCCATCAAGGCCCAGGAACCGATGTGGTACTTCGTCAAGTCCTGTCGGGTCGCCATGGCCGGGTCCCTGCTGGAGTTTTCCCTGGCCCAGAGCGACCTGAATGAGCTTCGCGCTTGTCCCGGATCAACCTCCGGCAAGCCCCATCCCCTCAGCTACATCCAGATGCTCCTGGACTACGCACGGGGAGATTTCCCCTCGGCCTTGGAAAACGTGCGCCTGGCGGGAAGGGACCCGGGGACCATCGACCCCAAGCGAATCACCTCCTACGAGTGCGAAATCCTCATTCGCCTGGATCGCTTCGAGCAGGCGTCCGAGATCCTGGAATCACCCCGTGGCCAGGAGCTGGGGCCCACCGCCCGGGAGAACCTGCGGGCCCTGGAAGCGCTGGCCAGGGCCGATCTTCCCGAGGCCCGCGATGCGCTCCGAAGCAGCCTGCAGGCCGAGGAACAGGGCGCCACTGCCTACGAGAAATCCGCCGCCCGGCGACTGCTGATGGAACTGGAACTGGCCCAGGGCCGACCTCGCCCGGCCCGGCGGATCCTGGCCAGCCTCGATCCGACCCGGGATTCCCCTGCCACGCTGGGGCTGCGTGGGCGCCTGGCGGCCTTGGAGGGCCGGCTTATCGAGGCGGCAGATCACCTGGCCGGATTGGAAGAATTGGGTGGCCGCGACCTCCTACAGGCCGAGCTTCGACTGGCCTGGGAACTCAGCGCCGCGACGCTCTCGCGAATACGGTCGCTTGGCGATCGGGGCGGATCCTCGCCAGGCCGACAGGATTCAGCGCCCCAGCCGCAGCGCCCGGAGGAGCCTCCTGCCACCACCGGGCTGGGCCACGACCTGCCCGAGCAGCAGCTCGTGGGCAACAGCCGGGCCATCGCAAAGGCCCGGGAGCAGATTCAGCGCCTGGCCCGCAGCGACGCCGGCGTGCTGCTGGTAGGCCAGACCGGGACCGGCAAGGAGGTCGCCGCCCGCCTGCTGCACAAACTCAGCGATCGCGCCGAGAAGCCCTTTGTCCCGATCAACTGCGGAGGGCTCAGCGAAGCGCTGATCGAGTCCGAACTGTTCGGCCACGAGCAGGGCGCCTTTACCGGCGCGGTCCGGAAGCGCAAGGGCCTCTTCGAAGTCGCCCAGGGAGGCGTGCTACTGCTGGATGAGATCCACGCCATGTCTCCCCGCCTCCAGGCCTCGCTGCTGCGGGTGCTGGAGAGCGGCGAGATCCGGCGCATCGGTGCCAACCGGTCCATACACGTGGATGTCCGCGTCCTGGCGGCCGCCAACGAGACGCTCGAAAAGGCCATGGCCGAGGGCACTTTCCGCCAGGACCTCTACTACCGACTCAACCAGTTGCGGATCGACCTGCCCCCCCTTCGGGACCGACCCGAGGACATCAGGCCCCTGGTGACACACTTCCTGGACCCGCTCTTCGATCGCTACGAGGTGGTGGTCTCCGAGGAACTCATCCAGGCGATGCAGGCCTTCGACTGGCCCGGCAATGTCCGCCAGCTCAAGCACGCCGTTTCGCGCATGGCCCTGATGGCCGGGGATCGGAGGGTACTGGGAGCCGACCTCTTCGACGCAGGCCAACCCAAGCCGAAACCGGATTCCCCGGCCTCTTCCTCGGTCCCGGAGAAACAGTCGGACCCTCTCGGCCCGCCCCCGCGCAGCCACGACACGCTCCAGCGACGCCGCTACGTAACGGACATGTTCCGAAAGCACAAGAGACTCACCCGCGCCCAGATCATCCGGCAGGTTGGCTGCGCGCCCAACACCGCCACCCGGGACCTCCGGCATCTCCAGCAGGAGGGACTCATCCGCCGGGTGGAAACCAGCGGACACCTCCGCACCAGTTACTTCCAGTGGATCGGATCCGACGGGCAGGTCTGATCGGTCGGATCACTTGTGGGTGATTCGCACTTCCTTGCCCATCCGGGCGGATTTGTAGACGGCATCGAGAATCTCCTGCACGTTGATTCCGTGCTGGGCCGTCGCGATCGGCTCACGCTCTTCCAGGCAGGCGCTGACGAATTCCTCATAGGCCGACGGACACGAACCCAGAGGCTGCTGGAGGTCGCAACTCCACAGGGCCTCGCCCTCCTCGCGGAACAGCTTGGCCTCGAACTCATAGCCCTGCCCCACGTTGCGCTGCACGATGCCGCCCTTGGTCCCCCAGAGCTGGGTGACCATGTCCTCGCGTTTCTCGCTGAAGCCAGCCCAACTGGCTTCGAGGATCAACGTCGCGCCGGTCTCGAAACGGATCAGCGCACAGCCCAGGTCTTCCACGTCGAACTTCTTGCCCTGCTTTTTGGCCTCCTGGGCGCCGATGACGTTGTACGTGCCGGCGCTGACGGTAACCGGGCGCGGGCAACCCATCAGCCACATCGCCAGGTCCATCCGGTGAACGCCCAGGTCGATGATCGGCCCGCCTCCGGAGAGTTCCTTCCGGCCGAACCAGCCGCCGAATTTGGGCATGCCCCGCCGGCGGTGCCAGACGGTTCGGCCATAGTAGAGATCCCCCACCGAGCCTTCCTCGACGATCTTCTTCAGGGCCATGGATTGGGGACGGAAGCGGAAAGAGAAGTTGACCATCAGGATTTTGCCGGCCTGGTCGGCCTGGGCCTTCATCTTCCTGGCCTCGGCCGCCTTCATGGCCATGGGCTTCTCGCAGAGCACGTGGAGCCCGGCCTTGAGGGCAGCCAGCGTTACCGGAGCGTGCAGGGCGTTGGGCAGCGCCACGCTCACCGCGTCGAGTTCCAGTCGGGAAGCGTCGGCCAGCAGCTTCTTGTAGTCGCTGTAGCAGGCATCGGTGGAGATGGATGCCTCCGTCGCCTGGGCTTCCATCAGGGACGTATTCAGGTCGCAAAGCGCCACCGGCCGGGCATCGGGATTGCCCAGGTAGTCTCGCAGGTGTCCTTTGCCCATTCCCAGGCCGATTACGGCGATGTTCAGCGACTTCTTTGCCACGGGGAGATCCTTTCAATGCACCAAGAGGTTTCGTTCGGGTGTTCGAGTCAGCATATCCGCGCGACACGAGGCGTCAAGGTCGGTTTCGGCAGGGGGATGAATTGCAGCGCTTCTGCCGACCCCTCAGCAGGGCCCCAGTCGCAGGGGCAGCTTTCCGGTCTTGGCCATGTTCACCTGCGCCAGCTTCAGGAGCATCTCGAAGCGTTTGTCGGTATCGATCGACCAGAGGTTCCGCGTCTGATCCGGATCGTCCAGGAGGTCGTAGAGCTCGCCATACTCGGCGTGGCGGTAGCAGACGAGCTTCCATCCTCCGGTGACCAGCGTCTGCTGATGCAGGTTCACCGTGGCGAAGTTGTCCACCAGTGCCCAGTCGCGAACGCTTTGAGTCCGGCCCTGCAGAACCGGCACGTGGCTGACGCCCTGGACGAAGTCCGGGATCTCCACTCCGGCGGCATCCAGGGCGGTCGGGAGAATATCGACATGGTTGAAATGACTCGGGCTCCGGCCGATGGGACCTTCCTGCCCCGCGGGCCACTGCATCAGGCAGGGCACGCGCTGCTGGTCGTCGTAGGCGGGGACGCCCTTGCCCCACATGCCGTGTCGGCCCAGCATGTCGCCGTGGTCGCTGGTGAAGATCACCAGGGTGTCTTCCAGCAGGCCCTTCTCTTCCAGCCAGTCAAGCAGCTTGCCGATATAGTCGTCGACCATCTCGCACATGCCGATGTAGGCCCGAATCGCCTCGTAGGCCGGATACCGGTCATACGGTTTGGTGTCCGGCACGCAGATGCCGTCCCAGAAGTGCATCTCGTCGCTGTCGGTCCAGTGCTTGCCCTCGATGAACCGGCGATAAAACGGCGGACGGTCGTCGAACTCCCCTTCTTTGGCTCCGCCAAGGTCCACGCCGGTCATGTCCACGCGGCTGTAGTACGGGTCGGGGCAGACCATCGGATAGTGCGGATCCTGGTAATTGGCCATGAGGCACCAGTTGTCCCCCCCGGCCGAGACCTGCTCGATCCAGTCGCAGCTTTCCTCGGTAATCCAGGCGTTCTGCGTCCACTCGGGCTTCATGCCTTCCCAGAGGCCCGAGGGGATCTTTCGACCCTTCCGGCCGTGAATCGAATCGATGAAATCCAGATCCACGTCCTTGCCTTTGAGCCACTGGCGATAGTGCGCATCGGGGGTACTGGCCGCGTTGTGGTGCGAATGATGACGCACGAACGAAAAGCCGCAGTACGGGCCGTCAAAGTCCGCCCAGAAGTCCTCGGGCACCTCGGCCTCCAGGTCGTCCATGCCGGCCACATGGGCGTTTTCAATCGACCGGGCCACGAAGTGCGTCTTGCCGATGATGCCCGTGGCATAGCCGGCCTGGCCCAGGACCGAGCCCAGCGTGGGCCCCTCCAGGGCGGGAACGGGACTCATCCCGATGGTATAGGAGCCGTGGCGTGTCGTGTATTGACCGGTAATCATCGAAACCCGCGCCGGCGTGCAGACCGGGGCGGGACAGTAGCTCCAGTCGAAACACGCGCCCTGTTGGCCGATGCGATCCAGATTCGGCGTCCGGTAGCCGGGCGTGTTCCACAGGCTCAGGCCGTCCCAGCGATGCTGGTCGGTCGTGAGGATCAGGATGTTGGGTCGGGCAGGCAAGATTCGGCTCCTTTCAGGCTCTACAGCGACAGATTCTGTATCATTTACACCGGACATTCCAGCCCGGGATGCTATAATTTCGTCTTGCTTTTGACTTCCCGAAAGGAAATCCCCGTGGCCGACAAACCCCTCAACATCCTGCTCATCACGAGTGACCAACAGCACTACTCCACACTGGGCGTCGTGAACGACCGCATCCAGACGCCCGCGCTGGATCGTCTCTGCAAAGAGGGAATGCGTTTCGACCGGGCCTACTGCCCCAACCCCACCTGCACGCCCACACGCGCAACGGTTCTGACCGGCCTGTATCCTTCCCAGCACGGGGCGTGGTCGCTGGGGACCAAGCTCATGGAAAACGTCCCCACCGTGGGCGACCGCTTCCGGCGGGCAGGCTACGATACCTCCCTGATCGGCAAGGCTCACTTCCAGCCGCTTACTTCGACCGACAAGTATTCGTCGCTGGAGTCTTACCCGATCCTGCACGACCTGGACTACTGGCGCAACTTCCACGGCCCCTGGTACGGCTTTGAGCATGTCGAGACCGCACGCATGCACGGCGATGAAAGCCACGTGGGACAGCATTATGCGATCTGGATGGAAGAAAAAGGCCTGACCAACTGGCGAGACTACTTCGCCATCGATAGCAAACGCGGCGAAAAGGACTACGACCAGGACGGCCACTGGACCCTGCCCCAGGAATACCACTACACCACATGGACGGCCGAGCGGACCATCGCCCGCATCGAGAAATGCGCAGCGGAGGACAAGCCCTTCTTCTGCTGGTCGAGCTTTCACGATCCGCATCCGCCTTACATCGTCCCCGAGCCCTGGGCGAGCATGTACGACCCGGAGGACATGCAGCCGGGCAGCCTGGTTCCCGGCGAGCACGAAAGCAATCCACTCCACTTCCAGTTGACCCAGGACGCCCAGGGCCGCGAAAAACTCAATGAACTCTACTGGGAAGACCAGGGCATGCACGGCTTCCACAGCCACTTGTCCGACGAGCAGTGGCGCAAAAAGAGCATGGCCATCTACTACGGCATGACCAGCTTCATGGACCAGCAGATCGGCCGGATTCTCGAAGCCCTGGACCGAACCGGACAGGCCGAGAACACGCTGGTGGTCTTCAGCACCGATCACGGGCACTTCCTCGGCCAGCACGGCCTGATCGCCAAGGGTCCCTTCCATTACGAAGACATGATCCGCATTCCGTTCATCGTGCGCTGGCCCGGCAAGACCCCTCCCGGTCAGGTCTCCCAGGCCATTCAGAACCTCGTGGATCTGCCCCAGACCTTCCTGACCGCGGCAGGGCTGGAGGAGCCGGCGGAAATGGCGGGCGTCAACCAGACCGAGACCTGGACCGGCGCAGGAGAGGCCAGGAACTGGTCGATCACAGAAAACCGGCACACCTTCAAGAACGTCCACCTGCGAACGTATGTGAATCAGCGATACAAGATCACCGTTTATCGAAGCCTGGATGAGGGCGAACTGTTCGATCTGGAAGAAGATCCCCGGGAACTCAACAACCTCTGGTCGGACCCGTCGGCCGTCCGGTTGAAAGCTTCGCTGCTTCAGGAGTTTCTACAGGCTACCATGAGCTGTGAACCAACCCCCATGCCACGCATTGCCGGCGCGTAGATTCTTGATAATGGGCACATGAGCCGAAGGACCTTCAGACAATCTGTTTTGACCGCCTGGATCTTCCTGGGGCTGCTCGGGCCGGCATCGATTCTTTCAGGCGGATGCCAAAGAGTCCTCCTGACTCCTGCGCCGGACCGGGCCCTGGCAAAGCTCCGCGAAGAGCCCCTGGCCCAGCACGTCCGATTCCTTGCCCAGCCGGGCCTGCATGGCCGATGCGCCTCCACCGGCGGCAACCGGGCAGCCGGAGATTACATCGCCGCACAGATGGCCTCTGCGGGCCTTGGCCCGGGAGGCGAGGCAGACGCGTGGTTCCAGAATTTTGCCCTGGAGGGATTCCAAGGCCCGGCCAGCCATTGCCGACTTTCCTTCGGGGAAAACGCCGAGCTGTCCTGTCCGAATGACTATGCCCCCCTGGCCTCCGGATGCGACGGGGCGTTCGATGCCCCGCTGGTCTTCGCGGGCTTTGGCCTGCACAACCGCATCCGCTCGTACAACGATTACGAAAATCTCAATCCACGGGGCAGCGTGGTGATGGTGCTCCAGGGCGAGCCTCACAGCCCGGATGGCCAAAGCCTATGGGCCCTGCCGGGCAAGTGGACGCGCCTGGCCTCGGCGGAGTACAAACTTCGCCAGGCGGCCAAGCGCGGCGCCTCTGCGGTGCTGCTGGTGACTCCCGAGGCCCTGGCCCGCGGGGCCGATCCGCTGGAAATGCCCGTGGGAGACGGTAAAGGCCCTATCCCCGCCTGTCGCATCAGCCGAAAGGTCGCCAACCAGATGCTCGCCCCCACCGGCAGGACCATTGACCACCTGGTGCAGGTGATCCATGCCACTTCCGAGCCGGCCTCGATGGCCGTGGGAACCCGCATCCGCGGAACCGTCTCGCTCCAGGAGACCCGAGGGAGAAACGTTGTGGGCATCCTGCCTCCCGATGGCCGCGACAGCGGCAGGTGGATCGTGGTCGGCGCCCATTACGACCATTTGTCCCCCTGCGGTGATCGGGCGCGAGACGCCGGGTTCGCCGTTCGCCCCGGGGCCGACGACAACGCCTCGGGGGTCAGCATCCTGCTCCAGGTCGCTCGGGCCCTGGCGAAAACCCCCGGCAGGAGACGCACGGTGGCCTTTGTCGCCTTCGATGCCGAAGAGTACGGTTTCCAGGGCTCAAAAGCCTTTGTCGCGAGGCTTCAGCGCGAGGGGCTTCTGGAAAAGGTCGACGCGATGGTCAACCTCGATCAACTCGGGCAAAACTGGAAGAACCAGATCATCGTACTGGGAGATACCAGCGTCGGGCCGACCGCCCGCGCACTGCGAACGGGTCGAGCGGCGACGGATCTTCGCGTCCAGGCCATTCCCCTGGCCAACAGCGACCGCTGGTCCGACCAGGCCCCCTTTGCCAGGCAAGGTGTGGATACCCTGTTCTTCTATGCAGGCAGGGCCGAAACGTATCACACCCGCCGCGACACGCCCCAGACACTTTCCTACCCGGGCATGGCCAGTGCGGCCAGGCTGGCCTACACCACCGTCCGGGCCCTGGCCTCGGCCGGCGACTAAACGGACCGCCGGGCTCAGCCCACGATCCGGCCCACGTTCTCCAGCACCATATCCGGCTGATACGGAAAACGGGGCAACTCCTCGCGACTGGTCACACCGGTCAGGACCAGCACGGTATCGATCTCGCTCTCCACGCCGGCCAGAATGTCCGTCTCCATGCGGTCGCCGATGATCACCGTCTCTTCCCGGCGACTGGAGAGGTGCTTCAGCGCGTCGCGCATCATCAGCGGATTGGGCTTACCCACGAAGTAGGCGGTGACATTCGCCGCCAGTTCGATCGGCTTGATGATCGCCCCGGTTCCGGGGACGACGCCTCCGGCCCCGGGGCCATAGAGGTCCGGATTGGCCCCGATGAGCTTGGCCCCGTTTCGGACCAGGTTGATCGCCTTGGTGATGGACTTGTAGTCGTATTCGTCGGTCTCCGAGACGACCACGTAATCCGGGTCTTGGTCGGTCTCTCTCCAGCCCACGTCGGCCAGGGCTTCTCGCAGCCCGTCGCCGGTGATCAGGTAGGCCTTGCCGTTGGGTTTCTGCCGGGCCAGGAAGTCCGCCGTGGCCAGCGCGCTGGTGTAGCAGTGCTCGGGCGTGGTCTGGATTCCCAGCTTGGCCAGCCTCGTAGCCGTCTGCTCCCGCGTGCGGTAAGCGGCATTGGTCAGAAAGAGGTACTTCTTGTCGTTCTCCTGGAGCCAACGGACGAACTCCATCGCGCCGGGCAGCAGCTTGCGCCCGTGGTAGATGACCCCGTCCATGTCGCTGATGAACGCCTTCTTGTTTCGCAGTGATTCAAAATTCATCGCGACATTGTGCCCGCAACCGCCTCGAATTGCACGTGAGAGTTTTGCTAAGCTCAGCCAAGAGGATACCGGCTCGGACTTGCTTGTCAGTTTCCATTGGCGATGTTTATCGGAAACGCAGGAGTTTCCCCTGGAGGACGAATTTGTCTTGCCCCCCGTTGTCAGTCTGCGAAAATCCCCTCTTCCTCAACAGAATGGAGATGGCAATGAGCGCCGCAATCGCACTGGAAAACGACCGGATTTCTTTCTCGATGGCCCCCGATGGCAGCGGAACGATCACACACAAGCCCACCGACAGCCAGTGGAAGATCGACTACCTGGCCAGGCAGGAACGCGGCGAGTTGATGATCGACGTCTGCTGGCTCCGCAACGATCGCAGCTGGGTGGATTACTACCCCGGGACGTTCGACGTGCAGAAGCTCTCGGAAGATACCGCCCGCGTCACACTCAAGGGACGCCTGGACAAGCCCATCGGCCGGTTCACACTGAGAATCGAACTCGACGGCGACGACGTGGTCTTCCATCTCAGCGATATCGACGAATCCATCCCCTCGCTGGTCTACCCGCCGTCGCTGATCTCCGACAGCGTGGTCGTACCGACGGGAATCGGACACTGGTACAAGAAGCCGTATCCGGGCACGCGATTCTTCCCTCAGGCCGGGGCGCTGCACATGCGCTTCTTCGGAGGTCTGAAGGAAGACGCCGACCGGGGCTGGATCGCCATCTTCGAAGACGGCTACGCAGACAGCGGCCTGTATCTCTCCCAGATGAACGCCTCTCCCGCCTGGGTGACCAGCCACGGCAAGTGGACGCCCAGAAGCATCCGCTACAGTTTCACATCCGGGGGCTATGTCGGCATCGCCAAGCGTTTCCGGCGCTACGCGAAGCAGCACGACCTGTATCGGTCGCTGGCGGAGAAGATCGACGAGAACCCCAAGGTCGGCTGGCTCAAGGGCGGGCGCATCGTCTCGTGCTTCATGGCCTATACCAACCTGTACCACCACCCCCTCGAGCCGATCCATCCCTACCCAGTGGATACCTCGATCCCCGAGGGAAAAGTGGTCGTCCAGACCTCCCATGCCGATGTGGCCAGGATTATCGACGACGCCAGGTCCCTGGGCATGCAACGCGGTGTGTTCAACCTGCGAGGGTGGATGCACGGCGGATACGATTGGTCGCATCCGCACGTCTGGCCTCCGGAGCCGGCCCTGGGGAGCATCGACCAGCTCAAGGCCAACATGAACCCCGATGGCGAGTTCATCACCGTTCTGCACGACAACTACCAGGACAGCTACCCGCGCACCGAGGGCTTCCCCGAAGGCGTGATGCAGACGCGCGAGGGAGAACTGCTCTACGGGGGATACTGGCACGGGGGGCAGAGCTACGTAATGAACCCCCGCGAGGCCGTCGCCAACGCCACACGCAACTGGGAGAAGATCCGCCAACTCCAGCCGCGAGGCTGCTTCATCGATACCGCCACCTGCGTGCAGTTCTACCAGGACTTTCATCCGGACCATCCGCTGACCCGCAGCGAGGACAACCAGGCCAAGCTCGACCTGCTCAAGCTCTACAAGGACGACGGCATGGTCATGGGCTCCGAGGAAGTCAGCGACTTCGGCGTCAACCGCGTCGACTGGTTCGAGAATCGCCACGTGCACGAGCCGGGTATCTCCATTCCGCTCTGGCCCCTGGTCTACCACGATGCCGTCTACTGTGGCCGATACGCCGGCGGGACCGACGCCACCGAGGCCGCCCGCGAGACCGAAGATGCCCTGTGGGGGTACATGACCCTCTGGCCGGCGGGTACCATGGAAAACTGGAACGCACGGCGCGAGCAGTTCGCCCACTCCCTTAAGGTCGACGCCGCCCACGCGAAAACCGGCACCGACGAAATGATCACCCACCGCTATGTCAGCGGCGATGCGTTCGTCGAGCAGACGGAGTTCTCCTCCGGCGTGAGCATCCTGGCCAATTTCTCCGACGAAGACCGCAGTGTTGAAGGCAAGACCGTCCCCGCACAGGACTTCATTGTCTTGGAGTGAATGAGTAAAGAAACCCACAGCCCGGAAACCAACCGGGAAACGCAAGCCATCGGCCGGGCGTTATAGTAACGCGACCGACCGCTATTCAAGCAGGCGTACATCGACGCCCAGAACCTCGCCAGATGCAGCCATGGCTTGGTCGGCCGTGACGATCTCCAAGCGGTTGCGATACGCAAGTGCAAGGTGAAGAGCATCCACAGCACGCAAGTTTGTCGCAAGAGACTCGATCCACTCCGAGGCCAATTCGTAACACGCCTCCGATGTGGAAATCCATTCAAAGACGCCCTGCCTGATGTGGTCTCGGAACTTGGAGAAAATGCGAATGGCCGTGTGTCTTTCAAACTCCCTCATGCGTAATTTCTTGGACACGGCCGACGCGAATTCCACACGAGTCAGGCTCGACAGGGCCGGGGTGGATCCCTCCAAAGCCCTCTGGGCAAGCTCGCTGCCTTTCTCGCGATAGTAAGCACGAACAAGAACAGATGTATCGACGTAAAGCTTCAAAATCGCTGGTCTTTCCGCATCTGAAGCACAATATCACTCAGCGGAAGGCCTTGTGTTTCGATCGAAGCCCTGAACTCGGACAGATCAGGGAACTTCGGACGCTTATCCTGAATCGGGTTGATCTGCGCAATGGGCTGACCATATCGAGTGATTGTAATTGAGTCTCCTGCTTGAGCATCCCGCAGAATCTCGCTGAATCGTTGCCGAACTTCATTGACGCTGAGTGTGCGCATATCCCTTCTCCAAGTTCTTGTACGACACCATTGTACAACATCAACGCAGGGCCGGCAAGAATCCCCAGCCTGCCCGCCCTGAGAATCGCATTGGCGTTGGAGGGATTCTCAGCCGCCTGTGTCTCTAAAAAGGCCCACGCAATATCCTTGCGCGGGCCTGGGGAGTCTGACTGAATTTCTACGGGGGGCTATTATCGCGGTGTGGCGTCGGGCAGTCCGCCGTCTACGGGGATCGTCGCGCCGGTCGTGGGCGTCTTGCGGGTGACGAAGAACAATACGGCGTTGCCCACGTGCCGGCCCGTTACGCGGGCCTTGAGCAGGTTTCGGTTCTGGTAGTACTCCTGGAGGCCTTTCTCGTCCAGGCCTCGGGCTTTCATCCGGCCTGGGCCCACGGTCTTCCAGAGTCCCGAAGCATGATCGCCCTCGGAGAACACCGCATCCGGGGCCACCATATTCACCCGGATACCGTGCGGGGCCATTTCCAGGCTGGCGATGCGCCCAAGCTGGTGACAGCCGGCCTTGGTGGCTGAGTAGGCTCCGAAACCGGCACCGGGGCAGGGAACGTTCTTGGTGCTCATGACCACGATGTCCCCGCCGATGTTCTGGCGGATGAGCACGCGGCCTGTCTCGGCCAGGGTCAGCAACGCGCCTTCCACGTTGACCTTTTCCAGCCGCTGGAAATCTTCCAGCGTAAGATCGGTCAGCTTGGCCACGTGGGCGACGCCGGCGTTGACGACCACAGCATCCAGGCCGCCCCAGGTCTCGATGATCGTGGCGAATCCCTCAGCCACCGCCTCGGGCTTTGTCACGTCCATTCCCACGCCGATCACCCGCCCGGGGTAGTCCTTCTCCAGGTCGGCCACGAAGTCATCCAGCCGCTGGCCGGGAAGGTCGCCCGCCGCCAGCAGAGCCCCGGCTTCGAGCAGGGACACGCAGCAGCCGTACCCGATCGCACCGGCAGCACCGGTCACCAGCGCCACACGGTTGGCCATCTCGCCGCAGACCATGGCTTCGGCCTGGACCTTGTAGGCTTGACCATCCACCACCACGGCCGATGGCTTGGACTGGCCCAGGGCATCGGAGAGCTTCTGGCGGTCGGTGTCATCGTCGCCCTGCTCCAGGGCGGGGACCTGGAAGGCGTCTCCGGGGGCCTGATCCTGTTTGGTCAGTACCGGCGGGAAAAAGGGCCTGTCTTCGTTGTCGCTCTGCTGGGCAAGGAGCCCCCGAAGCAGCGTCAGCGTGCGGGCACGGGTCAGATCGGGCATGTTCAACGATTCCTTCCGAAACGATCAGCCAACCGCCTCGCCGGCGGTCTGGATCATGTACTTGGCGTTCTCTTCCGGCGTCTTGCCGTCATAGACGGCCGAGCCGGTCACGATAATGTCAGCCCCCATTCGGGCCACATCGGCGATGTTGTTCTTCTTGATTCCACCGTCGATACCGATGAGCAGATCGTCCCGACCGGCCGACTGGGCAAGACGGCGCAGCCGCTGGAGCTTGCGATCGGTTCCGTTGGCAAAGGACTGACCGCCCCAACCGGGGTTGATCGCCAGCAGGAAGACCATCTCCAGCTCCTCCAGCAGCGGCTCGACGACCTCCACCGGCGTACCTGGATTCAGCGCCACCCCCCGGGCAATGCCCCGGGAGGGATCGTTGGCATTTTCCAACTGCCCCAGGACCTGAAGGCAGCGGTGCACATGGCGTGTCGATTCCGCGTGAACGGTGACCAGATCCGCCCCGGCCGAGACGAAGTCCTCCAGCAGCCCAAGGGGTTCTTCCACCATCAGGTGGACATCCTTGAGCATGGAGGTCTTCATGGCCTTTACCAGCGGGGGCCCGACGGTCATCATCGGGCAGAACCGCCCGTCCATGACGTCCACGTGGAGCAGGGGAACCTCGGCGTTTTCGGCCAGTTGAATCTGGGCGCCCAGGTTCAGCAGATCGGCCGTGAGCATGCCGACACTGATCAGGGGCCCCTGCTTGCGATGTTGGGCAAGGGTTTCTTTGCACGTCACGGCGGACCTGCCTTTACTTTTCGTTCTTGAGGGTCTGGTAGAGGTCGAAGGCGTCCTTGGGCGTCATGTTCTCGTGGACGATCTTGTGGACGGCCTTGAGCATCGCGATCGGGGCGTCGGACTGGAAGATGTTGCGGCCCATGTCCACGCCCGAAGCGCCCTGCTGGATGGCGTTGTAGGCCATGGTCAGTGCGTCCATCTCGGGGATCTTCTTTCCGCCGGCCATCACGATCGGAACCGGGCAGCCGGAGGTGACGTCTTCAAAGCCTTCTTCACAGTAGTAAGTCTTGACCACGTGGGCACCGAGTTCGGCACAGATACGCGTGGCCAGGCCGAGATAGCGGCTGTCGCGGGTCAGATGACGACCGACGGCGGTCACAGCCATTGTGGGGATGCCCGCGTTGTAGCCCTGGTCGATCAGTTCGGTCATGTGCTTGATGCTGCGGGATTCGTGCTCGCCGCCGATGAAGACCTGGAGGGTCAGGCAGGAGACGTTCATCCGGATGGCATCGTCAATGGCCACGGCCAGGTATTCATCCGACAGTTCTTCCTGGAGGATGCTGGGCCCGCCCGAGCAACGCATGACGATGGGCTGGTTCATCTCGGCCGGGACCGTCGTACGCAGGATGCCACGGGTGAGCATCAGCGCGTCGGCATAGGGCATCAGGGGTTTGATGGTCACGTCGGGGCGTTCCAGGCCGGTGGTGGGTCCCTGGAAGTACCCGTGGTCGATCGCCAGCATCAGCGTGCGAGCCGAATCGGGGTTGAAGATGCGCGAGAGGCGATTCTTCATCCCCCAGTCCAGTTGCCCGGCGCCTTTGAGGAAGAAGCCGAACTTCTCGGGAGCTACATCGGTGTGAAAATTCTTCTCCGTCTTGCTTACATCTTTTTCGGGCATGGTGAATCCTGGTCCTTTCTGGCCTGTCGCACCCGCATCACAGCGGCTGCGGAGGGAGCATTTGCTTCTGGAGGTTGCAGGCCGGCTCCAGCAGACATCGGGCGTCCGCCCCGGCCTGGAGGCTCCTTTGTACCCTCGCACGCGTAAATGCGCCAAGCGGAAAACCGAACATTTACAGCTTCGGGGCCCTTGCGGATGGAAATTTATTTCATCCCTGTCGAGTCCTTCCGGTCAAGGCCGAGGTTGACTCCCGACCCGGGACGCTATCATAATGAACCGTCAGCAACGCAAGCATAATGCCTTCTTGAAGTTCAAGGAACCCACCGATGGCTGAAAACTCCAACGAAAACAGCTCCGAGAAACCCAAAATCATCATCGACGACGACTGGAAGAACCAGGCCGAGCAGGAAAAGCAGCGGCTGGCCGAGGAAGTCGAATCCCAGGCAGCCTCCTCCGGCGAGGCAAGCGGGGACCCGGGTGAGAGGGACCTGCCCCCGGCAACGTTTGAGACCCTCGTGAGCACCATCGCCACGCAGGTGATCATGGCCCTGGGGGGAATGCAGGACCCTCGGACCGGCAAGCCGCGAATCGACCTGGACCTGGCCAAGTTCCACATCGACTCCCTGACAGTCCTGGAAGAGAAGACCCGCGGCAATCTTTCCGAGCAGGAAAAGCAGGTGCTCGATCAGGTCCTCTACGAGACGCGGATGCACTACGTCCAGATCGCCCAGCAGGCGGGATAGGCCCCGCCAAAGGATGGCCCAGATGACTTCCAGATTTCTACCTGCCCTGATACTCCCGGCGGTCTGTCTGGGGGCCTTGGGGTGCAATACCCCCCCCGATGCCCAGCAACTGGTCCTGGATGCCTATGCCGCCTACAACACAGGACAGGATGAACAGGCCAAAGCCAAGGCCACCCGGTTTCTTAAGGAATACCCCTCCCGACCCGAGGCGGCCGAAGCGCATCTGATCCGCGGTCTGAGCTATTTCCGACAGAAGGAGTTCCTCCAGGCCAGGCTGGACCTTTCCACCGCCCTGGAGCAGAGCCGTCAGCGGCAATTGCTCAGCAAGGCGCATTTCGTCCTGGGAGAAATCGCCCTGCGCAACGGGCAGAGAGACCAAGCCATCAAGCACTATCGATCCTGCCTGGAGGAAGTGGAAACCGGCCAACCCCCCTCTGCCCAAGCCCACTACCGCCTCGGGACACTCCTGCTCCAGAAGGGACAGTTCCGCCAGGCCGATATACAATTCAGCCGACTGATGTATCTCTTTCCAGATTCTGATCTTACCAAGAGAGCCCGGCGATTGTTCAACGCCGAAGCCTGGGCCGTCCAGGCCGGCCTGTTCGATTCCTCCGCCTCGGCCGATGCGCGCGTCTCGAAACTGACTCGCTCAGGCCTCCATGCCCGGAAACAGGAGCAACTGGCCGAAGGGGAACTGGTCTATGCGGTGCTGGTGGGACGATTCCCCACCGCGGATGAGGCCCAGGCGGTCCTGCCCGAAGTCCGGAAGATCGCTCCGGATGCCTATCTGACGGTCGATCGACGCCGCCCATGAACCACCGTGTCCTGGTGGGCACCGCCTGAAAATCACAATTCCCGCTTTACCGTCAAATCCAGTGCGGAGATCCCCCCAAAATGCCTTTACGGGCGTGTTCAGGGCTTCACTCCAGCCCAACTTTTGCCGATAGGGTAAGAGAATCAACGCACCAATCCGCAATGTTCTGTGTGTTGCGCGGACAAGAGTCGTAGAGCCCTTTGGGGAGCGTGTTTATCGTGAGTCAACTGTTGGAACTTCTGGGCAAAGGTCTGGAAATCGACCTGGGCGAACTGCTGGGCCCCCTCTTCTGGTCGCCCCAGCCCCACAGCCTGGATCAACTTCTGGATAGCGCCCGAAAGCATCCCGACATGCCCGAACTGCGCCTCCAGATCGGCCTGGCCCGCCTTCGTGAGGGACAGCTCGACGAGGCCATCGACGATCTCTGCGCCTCCCTGGAGAGCGAAAACACCCTGGCCGGGCAGGTCGCATTGGCCTGCGCTTACGAAGAAAGAGGCCTGACCTATCGAACCTTCGAGCATCTCCAGGCCGCCCACGTCATTCGCTCCGACGAGCCGGCTATCCTCTATGCCCTGGGCTTTGCCGCCGAACGACTGGGCAAAACCTCCGACGCCGCCCAATACTATCGCGCCTGTATCGAACTCAGCGACGACTTCCTCCCGGCCCGCCAGCGTCTGGCCGCGGTTTCGCTGGTCAACCAGGACCTCACCGAAGCCATCGACCAATACATCATCATCCGCAATGCCGAGCCCCAGCAGGGATGGGTCCGAACCACCCTGGGACAACTGCTCTATCGCGCGGGACGTTCCGCAGAAGCCGTCGAGGAATTCGAAACCGCCATCGCCATGGAACCCGAGAACTGGGCCCTGGCCGACGATGAGGTGGAAGACTTGGCCGAGAGGGGCCGAATCGACCAGGCCGTGCTCGAACTGGAAACCGCCATCGACCAGCAGGGGCCCTTCCCGGACCTCTACGTGCGTCTGGGCGATCTGCTCAGCCAGGCCGGACAGGACGACGAGGCCCTCAAGGCATACCAATCCGCACTGGACCTTCAGCCAAATTACCTCGAGGCCATGGTCAAAATCGGCACGCATCACCTGGTCTTCGGACGATGGGAGGAAGCGGCAGAAGCGTTCTACCAGGCCGGCGAGCTCAATGACTTCCTGCTGATCAACTACGTCGGGACGGGAGCCGCCTACCTGGCCGCCAACAAACGCGACGAGGCGATGCGGAACTTCGACCTGGCCGCGGCCGTCGAACCCAACAGCACGCTGCTGATGTCGGAGATGGCCAGGCTGCAACTCAAGTCCGCCCTGGCCGACGCGGTCAGCAAGGAATTCGAAGACGGCGCGACCGTTTCCCTCAAACAGCTTGACCTGAAGCCCGAAGACCTGATCGCTAAACAGATCCGCCGTCACAAACACGAGCTTCAGCGCCATCCCCAGCACGCCGATGTCCGCTATCGCTACGGCGTGCTGCTGCGAAGCGTCGGACGCCTGGAGGAAGCCCGCGAACAGTTCCAGATCGCCGGACAGGACCGCCCCCCCTACGCCATCAGCATCATCAAACTGGGCATCACGCTCCAGGAAACCGGCGACATCCAGGGCGCTATCGAAGCCTTCCGCCGCGCCATGGACATCCCCCAGCAGCTCATCGAGCAACACTACCGACTCGGACTGCTCTACACCGACCGGCGCCGGTTCGAAGAGGCCGTGAGGGAAATGGAAATCACCGAAGAAGAAGAAGGCGAGCCGATTGAGGTTCGTGCCTCCCTGGCCCTGAGCCTCCAACATATGGGACTCATGGACCGCGCCGCAGCCGCCTGGAGAAGCCTCACCCGCATGCCTCCCCCCGAAAGCTCCGCCCCGGCCGCCTGATCCCTGCCATCGGGAGCCTGTCATCCATCACACGAATCGCTGGGCTTGCGAAGTCCGTCTCTGCCTTCGAAACGCCGAGGGCGGAATGCCGACATACTTCTTGAACGTCCGGCTCAGGTGAGCCACCGTCGCAAAACCGGATTCGAAAGCCACGCTGGCCACCTGCCAGTCCGTCGAAACCAGCAATTGCTGGGCGCGGCGAACCCTCGCTCGTCGAAGCTCCTCGCCGGGAAGATGCCCCAGGGCCTCCTTGAACCGAAGCTCCAGGTTGCGGCGGGAAACTTTCACCACCTCCACCGCGTCCGCTACGTCGATAGACTCGTGGCAATGCTCCCGCAAAAAACGCACCGCCCGAACCACCAGCGGATCCTCGATGGCCAGAACATCCGTCGAACCGCGATGGATCACACCCTGGGGCTCGATGAGCACAGGCCTCTGGGGAGGGGCCTGCCCGCCAAGCCACCGATCCAGCAAGGCCCCCGCCTCAAAACCGATATTCTCGCAGTTGGTGGCCACGCTCGAAAGCGGCGGGCTGCACAGGTGGCAGGTCAGGTCGGCATCGTCTATACCCAGCACGGCCACATCGTCGGGCACGTGCAGTCCCCGCGTGCCGGCCGCCTCGACCACCCACGTCCCCAGCGCGTCGGTAAAGGCCAGGACACCCACAGGGGGCTCGAGGGCTTCGAGCCAGTCTCCCAGGGCTTCGTCCCGCTCGATCCGGCGGGCCGGGTCCCAGCCCCAGAAAAGCTCCAGTGATTCGCAGCGAAAGCCCTCCTGCTCCAACTTCCGGCTGAATCCCTCCAGACGCAACCCGTTGTCTATCGCATAGGAGAGCCCCAGGTAGCCGAACCTTCGCAGCCCCAGTTCCAGCAGATGCTCTGCCGCCAATGCACCCGCGGCCTGGTTGTCCACGCAGACGGTTACCAGACCGAACTCCCGCGGCGTCCAGGTCATGCTGACCAGAGGTCTGTCCCATTTCCGGTACGCCTGGAGGTCGGACTGGCTGTGGCCCGAGGCCAGGCCGCCTGCGAAGCCCCGGGCACCCAGGTCGGGCAGGTCCGACAGACTTGAAGAGCGGATCTGGTGCATCAGCCAGCCCGGGCGCGTCCGGGCGTAACGGGCAATTCCCCGGCGGAATTCCGAGGCAGGCCCCTCGCTGTTGGGAACCAAAACGGCGATGTTGACAGGTTCTTGTCTTTGGGACATGGAAGGGCCTTTCGGCCAAATTCTACCCCTTTTGCGCACAGAGACAACACTTTTTCGCACGTGGGATGTCGCCCAAACGCGTCCGGGTCTACCATCAAGAGTGTAAAGGAGGCGGTCTGAGGAGGATCGCCTGGAGCAAGTCACCCATACGTCCTGGATACCAGGAGGAGAGACACACATGAAAAAGATTACTACCATTGCAGCAGTCCTGATCTTGTTGGCCGGCGCGAGTTGGGGCGATACGATCGTCAATTTCAACCACAATGGAACGACCACGGGAGTCACGGAACGCTCGACGACCGTCGACGCGACCGGCGACTACATCGACGGGGCCGGTGATGACTCGCAGCGAGCGATTCCGTGGGACATCTCGACCCCCGCCCTGAGCGGCAGTGCCGTCAGTGCCCAGAGCAACACGTTTTACGGCGGTTACGCGTTCAGCGTCAGCGGTACCGGGGGCGCCACGGGCAGCGGCACGTCCATCGGGTCTGATGGCGGCAATTCCGGACAGGTTCTCGCCGGCAGCGGATTTGGCATCTCCTACTCGAACCAAGACCTTCGCGAAACGGCTGCGTTCTTGTGGAAGAAAGAGGACTTCCTCTCCTTCAGCTCTCAGCAGGTCTCGCTGGTCGATGACGCTGCCTTTACCGTTACCGCGGGGACGACCGGCGTCGGCGGCGGCGACGGACGATGGCTCGTCCAGGTTGGATCGGCCTATTACGTCTCCCAGGAGACGATCGATCTGCCCAACGGCGCCAATCCGCTCGGTACGTTTGCGTCAACGGGAATTACTACGACCCAATGGGCGCAGGTAAACTTGGACACCAATATCCAGGCCACGAAGACACTGAGCTTTGGCGCCCTGGATCTGTCCGACATCGATGGCGTGGGTTTCTACGTCGACGTGACGCAGACCAATAAGTCGGGCAGCAACAAAAGGAGCTCTGTGCGATTCACGGACTTCTCGGTCAGCGCCGTCCCCGAGCCGGCCACGATGGGCCTGCTGGCCATTGGCGGTCTGGCGTTCCTGCGTCGCCGTCGTTCCTAACAGACACAGAGCCTCATAGCCTTGATCCGCTCCGGCGGGTCGAGCGAACCCCGACAGGTCTCCTCCTCGCCTGTCGGGGTTCTTTTTTGTTTTCCGGCCTGCTTCACTCCTTTCGCAATTGGCGAAACCTTTGAAGCGATTCGGGCGTTTCATGGTATAATACGGCTGTTGCGCCACCGCTATGGTTGACATGCAACACCCTCAGACCCGGGAGAACAAGATGTACCGCAAACTGGCCATCCTGACTGTCTCGCTGGCCCTGGCCTCGCCAGGCCAGGCCGCCGAGCCCATCACCTGCCCCGACGGACGCCCCAGCGTCTACAACACCCAGGACCGGAACTGGCTCAAGACCCTCAAGGGGGTCGATGAGACCCCCGGACTGGTCCAGCAGGCCCTGGCCGGGCCCCTGGCCGACGTCGAGGAGATCGTCTTCGCAGCCCGTCTCCGCGGGCCCGGACATTTCTACGAAACGTTCGGGCACGATTTCCGCCTCCAGGACAGCTTCTCCCACAGCCCCGGCGGCGGAAGGCTGATCAAACTGAACCTTCGCACCGGCAAGACCACGGTGCTTCTGGAAGATCCCGAAGGGGCCCTGCGAGACCCCTACCTGTACTACGATGCGAGCAAGCTGCTTTTTTCCTGGCGCAAGGCCGGGACGGACATCTACCGCATTTACGAGATGAATATCGACGGTTCGGACGTGCGGCAGATCACCAATGGTGAGGGGGGCCGGTTCGACGACATCGAGCCGATCTACATGCCAAACGGCGAGATCATGTTCGTCTCGGGACGCGCCCGTCGCGGCGTGCCCTGCTGGACCACCCAGGTGGGCCTGTGCTACCGCTGCAACGCCGACGGCTCGGACGTGCGGATGGTCTCCAACGGAATCGAACACGAACTCTCCCCTTGGCCCATGCCCGACGGACGCATCCTCTACACCCGCTGGGAGTACGTGAACCGCTCGGCCACGCAGTATCATCACCTCTGGACGTTCAATCCCGACGGCACGGCCGTGATGACCTACTACGGCAACAACCACCCGGGCTTTGCCATGACCGAGGCCAAGCCGATCCCCCGTTCCGACAGCGTGGTGGCCATCTTCGGCTCAGACCACGGCAACAACGAGCGAGAGGGCTTCCTGGCGCGGATCAACCCCGCCAAGGGCCCCGACGACAAGGCCTCTGCCCCGATGATCGCCACCAACTACCCCAAGGACCAGCGAGATCCTGAATGCTGGCGAGACCCGATCGCCCTGGGCGAAGATCTGTACATCGCATCGGTCGAGGATCGTCTTTACGTGGTCTCGGCCGATGGCGGGTTCGAAACCCTCTACCAGCTCGAAGAGCCCTTCAAGGCCGAAGCCCGAGGCCGAGCCAAAGCCTGGATCCACGAACCGCGCCTGGTTCAGCCTCGCCCGCGGGAACACGTGATCCCCGATCGCGTGGACTTCTCGCAGAAGACCGGACGCCTGGTGCTTCAGGATATCACCGCCAGCCGCGACGGCCGCCTGGGCAGCAACCGGATCAAGAAGCTGCTGATCGTGGAAGTGCTCCCGATGGCCGTGAGCATGAGCTGGACGGCCGACAGCGCCTTCGTCAACAACTCCAGCTACAACATCAAGCGGATCCTGGGCACCGTGCCGGTCGAAGAGGACGGCTCGGCCTACATCGAGATCCCCGCCATGCGGCCGGTCTACTTCATCGCCCTGGACGAGGACGACAACACTGTCAAGGAGATGAACAGCTTCACCACCGTCATGCCCGGTGAGACGACCAGTTGCGTGGGCTGTCACGAACAGCGCACCCGAACCCCGGGCAAGCTCAGCGCCACCATGCTGGCGTCTCTCAAGGCCGGGCCGAGACAAATCCAGCCGGTCGACAACGTGCCCGAAAGCGGGATCTTCCACATGCCGCGCGACATTCAGCCGATCTTCGACAAGCACTGCGCCTCGTGCCACAACTACGAGAAGTTCGCCG
>CAZOVB010000050.1:0-32815 GCA_964583095.1 uncultured Planctomycetaceae bacterium
CCCCATTCCACCCAATAGCCATCGAACGATTCACACAACGCAACCCGCTCTCGCAGCCCACCCGGTGCTTTCCTGCTGCGGGGCGGTGCCGGTAATGCCCCGCCCGGTCCCCCAGGTATATCCCAGTACGGTGGACTACACCCGCAAGACCGGGGTGATGTATGTCCAGAACGTCTACTTCGGGCCGGGGACGCGCGGTGTTGAGCCCGGGACGATAGAAAAGATTCGGGTCAACGAACTCTACTACAAGCCCGCGCTGATCGGCGGAGCGACGTGGGGTCCGCCGCGGGATCAGGTCGGTCCGGGCAGGAAGTACGCCAGCATCGGACAGCACAGCGTCACACCGGTGGGGGTGGGGACCGCCAGCTTCGATGCCAAGGGAATTCTGGGCGAAGTGAAGGTGCACGAAGACGGCTCGGCGATGTTCGAGGTCCCCGCCCGCAGGCCGATCTACCTCCAGTTGATCGACGAAAAGGGCCAGGTCGTACAGTCCATGCGGAGATGGGCAACGCTGATGCCCGGCGAGAAGTTTTCCTGTGTCGGCTGCCATGAGGACAAGGCTACTGCAGCCCTGGACGCCCCGGGGCTGACCCTCGCCATGGGCAGCGATCCGCAGAAGCTCCAGCCCTTCCACGACGTCTCGGGCAAGCCCTTCAGCTACGCCGAGATGATCCAGCCGATCTGGGACAAGCACTGCGTCTCGTGTCACGCTCCGGGGAAGAAGGCCGAAAAGATCGACCTTACCCGCAGCATCGTGGCCGACGGGATAAAAGCCCGGGGCACGAACACCACCAAGCGGCGATTCTTCCGGTCTTACCTGACGCTCCTCAAGGCCGACAACTGGAGGCCCAAGCGCGGCGGAATGGTCCTGGGCACCGGCATGCCCAACGAATGGGTCAACTACTACACGCGTTTGCTGACTGTTGAGCAGATTCCGCCCTACTATGCCGGGTCGGCCAAGAGCGGGCTTGTCCGGATGCTTCGAAAGGGGCACAAGAAGGTGAGGCTCACCCAGGCCGAGTTGGAAAAGATCTGTGCCTGGATCGACCTGAACGTTCCGTTCGTCGGCCGATACGATGAAATGAACAACTGGACCGATGAAGAGAAGGAAATATACCAGTTGAAGCTGCAGCAGCGACAACGCGAGCAGGGAATCGAAGAAGAGAACATCCGCCGGTACATCCTCGACGGCCAGCCGTGACCGCAGCAGACAAGCAGGCCATCAACCGAACGCTTCATTCCTCCTGAAACCAGTCCGGAACTATGTAGCTTTCCAGGTCGCTGAGGGGATGGGCGATGAAGGAGGCTGCCTCGTCGACCTGCTCGACCCGAACGGGGGTCTGGTCGGGGATGTGCAGGACGCTCAGGTCCTCGGCGGGGCGGCTGATGAAGACGCGGATGTCCCGGATTTCCGGCAGATGGCGAAGCACGGGGTAGAAATGGCCACCGAGGTCGCCACGGCCTGCCTGGTTGACCAGGTGGATCACCAGGTCGTTTCGAATGCGTGTACAGCCCAGTTCGTGCTCTCGGCAGGCGCGGGCGACCCGGCCAAACATGTCGAAATCCAGTCGCGGGTGCATGCGCCCGATGTCGGAAGGGTAGTAGCAGTGCCCGTAGTGGCAGCTTGCGAACATGGCCAGGGCGTCCACCCCGTGGGACTTGACACTTCGGACGTAGGCGTCTGCGTCGAAGCCTTGGCCGATAAGGGCATCGGCGGGCATGTGGAAGTCAGGGTGGGAGAGGCAGAGGTATCTCTCGCCGCTGTGGCCGGGATTTCGGGAGCAAGACATGGCAATTGTCTCCTGGGCTGTGAAAAGGCTTCGGGACGGTGGGGCCAATGCAGTGGCGGAATAGACCCCAGATCGCGAAAAGGGGCAAACTCGCGACAAGGGGCAATGAATGCATAGGATTCTCTGGAACGTCATCTTGCACATGGGGCCGACAGGAGAAGACCATGATCAAAGAGTTGTTTGAAAGCGTAGACATCGAGACCATCGGAACGCGGATTGTCGCATACCTGCCGAACCTCGGCTTTGCACTGCTTCTGGTGGTGGCCTTCTGGATCATCGCGATGGTCGCACGCAGGGCCTCGGCCTCGGCTTTGCGAAGGGCGAAAGTGGATGATTACGCCTCCGGGCTCGTTTTGCGCCTGCTGCGATACGTGATCGTGGTCATTGCGATGTTGACGATTGCCGACCAGTTGGGCATCGACGTGACCTCGTTGATCGCGGCGGTGGGTATTGCGGGTCTTGCCCTGTCCTTTGCCGCCCAGGATACCATCGCCAACCTGATTTCGGGGGTGGCCATTGCGATCGATCGTCCGTTTCGGGAGGGGGACTGGATCTCCATCGGGGACCTTCATGCATCCGTGAGGGAAATACGCCTGCGCACGACCGTGCTTTCCACCTTCGACAACGAGACGGTCGTGGTGCCCAATCAGCAATTGGCCCAGGAGCGGGTGGTCAACTACACGCTGAGCCCGAGAATCCGTGTACGTGTCCCGGTGGGCATCGCCTACAAGGAGAACATCGATCAGGCCCGCGACGTGCTGCTTTCCACGGTGGAAGGTGACGAGAGAGTTCTGGACGATCCCGCCCCGGCCGTCCTGACCAAGAGCCTCGGTGACAGCAGTGTCAACATGGAGCTCCGGTTCTGGATCGAGGATTCCCTGACCAAATTTCCGCTCCAGTGGGAATATACCGAGAAGTGCAAGAAGGCCTTGGACGCGGCGGACATCGAGATTCCCTTCCCCCACCGGCAGCTGTTTTTGGAGAAGTCGGAAGGCTTGGCAGAATTGTCCGCCGGCCGGGAATCCTGATCGCGAGGTTCAGCGACGTGCCTGCCGCCCGATAGGATCCTGCTCGGCGGGGATGTAGAGAGTATCGTCCGACTGACCATCCCCGTTGGTGACAACGCGGACCGGGGATTCCCAGGACAAAACGCCCTCGTGGACGAAGCCGAAGGGGACGTGGCGAATGCCCATTTCCTGGGCTTCTGCCAGCAGTTCGTCCTTGCGATGGATCTCGCAGCAGGCCAGCAGATGCCCTCCGCCCCCGGCGCCGGTGATCTTTCCCCCGAGCATACCGGCCTGGCAGAACCGGTCGTAGACCTCGTCGATCCAGGGGTTGGATACGTGTTGGCTGAACTGCTTCTTCAACTGCCAGAGCTGGTCGAGCTGTTTGCCCAGGCGTCGGACGTCCACGCGCTGAATGGCGCGTTTGACCTCATTGACGGCGCGGCAGGTCTGGTGCAGGGCTTCCAGGGTCGAGCCCTGGTCTTTGACGCCCTGGACCTGGTCGGCGATGATATCGCCCGAAGCAGGTCTCTCGCCCAGCCAGAAGAGCATCAGCGACTGATTCAGCGCCCGCGAACCGGCAACCGAGATATCGATCGGACTGACGCGTACGTAGTCGTTGCCGTTGAACTCCAGATGATTCAGTCCGCCAAAGGCGGCGGCGTACTGATCCTGGCGCCCCGAAGCGTTGCCCAGCACTTCCGTCTCGATCCGGTAGGCGCGTTCGGCGAGCTGATAATTGTTGAGCTTGTCGTACTCACGCAGGTGATTGAACGCGCCGAGGATCGCGACACACATTGCGGCCGAACCGCCCAGCCCGCTTCCGATGCCCAGGGAGGAATGGAAGTACAGGTCGAATCCCGTGGAAAGCGGGTGGATTTCCTGGACGATCGCCTTGACGAAATCGAGCTTGCCGTCGAATTCGAGATGATTGACGTCCTCGTAGACCAGGGGCTTGGGACGGGTGTTGACGTGAATCTGTGCGCGAGAATCTTCCCGAAGCCTCAGGCGGGCAAGCATGAAGACGGAGATTGTGGCAGAGACCACCGCGCCGCCGTAGGATTCGCAATAGGGAGAGATATCGGTCCCGCCCCCGGCGAAGCTGATTCGTGTCGGGGCCTGGCTGAGGATTTCCATTCCTTGGTAAATCGGTTTACGCATCCTTTGCTCCCGCATTCAGGGCACCTGGTATTGACTGCGAAACTCTTCCAAAGACTCCGGCGTGCCTATGTCGGCAAACTGTTCCTGCGTCCTGTAGGCCAGAATGCTATGGGTCAGCGACGGAAAAACGTCATTCTCCAACGAGAACTTCCGCCCTGGCGAAAAGCCATCCAGTGCCCGGCTCTGGAGGATGTAAACGCCTCCGTTGATCCAGCCCGGGCCGGTATCGGCCTGCTTTTCCCGAAAGCCCACGATCTTGTTGTCGGCAATCTCGACGGTTCCGAATCGGCTGCAGTCTTCCTGCCGGACGACCGCCATGGTGGCCGGCAGATCCGTCCGACTGTGGTGGTCGAGCATTTCCGTCCAGTTGCCGGGCAGGAACGTATCGCCGTTGGCGACCAGAGCGGTCGATGCCCAGAAGTCTCGTGCCAGCAGCGTCGCACCGCCGGTTCCCAAAGGAGCCGATTCCACCGAATATTCTATCTCCCAGCCGAAGTGGCTGCCATCGCCAAAATAATCCCGAATCTGCTGCCAGAGATACCCGACGGCCAGTATAAATCGGCGAAAACCCAACGCTGCGAAATATTCCATCTGGATCTGGACAAAAGGCGTCCGGCCGACGCGGACCATGGGCTTGGGGATGGTTTCGGTAAGAGGCCGAAGCCGAGTGGCCAAGCCTCCTGCCAAAATGCAAACGGGTATATTCTCTACACCTGCAGCCATTACTACCCCAAGGTGAATCGGGCCTTTTTACAGAAGAGAAGCCTTCCTTAATGCAAGCTTAACGTAGCAGTTGCCTGTGCCCAAATCAAGCAAGCGACGAATACCCAAGGTATTTTACGGGGTAGCCCTGCCTCGATTCAAGCGATGTGTTCCAGGTACCACTTATAGGTTTTCTCGAGCCCGGGACCCAGTTCCACTTCCGGACGGAAGCCCAGGCAGTGGATTCGCGAGGAGTCCAGGCAGCGCCGCGGCATACCATCGGGTTTGGAAGTATCGAATTCGGTTCGCCCCCTGTATCCGACGACCTGGGAGATTGTCCTGGCCAGCTCGGCAATGGATATGTCCTTTCCGATGCCGACGTTATACAGGTTATGCTCCAATTCCGGGCACCCAAGCAAGAGGCAGATGGCCCGGGCGGCATCGTCGACGTAAAGAAACTCACGACGCGGCTTGCCGGTCCCCCAGACCTCCACGGCCGGCAGGTTCTCTTCTTTCGCCTGATGATAGCGAGCGATCAAGGCTGCAACCACGTGGCCATTGGCGTCGAAGTGGTCGCCGGGGCCGTAAAGGGTAGCCGGGATCATCGAGACAAACTCCGTCCCGTACTGAAGGTTGAAGGCCTGGCAGGTCTTGATCCCGGCGATCTTGGCCACGGCAAAGGGTTCGTTGGTCTCCTCGACAGGCCCCGTCATCAAGGCCTCTGGAACAATAGGCATGGAACAGTGCTTGGGATAGCTGCAGCCTGATCCGATGAAGACCAGTCGTTTGACGCCGGCCTGTCGGGCAGCGCCCATCACGTTGCACTGTATCTCCAGGTTGGCCTGGATCATCTCGGCCGGGAAGCTCTTGTTTCGCTGGATTCCCCCCGCCAGGGCAGCGGCAAGAACCACGTATTCCGGCTGGTTTTCCTGGAAGAAACGATCCAAGGCCCGGCGGTTGCGCAGTTCGAGTTGCTCGTGTGTGGCCAGGACGAGATGCTTGTAGCCTTGCTCTTGCAAGACCCGCAGGCAACTGCTGCCCAGCAGACCTGTGTGTCCGGCAATGTAGATTCGACTCTCGGGACCCACGCTCACGCCCCTTTGCTCTTAAGAAAGCCCTGGAGCGTCTCGAAGAGGTAGTCGATCTGCTCGGCCGAAAGCTCCTGGTGGACCCCCACGTGCAGGCCGTAATCTGCACAATACTCCGCCTCGGGGAACCGGCCCAGTTCGTGTCCCAGGTAGGCAAACCCGGGGCACTGGGTGGGCATGGAGGCGAAGAGATTGCGGGAATCCACGTCGTGCTTTTCCAGCCAGGAAACCAGTTCGTCACGGCCAAACGGGGCATCCTCTGTGACCAGAATCGGCAGGGCGTGGGGGCCTATCTTTTCGTGGGACTCTTCCTGGAAGGTCCTCAGGTAAGGCCCGCAGTCGCTGTGGATCCGCTCGATCATCGTCAGGAGATTGTCGTGGCGTTTTTCGAGGGTTTCCTCGACGATCTCCATGCTGCCCAGGCCGATGGCGGCTTCAAGTTCGTTCATCTTGGATGAAAACCCGATGCGCTCGAACTGGAAGCGGATGTCCTTGCCGTTCTGGAACCGTCGCGGGCAGGTCTGGTCGGCTACGTTGATGATGCACTGGCGACACTTGCAGGCCCTGCCGTGGCTGCGAAGACTGCGCAGGATGGCCGCGTACTCTTCGTTGTCGGTGGTGACCATGCCGCCTTCCACACTGGTAATGATGTGGGCAACGTACAGGCTGTAGGCGGCCATGTCACCGAGGGTTCCGATGTTCCTGCCGCGGTAGACCGCGCCGTGGGCTTCGGCGGCATCTTCGATGACCTTCAGGTTGTGGCGCTGGGCGATGTCGAGGATGGTATCCATTTCAGCGGGTTTGCCCATCAGGTGTACCGGCATGATGGCCACGGTCCGGTCGGTGATGGCCTGTTCGATCTTGCGTGGGTTGATGTTGAGCGTCTCCCGCTCGATGTCCACGAAGACCGGCTTGAAGCCCGCCTGGAGCACGGCATTTCCCGTAGCAACGAAAGAGAGCGAGGGAATGATCACCTCGTCATCCCGACTCGCCCCGTAATCGTGGAGAACCGCCAGGGCCAGCGCGTCGGCGTCGGTTCCGGTCGAAAGGGCCACTGCGCAGGAGGTGCCGGTCATGCCGGCGAAGCGATCCTCCAGTTCGCGGACCATCTTTCCACTGGAGACTCTGCCGGAATCCAGGGCTTCATTGACCAGTTCCCGACCGCGATCGGTAAGGGTGATAGCGCCGAAAGGTACTCGCATAGGTGGTTCCTCAGGTTGAATCCTTGGTTGGTTGGCCAGTCTGTTGCCCCAGGCGGTCTGCGACACGATACCAGGCCACCAGCGTGGCCGGGTCCAGAATCCCGCCGCAATCCACCCGCCGGGACATCTCGGCCGGGTTCAGTAGTTCCATGCCCCGGTGTCCGATTTCGTTGGGCTCGAATGTATCGTCCCCCAGGCAATCGGGGGCGAAGAACAGCGCGATCTTCGCCCGCAGGACGCCGCTTTCAGGGAAAATCTCCCCCAGCGGTTCCAGGGCGGTAGGACAATGCAGGCCGGTCTCTTCTCGGAGTTCCCGAACGGCTGCCTGAAGAGGCGTTTCGCCCGGGTCCCTGAAGCCGCGGGGCACCTCCAGCACGGCCTGGTCCACAGCAGGTCTGTATATCCGGAGCAGTGCAATGTTTCCCTCGACCGTTGCCAGCACGGCGGCGCCGGTAATCAGGTCCTCCGGGCAGTGACGCGGACGCACGACGAGGTATTCAGGGATCTTCTCGCCATGGGCGGTGATGACCGGGAAGGTCTGCACCTGCAGGACCTCGTTGGAAAAAACAATCACCTGCTTCGGATTGGAGCCCTTGGGCGCCTCCAAGTGATACCCTCCCGGTTATACGTTGCCGTAGGGGAAGGTCGGCAGGACCTTGTAGGCCTTGATCAACTCCGCGATGCCCTCGGCCAGGGCTCTATTGGCCTTGAAGCCGGTGGACTCGATCTTCTCGTTGGACACGACGTAGTCGCGTTTGTCCGGGTCTTTGCCCAGTTCATACTCGGTGAAGTAGAAGTCCTGGACCTGCTCGGCGATGGCCTGGCAGAGCTCGTGCTTGGAGATGTTGGCTTCGGAGAGCCCGACGTTGTACGGCTGGCCGCACATTTCGTCGAAGTTGGCCAAGGCATGCACGAACGCGTCGGCTGCGTCACGCACGTGCAGGTAGTTCCGCTTGAAGTGGGACTCGAAGAGGACGATGAATCGGTCCCGCACAGCCCGCAGCACGAAATCATTGACCAGCAGGTCGGTTCGCATCCGGGGACTGGCGCCGAAGACGGTGGCCAGGCGAAGCGTTATGGCCTGTTTGGAGTCCAGGAGGATCTGCTCAATTTCCACCTTGAGCTTGCCGTAGAGGCTGATGGGGCGAAGCGGGGTCTGCTCGGTGCAGAACTTGCCCTTTTCACCGACGCCGTAGCCGCTGTTGGTGGTGGGGTACACGATCCGCTGCTGTTTGGACATGTGCTTGAGCATGTCCACGACGGCATCGCGGATGATGGTGGTAGCGCCGACGGGGTCGGCCTTGCACAATGGGGCGCCGGTGGTGCAGGCCAGGGGAAGCACGGCGTCAACTTTGCCCACCAGCGGAGCTACGACCTCCATGTTGCGACAATCGCCGCGGACCAGGTCGAACTTCGGATGGTTGCAGCAGTCCAGCAGCGAGTTCTGCCGGTACATGAAACTGTCCAACGCGGTAACTTCGTGTCCCTCTGCCAGCAGGCGCGGCACGAGGATGGAACCGATGTAACCTGCGGCTCCGGTAACCAGAATCTTGGCCATGTAAGACGCTCCTTCGGGTCTGACCATGCACAAGGGCCGTTCTTCCAGCCCTTTCGTGTTACAGCAATACGTGAATCCCGTCCGCGGGGACCCCTGCCCGGATCAGTCGGTCCCGCCAGTCTTCGGCGCCCAGGAACGTAGCGATGATCACCGGCAGTTGCGGGTCGATCAGCGGCTGGGGGTCTTCAAAAAGCTTGATCGCCTGCTCGATTTCCATGGGCAGATGCCGTGCGAGCAGGCTCAGCATGTCGATTGTCTCGGGCTCTCCGTAGACGGCCAGGCGATTATAGCCCTGCTGGGCGCACCACGCCAGAAGAAGCCATCCCTGGCGGAGGCGCCAGCGGTCATAGTCCAGGATCCGCGAGATGAAACGTCTTCCCGCTCGGCATTTTCGGAGGATCTCCCGGGACCGGGAGGCAGGCAGGGAGGGACGCGACGCCCGGGCGGCCAGTCGTTTGGCTCGCAGCCGGGCAGGTAGACGCCCCAGCGCCCAGAGCATGCAGCGGATGCGACAGGCGCGAGGCATTCGACGTCCGAACAAAGGTTCGGGCTGTTTCTGCTCCACTCGCCCCTGCTCGTCGTGGGGGGCGGTTCTGCGCAGGTGGATCCGTTTCCTTCCCAGCCGGAGGGTCTGAACCTGCGCCCGGGCAACGACATCCCGCCACCTCTGCTGCCAGGGCCCCGGGTCCAGCAACCGGCAGAGCTGCTCATCGTCCAGGTCGTCTTCTTGGCGGAGTTTCTCAATCGCGGGGCAAATCTCGAAGGGTTCGGTTCGGCCTGTGGCGGGGAGGTTCAATGCCCTTGCGGCGATCTGGAGTCCATCGTGGGGCCCGCAGAGATTGCCGTCGCCGGCCTGTCCGGGATGCCAGGTATGGTAGAGCCATTCGTCCTGGACCCAGTGTTCCCGGGCACCGGCATTGACCAGACGCCAGGTCATCTCGTAGGGCCCGCAGATGAACCCCAGGTATTCGTCGTGCAGATCCGCGCCGCCGATGCGGATCAACTCGTCCCTGGCAGCGGCCATGCATGCCCCGTAATTGCGCGAATGGATCGGGTCGGCCCGGTCCAGCAGCCCCCCGGGCCTGGCGTCGACCCAGTTGATGCTTCCATAGCCCTCCACCTGTTCCAGGGGAGGATAGCAGAACGGATAGAACGTGGGGTCCAGGTTGCGGACTTCGTCCATGTGGACCACGCGGGTCGGGTCCTGCTCAAACGCGTTGAGCAAGGCCTGGACAAACGTGGGGCGGTACATCGCATCGCTGTCGCAGAAGGCTACGTATTTTCCCCGGGCCAGGGCGAGTCCCGCGTTGAAGAGCCAGTGCTTGTGGTAGGGCACGTCGGGCTCGGCCTCGAGCAGGGCCCAGGTGTCGATGAGGGGGTCTTCGGTCTCGGCGCGGGCCGGCTTTTCCTGCAGGGTGGCGGGGGTGTGATCGTAAAATTCCACCCAGATTACTTCGTAGCGGGACCGCTCAATGCTCTGGTTGGCCAGGTAGTCCAGGCTGTGGAAGCTCTCGCGGCAGTTCCAGTCCAGAAGGACAATGGAAATTTCCGGTCGGGGCTCGGGATCTCGTCGCCGCAGGAGTTTCATCCGGTTGCCTCGGCCTGGATATGAGCGGCCAGATACCGGGCCGTCAGGGCTCGCTGGCCCTCGCCGGAGAAGTAGGTGAGTTCGTCGGCAAAGTGCCGACTCTTCTGCGAGACACTGTCGGGCTGGGCTTTGCCGGCCTCGACGTGCAGATGTTCCAGGACGACATCTTCCAGGTATAGCTTTCGGGGCCAGCCGAGGGATTCGAGCTTGGTGAAAATGTCCAACAGATGGGTATCGACATAGTCCCGGACGTAGCGAGCGGGGATCAATGCAGGGATCATGTCGTAGGCCCTTCGGGAGAAGATCGGGAAGTTGGGGATGGCGTCGCGGCGAAACAGATCATTGCACCAGACCAGCGACACGCCGTCGGGGAATCTTCTCGAGGCCGACAGGATCTTCCTATCCCATTCTCGCGTGCGAAAGGCAGCGTCGTCGTTGGTGAGCATGATGTATTCTCCGTCGGCGATCGTAATAGCCCGGCGGAGCATTCGGCCCATGGTGGTCCGGGGTCCCGTTGTCTGCAGGATGGCAAGGCGCGGTTCTTCCAGGAGGGGGCCTGAGGGGTCGTCATCGTCGAGGTACAGGACGATCTGGATCCGATCGGGGTCAGCTGCTGTGTCCAGCAGAGAGTCATACAAGCGCCGGACATCCCTGGCTCTTTCGCGTGTAGGCAGGATGATGGACAGATCCACCCCTTTGCGGCTCGACTTGGCGTTGAGGCCTGCTGCGTTCATCGGATCCGCCCCCGGCTGTGTCGGCCCCCCTGGCTTTGAAGCGGGAAAATGAGGGGGTGATCCAGGTTCATGTTTATGTCTGCGGCGTCCATTCCAGTTGCATTTGCCTTTGTGCAGCGATCCGGTCCGGTGGATAGGGCGGCAAGCTCTCCCGTCCGGCAAGCCCACGGAGCACCGGCCTGCCGGAGGGCATTCTATCGGCCCGGGCGGGGGATACAACCGGCAAATCCACCGGCCTGGGCTTTTGCTTTCCTATGCTGGGGGACAAAAAAGCCCCCGTCAGGATTGACTTGCCCGGGCGGGGTTTCTACGATGATTTGCCGGCAACGACTGGGCAAAGCTGAGGGATTGTATCGGCTGAGTTGTTGCGGCGAATCCCGAAGGGATGTCGGACGCGACCACGTGAAAACCTACCGGCCTCTACCGGGCAGACCAAGGATGGTGTCGTGAGCAGATTGCTTGCAGGAGGTTGCGCCGTTGCATTGGCTGTTTTCGGGACTCCTCGCCCGGGCGGTCTGTGTCTCTGCCATCACGGACCCGGCTGCAACCCTCAGCAGGACACCCTCTTGTGACCTGATCCACAGAACCCAGGAGCCCGAATGAGTCTCTCGGCCCAACAAAAGATTCAAATGCTGTATCAGTTGCTGCTGATCCATCGCGTGGAGAAGCACATGGAGTCGATCTATCATCTCGACCAGATGAAGACGCCCATTCACCTGTGCATCGGACAGGAAGCCATCGCGGTGGGCATCTGCGCGTGCCTGGAGACGGACGATTACATCCAAAGCAATCATCGCAGCCACGGTCACTACCTCGCCAAGGGGGGAGACCTGAAGAAGATGATCGCCGAACTCTATTGCCGCGAGACCGGGTGCTCGCGAGGCCGGGGCGGGTCGATGCACCTGGTGGACACCTCCGTGGGCCATCTTGGCAGTTCGAGTATTGTCGGAGGCGGGATTCCGATCGGCACGGGCCTGGCCCTTGCCTCGAAACTGGCCGGAGACAGAAAAGTCTCGGTGGTCTTTTTCGGTGACGGAGCTGCCGATGAGGGTACGCTGTACGAGAGCATCAATTTCGCCGTACTCAAGCAGCTTCCTGTCATCTACGTCCTGGAAGACAACAGCTGGGCGGTCTGCTCGCATCGGAATTCCCGACAGGCCATGGAGAATATCTTCCTCCGGGCCAAGCCCGAGCATCTGGTGTCCAGTTCGATCGACGGAAATGACCTGATGGCTGTCTACAATGCCGGTCGCCAGGCCGTGCAGCGGGCCCGGGCGAAGCAGGGCCCGACGCTGATCGAATGCAAGACCTACCGCGTACGCGGCCATGCCGGAAGCTACTCCGACGCCCATCTGGGCTACCGCCCCCAGGAGGAAATCGCCTATTGGGAAGAGCAGCGCTGCCCCGTCAAGGCCTGGCGGGATCATCTGCTGGAGGACGAGACCCTCTCCCAGGAGGAACTGCGAGAGATGGAGCGGCGGGTCGATGCCGAGATTCGCGAAGCATTCGACTACGCCCAGAAGAGCCCCCTTCCCGCAGCCGAGGACCTGGGGTTATACCTCTATAAGGAGGCGGACAATGTCGGTTGACTCCAAACCCTCCCGATACGAGCCGTGGCTGAGCATCAAGGCCGACGAGGTTGAGATCGGTAGCAGCAACGATCAGCCTGGCCGACGAATCCTGTCTTACGCCGAGGCGATCCGGGAAACCCTCGCCCAGGCGATGGAACTGGATGAGAGAGTCTTCGTGATGGGCCAGGACGTGGACGCTCCCACGGCCATGTTCGGCTCCACCAAGGATCTGCACAAGCAGTTCGGGCCGGATCGCTGCTGGGATACTCCCCTGGCCGAGACGGCGCTGATGGGCATTGCGGTCGGAGCGGCCATGGGGGGCAGAAGGCCCGTCTACCTGCACAACCGTCCGGACTTCCTGCTGCTTTCCAGCGACCAGATCATCAACCATGCCTCGAAGTGGTATTACATGTTCGGCGGACAGGTCAACGTTCCGCTGGTGATCTGGGCGTGCATCGGTCGAGGCTGGGGCTCTGCGGCACAACATTCCCAGGCGCTGCAGGGGCTCTTCATGCACGTGCCGGGGCTCAAGCTGGTCATGCCCAGCTTTGCCGCCGATGCCAAGGGCCTGCTGGCCAGTGCCATCGCCGATCCCAACCCGGTGATGATCCTGGAGCATCGCTTCAACTTCAAAAACAAGGGCCCCGTGCCCGAGGAAATGTATCGCGTCCCCATCGGCAAGGGCCTGGTCCGCCGCGAGGGCCGGGACGTGACGATTATCACCATTTCGCATATGGTTCACGAGGCCCTGCGGGCAGCGGAGACTCTGACCCAGCACGGAGTGGAGGCCGAGGTAGTCGACCTCCGAACGCTGCGCCCCCTGGATGAGGATCTGATTCTCGAATCCGCCGCCCGGACGGGCAGGATCGTCCTGGCCGACTGCGGCTGGAAGACCGGGGGCATCACGGCCGAGATCGGCGCGCTGCTGGCCGAGAAGGGCCTGGAACATCTCAAGGCGCCTGTGCGGCGGGTGACGTGCCCGGATCTGCCCACCCCGGCCGGGTACACGCTGGAAGCGGCCTTCTACCCCGGCGAGTCCGACATCGTCTCAGCCGCCCTGGAGGTGGCCCAGTAGGATGCCCGCGTCGGGGCGAAGGATGAACAGGGCGCTTGTGCCGGCATCTCCGGGCCGGCCGCCCAAGCTCGAAAGGTAAATCGGCAGATGCCGCAACCAGACGTTGTTATTGTAAAACCAGGAAGCCAGAAAAAGCTCTACGCCAATCTGAGCGACTTTCAATTGACCGCCATCGAGCCGCCCCTTTGGGGCGCGCTGACGGCGGGGTTCCTCCGCGAGAAAGGCTACCGCGTCGAACTGCTCGATGCCGAGGTCGAGAACTGGTCCAGCGAGGAAACCGCCCGCCGGATTGCCCGGTGGGACCCGCTTCTGGCAGTGGTGAGTGTTTCCGGGTCCAATCCGTCGGCCTCGACCATGAACATGATCGGCGCCCATGAAATCCTCCAACACCATGAGCAGATCGCGCCCAGGAGCCGACGTCTGATCATGGGGCTCCACCCGTCAGCCCTGCCGAAGCGCACGATGGAGGAAGAGCCGGTCGACTTCCTCTGTCAGGGAGAGGGCTTCCATACCCTGGGGCACCTGCTGGATGCCCTGCGGGCCGGAGATTCGCGAAGGGACATTCCGGGCCTGTGGTATCGCACGCAGGACGGCACGATCGCCTCCAACCCCCGGCCCGAGGTCTGGGAGGACCTGGACAGCCTCCCCTGGCCCGCCTGGGACATGCTGCCCATGGATAAGTACCGGGCCCACAACTGGCACTGTTTCGGCGACATCCGCCGCCGCATGCCCTACGGGGTGATCTACACCAGCCTGGGCTGTCCGTTCCAGTGCTCCTTCTGCTGCATCAACAGCCTGTTTGGCGGCAAGCACCGGATCCGCTATCGCGACCCGGAGAAGGTGATCGACGAGATCGGCTTCATGATCGAGACCTACGGCATCCGGAACTTCAAACTGATCGACGAAATGTTCGTGCTCAAGCGGGATCATGTGGTTCGGTTCTGCGACAGCATCATCGAACGAGGCTATGACGTGAACATCTGGGCTTACGCCCGGGTCAACACCGTCAACCGGGAACTGCTTGCGAAGATGAAGGCCGCCGGCATCGAGTGGGTGGCCTATGGCTTTGAATCCGGCTCCAAGCGCGTGCTGGCCGACGTCACCAAGGGCTACGACCTGGACAAGGTCATGGAAGTGGTGGACATGACCTACGATGAGGGCCTGCACATCTGTGCGAACTTCATCTTCGGGCTTCCCGAGGATGATTTCGACTCCATGCAGGCGACGCTGAACCTGGCGACGGAAATCAACGCCGAGTGGGCCAATCTCTACTCGACCATGGCGTACCCCGGTTCAGCCCTGTACGATCAGGCGCGTAAGGAAGGTTGGCCCCTGCCGGAAAGCTGGTCCGGCTACAGCCAGTACAGTTACGAGTGCAAGCCCCTGCCGACGAAGCACCTCAGCGGTGGGCAGGTCCTGAGCTTCCGTGACTACGCCTTCGATGCGTATCATCGGAACCCGAGATACCTGAACATGCTGGAAGGGAAGTTCGGCATCGAAGCCGCCGACTACATGCGGGAGATTACGAAGCATTCCCTCAAGCGGAAATACGCACAGTGACGTCCGCTGCGCACGGGTCGAAGCGGTGATCTCAGACCATGGCCGGTAAAGCTCCCATCACACACAAAAAGAGTCGGAGGACCTCAGCCAGGCTCACACTGCTGCTGCTGGACTGGCAGGTGCGCGAACGGTTCTTCTCGCTGGACTGGCTCGACCGTCAGACGGTCTCTCGCGAGACGTTCGAGGTGCTCTGGGTGGAGTTGTACGACCGGGTCGCCCAGCAAGCCCTGGAAAAGGCCGACGGGGTCTACACCATGGGCCAGAAAGGCCTCTACCACAAGCACAAGGGGTACAATCTGGGATTGCTCGAAGCCAACGGCGACTTGTTCTGCGTCTGTGACAGCGACGCGGTCTTCCCGCCGGACTTCGTGGAATCGGTCCTTCGCAGCTTCGACGAGCCCTCGGGCCGGACCCGGCCTCAGGTGCTGATGCACTACGAATATCGAACGCGGTCGCTGTATCCCGATTCCGGCCTGGGGGGCGTGGAAGATCTGGGACGGTTTGAGTGGCAGAAGCTCTGGCCCAATGTCGGAGCGTGCATGACGGTCCGGCGTGAAGATGCGATGCGTTTTGGCGGCTTTGACGAGGACAAGCGCTACCGCGGCTACATGTGCGGGCCTTACGATCTGGGCTGGCGGCTGATCAACGCGGGTCTGCCCGAGTTCTGGCATGACCCGCAGGTGGCGCTGTATCACTTTGCCCACCCCGATCCGACCGGGACGACCCACAATTTCAGTTTCCGGCTCTGGCGGGAGATCGCCCACCCGCACTTCGATGGGCACGCTGCCCCTGCGGTGGAGGGTTTCTGTACCGGCAGGCTTCTTCCGCTTGCGGAGAACCCGGAGATTCGCTCGCTGCGTCTTTCCCAGCGGTGGATCGGGTCGGAAATGGAACGGGAGATTTCCAGGCGAGTGAGCCCGGAAGGGATGAGATGGACCGCCCGTGTTGCACTTCGGATCCGGTGCATGCGACAGACCTACCGGCGGGCCGGCGGGGGCTTGATCCGCAGCCTGCTGCGACGCATTCTCGGTCGTCGCGGTTTCCAGGTGGTCAAGACATACCTGGGTCGAGGCGCCCTGCGGCGTCTGGTTCGCAAGTGCATGGGCGACAGGCGGTATGAAAAGCTCAAGCGGATGTGCGGGCGAGGCGGCGGAGCCGTCCAGCAAAGGACTGACAGCGACAAGGATGGGACCTCATGACCGTCGCGGGAAACTTCGCCAAGCGGACCTTCCGCTATCGCAGCATGATCTGGGCGATGAGCAAGCGCCAGATCCGAACGCAGTACATCGGTACGCTGGCCGGCTTCGTCTGGACGGTGGTGCAGCCTCTCTCGTTGATCCTGGTCTACTGGCTGGTTTTTTCCTGGGGCCTGAAGGTTCAGCATCCCGGGGGCGCAGCCTTTATCGTGGTGTTCGTCTGCGGCCTGGCGCCGTGGCTCTTCTTTGCTGAGATTCTCGGCTCGGCCACCAATTCCATCGTTGCCAACAGCAACCTGGTCAAGAAGGTCGTTTTCCCGGTGGAGATTCTGCCGATTGTGAATATCACCGCCAGCCTGATCGGACACATGGTAATGCTTTCGATTGTACTGGTTCTTCTGATCTCCCATGGCCAATGGCCTACGCTCCATGCGGTGCAGGTGTTCTACCTTTCCTTCGCCGTCTGCGCCCTGGGGCTGGGGATGGGGTGGCTGACCTCCGCGATCAATGTGTTCTACCGGGATGTGGGGCAGATCATCACGGTGGTCCTGAACATGTGGTTCTGGCTGACGCCGATCGTCTGGCCCTTTGAGCAGATCCCTCCGGGCTACCGGGTCTATGCCAAACTCAACCCGATGTACTACATCGTCTCGGGATACCGCGACGCCCTGGTCTACCACAAGTGGGTTGTTCTGAACCTCGACCTGACGCTATACTTCTGGGCTGTGTGCCTGTTCTGGCTTCTTGTGGGCAGTTACGTCTTTCGTCGTCTGAAAAGGGAGTTCGCGGACGTTCTCTGATGAGCCAGTCGCCTGCCATCCTGGTGGAGAATCTCTCCAAGAAGTATCGCCTGTTCCGCTCCCCCAAGGAGCGGTTGATGGAAGCCCTCCACCCGTTCCGCAAGCAGTATCATCGGGAGTTCTGGGCGCTGAAGGATATCAGCTTTCAGGTTCAGCCGGGCCGGACGCTCGGGATCATCGGGCGCAACGGCTCGGGCAAGTCCACCCTGCTGCAACTGATCTGCGGCGTGCTGCAACCTACCAGCGGCGTGGTCCAGGCCAATGGTCGGGTCTCGGCCCTGCTGGAGCTCGGGGCGGGCTTCAACCCGGAATTCACCGGTCGCGAAAACGTGATGCTCAATGGCGCCATCATGGGCTACAGCCAGGAAGAAATGCGGAATCGGCTGCCCGCCATCGAGGCATTTGCGGGGATCGGCGAGTTCGTGGATCAACCCGTCAAGACGTATTCCAGCGGAATGTTCGTGCGGCTGGCGTTCGCTGCTGCCATCAACGTCGAGCCCGAGATTCTGATTGTCGACGAAGCCCTGGCGGTGGGCGATGTGAAGTTCCAGTACCGATGCTTCGACAAGTTCAAGGAGCTCCAACGCCTTGGGACAACGATCCTGTTCGTCACCCACAGCATCCACACCGTTCCAAGATACTGCCACCAGGCCATCCTCATGGATAAGGGCAAGATCGAGATGCTGGGCAGGCCGGGGGAGGTGGTCTCCCGCTATGAGCGGATGTTGGCCCAGGAGGATGCGGTGGAAATCCAGCAGGAGGCAGAGTCGTCAGGCAGCGGCCTGAAAGAGACCGACGAGATCGAGTCGATCCGGGGGGCGTCCACCCAGGACGCAGGAGCCGAAGCGTCCCTGCCGCAAGATCCTGCGCTTCGCCGGTTTCTTTCCGAGCCGTGCAGCCAGGAGAGGTGCTCTCAAAGACCCAGCTACAACCCATACGAGGAGCGGTACGGCACGGGGAAAATACGTTTTGTGGATTACATGATGCTGGTCAACGGTCAGCCGGATGCCGGGGTGGTTTCCTGCGGGGACCGGCTGACGATTTACCTTAAGGTCTACTCAGAGATCCAGGCCGAGAGCCCGCTGCTGGGCTTCAAGATCCTCGACAAGGACGGCCTGCTGGTCTACGGTTCAAACACGGAATTCGAGCGTATCGATCTGCCCCCGATTGGTCCGGGAGAGACGGTTGTTTACAGGCAGGAGATCCAGGTACTGCTCAACCAGGGCGATTATTTTGTTGCACAGGGAATCGGAAACTGTGGACGCAACGGACGCCAGGTCCTGGGAGACCACAGAACGGGCATGATCCACCTCCAGGTGTCCTCGGCCCAGCGTTTCGATGGTGTTTCACGGATGGCTACCGAATTCGGCCAGGAAGCAGCAATTGCCGGTGGGAAGCAGACGAGCTTCTCGAAGCAATGAGAGGACAGGCACAGCAGACCGGGTCGCCTGTTGCTTCCAGGCGTTGCCGCGTAAGATGACGTCCTGTGTGATTCATTGGACCGGGCAGCAGGCCCGGGCGGAGATGATATGACGGTCAACTCATCCGATAAGAGAAAGTTCCCACAAGGCCCGGGCATGCGGGACCAGGCAAAGAGATCGATCCCGATTGCGCCGGAGCGACGGCCTCAGGGCGCTGCTGCAGGTTACCAGACGCCACTGCAGGACCTGCCGGAGCATTTCCTCGGCCAAGGGTTGATCTACACCCCCCAGGCTTCTTCCGGGCCGGTGGGAAAGGACCCTGTCGAATACTTCTACCGGAATGAGAAAATGAACTCTGCCCGAATCAGCCTGGTCCTGCTGGACTGGACCTGCCGGGAGAGCTTTCACCTTCTGGATTACCTCAGCCGACAGACGGTGGACCGCGAGGATTTCGAGGTCATTTTGATCGAATATTACAGCCGCCGGTGCCCGGATATCCAGGAGCGGATGGGTCGGGCGTCCCGGGACGGCACGCAATGTCCGTTGGACCAGTGGATCGCCCTGAACGTTCCCGAGAACGTCTACTATCACAAGCATCTGATGTACAATATAGGTATCGCTGCCGCCCGTGGCTCCATCGTCACCTTGATGGACAGCGACGCGATCGTCTCCGAAACCTTCATCCAGAGCATCCTGGACCACTTCGACAAACACCCCGACAGCGTCCTGCACCTGGACCAGGTCCGCAATGTCCGCGAGGATTTCTGTCCTTTCAACTACCCCGGCATTGAAGAAGTTCTGGCTGATGGGTGTGTCAACTGGGCCGGCGACAAGACAGTAGGGCTCAGCGAAGGCTCCACGCGGATCGTGGACCGCAACTACGGCGCGTGCATGTGCAGCCGTCGCGATGCGATGATCGAAATCGGCGGGGCCGACGAACACGACAGCTATCTCGGACACGTCTGTGGCCCGTATGATCTTACCTTCCGCCTGGTCAACTCCGGCCGTCCCGAGCACTGGCTGGAAAATGAATTCCTCTACCATACGTGGCATCCCGGCAGCGATGGGGAAGAGAACTACTTTGGCCCGCACGACGGGTACAACAACTCCGTGCTCGCGTTGGAGAATCTCAACAACAAAAGAGTCCTGCCGCGGGTGGAAAACCCCCTGATCCAAAAGCTGCGCGAAGCGGGCATGCCCCAGCTGGCTCCATGCCAGGATCTGGAAGAGGCGATTGATGCCCATCGATTGGGCGCCTGGGTCCTGGATGAACACAAAAAGAATATCGCGGCTGCCCGGACGGCGATGAATGCCGGGCAGTGGAACCAGGCTCTCGAATTCATCCTCCAGGCAGGCGGAGTCGACCGGGATCCCTGGTCCCTGGGCGAACTGGGCTGGACGCTGCGACATGTAGGCCGCAAAGTCGAGGCGGTTGCCTGTTTTGAGCGGGCGGTCATGTGCAATCCCGCCTACCATCGCATCTATACGGGTCTGGGCTGGTCTCTGCTGGAGACGGGCCGTCTCACCGAAGCCGTTGGTGCTTTTGAAAAGGCCGAGGCTCTGCTGTATCCGCGCATGTGGGCCTACGAGGCGGAGATCGTCCGCGGCCTGGCCCAATGCTGGTTGCAGTTGGAGGAGAAGCCCAAGGTCCTGGCCTGCGCGGAGAGGCTCAAGGAACTGGCTGACAAGGACCTGCCTTCGCTGCGAGACATCGCCGTGCAACTGGAGACCCAAGCCCAGCATTTTGCGCCGGTTGTGCCCGTCGTCGCGCCCAAAGGCGCCGGACGTCCCCGGGGGGGCAAATGGGGGCGGACGCTTCGAAAGCTAAGAATCTCCTGGAGGCGGGAAGGTTTCCTCTGGACGTTCCGAAAGGTCTCAGCCCGTCTTGCCGACAGGGCTCGCCGTTTCGGCCTGGCCAAGAGAATCCTGGGCATCCAGGCCGAGCAATCCTGCCTCAAGCCCCCGCCGGTGTTGAGTCGGGAGCCCTACTTTATTCAGCCTCCAGAATTTCAATTCCAGGAAAGCCTGGACTTGCTCGTCCTGGAGCTTCCCCCACGCTACCAGCCCATGCTTCCAAACGGCCTGGGATATCTGGACAGCCTGCTCTGCCAGAGCGGCATCAGGTACCAGATCGCGGATGTCAGCATCGCGATGTACCACCGATACCATGCCCGCAGACTGGGGCCTGAAGGGGACTCGATGCCTCTGCCCCCGGGCTTCGACCGCAACGAGGATCCCTGGGACAACACCTTCATCCATCGCTGGCATGAAGACGAGGTGGCCGACTTCTTCTGGGACTACATGAAGGAAGTCATCGAGAAGATCATGGAGGCCCAGCCCCGCGTGATAGGCCTGAGTCTCAACGGAGGCAACCGGTCGCTGGCCAGGCGCATGGTTCGCGAGGTCCGCAAGCGCCTGCCCGAGACCAAGGTCTTCGTGGGCGGATATGACTGTGTCTACGATCAGACCGGAAGATTCCTGTTTACGAACTACGACTACATGTTCATCAAGGAAGCGGAGCTGACGCTTGTCCCGGTACTGCGGTCGGTTCTGCGAGGCGAAACTCCTCGGGATATTCCCGGTGTACTTTCTCGCTTCGATACGCCCGATCGCCCCTGGACCGAGCCGCCGCTGCTGCAGCAGCTCGATGCCTGCCCCTGGCCCAAGTATGACTGGACCCGGCTGGACCTTTACCAGAACTTCCATCGCGAGCACCTGATTCCGATCTCAGGCAGCAGAGGCTGCGCGTGGGGACGCTGCCGGTTCTGCGCCGAATGTTTCCAGTATCGAGGGCGCAGCCCTGAGCGGGTCGTGGAAGAGATCGGCCACTTCGTGGCTCGAGGCTTTCACACGTTCCACTTCAACGAAAGTGACGTCAACGGAGATCCGCAGGCGCTTTACGATGTGTGCAGCGGGATCATCCGGAACAACTGGGACGTCCAACTCGTCGGGCAGCTTCGAATCGATCGACGCAACACAGCCGAGTATTTCCGGCACCTGGCCAAGGCGGGCTTCACCCACCTTCGCTTTGGCGTGGATGGCTGGAGCCAGCATACTCTCAAACTCCAGTCCAAGGGGTATGCCATATCGCGGGTCAAGCAGAACATCCGTGACTGCCACGCCGCCGGGATCCGCACCACCGTCAACATCGTCCTGGGCGTGCCGGGGGAGACCGAGGACGACATCGACAAGATGATCGAGAACCTCACCGAGCTCAAGGACGACATCGACCAGGTCGAGGGGATCAACACGCTGATTCTCGCAGCCGGGAGCGACTACTTCATTCATTCGGATCTTCACAAGATCACTTTCCGTGGGGACAAGGAAAAGATCTTCCGCAAGCATCCGCACTACATTCCCACCGAGCTTTGGTACAGCGAGGAACCCTACATCGATCAGGAAGTCCGCCTGGAGCGAATGGAACGCCTCTGCACGGCCTTGTTCCAGAACGGGGTGAACATCGGCCCGTTCGCTTCGATGGTGGTCGAGAACCTCCGGAAGATCGGCGCCGATCCGAACATCAAGGTCTCCAGCATGATGGAATCGGAGGATTGATGGGCTTGGGCCGACGCGTCAAGCGGGCCTTGGGGTTGACGAAACCCCCCGTGGTTCGGCAGGCTCCGCAGGGGGATCTGCTTGAGACCGGCCGGTTCGGCCTGGAGGTCTGCGACTGGCCGAAGCATCGTTTCGGGCTCTCTCCGGACCGGTGGGCCGGCCTGGCCGATCTGGGAGTCTGGATCACCGGCGCAGGTACGGGCTATGGAAAGGCCCTGACGTCCGTACTGGCCCTGGCCGGGGCGGAAGTGGTTCTCTCCTCTCGGCGCAGGGAGGTGCTCGAGGCCTGTGTCGAGGGAATTCACCGCCGCATCGCTCCCGGGGCCAAGCTGCACATCTTGCCGATGGATCTGGGCCGACTCGATACTCATGACGACCTGACCAGCAAGGCTCTGGAACTCTGCCCGAAGCTTGGCTGCCTGGTCAACAGCGCCGCACTTGCCCAGACGCCCCAACCTTGCATGCCGCTGCTGGAAGGGGATGCCGATGCCTTCCAGGCCATGTTGCGCGTAAATGCCCTGGGGCCCTGGCGCCTGATGCGCAGCCTGCTGGGCAGACTCGATGGCAGGTCCGTGGTTCGGATCGTGAACCTTACCTCCGCAGCCGGCTGGGCGGATACCCCCGGCTTCGGTCCGTACAATGTCTCCAAGTGCACGCTGAACAGTCTGACACGGAACCTTGCGGCCGAGACTCGACAGGCCTGGCCGGGGGCGGATATACAAATCAGTGCCGTCGACCCGGGCCAGGCTCGGACCGAAATGAACCAGGGGGTGGAGGCCTCGCCGCTTCTGAGTGTCCCCGTTGTGCTCAGGCTGCTTTCTGCGCCGGCCGGGTCGGCCTCGGGACTCTTCTATCGACGCGACGGCTCGGTTCGGCCCTTCGGCGATCAGCAGGGCCAATAGATAAGGCCCGTCACGTTTGGAGAAAACGCAACGGGCCCGTGTGGCGCGGATTGCAACTTGAAATCTATTCCAGGCTGGGCGTGACCAGCTTTCCCTCCTCCTGGGCGCGGAAATCTTCGTACGCGCCATAGAAGCAGGAAAAAGCGTCGAGCCAGACAATGAAGCTTTCCATCTCCTTGTCGGTCAACTTGACCTTGTCCTTGTGGCTGCCGGTGGTCAGCAGAGGATACAACCTGGAGGCGTAGGCGCCGACCTTGCCGGGAATCGACCGAACGCGGCTGGTCGGCTCGGCCTCGCCCTTGGGGCGGGTGATGATCTTGCCCTGAGCATCCAGTGCCCAGGCCCAGGGCTTGAGCTCCCGATAGGACGCCTTGGGGTTCTTGAACTGGGGGGCGTCCTTGTGCTCGCTGTGGCACTTGGCGCACTTGGCCTCGAGAATCGGCTGGACCATGACGCTGAACGTCAGCGGCCGGGATCCTTCCGGCCCGGGCTGGGGTGTAGAGGGGCGGCGCTGCAGCGCAATGGGGGTACTGGTCTGAGGAGCAGGGGCTTTGCGACGTTGGTCGTGGCAACCCAGGCAGGTGTTGCTCTCTCCGGGCATGCCGTAGAAGCTGGTCCGCATGGACTGAATGGCCAGGCCTTTCTCGTCCAGGGCCTGGAGATAGACCGGCACGCGGGAGGGAATCTGGAAATGCGCGCTGCCGTCCTTTTCGACCGGTACGGTTCCGATGACACCGCGGGCGTTGACCTCGACGTTATAGCTGATGGAGGGGTTGCCTTTTCGCGGAGTGGTCTTGGGGAAGATCTGGATGATCCGCAGGGAAGAGATCTTCCGATCCTTCGGCCAGGGCATGCGAGAGTTGTAGACGTCGATGACGGCGAAGGTGGCTTTGTCCGGCTCTGCCTGACTGGGCACGGCCCCTTCGGGGTAGGCGTGGGCGACCATGTGGGGCAGCACGGGCGGTTTGGGCCTGGAACGCAGCGGCATGGGGGCCATGCAGGCGATTTCGTCATCCCGGTAGAGGAGAGTCCGGTTTCCGAACCGGTCGATCAGGTAGACCCCATGGGGGGTGGGGGGCCTGTACCACTTCCAGGTATTCAGCGAGAGGTTCGGACTGTCGGGCGACCAGACGCAGAGGAAGTAGTTTTCGTCCAGCGGGTAGGGCGAGGCGTAGTTGGAATGGCCGGTGATGGGAGTGAGCATGGTAACGCCCGGCTGGGGCTGCGTGTCGGGCTGGCGGGAATCGTACATCACCAGCGTTCCGTAGGCCGACTGATGATGCGTGTGCATCACGCCGACGAAGTAGGGCGAGTCAGGCACCTGGCGCAGGTCCTCCTGCACCTTGCCGCGGAAGACGCTCTCGTAGTTGCCGTACAGGTCGCGTGCATCGCGTCCGTCGGGCATGGCAATCCAGGGGTGCTGGCCATCGGAGAAGCTCCTGTCCACGTAGTCCCATCGGGAGTAGACCACGCGTCCTTCGTTGGTCACACGCGGCGTCCATTCGTTGATCTCGTGGTAGGAGAGCGGCTGAATGTCCGATCCGTCGGGCAGCATGGTGTGCAGCACATAGGTCGGGCAGGGGCGGGGGTGGCATCGTCCCTCGCCGCCGCGCCGGGTGGAAACGAAAGCGATGCGCCCGTTGGGCAAAACGCAGGGCGAGTGGTCGTCCTCGGCCCCGTGTGTCACGTGACGCAGGCCTGTTCCGTCGGCATTGATCACAAACAGGTTGAAGGCATCCTCAGCCGTGCGGAAGTACTTCTCTTGCCAGTTGGTTCCGCCCCAGGGGGCGTTTCTGAAACCGTCCTCGTTCTCGGCCCGGACCATCCATTCTTCCCACCGCTTGCTGAAGCCTTCGGTCAACTGGGAGTAGGCGAACCAGACTTTCTCCCCGTCATAGGTGACTTCCGGCGAGGCAAAGACGCCCTGGTGGAGCGTTTGGCCCTCCAGCGGTCCGGAGAGGACTTTGCTGCCCTCGGTCAGGTTGGTCAGCCTGGCCTCGGGCTTGCCCGGATTCTCGAGCACAAACAGTCCGCCGCCGGGATCTTGAACCATCCCGAACCACTGGTCGCACATGTGTCCGACCCGCGGGGGGTGCTTCTTAACGAAGACCAGGCGGTCGAAGTCCAGCAGGGGATTGGCCAGGGCTACCTTCCGGTTGAGCTTGCAGGCGGCCACGAAGACATCGCGGGCCTCACCCATCTCCAGCGTGCCGGCCTGGTTGGGGGGGTTGTGGTCGTTTCGTTCCTTCTTGCCCACCCCGCCGAAGCGCAGCGAGGGAACCTTGTACTTGGCCGGGGCATCCAGGCCGGCGGCCCGCTTCTTGAGCTGCTCCAGTTCCTTTCGGCATGTCTCGATATCGATCGAAAGATTCTCGAAGCGACGGTAATCATCGAGCATCGCCTCGGTACGGCGCAGCATGACCATCGCCGGGTTGGTATCCGAATCCAGGATCGTGGCGGCCTGGTCGTAGGGGCGGTTGCTCGCCTTGGAGTTCATGTCGGCGGCAATGGCGTGATACTGGATGGCCCACTCCTCTTCCAGATCCACCACCCCGGCCGGGGCAGAAGCACCGGTCATCAGCAAGAGCAGAGTGGCCTGGCAAAGCCGGCGGGAAAGCATGTGGAGTTTCATAGGTTGCGACGCTCCATGAGGGTAGCTCGGGGGATCTGTCTGCCTTCTGAGCACACGAGGCCGGTACCTGCCTGACCCGATGCGCAGATAAATTATGACACTTGCCGACCGGGCGTTCAAGCCGAGCAGCATCTGTCCGGGAGAAAGATGGATAACCTTGAGGTGATAGACGGATGGCCGATACGCATAGCGAAAGCTTGTGTTGGGTAGACCGGCATCAAGACTGCCTGCTGACTGTGAATCAGGTCGCCATCCGGCAACGACCTGAGGTCACAGGAAGAACCAGTGGCGTCCTCAGCGCCCAGCAGAAATCGCCATGTCTATCCTTTTACCAACGGTCTGTCCGGTCGGTTGGGGGCCGATCACGATATCCAATAAGGGATGGGCGCCGCGCAGCGACTCGACGGTATCGTTGTCGATCTCTCCCGAGGCCGGAAGCAGTAGTTGTTCCAGGTTTTCCTGGCGGCATATCTCGTTGAGGACTTCGGTTGACAGACCTTTGCAGAGTTGAAGGTCCAGGCGACGCAAACTTGAAACGCGCGCGAAGCCCAGAAGATCCTCGTCGGAATATCTGCCACCGCCGCTGTCCCAGTCGTAGACCAGTACTTCAGGGCAACCGGACTCCGCCATCTCCTGGGTCAGCCCTTCGAGACCGAAATTGACATAGACACACACTCCCCAGCGATGGCAGCGAGGCACTTCCACTTTTCCGCCCAGCCCCGTAGGACTTTGCGTCTTGCTCGCGAGTTGTTCCGGCTTGGCCACGGGAGTTCGGACCACGTAGGCACTGTAGGCCCCGGTGGCCTCGAATTCGACCGGGCCGTACTCTTCCCGTCTGCCCTCCCGGTCCTCTTTGCTGTCCTCGCTGCAGCCTCCCAGGGCAAAGAGAACGACCAATCCGAAAGAAATGATGTCAATCGCCCTAGCCATATGAAGGCCTCCTCATGTCAGAGCGTAAGCTTCTTCGAGGCATTAACCCAACCCCGGCAAGGCTGCACTCTTGCCTCATCGGTGCAACCGACTCCTTACCAGACGCAGCGGTCATCCATCGATGCACCCGAAACATAGCGTGGGCAAACATGCCCGTCAACCAGTTCTGGTTGTGAAATCTCGGTTCCAATCCCTATCGGGAAAGTTCGTCGATCACCTTTCCGGCGGCCTGGAGATGTTCGACCTTCATCTCTTCGTATTCGCGCGAGAGCAGCACCCCCGGAGCCCCGGCCTGAAAGACCGCACGCATCCCGGCCTCGACCGATTCGGGCGTGTCCTTGCAGCCTGGCATGTCGAAGCCGAGGCCCGGATAGACGGCCACGTCCTTGCCGAAACCTTCCACCGCGCGCCGGGTCTCGACGGCGACGTAATGCTCATTCCAGCCGGGCATCTCTTCCTCGGAGAGGTAGGCCTCGACGCTGGGCATGTGCTCCGGGTTAAAGCCCAGGATGTCATAGAGGAACCCGATGGCGATTTCCGGCCGAAGGTCTTTGAGCAGGGTGCGCATCAGGCCGTTGCGCCAGGCGTTTCGGGATCGGCCTCCGCTGGCGTAAGGATACACGTTGGGTTTGACCCAGTCGCTGTACCGGCTGATCCGCTGGAAGTTCATCCCCATCCGATAGAAGAGGTGGAAGCTGATGGGGTTGTGCACGTGATACCCGACCCGCAGGTCGCTGTTGACCGACTTGATCGCGCGGTACAGGCCCTGGCGGTGTCGGTGCAGGCGTTCCCACCAGAAGGCCTCCCAGCCGTAGATTTCCGGGTACTTCAGGAAGAGCCGATTGAAGGTGATGAACCATCCGTCGGCCGGTCGGGATTCCCCTCGTCCGGCTTCCAGGGCCAGATCCGTCAGCTCCTGATAGCCGGCGATGGCCCGGTTTGGATCCAGGCCCTCGGTACGGGCATCGCGCCGGCAATGCTCGCAGAAGCAATGGCCGATCAGGTCCGGCGTCAGTGTCGGTCCGAAGATTCTCGTAAGCGGGCCATGGCGTTCCTGGAGATACATGATCCCCTGGATCTGCGGATGATGGACGGCAAGGTCTTCCACCGTCGCCTGGGAGAAGGCGTTGAAGTCCGGGTTGTTGACGCATTTTCGACCGGTGGCCCGGCCCAGGGCGTCGACTTCGCCCCAGTCGGCGGGACAGGCGATCTCGGCCCGGCACTCGAAGAGTCGGGGATACAGGGCGATGCCGCGTTTGGCGGCCGGCTCGGCGCAGTCTTCCAGGATGTCGCAGTCTCCGTAGTCGCAGCCCGGTTCCTCGGGCCAGCGATGCCGCATGCCGCGATAGTGCTCCGGATGGGTCTGGACCCAGGCGGCCGGGCTGTGACGGGGAGGATCCGGAATGGGAGCCCCATGGTCGGCTCGCTTCACGACGGGCCAGCCCTTGCCGTTTCTCCATCCGCCCCCAAAGGCCGAGACCACCAGGGCGTTGACTCTCGCGGTATCCCGGAGAAGATCCAGGGCGTGCTCGATCCCCTCGTCGTACATCGTGTGGGCTCCCATCTGGATGCCCACCCAGGGCTGCTTGTTGCGGTTCGACTGGTTCGTGTTCATGAGGTCTCCTCTGACTCCTTTTGACGGGTTGAATCGTTTTGCCTTTTGGGGCGATGAATCCCTGACTGTTACATGCAAGGTCTCGGGGTGTTTGGGGCTACTTGGCCGGCTTGATGATCTCGTTGGCGACCGAGCCGTCGACCTGGTGGTGACGGAAGATGGCTGTCGGCTTGGCGTCGCGCCGCTCGACGGTGACCGAGAGGAACCCGCCGATGATGTTGAGATACTTGTGCATCTTCGGATCCCGGTTCTTCTCGGAGAAGCCTCCGGAGTGCTTTTTCGTCGTGGGGCCCGAGCAGAATTCCTCGACGCCCGTTTCGGGATCGACCGAAGCGTACTGCCAGTGACGATCTCCGCAGGCGACGTACATGTTCTTCTGTTGGCCGATAAACTTCCGCAACTCGTTGCCTTCGTGGGAGAAGTTCTTGTTGGCGTGGTTGTCGTTCTTTCCGGAGCGATCCGGGCCCACCAGCGGCGTGGCGCTGATGAGGATCTTGAAGGTCGCATCGGACTCCTGCACCGTCCGGAAGAACCACTGCTTCTGCTCCTTGCCCCAGAGGGTCTTGTCGGGGCCGTCCGGTGTGCGATTCGGGCTGCGGAAATCTCTGCCCTCCACCAGCCAGATCTGAAGGTCCTTGCCCCAGCGAACGGTCCGGTAGGTCTTGTCTCCCATGGGGACCTGCTCGCGGAACAACGCCAGCCCCTGCTGCCAGGTCAGGTCGCCGTAGGTCTGCCCCGGCCAGCAATCGTTGCGCAAGGTGTCGTGGTCATCCTTGATGAAGTAGCTTGGAACCCGGCGATGGAATTCCATGTGGTTGGGATACGAGTACATCCGGTGCCACTTGAACCGGGCCGAAGCTACGTCTGTTGCAAAGGGGAAGTCCTTGTCGTAGTACACGATGTCGCCGGTATGCACGAAGAACTCCGGATCGAGCTTCAACATCGAGACATAGATTTCGTTGCCGGTCTTCTGGGAATCGATCGTGTCGTATCGTTGACCGGTGACCACGGTGAAGGTCACCTCCTGAGGGTTCCCGGCGGCTGCAGCCGTGGTGAAGGAACCTGTCATCTGAGAAGTGGCCTCGGAGCCTCCGACCGGGCGGACCTCCACGCGAAGCTCGTAGCGGGTCGCGGGTTCAAGGCCTTCCAGGCGGAACTGCCGGGTGTAATCGTCCTTGGCCTCTGCTTTCTGCCACGGGGTGGACCGGCTGAGTGTGCCCCCAACCTGGCCGAAAACGACGCGGACTTCCCCCGGGGCTCCGGGCACCTCGAACTGCATCTGCTCCAGCGCAGCTCCTTCGGGCAACTGCTGGGCCAGCGTATGGTCGCGCCTTCCGCGGGGCATGCGGGAGAACGTCGGGCCCTCTTCGTTGCGGGTCGGGTTCTTTGTCACCCGCGCCCAGACGATGGCCGAGTTGGAGCGGACCTCGCCGATCTTGATTCCATTGGCCAGGTGTACCGCGTCCCCGGCCCCCAGGGCCGGCGCCATCGTCAGAAGCATCAGGCAGCAAGAGATGCAAATTCGCAGTACACAGGCGGCTGGTCGTTGATTCATTCTCAGGTCCTTCAAGATTCAAGTCCGGTCCATGTTTTGCCTGGCAACATTGTAGCATTGGCCCTCCCGGCTTGACAGTGCGGAGCGTTCCGTGCAGCAGATCTCCTTGCCGGCCGATCAGGAGAATCACAAAAGCCCATGATGACCTCACATCCCTCCATGGCCCGCGGAGTAATGGGGGTGTTACGCTTGGGCAATGCGGGTGCGTCTGCGAAGTTGAACCGGACCGGGGCTGCCTTGCCAGTTTTCAGATCCGAAAAGAGTGTACTGAGTCGCACCGCGCTTCTCCCGTAAGGAACGCTCGCCAGGGCACGGTGTCCATGCGGGAGTGAACGCCGGGCTGGATGTACGGGTACAGTTCCGGATCGGCGATGGCTTCGAGCTTTGCACCGGCTGCGACTTCCAGCGTGACGTTGCTCCTGAGAAACAGCGTTGCGGCCCGGAAGGCTCCCCCGGCCAGGCAGACCCGGCCTCCGCCGCGGCCGTGGGCTTCATCGATGGCTCCCTGAATGGCTGCGGTGTCGTTGGTCTGGCCATCGGCGCAAGCGCCGTGGGCCCTGGGATCAATCATCGTCGGATGGTTCATTGCATCGTTTCATGGATTGGAGAAGAAAGCGGAATCGTCCGGTTGCGATCATCTCGGCCGTCCTGTGCAAAATGGGCCTGAGGCCTGGCGGCCGTTTCTGTGTTCCTGAAGATAGAAAAGGGATCCGACGGCGGCAAGGACCATTCCCGCCATCCGGAGCTGACACAATGTTTTCATTCTTCGAGGCCTCCTTCCGATCCGTTCTGATCCAGGCTTACGCAGTTGTGCTGCCGGATCCGGATGATCACGCCCTCAAGGGGATATCATTCTGGCAAGGCTCGTAGGCCTTGGCTCTGGCAGTTCCCGTTCGCCGTGGACCAAAGCCAAGGTCGTTGGAGATCTAAGGGCAAAAGACACCGAAACGGGACGTGGAAGAAGAAAAATATGGCAGAGGCCCCCAAAGGCAGTAACCAGGACAGACTGGAGCAGGGCCCGACGGATGGCGCTGCCATGAAGCACCCGACAGGTTCGCGACCTCTGCGGGCGCCCAAGGCCATGCTGCTTCTGCTCCTGGCCGTGTCCGCTTTGCTTCCAATGCTGTTCCTGGACTACAACGAGCCTTCGCTGGGACTGCTGGCCATCAAGGTCCTTGCGAAGGTCGGCTCGCTTGTCGGTACGATGTTGCTGGTCTGGCAGTTGATCCTGGGTTTCCGCATTGTAAGCACGATCTTCCACAAGGATCTTCTCTGGCTGGTGGGGGTCCACGAAAAACTGGGGACGTTCGCGATACCCCTGATTCTGCTCCATCCGGTATGCATCTCCATCTACTACGCCTGGACATCCCGCCGCGCCGTGTGGGCCTTCGACCTGGGTGACTCCTTCTACTGGTTCGTTCTGCTTGGGATGACCGCTTTGGCCCTTCTGCTGTTCATCTTCACCACCAGCGTCTTTCTCCGCAAGCGCCTGGGCTATGGCCGTTGGTTTGCAGCCCACCTTACCACCTACGCCGTGTTGCCTCTGGCGTTTGCTCACGCAATACCGATCGGCATGACTCTCGAACAGAGACCGCTGATGTGGTTCTGGCTGTTCGCAGCTGGAGTAGCTGCGATCGTCTTGCTGAGCCGGGCACTGAACCTGCTGGGATGGCGGACCCACAGTCACGAGGTAATCGAAGCCCGCAGGCTTGCGCCGGATGCAATCGAATTGAGCATGAAGCCTCTGGAAGCTCCCATGACGCCGGAAATCGGCCAGTTCGTATACGTGCGTCGCGCCAGGGCAGGAGGACAACGACCCTACAGCGTTGCCCGATACGAGGAGCACTCGGGCAAGATCAGCATCGGGGCCCAGTCTGGTGGCCGATTCAGTCAAGCCCTCCAGAAGGTCCGCCCTTCCGAGCGAATGTACCTGGATGGCCCATACGGCGTGTTCAGTCAGGACGCACTCTTGACGGGCAGACCCCTGGTAATGGTGGCCGGCGGCATAGGCATAACAGCCTTTCTGAGGCTCCTGGAACACATGGACACCAAGCGCGACCGGCCGGCCTATCTGTTCTATGGGAACGAAAAGGACCGGGACATTGCCTACCGGGAGGAGGTTGGTGCATTGGAGCATGTGAAAGTCGTGCACGTGATGAGCGACCAACCGGACTTTCCCGGGGAAAAGGGTCTGATCACTGCCGAACGGATCGGCAGGCACGTTCATCAGCCTGTCCAAGAGTGTGAGATCCTCATGTGCGGACCTGGCGCGATGACTCGAAAGCTTCAGCCGCAACTCGTCCAGGCCGGCGTGCCCAGGGGGCAGATCCACTACGAAATGTTCGCCTTCTGATAACGGTAATTGCGGTGGCACGACCTGGAAGGGATCTGTTATTGCCATCGAGTATCCTGATGTTGCATTACCGCAGGAGCCTTTGCTCATGTCCGGCGCAAGCGGCCTGTCGGAAGCGACCCGGGGACACCCTCAGGTAGGCATCGAAGGTGCCTGCTATAATTCCATCATGCGTGCACGATTAGCCACCCTGTGGAATGCTCTCATGTCGAGCTACTGGTTTGTGCCGGCGCTGATGGTTACAGGATCAATTCTTCTTGCTCTGGTGAGTATCTGGGCCGACTACACATTCCCCATGGGCCAAGTGCCCTTGATCGGTCGCTTCGGTGACTCCCGTCCCGGGGCCGCGGGTGTCCGAGATCTGCTCAATGCCGTAGCGGGAGGGATGATCACGATCGCCGGTGTCACCTTTTCGATTACCATTGTGGCCCTTTCCTTGGCTTCGCAACAGTTCGGTCCGCGCCTGCTGTATAACTTCATGCGTGATCGAGGAAATCAACTGACCCTCGGGACATTCATTGCCACCTTCACCTATGCCGTCATTCTGCTTCGGATTACCGATGACCAAGGCTTTGTCCCCTCCCTGTCGGTGACTCTGGCCATAGCGATGATGCTTGCAGCCGTCGCGGTGCTAATCTATTTCTTCCACCATGTCTCTGCCTCGATCCAGGCCGATAAGGTTATCTCGTCGGTTGTGGGGGATTTAAACGATACGATTGACCGGGTGTGCGGCGCTTCGGACCGCCATTGTGCCGGTATACGCTGCGCCACTGCTGTCCAAGATAATCAAGGTTCATTTGCTCTGGTGTAGTTTCCGGGGGTG
>CAZOVB010000051.1:0-31802 GCA_964583095.1 uncultured Planctomycetaceae bacterium
AGCAGGCTGATGGCATGGGGCAGGTCGCAGCCCGGGGCGAGGATAAAGCCTTTTTCCCCTCCGACTTCTATGCACTCGACGGCGTTTCGTTTGGCGTCATCCTCGCTGCCCAGCAGGAGGACGGTGGTCAGTTGGAGGTTGCCGCCGAAGCTGACATTCCGCTTGAGGCAGACATCGCGGACGAATTCGAGGGGGATGTTCTCGTCGACCGAGACGTTGTTGGGGTTGCACTTGCACATGGCCTCGATGTTCTGCTGGGCGTGGCCACAGACGAAGAAGGAGCTGAGTCCGCCTTCATCCTGAATGGATTGGAACAGCTCGGCAGCAAAGGGGGTTACGAACTGTCGGAACTGGTCGGGCCCGATCTGGCTGGTCATGGGGTCGACGACGGCGATAACGTCGCAGCCTGCCTCGAGGTACATTCGGCTCATGGCCTTTCCGACGTCGCGGCAGAAGGCCATCAGCTCGGTGACCTCGTCGGGCTCGTCGAACATCTTCATGAAGATGTTGGTGCCCATCAGGTGCAGTGCGAGGGTGAAGGGCCCGGTGATCAGGCCATAGAGGGCCAGGTCTGGATGGGCGGCGCGGATTTTCTCAGCGGCCTGGATGGCCATGCCGATCCGCCCCTGGTCGGCGGTGGGGATCTGTATGTCGGCCAGGGTCTTGCCGTCTTCCAGCGGGTGGGTGGTGACGGCGGGTGGGTTGTCCTTTGCCCAGGCCAGTTGGCAGCCCAAGGCCTCGGCTTCGACCTGGAGATCGAAGAGGACCGGCAGGCCGTCGGGGTCGTAGAGCTGGACGGCCTTGTCGGCGCCTTTTGCGATGAGGTCTGCATCTTTGAGGAAGGTTTCGGCGTCGACATCGATGAGTTTTCCACCGTGGCAGCCCACGAAGGGGACCCAGGGGATACGGTCGGTGGATTCCAGTGCGAAAGCCTTGGCGATGCGCTCTTTGCCGGTCATGTTTTTACTCTTTCTCCAGGAGCACAAGACAACCACCCGGTGGTGTTCTGTCTCCGGGGTGGTTGTGCGGGGACATTCGGCCCGGTGAAACGGCGGAAAGGGCCGTTGCATCAAGCTACTGCAGTTTCCCAGAGTAGCGGATTCCCGGCCAGCGGCAATGTGAAATGGACGCAAGGTTTTGTCAATTCGTGTCCGGCGAGAGTCTCGCTGGGCCCGAAGGGCCAGGAGCCTGTCTTCCACTCGGGTCGCAATACCCTCCCCCGCGAGATGACGGGAGAGAAGAAAGACGGGATCCCCTCCGCCTTGGCCATGCTGCTGGTTTTTGAGGGCGGGAGCCGATAGTCTCGATGACGATCTGCCTCTTTCTGAAAGGGTCTGCATGAACCGACGGCTTCTGATAATGCTTCTGGCTGGAATCGTGCTGGCCCAGACGTCCCACAGCCAGGCCGGCGAGCCCTCTTCGCAGAACGATCCGCTGCTAAAGGAATACTTCCGAAAGTATCCCGAGGCGGACACCGACGCCGACGGCGTGCTGAGCAAGTGGGAATACCAGGCCCATCTTCCCCCGGAGTTCTTCAAGGATATCCAGGGGACGAGGACAAACCACATGCTGGCGATGCGCGACGGGGTGAAGCTGGCCACGGAGGTGTTTCTTCCTCCCGGCCAAGGCAAGCGGCCTACGGTTCTGATCCGCACCGGATACGGACGATTGACGGTGGGGCGCTATGCGGCGGACTGGATCCGGAAAGGCTGCGCGGTCGTTACGCAGGATCCCCGCGGGGACGGTGCCAGCCAGGGCAAACAGCAGGTGCGGAACACCAACGGCTTCCCGTTTGAAATACCGGACACCTACGACACCATCGACTGGATCAGCAAGCAGCCCTGGTCCAATGGCCGCGTCGGGACCGTCGGCGGCTCGGGCCATGGAATGCCCGCGACGCTGGGCAAGTGGAACGCTCATCCGGCGTTTGTCTACAGCGCGACCAACAACTCCGTGGGACACTGGATGCACTGGCAGTTTCACAACGGCGTCCGGCGCAAGACCTACGGATGGCTCAACGCCTTCAGTCGGGATGTCGAAAGCCGGACGCCCACGACGATGCCGTGGGACTGGCGGCCCTGGCGGGAGAGAATTCGCCGGTATGCCAGGGAGCAGGAGTTCGTCTTTGTCATGACGGGTGGATGGTACGATCCTTTTCTGGCCGGCGACCTGGAGGCCTTCGAGGCCCTTCAGGACACCGGCAGGGCGTATGTCACGATCGGCCCCCGCGGCCATGGGGGCATCGCCGGGCTTAAACCCGTCGCCCGCGAGACGCGACACGAGCAGCACCGGAGAGCACCCAGCCCGCCGGAGATGCTTACGGTCCTTCGCGAGGGGCTGGGCAAACCGCAGCAGTCGGTCCTGCGCTATTATCTGATGGGGGACGTGCGGGATCCCAAGGCTCCGGGCAACGTCTGGCGCAACACCGGCGTCTGGCCCGTGAAGCACGAGAAAGTCCGGTGGTACCTGGTGGACCAGGCAGGGCTTTCCAGAGACAGACCCGAGGGCAGCGGAAGCAGGAGCTTTCGATACGATCCCCGCGATGCGGCCCCTTCGCTGGGGGGACACTACCGCTGGGCGGGGGATGCATCGGGGCCTTTCGACCAGCGCCCCCTTCTGAAGCGCAAAGATACCGTGCTCTTCGCTTCCCAGGAACTTACCGAACCGTTCATCATCACCGGGCCCATGCAGGCGAGAGTCGTCTTCAGCACCAGCGTGGAGGATACGACGATCGTGCTCAAGCTCATCGATATCTATCCCGACGGCTATCATGCGCTGGTTCGGGAGACGGCCGGCATGGCACGCTACCACCAGGGATGGGCCAGTCCGGGCACACCGGTCAAGCCCGGCAAGCAATACGCGCTGGAGCTGGATTTTGGCTCCACGGCCTATGCCTTTGCCAAGGGACATCGACTGGCACTGCTGATAACCGGCTCGTCCGACCCGGCTTACCAGGTGCACCCCAACCGGTTCTGGCCTGTGGAATCCCTCGACGATGCTCCCGTGGCCGAAACGACCATCCACACCGGCTCGGAGGGAACGTGGATCGCCCTGCCGGAAGTGCAGGACGACGGCTACTGATCGCCGGGTTGGGCTGCCGCTGGGACGGGAATCGTTACAGGGCCATGATCGACTGCATTTCGCCCTGCATTCGCAGGAGCTTGGCGTAGAGGCCGTCTTCTTTCTCGGTGAGTTGCTCGTGGGTGCCTTGCTCGACGATTCGGCCCTCTTCGAGAATGACCAGGCGGTTGGCCTTTCGCAGCGTGCTCAGACGGTGGGCGATGGCGATGGTTGTTCGCGACTCGATCAGTCGATCCAGGGCTTCCTGGATGAGCTTCTCGGTCTCGGTGTCCACGCTGCTGGTCGCCTCGTCGAGAATCAGGATCTGCGGGTTGTTCAGAATCGCCCGGGCAATGCTGATCCGCTGCCTCTCGCCGCCCGAGAGGCTCTGGCCCCGCTCGCCCACCAGCGTGTCGTAGCCGTCGGGGAAGCCTACGATGAAGTCATGAGCGTTGGCTGCCCGGGCCGAGGAAATGATCTGGTCCAGCGTGGCGTCGGGGTTGCCGTAGGCGATGTTCTCTGCCACGGTTCCATGGAAGAGGAAGGGCTCCTGGAGGACCACGCCGATCTTCCTTCGCAGGCTCTCGATGTCGTAGTCGCGCAGATCGACGTCGTCGATGCGGATGCGTCCCTGGAGGGGATCGTAGAAACGGCAGATCAGGTTGGTCAGGGTCGTCTTGCCCCCGCCGGAGGGCCCGGCCAGGCCGATCATCTCCCCCGGCTGGATGGTCAGGTTCACGTCCTTGAGCACGCGCCGTACGCCGTCGTAGCTGAAGCTGACGTTCTTGAGCTCGATCTTGCCGGTGAGCTTCTCGGGATCGTTGGCTTCTCTCGGGGTGTAGATGGAGGGCTCGGTGTCCAGGATTTCGAAGATGCGCTGGGCGCTGGTCGCGGCCCGGTTGAACATTTCATCCATGTGGGCGATCATGTGGATCGGCCTCATGAACAGGCCCAGGTAGCCGGTAAAGGCGATCAGCGTTCCCAGTTGCAGGTTGCCCTCGATGGCCCAGTAGCCTCCCAGCAGCCAGATGACCAGCAGGCTGATCTGGCTGCAGAGCAGCATGGCCGGGCCGAACGTGGAGTAGTTGGTGATGTACCGCATCTCTTCGTCGCAGACGGCTGCGTTTTTCTGCCCGAAGCGGTCGACCTCGCGTTGTTCCTGGCTGAATGCCTTGATCACCCGCACGCCGGGCAGGGCGTCTGCCACCACGGCTGTCATCGCCGACCAGCGGTGCCACATCCGCCGGAAGATCCGATGCATGTTCTTGTGGAACACCACCATCAGCAGCAACATGATGGGCATGGGAAGCAGTACGAACAGGGCCAGCTTCCAGTGCAGCACGAACATGGCCACGCCGATGCCCACGATGGTCAGGAAGCTGACAATGACCTCGATCATCGATCGGGAGACGAAACGCCAGATCCGGTCCGAGTCGGTCGTTACCCGCGTGACCAGCGAGCCGGTCTGCTTCTTGGAAAAGAACGACAGCGACAGCCGGTGCAGGTGATGGTAGACGCGGTTTCGGATGTCCCGGCTGATGCGGGTCCCCATCCGGAAGACCAGCCGGGCCTGGAGCATCTGGCCCAAGGCGGTTATGACCACCAGACCTCCCATCAGCGATACGTAGAACACGACGACGTCGAAATTCCCGCCTCGAATGCCGTCATCTACCAGCGGCTTGGTCAGGCCGGGCATGGCCACGCCGATCGCGGTCATGACGATCGCAACCATCAGGCCGCCCAGCGCACGCATCTTGTAAGGGCGGATAAAATCAAGAAGCCGCCAGAGGATTGTCCGTCGCGACATGCAGGCCGGGCAGTTCTCCGCCCAGGTGGGGATGACCCGGTTGCACTTTTCGCAGCGGAGTTTCTTCTCGTCGTCGGCGGGGGGCTCTTCGGCCTCTTCGAGGCTTTGGCCCTCGATGAGCCGCTCGAGCTGGCGATGCAGCCTGGCCATGGCCCGGGCGTGGCGAAGCGTATAGCGGTACTCGGCCAGGAGTTGCCCCTTGCAGATAAGGCGAAGCAGGCTCATCCCCAGGCCTTCGACGATTTCGGCATCGCTGATCCCGGTCGTTTCGTGCCAGGTCTCTTTCCAGGAATCCCCCTCCCGGTGGAAGTAGCCGACGGCGTCGTGGCTCAAGACCAGATAGCCTTCGGTGTAGTCGCCGTGGGGATCGACATCCACTCCAGCAGAGACGAGAACGTCTTCCGGATTCAGGCGGGACTCCAACTGGGAGAGCACAGGAGCGGGAAGGATTGCAAGGGGGTCCTCACGGGCGTTGTTTTCATTGGGTTGGGTTGTCTGGCTCATCGGTTCGCGGTTCGTTTCTGGGATGAGGGGTACGTGTGTCCGGGATCGCAGGTCCCGGCCATGTGCGGATCTACGTTACCAGTCTATCCGATTCCGGCGCCAAGCAAAGCTTTTCACGCGGCGGCTTAGTGAAAGTCCCGAGGGCAGGACTTTCCAGCCTCGGCCCCGACATTCTTCGGGCCCGACATTCACAGATGCTGTTCACTGGCCTTTCTGTCTGAGCTCGATGATGTCGGGCACGTCGCTGCCTGGCGGGGATTCATCGCTCTGCCTGGCCCAGTCCCTCAGGATCCGACAGGGCGTATCTTCGGGAAACTTCCTGCAAAGACGATCGAAGGCTTCGGCGGCTTTGCTGTGTTGGTGTTGGTCGTGCAGTTGGAAGGCCTCGGTGAATTCCAGAGCCAGCTGCAGAATCTCCGGGCTGCACTGGCTGCGTCTGCCCAGAAGGTTCCAGACACGTACCGGCTCCTGTCTGCCGACGACCCGGATGGGCCCCAGGGGGCGGGCCAGGAAGTCCTCGTTCTGTCGGATGGCCTGTTGATAGGTGTCGTCTGCCACCAGGTTTCGCGTCCCCAGCAGCTTGGAAGCGCCCTCCAGGCGGGAGGCCAGGTTGACCGCGTCGCCAATGGCTGAGATATCCCATCGCCGGCTCGATCCGCAGTTGCCGATCATTACCTCCCCGCCGGCCAGACCGATCCGGCAGTGCAGGTCGGTCTCGATGCCCAGGCGCCCGGGCAATTCACGGGAGAAGGCCTCGAGTTCGCTGCAGCAGTCCAGGGCGGCCTGGACTGCTCGGCGGGGGTGGTCTTCCCAGGCGACCGGGGCTCCGAACATGGCGAAGACCCCGTCGCCGAGGAATTTGTTGAGGTACCCGCCGTTGCGCTGTTCGATGATATCGGTGGCCCGGTCGAATACCTCATTGAGGATTTCCACCGCCCGGCGTTCGCCGATCTTCTCCACCAGCCCGGTAAATCCGTGCAGATCGGAGAAGAAGAAGGTCCCGCACCGCCGTTCTCCACCCCCCAGGCGGGCGATATCAGGATTCTCCAGCAGCCGATCGACCATCGTGGCGGAGATTGCGTTGGAGAACATGGCCCGGATGCGCCGCTTCTCCCGCTCTTCGGTCAACTCCCGGTAGACCGTCACGAACACGAAACCCAGAAACGCCCCCGAGGCCGGCGAAACCAACGCCATGCGGATACCGTTCCAGGCGAAAAGCACGTAAGCATTGAAGAGGATGTAGAGGCCTATCAGGGCCGAGACCAGCCCCCCCGCCCAGAGCACGGGGAGCCGCACGCTGATCCCGACGGCCAGCAGGCCGAGAATCAGAATTACCGCCAGGTCCCACCTCAGTCCCGGATGACGGATGAAGTCTCCCCGGGTGATGGCGCTGAAGAGATTGGCATGGACGTACACGCCGGGCAGTCGTCGGGTGGAAGGGGTCGGCACGAAATCGCCCAGGGTGGTGGCTTCGGCGCCGATCAGACAGACCTTGCCCTCCACGTGCTTTCGCAGGTCAGCCAGTTGCAACTGGATTTCCCTGCCAATGAGGCGGTTGGACTCCTCGGTCTGCTCGATGCGCCCCAGCAGGGCTTCGATCTCCAGGCGGGTCGGGTCTTCCGGGGCCAGTCCCTGCAGGTAGAAGGGGTCCGACAATTCGCCGGCCAGGGATTCGATCCGTTCCTGAATCTGTCGGATCTGCTCACGGATCGGTTCCAGCGGCCCTGTTGCCTGGGGCTGATAGAGCATCTTCCTCTGGAGTTGCAGGCTCTGTTGGTCCCGGCGCTGCTCGAGCTTGCGGAGTCGGGAGAAGGCTGCGAGCAGTTCCTGCTGGTCGAGCTTGTCGGCCAGGTCTTCCTGGAGCAGGCGGCGATAGCGAAGATTACGCTGCAATGCCTGGCGGTTCAGATAGATGATGCCGGGTCGGGCCAAGGAGATCTTTGCCGGGTCGGGGAAATCTTCGTGGCGAATCCAGGGCACGAGGATCTGCCCCTGGGAGTCGACGGGGATCCGAAGGGTCGGCCGGCCAGGCTGCTGGAGCACGATGCTTCCGGGCTGGGACCGGATGCGACAGGGGGCTTGGTGGGTCTTCTCCAGGTACGACCCGGCCAGGGCCAGGCCCATTTGGAGGAAGCATTTGTTGCTTTGGGAATCGGCCATCACGAGGGGCATGCGTCGCAGCTTGCCGTCCTCGTCGGGAAAGAAGTTGACAAAGCCGACCGCATCGGCTTGCTGGAGGAACCTTTCCAGGGCGCCGGTGGGACGTCCCGCGCGGCAATCGAGATGCCCGAAAGCATCGACCGGAAGGGCCAGGCGGCTTCGGAGCTTCTGGAGGGAGCGGGCGTACAGGTAGAGTTGAGCCAGGTCCTTGCCGTCCATCTCCTGACCGGATTCTTCCAGGAGCTTTCGGGCCTGTTCGAGCGAGGCCTGGGGTTGCTTGTGCAGGAGGCGAACCAGCCGAGTTGCTTTTGGCCCGATTCGCAGCCTGGACTGGGTCGGGTTCATAACGACCGGCAGCAGCAACGGGTCGGGCCTGGCCAGGGCTTCCTGGAGTTCCTGGTCGTCAAAAACGGGCCTGGGAGTCCCCAGGCCGACGAAATGTTCCCCCGGATCATAAACGTCCCAGCGATCCGAGATGTATCGGACCTCCTGGGGGTCGGGCAGGAGGATGTCCAGTGCGACGATGGAGCTTCCCGCATCGGCCAGGGCCTGGATCACACCGGCCTGGGTGCGTCGAGGCCAGGGCCAGCGACCCAGCGTCTCCAGGGAGGTATCGTCCAGCAGGAGCAGTCGCAGCTCGTCGCTGAGCTGCGTCTGGGAGGTGATTCGGTAGCGTAGATCCAGGGAGAGTTCTTCCCATCGGGTGTCCAGGCCGAGGGCGTGAGCGGCTGCGAAGAACACGACGATGCCGGCGCCCAGGATCAGGGCGGTGAGAAACCGCATGCGGGATCTGCCGATTTTTCTGGCCATGTCCTCCATTTTACGCCAAGAGCGGGACTTACATCGACAGGAATTCGTCTCTTTTGAGGGTTTACACCTAGGCAGTTTTTGCGCGCTGTTTTACAATGGATCTCACATGGAGGAATCGGGGGCCCAGAGCCCCCAACATCTGCCTGTGGAAACAGGCCAACGCGAGAGGAATCCAGGAGTTCCACGATGAATACCAAACGAGTTCTATTATGTGCGGTCTGCGTGCTGACCTTTGCCCACGGGCTCCAGGCGGCGGTGATTGACGTTCCTGTCAGCCAGGTGGGCAGGTACAACCAGACCGTGGTTTCCCGAAGCGACCAGGCCTTGACGGGCGATTTTCTGGCCGTGATGGTAAACAGCAGTTCCAACGCAGGAGGCTCCGGCGGGGTCTGGTCGGGGGTGGACGTGGATTTCGTCTATCTCTCCACCAGCCCGGTATTTGGCGACCCCAATGCTACGGTCATTCTGCCGGATCTGGGCGCAGGGACCTACGTGCAGACCGGGACCCGTCGTGCCGGGGCGCCGTACGAGACCGCCCTGCACCCGGGCGTGTTTTTCGGTCTGAACGTGGATGGCTCGATCGACCACGCCACGGCCGGCCTGCACAGCATGAACGCCGCCTACCCCCAGTTTGTCTATCCCGGGTTGAATCTGGTCGATTCCAGTACCGGGTGGGTCACCCTGGGCGATGGCGGGAGGCTGGTGGCAGACCTGGGCAATGTCAGCGGGACGTTCTATGTCTTCCTGGGTGAGGCAGCTACTTCAGGCGAGCCGGCCACAGTGCAGCTTGTCCAGCCCGAGCCGATTCCCGAACCGGCGAGTCTGGCCATACTCTCGGCCGGTGGGCTTCTGGGAGTGATTCGCCGGCGGTCCCGGCGATAGAGAAGATACAGGCCTGCCCGGCAATACGCCGGCCAATTGGGCACAGTTTTCCCGTTTCCGTGTGATAAATAGTCACACGGAAACGGGTTTTTTCATGGTTCCCGCACCGTGATCGCGCTTATAATTAGCGTGAGTGGTTATTAGAAGAAAAACGCATGCCACGGAGGGTTTTTCCCGAGGAAGCTGCCCAGGGACACAGCAGGGCGTGACCCATAAATGGAGCTAAGAGGAATGAAAAGGATACCAACAGCACTGATGGTTCTGGTATTGGCGGGGGCGGGTACGGCTCAGGCCGAGATCGTACCGCTCGACATGAACTACATTGATTTCATCGGGCTCACGACGGTCTGGGGGGGACAATACAGCGGTTCGGTCTCCACGGTTCGCATTACCGACTTCAAAACCGGCGGTGGAGATCCGGGGGTCTTTACCGGCATGGACGTGGACTTCGTCTGGCTGGACCGCGATGGAGATTTCAATACCTTTGAAGACCGGATCCTGCCGATCCTTTCCTCCGAATCGACGTCGTACACCCCCGGAGCCGTCCGAATGCCGGCCGGCGTCTACACCCCCTCGGCCAATCGTCCCGGACCGCTTTTTGGCAGCAACGCTGCGGGACAACTGGACAACGCCATCGCCACCCTGGCCTCCCACGATGCCGGCTATCCGCTGCTCAAGACGCCCACCACGGTGCAGAATTCCCACGGGTGGGTTTCACTGGGAAACGGCGGCGTTCTGGAACTGAGCTTTGAGGCCCCCGAAGACAACTACTGGATCTTCGTTGGAGAGGCCGGCTACCGGAATGAAACAGTTGGCGCCGGTGCGGGCACCTTTGCCAGTGAAGTGGAAGTCACCTTCCTGGGCGGTGAGACGATGGAAGTGGTCCTGGAGGAGATAGAACCTTACAACCGCGCATCGATCAACGGCTATGACCTGGTCTCCAATCCTTCTTCCAGTTCGATTCTCGGTTTCGGCTGGCGCACGGGCGACCAGCAACAGTACACGACGGACCCGTTCCAGATGTTCATCGAATCCTTTTCCGATGAAGACTTCCTCCCTTCGGCGCCTCCCACTCCGGGCGTGCTGAATCTGGATTACCAGCAGATGCTCGACTGGATGGAAGCGAACTACCCGGGCTTTGATCCCTCTGACGGCGGAACCGTCGAGATCTTCATGAAGGTCTACCTCAGCGGGCAACCCGACCTGGAACCGGGTGTCCCGATTGCCCGGGTAACCCTTGCCGCCCCGATTCCCGAGCCGGCCTCGATGGGCCTGCTGGCCCTGGGCAGCCTCGCCCTGCTGCGACGCCGCCGGTAAAGAAAACCAGCAGACGAATGCTGCGATAACAACTTCACAGCCCCGACGCTTTTGCGTGCGGGGCTGTTTGGTTTTCGGCCGGGAGATGAGGGGATTACCACTTGTCCTGGTGGATTCTCTCGGGCTTGAAGCGATCTTCCGGCTGGCGTGTTTCGTCGGGGTGTCCCAGGGCGACGACCGCGAAGGGAATCACGCTGCGGGGGACGTTGAGCAGTCTGGCCAGGCCCTCCACGCGATCTTCCACCGGATGGATTCCCAGCCAGACGCTGCCCAGGCCCAGCTCGGTAGCCTTGAGGAGCATATTCTGCACGGCTGCGGCGCAATCCTGGACCCAGAAGCCCTCGAATTTCTCCTCGGCCCTGTCCCCGCAGACCGCAATGGCCACGGGAGACTGATCGAGCATGAAGGCGTATTCATGAAACTGCGTGATGGCGTGCAGCGTGGCCGGGTCGCGAAGGATCACGAAATGCCAGGGCTGTTCGTTCCCGGCCGAGGGAGCGGCCATGGCGGCCCGGCAGATCGCCTCAATCTGGGAGTCCTCCACGGGTTGCCCGGTGTAGGCACGAATGCTTCGTCTCTCGAAAATCGGGTCCATCAGTTGCGTTCCTTTTCGAATCGGTTTCGTTCCGGCAAGCCCTATGGTAAGCCTATCGGCTGTCGACGCTTAGATATACAGCAAAAGCCTTATGCCTCGCCGAACCGGGCCGGCTGGCCTGTCGCGTCCAGGACGCTCATCCACAGCCCGGACTCGGGGCTCATGCGCTTCTTCTGCGCGACGGCCACATCGATCGGCACGTGGATGCTCACCCCGTGCCACATGCCGATGATCATGTTTGTCTTGCCGGCCATGGCGGCATGGACCGCATCGCGGGCAAACACATCGCAGAGAATCTGGTCTTCGCTGTTGGCTGGGACGGAACGGACCACATAGGAAGGATCGATGTACTTCAGGTTCGATTCGATGCCCTCCGAGCGGAAATACTCCTGGATCCGGTCGCGCAGAAAAACCCCGATATCGGCCTGGAGGAGGTTGCCCGAGGCGTCCCGGGCCCGGGCGGCGCAGTGCAGGAGATCCTGTCCGGCCCCCTCTGCTGCGACAACCACCGCATGACCTCGATGGAGGATCCGCTGCTTGAGCAGTTCCAGCAGGCCCCGGCGCCCTTCCAGAACCACCGGGATCTCCGGGACCAGGCAGAAGTTCACATCCTGGCTGGCCACGGTCGCACCGGCGGCGATGAATCCGGCGTCGCGGCCCATCACCTTTACCAGGGCAACGCAATTGGGAGCGCCGGTGGCCTCGTTGTGGGCACAGCAGATGACATCCTCGGCGATATCGACAGCTGTGGAGTACCCGAAGGTCCGGTATACGAACTGAATGTCGTTGTCGATGGTCTTGGGGATCCCGACCACGGCGATGTTCGCCCCTTGTCGCATGGCCTCTTTGGCGATGACGCCCGCCCCGGTCTGCGTACCGTCTCCGCCGATGGTAAACAGCAGGTTGATGCCCTGGTCCTGGAGGAAACGGACGGCGGTTTCGGGCGACACCGGGCCCCGGGAGGAGCCCAGGATCGTTCCACCTTCCCTATGGATGTCATCGATCACGTCCATGGTCAGTTCCATGGGAGGCCGGCCTCTTTCGGGGTCGAGCCCTTGATAGCCGTAGCGGATGCCCAGGACACGCCGGATCCCGTAGTGAAAGTGCAACTGCAGGAAGACCGAGCGGATGACGTTGTTGAGTCCCGGGGAGAGCCCTCCGCAGGTGACGATGGCGGCTGTGGTCCGGCTGGGATCGAAGTAGAGCTTCTGGCGAGGCCCGGCCATCTCGAAGAACAGATTGTCGTACTCCGGTCGGTGCCGGCCCGGGACGCATTCGACCTGGTAGCGGACTTTGGCCTCGTCGGGAGTGAAGTTGACCATCCCGTCTCCATGGACGGTTGAGAGTTTCAGGGGGCTGGGCAGCGTGGGCTCCCCGAGGTGCTGGATTACAAGATCATCCGGTTTCAGCATTGGCAGCTCCCGTATGTTGAAGGTGTGGGTTATTATGCGCGCAGGAACTCCAAACTCCAGAAGTGGTTGCCCTCAATTCGCATTCTCCCGGGCCTCCCGGTCAATGCCTGGGAAGTCTGGCCGAGTGTTACGTATTAAATCTCCTTATGATGCATGTTAGTTCGGCCGCCGGCCATTTCGTTTTGCGCGGAAACGATTCCATGGTAGAATTCTGATCGTACAGATAAGCCATGTGCACAACCGCGAGCCGGGCACGAGCGTCCCGGCTTGTTCTATCAAGGACCCGGGCTCCCCCGGGCCTTGCACGCCCGACCTCAGAGAGAAAAGGAACCCCCTGTGAATCGGCCCCAAGCGTTCGGTCTATACGAACCCCGGCGTGAGCATGATGCCTGCGGCGTGGGTGCAGTGGTGAACATCAACTCCTGCCGGGAACACAAGGTCATCGAGTCGGCCAAACAGGTCCTGCTGAATCTGCATCATCGCGGAGCAGCGGGCGCCGACAACATTACCGGCGACGGGGCGGGCATCCTCTTTCAGATCCCGCACGAGTTCTTCCTGGAAGCCCTCAAGGATACCGACATCCGCCTGCCCGAGCGAGGCTGCTACGGTGTGGCGCAGGTGTTCGGCTCCAAGGACCCCCAGCTAAACCAGCGGTTCCGGGGCATCCTGGAAAACGCCATCAGCTATTACGGACTGCGCGTTCTGGGCTGGCGGGACGTTCCCAGCGATCCCAAGGATCTGGGGGAAATCGCCCTCTCGGCCGAGCCGCACATCAGCCAGTTGTTCATCGATGGACAGGGCTTCTACGACGAAGAACTGGAGCGAAAGCTCTACATGGCTCGCAAGCGTGCGGAAAAGCAGGTCGCTGCCACCTTTGGCGAGGCCGGAGACTGGTTCTATGTCTGCTCCATGAGCTGCCGGACGATCAACTACAAAGGCATGTTCATGGCCTATCAGCTCTTTGGCTATTACCCCGACCTGGAGCACGAGTTGTGCACCTCTGCCATGGCGATCGTGCATCAGCGATACAGCACCAACACCTTCCCGAGCTGGAAGCTGGCCCAGCCTTTCCGCTGCCTGGCCCACAACGGCGAGATCAACACCTTAAGCGGCAACGTCAACAAGATGCGTGCCCGTGAGGGACATCTCAAGAGCGACCTGTTCGGAGAGGACATCGAGGATCTCTTCCCGGTGGTCACCGAGGGCGGCAGCGACTCGGCCTGCTTCGACAACGGCCTGGAGCTGCTCATCCGCGGCGGACGCTCCCTGCCCCATTCGATGATGATGATGATTCCCGAGGCCTTCGGGACCGCCTATCACATCAGCACCGACAAACGGGCGTTTTACGAATATCACACGACGATCATGGAGCCTTGGGACGGCCCGGCCTCGATGGTCTTCACCGATGGACGCTACGTCGGGGGCACGCTGGATCGAAACGGGCTTCGCCCCAGCCGATACGTCGTGACCACCGACGGGCTGGTGGTGCTGGCCAGCGAAGTGGGCGTGATCGAGTTTCCGCCCGAGAAGATCCAGACCAAGGGCCGACTCCAGCCGGGGCGCATGTTCCTGGTCGACCTGGAAGAGAAGCGGATCGTCACCGACAACGAAATCAAAAGCCGCATCGTCCGCCAGAAGCCCTACCGCCGCTGGCTGGCCCAGAACCGTATCGAGCTGCGGGGCCTGTTCAGTACGTCGCGGCCTGACCCGCGCGGGCATGAAGAATTGATGCGCATGATGCGGGCCTTCGGCTACACGCGTGAAGACTGCAAGATGATCCTGGTTCCCATGGCCCTCAACGGCCAGGAGCCGCTGGGCTCGATGGGCAACGACACCCCGCTTTCGGTTCTTTCCGACAACCAGAAGTCGCTTTTCACGTATTTCAAGCAGCTCTTTGCCCAGGTGACCAATCCCCCGATCGATCCGTATCGCGAGGTGCTGGTCATGAGCCTGATGAGCTATACAGGCCGCCAGAGCAATCTGCTGGAAGAATCGCCCGAGGCATGCCGTCAGCTCAAGCTGCCCCATCCGATCCTGACCAACGAGGATGTCGAGCGACTCCGCAGCGTGCAGCGCGATGACTTCAAAGTCGCCACGGTGGATATGCTTTTCGAGGCGGGTACGGCCGATCCGGCCAAGGCCCTTCGCGAGGGTATCGACCGGATGCTCGACGAGGCCCAGAGCAAGATCAGCCAGGGCGCGAGCCTGCTGATTCTCTCGGATCGCAATGTCGATTCCCAGCGGGCAGCGATTCCCGCCCTGCTGGCCACGTCGGCCATGCATCACGGCTTGCTCGAGCGACGTCTCCGGGCCGAGTGCGGGCTGATCATCGAATCCGGTGAGCCGCGCGAGGTCCAGCACTTCTGCCTGCTGGTAGGCTATGGGGCCAATGCGATCAACCCGTATCTGGCCTTTGAGACCATCGAGGAACTGCGTCGCGGGAAAGTGACCCCCGAGACTTTCGACTGCGAGCAGTTGGTGGATAACTACATCACCGCCATCAAGAAGGGCATCCTCAAGACGATGTCCAAGATGGGCATTTCCACCGTTCGCAGCTACCAGGCGGCCCAGTTGTTCGAGTGCGTCGGGATCAACAGCGACGTGGTGGACAAGTACTTCAAGGGCACCAGCAGTCGAATCGGGGGTGTGGGCCTGGGCGAAATTGCCCGCGAGGCCCTGATTCGCCACGAGGACGGCTTCGGCCGGCGGGAGCCGGGAAGCCTGGAGTTGGACTTCGGCGGCGAGTACGCTCACCGCGTCGACGGCGAGCGACACGCATGGAATCCGATTACCGTCACCCGTCTCCAGCACGCGGTGGTCAACGAAGATATGGCCGCCTACCGCCAGTACACCGAGGCGGTCTGGGATCAGCAGAAGAAGATTCAGGCGCTTCGCGGTCTGCTGGAGTTCAAGGATCTCCAGCCCGTTCGGCTGGAAGAGGTGGAGCCGGCAGAGGAAATCGCCAAACGGTTCTACACCGGCGCGATTTCCCACGGGTCGATCAGCAAGGAAGCCCACGAGTGCATGGCCATCGCGATGAACCGCATCGGCGCGATGAGCAATACCGGCGAGGGCGGGGAAGACCCGGCCCGGTACATTCCCGATGCCAACGGCGACAGCAAGAGTTGCGGCGTGAAGCAGGTCGCCTCGGGCCGATTCGGCGTGACGATCAATTACCTGGCCAACGGCAAGATGATGCAGATCAAGATGGCCCAGGGCGCCAAGCCCGGAGAGGGAGGCCAACTGCCCGGTCACAAGGTCAGCGACGAGATCGCCGGCCTGCGCTTCTCCACGCCGGGGGTAACGCTGATCAGCCCCCCGCCTCACCACGACATCTACTCGATTGAAGATCTCAAGCAGTTGATCTACGACCTGAAGTGCGCCTCGCCCGGTGCGGGCGTGAGCGTCAAGCTCGTCAGTGAAGTCGGGGTCGGAACGGTCGCTGCCGGTGTGGCCAAGGGCAATGCCGACGAGGTCCTTATCAGCGGCTACGACGGCGGGACCGGCGCCAGCCCGCTCAGTTCGATCAAGCACGCGGGCCTGCCCTGGGAGCTTGGCGTGGCTGAGACGCAGCAGGTACTGGTGCAGAACAACCTCCGCGACCGGATTTTCGTCCAGTGCGACGGTCAGCTCAAGACGGGGCGGGATGTCGTGATCGCCGCCCTGCTCGGGGCAGAGAAGTTCGGCTTCGGCACCGGGACACTTGTGGCCATGGGCTGCATCCTGATGCGCAAGTGCCACCTGGGCACCTGTCCGGTGGGCATTGCCACGCAGGACAAGCGCCTTCGCAAGCGTTTTGCCGGCAGGGCCGAGTACGTGACCCGCTTCATGCTCTACGTCGCCCAGGAAGCCAGGGAGCTGATGGCCCAGCTTGGTTTCCGGACGTTCGAGGAAATGGTCGGGCGGATGGACAAGCTCAACGCCCGCAAGGCGATCGATCACTGGAAGGCCCGGGGCGTGGATCTTACCGCTCTTCTGACGGCCCCGGATGCTTCCGATGGCAGGGCGATTCGCCGCATCAAACCCCAGAAGAACGAGCACGAAGATCACCTGGACTGGCAGATTCTCGACCAGGCCGGCGAGCAGATCCAAAAGGGCGAGTCAGTCAAGCTGGATATCCCCGTGAGAAACGTCCATCGAACGGTGGGAACCATCTTATCCAACCGGATTGTCAAGGCGCATGGCCCGGAGGGCCTGCCCGACGGAACGATCGATCTGACGCTCCGCGGCTCGGCGGGCCAGAGCTTCGGCGCCTGGCTGGCACGCGGTGTCACGCTCCGGCTGATCGGCGACGCAAATGACTATCTCGGCAAGGGCCTCTCCGGCGGACGCATCGTCGTCCAGACGCCCGAGGGCTCGCCTTTTGTCGCCCATGAAAACATCATCGTCGGCAACGTGCTCTTCTACGGAGCCACCGGCGGAGAGGCCTACATCAACGGCATGGCCGGGGAGCGGTTCTGCGTCCGCAACTCCGGGGTGACCGCCGTTGTCGAGGGCGTGGGCGACCATGGCTGTGAGTACATGACCGGCGGGGTGGTGGTGGTCCTGGGTGAGACCGGCCGGAACTTCGCGGCCGGCATGTCCGGCGGCATCGCCTACGTGCTCGACGAGCATCAGCTCTTCGACACGCTGTGCAACCTGGACATGGTGGACCTGGAGAACGTCTGGCACGATCAGGATGTCAAACTCCTGCGGAATCTGATCAAGCGGCACTACGAGTGGACCGGTTCGCACCGAGCCAAGCGGATCCTGGAAAACTGGTCGCAGATGATCGGACGCTTCGTGAAGGTTATGCCCATTGATTACCGAAAGGCACTGGAACGCATGCGAGAGAGAGAAGATCGTCAACAGGACATGACCCCCGCCACCGAGGAGGTGTTCCGTGGCTGACCCGCAAGGCTTTCTGGAATTCGATCGTCGCGAGGCCACCTACCGCGGCGTGGACGAACGCGTCAAGCACTTCCGCGAGTTCCTCCAGCCGCTGGAAGAAAAGGACCTGACCGTCCAGGCCGCGCGCTGCATGGACTGCGGCATTCCCTTCTGCCACTCTGCCGGCTGCCCGGTCAAGAACCGCATTCCCGAGTTCAACGACCTGATCTGGCGAGGCAAGTGGAAGGAAGCCTGCGACAACCTGCACTCCACCAACAACTTCCCGGAGATCACCGGGCGCATCTGCCCGGCTCCGTGTGAAGAGTCCTGCACGCTGAGCATCAACGAAGACCCCGTGCTGATCAAGCATATCGAGTACCAGATCGCAGAGCGCGGCTTTGCCGAGGGATGGATCCAGCCACTGGTTCCGGCCCAGAAGACCGGCAAGCGGGTGGCGGTGGTCGGGTCGGGACCGGCCGGCATGGCCGGGGCCCAGCAACTGGCCCGAAAGGGGCACGAGGTGGTCGTCTTCGAGAAAGACGAGCACATCGGCGGACTGCTGCGATTCGGCATCCCGGACTTCAAGCTCGAAAAGCACATCGTTCAGCGCCGCGTACGACAGATGCAGGCCGAGGGCGTTGAGTTCCAGACCAACGTCCACGTCGGCAAGGATATCTCCGGCAAGTACCTCCGTCAGCGGTTCGACGCCATTCTGCTTTCGATGGGGGCCGGTCAGCCTCGCGACCTGCCCGTGCCCGGGCGAGAGCTCGATGGCATCCACTTCGCGATGGACTTCCTCTCGGCCAACAACCGGGCTGTGGCCGGCTGCGAATCCACGGATCGTCCCCACGCCAGGGACAAGGTCGTGGTGGTCATCGGCGGCGGCGATACCGGAAGCGACTGCGTGGGAACGAGCATCCGTCACGGCGCCAAGGAAGTGCACCAGTTCGAGATTCTGCCCAAACCCCCCAACCGACGCCCCCGCAAGACCTGCTGGATGGACTATCCGTCGCTGGCCCCCTGGCCTCTCTGGCCCAAGGTGATGCGAACCAGCACCAGCCACAAGGAAGGCTGCAAGCGTCGCTGGTCGGTGGCCACCAAAAAGTTCACCGGTAAAGACGGCAAGCTCACCCACCTGCACGGTGTGGAGGTCGAGTGGGTCAAGGGCGAGGGCGGATTCCAGATGAAGGACGTCCCCGGCAGCGAGTTTACCATCAAGGCCGACCTGGTCCTGCTGGCGATGGGCTTCGTGCATGTTGTGCACGAAGGGCTCATCAACGAGCTGGGCGATGGCGGCATGGAGCTCGATGCCCGCGGCAATGTCAAGGTCAACGACTACGCAACAAGCATTCCGGGCGTTTACTCGGCCGGCGATACCGCCGTCGGGGCCTCGTTGGTTGTGACCGCCATCGACGCCGGGCGCCAGGCGGCCGCCCAGATGCACAACTGGCTCATGAGCCGGTAAAAACCTCCAACCAGAGCACCCGGGCCGGGCGCGGAGAGAGTTCCTTCGTTCCCGGCCTTTCTTTTTGCTCATTTACCCCGCTTCGCAAGCAAGCCCTGTTCGGGTAGGATAGCCTGTCTATGGATGAGGCAAAGATACGAGAGGTGATGAGCGGCCGGGACCGGAGCCTGACGGCGCGGCTTCTGCGGTGGGTGTTGCAGATTGCGGCCGGACCTTACTGGCTGGTCACCTGGCTCAACCGGCGGCTGTATCGCTGGGGGTTGCGAAAGCGGCGCCGGGCCGGGGTGGGAGTCATCTGCGTGGGCAACCTCACCACCGGCGGGACGGGCAAGACGCCGATGGTCGTCTGGATCGTTCGCAAGCTCCAGAAGCTGGGTTGCACGCCGGCAGTGCTGACCCGTGGGTATCGCGCGGGCGAGCAGGGCAGCGACGAGGCCCGACTGATCTCCAAGCTCACCGATGTCCAGGTCGTTGTCGATGCCGACCGCTACGCCGGGGCCCAGCGGGCGATCGACCTGGGGGCAGACGTGCTGGTCATGGATGATGGATTCAGCCACCTCCGGCTTCACCGGGACCTGGATATCGTTCTCATCGACGCGACCAATCCTTTCGGGTATGGCCACGTTCTGCCCCGCGGAATGGCCCGGGAACCCAGAAGCAGCCTGCGCCAAGCGGATGAGATCGTCATTACCCGAAGCGACATGATCGCCCCGACCGATCTGGAGGCGCTGACACAGAAGATCGAGAAGCTCACGGGGGGCAGGCAGATCCACTGGGCCCAGCATCGGCCCGCGGCGGTGATCGACGAAGAGGGCAAGCGGAGCGACCCGTCGATCCTTGCCGGACGATCGGTCTTCGCCTTTGCGGGCATCGCCAGGCCCGAGCAGTTCTTTCGCACGCTGGGCCAGTTAGGGGCCCGGGTGGTCGGCCAACAGTCTTTTGACGATCATGCCGAGTTTGTGGCCGATGAGTTACTGAGCCTCAACCAGGCGGCGGAGCTTTCGCCGGCCCAGGTGTTGATCACGACCGAGAAAGACGCGATCCGGTTGGATCGGTCCTGTCTGACGCTTCCGGTCTGGCAACTGGCTGTGGAGATGGATCTTCTCGATGCCGATACCCAACTGGGCGGATGCCTCCGCACCGTCGCCCGCCAGGGGGGCAAGGGCCAGGCCTGGCGCGGGGACCTGGGCGGCTGAAACCTGTTTGTCGTCTCGGGAAAGCGTTGCTGCGCCCGATGCTCGGCGATAGAATCCCCGTTGCGGCCCGTGCCGCCTGAAAGGATTCCCCATGGCCAACCGTGCGGTCTTTCTCGACAGGGACAACACGATTATCGACGACCCGGGCTATTTGTCCGATCCCTCTGCGGTGAAGCTGCTTGCCGGGGTGGAACTGGCGATCAAGTCCTTTGCCCAGGCGGGGTTCAAGGTGGTGGTGGTCACCAACCAGTCGGGGATCGCCCGGGGGTTCTTGACCGAGGAAACCCTCGACGAGATCCATAACGAGATGCGGCGCCGGCTCTCGGCCAAGGGGGCCCGGATCGACGGGCTCTACTACTGCCCGTATCATCCCGAAGCGACCGTGGAGGCCTATGCTGTCGATTCGGACCTCCGAAAGCCCAACCCCGGTATGCTTCTCAAAGCCGGGCGCGAGATGGATATCGACCTGACCAACAGTTGGATGATCGGAGATTCCCCCCGGGATGTCGAAGCGGGCCGCAGGGCGGGATGCCACACGATCCGGATCCGCAAGTCCGGCAAGGACTACAGCCAGGAAGGCGAGGGCTCGTGCAAACCGGACTTCGCCGTGCGGAATCTGGTCGACGCGGCCCGTATCGTCATGCGGGAGGTCAAGAAGCCATCGCTTGCCCCGGCCAGGACTGCCCCGGTCCAGGCAGCCGACGAGGCCCCTACTCCACGTTCCTCCGCTCCCGAGGTCCAGCCCATGAATGCGACACAATCCGGCGGCACGTACTCCTCCTCCCAGGCGGCTTCTGCCAAGCGCAGTGCCAATCAGCGCTATGCTCCCCCGGTGGAGGACTCGCAGCAGCGGTACGAAAACTTGCCTCCCGAAGAGCAGATCGCCAATGCCATTCTTCGCCAGGTGCGGGATTCGGGGGGATACGAACCGCTCGAGCCGGAGAGGTTCAGCTTTTCCAAGCTCTTTGCCGGGGTCGTGCAGGTCCTGGCCATGGGGGCCCTGCTGTATGTCCTCTCTGCGGTTCTGACCGGAGGGGACACATCCTCTGCCATTCTGTGGGCACTGATTGCCATCGTCCTTCAGATCATGGCCTTGACGTTTTATATCATGAAGGGAAACCAATAGTCTTTTCGTGTGTCTGATACAATGAGGAAACACCCACGCACGGCAGCACGCACACGAGACCTTACTTCCAGAGGTGGTATTATGCGTACGTACCTGTTTTTATTGGTTTTGCCGGCGGGTTGGCTCCCGATTGCTTCCGGGGCCGACTTGCCAAAGCCCGATGTGGAGCATCCGAACCTGGATGAGGCCCACACGGAAAAAGTCGAAGAATTGATCGAAAAAGGCTCCGAGTTCCTGCTTTCCAGGCAGTTGGATTCGGGCGGATGGACGCTGATGGGCGACCAGGCCGACCCGGCCATTACGGGTCTGGTGATTCGGGCCCTGCTGTCCCACCCGGCCGTGGAGGCCAGGCACCCAGCCATTCAGGCGGGGATGAAGAAAATGCTCACCTTCCAGCAGGAAGACGGCGGGATCTACGATCCCCGCATTGGACGGCAGAACTACACCACTGCCGTGGCGATCATGGCCATGGTGGCCTCGGGCGATCCGCAGTACAAAGACGCGATCGACCGGGCGGTAGGGTACATAAGGGGCATCCAGATCGTTCCGGGCAGCGAGTCGCCCGATGGTTCCAAGATCAGCGAAGACCATCCGTTTGTCGGCGGGACCAGCTATGGCAAGCACGGCCGGCCGGATCTGAGCAATCTGGGCTTCTCGGCCGAAGCCCTGCACGCCGCGGGCGTCAAGCCGGAGGATCCGTTCTTCCAGAACGCATTGAAGTTCGTCCAGCGAACGCAGAACCTTCGGGAAGGCACCAACGACAGGCCCTGGGTGAAGCTGGGCACCGGCGATGGCGGGTTCATCTACGCCCCGGCCATTGCAAGCGACCTGGACGAGCCGGAATCCAAGGCCGGCGGAGTTCGCAGCTACGGCTCGATGACCTACACGGGCTTCAAGACCCTGCTCTATGCCGGGGTCGACCGCCAGGACCCCCGTGTGATCGGAGCGTACAACTGGATCCGTCGTCACTGGCGGCTGGATTCCAACCCCAATATGCCCCACACCCAGAGCAAGGAAGGCCTGTACTACTATTATCACGTGTTCGCCAAGGCGCTTTCGGCTTACGGCGAGGCGAAGATCCCGGTCCTCCAGGACGGCAAGACGGTCGAACAGAACTGGCGACACGATCTGATCGACATCCTGGCCCGGAAGGTCAACGACGACGGTTCGTGGACCAATGATACGCGGCGATGGTACGAAGATGACCCGGTCCTCTGCACCAGCTACGTGCTGATGGGCCTGGGAGAAGTCATCCAGAAGTAGCATTGCCAGGGACCTGCGGGCAGCAGCATGCGGGGCCGGGAGGCCGGTGGAATCGGCCGCTTGGCCCCGCGGTTTTTCAAGGGGCTTTCAGGCGATGCGGGCTTTGGCCCGTCTGGGCTTTGCAGACCCGGTGAAACTGGGCATAGCTGCCGAATCCGGACTGGAGAGCGATGGCCAGCAGGCTCTGGTGGGGATGCGCCTCGCGCAGGGCGAAGAATCGCTCCAGGCGGCATCGATTGCGGTATTCGCTGAGTCCCAGACCCAACTGCTGCTTGAAGAGTCGGCTGAGGTAGGTCGGACTGAGCCCGCATGCCTCGGCCAGTTCCGTAAGGCAGGCCGCTTCGGGATTCTCTCTGCACAGTTGCAGCGTCCTTGTCACGGCTGGATGAAGCCGACGCGTCGGCCCTTTGCCGGCCCGAAGAAACCCCGACCACCCCTGAAGCAGCGCGTGGGCCAGTGCAGCGTCGTGCAGGGGCGGGTCGTCGCGAGCCTCGTGGGCCTCTCGCAGCAGCGACTCGACCTTGCCCGCCTGGGCCTCTGAGAGGGTGCGGCAGAAGTCGCCGCTGGGGTCCGCTGCTCGGAGCATTCGATATCGGCCCCGGCGGCAGAGCTGATCGAGAGGGGCTCGTTTGATCACGGCGACCCACATGCGGAATCGGCTGTCGCAGTCGACCAGCACGTGCTCCTGCCGGGGGAAGAGCCAGACCAGGCTGCCCGGGCCCAGGTCGTAAGTCCGCTGCTGGAGGACATACCGGCCGGATCCGGCCGAGACGAGATTGAACTCCAGTTCATCGTGTCGGTGCAGGCTACGCCGCGCAAAAGGGTGCGTCAACGGCCAGGATCGGCCTATCGTTTCGGCCGGCAGGTTGAGCCTTTCGTGAGCCATTGCAAGAAATGATAACGGCCTCTGCACAAGATGAGAAGATACCTGCTTGAAACGCCTTATAATCCAGGTCGAAAGGACAAAAAAACGATGATGGAATGGAAAGAAAACTGGGCGGAAGCCCGGCAGCACTACTTGGATTTCTGGCAGGGCAAGGGGTTCGTTGTCAGCGGGGGAGGGGTCCCGAAGCGACAGACACCGCGCGAGGCCTTCGAGCCCAGGCAGGTTCCTGAAGACCGGCATCGCGAGGCCTACTACACCGATCCGGTCTACCGGGCCGACTGTTGCCATCACAATATATGTTGGCGCGAGTTCCCGCTGGATACGTTGCCCAATGCCAACATCAACATCGGTCCCGGCTCGCTGGCTACCATGCTCGGCAGCAAGCCGGAGTTCGGAGCGACCACGGTCTGGTACCATCCCATCTGGCAGGACGTGGAAGACCTTGAGTCCCTGCCCAGGCTGGAGTTCGATCCCGAGAACCGCTGGTGGAAGATCACCGAACAGATGTGTCGCGAGGTCGTCTCCCGGGCCAGGGGACGATATCTCTGCGGGTATCCGGACCTGATCGAGAATATCGACATTTTGGCCTCCCTGCGCGACAACAACAACCTGATGTACGACATGATCGATCGGCCCGAGTGGGTCGAGCAGAAGGTCTGGCAGATCAACGAGGTCTGGCAGGAAGTTCATGACCGGATCTACGAGATCATCAAGCTGCCCGACGGTTCCAGCGCGTGGAACGCCTTTGCCGTCTACGGGCCCGGAAAGGTGGCCAAGGTCCAGTGCGATGCAGCCGCAATGTTCGGCCCGGACATGTTCCGCCGCTTCGTGGTCCCGGCCATGGAGGCCCAGTGCGAGAAGCTCGATGCATCGATCTTTCACCTGGACGGAGCGGAGTGCCTCTGTCATCTCGATGCCCTGCTGGAGATGCGGCACCTGGACGCGGTGGAGTGGACTCCCAGTCCGAAGGTGCCCCCCGGCGGCGATGAGCACTGGTACGAGATGTACCGGCGCATCCTCGACGCGGGCAAGGGCGTCCAGGCCATCAATCTCCAGCCCGAACAGGTGATCCCGCTGCTGGATGCGATCGGCACCGAAGGGGTTTTCGTTATCTGCAATCTGTCGGATCCGGCCAAGGTGGAAGAGCTCTCCAAACGCCTCGAAGCCTACCGGTAGCCTGCCGAGGGGAGATCAGAGCGAGTGACACAATTCTTTTCGTGCTATAGCTACCTGCAGGGAGCCCTGTCATCGTCCGGCTGCTGCGACAATGCTACTGCATTGCCTGTATTGCCGTCCTTGACAGCCGCTGCCTTCGCTGATGCTCAACATCGAAAACTCTTGCGTCACTCACTCTAAAGCTTGAATGATCCCTCCGGCTCGCTAAGCTGTGGCTTTGCGAAGGAGAGCCGTTGATGGACATTCATCCTTTTGCCGGATGGCGCTATGCAACCGAGGAGCTCAGCGATGTCATCGCGCCGCCGTATGACATTCTCGACCAGCAGGACAAGGACGCTTTGCTTTCCGGCAGCGACCGGAATATCGTAGCCGTCGATCTGCCCCATGTGCCCCCCAAGCAGTTGGGCCCGGAAAAGCAGTACGACCAGGCCGCGGCTCTGCTGGAACAGTGGAAGCAGGATGGCACGATCGTCCAGGACTCTCCCTGCCTTTACGTCTATGAGCAGACCTATACGTGGGCCGGCAAGACCCACACCCGCCGGGCCATGCTGGCCGGGGTCCGTGCGACCCCCCTGGGAGAGGATGTCATCCCGCATGAGCACACCTTTGCCGGCCCAAAGGCGGATCGACTGCGTCTGACCGAGAAGACCCGGATGCAACTCTCGCCGATCTTCGGCTTCTACCGGGACGCTCAGGGGACCGTAACCTCGTTGCTTGCCTCCCAGGCCGGGCGATCTCCGGATGCTTCCGGGAAGCTGGCGGAGGTGGAGGAGAAGATCTGGCGAGTTGAGGATCCCGACGTTTTGGAGCGGATCTCCCAGGCCCTGGCCGACGTGCCTGTCTACATTGCCGACGGCCACCACCGCTACACCACCGCCCTGAATTACCGCGACGCCCTGGCCCAGGCCGGCCGGATCGGCCGGGACCACGAGGCGAACTTCGTTCTGTTCGCCCTGGTCGAGGCGGAGGATCCCGGGCTTCTGGTCCTGCCGACCCATCGCCTGGTGGGCGGGCTCAAGGACGGCTTCTCGGCCGCGGAACTGGCTGGGAGCCTTGGCAGCGCCTGGCAGGTCGAGAAGACGCAGGTACCAGGTGATCTTTCCGATGCCGACGCGGTGCTGGCCCCCTGGGACGAGCACGCCATGGGCCTGCTGGATTCCGACGCATTGTGGGTACTCAAGCTCCGGGACCCTTCGGCGATGCAGGCTGGGGCCGGTGACCAGTGCCAGGCCTGGCGGGAACTGGACGTGGCGATCCTGCACACGCTCCTGCTGGACAAGGCCCTGGCTCCCTGGGCAACCGAGCAGATGGAAGTCACCTATACCCCTTACGGAGACAAGGCCCTCGAGGCCGTCCGATCCGGAGCGTGCGATGCAGCCTTCCTGCTCCAGGGCACGAAGCTCTCGCAGGTCAAGGCGGTGGCCGATGCCGGAGCGTCCATGCCCCACAAGAGCACGTATTTTTATCCGAAGATCGCCACCGGCATGGTTCTCAAGCCGCTGGAATAGAGCAATCAGAGACCCGAGAGGAATCATACATGTCACAGGAGTTCCAACTCAGCGACGGTCAGCGGATCGTCTTCATCGGGGACAGTATCACCGACAGCGGCCGACGGGAGCAGATGCCACCGCTGGGTACCGGCTATGTCAAACACATCAACCACCTGATTGCCGCCTCCCGACCCGGGATGGATCTTACGGTCTTCAACCGCGGTGTCGGTGGACACGTAGCCAAGCAGCTTCTGGACCGGTGGGAAGACGATGTGATCGCACTGAAGCCCGACTGGGTCAGCGTGTTGATCGGCATCAACGATTGCTGCCGCTTCACCTGGAACCGGGACAACGACGAGGTCAGCCCCGAAGGCTATGAGACGCACCTTCAGACGTGCCTGCAGAGGACGGCCGATGCGCTGCCCGATACCCGCCTGGTGGTCATGGAGCCCTTCCTGATCAGCCAGGACCGAAGCGAAGGCTCCGCCCGGGGAATGATCAACCGGAACCTCGACGCCTACCGCGCTGGAGCCAGAGACCTGGCCTCGAAGTTCTCAGCCATCCTCGTGGAGCTGCACGACGTGTTCGCTGAATGTCTGACCACCCGGTCGGCGGGAGAGTATTCCCACGATGCCGTCCATCTGACGGAGCTGGGCGCAGTTACTCTTGGCTGGGCCTGGCTGGACCGGATGGGATTCTGAAGCAGAGACGGGCGTCGAATATACCAACGCAGGGAAAGCGAATTCCCCGCAAGGAGAGCATGATGCGACAGGCAGTGATGACCGAACCGGGCAAGATCGAATACCGTGACGTGGAGGCGCCCGAGCCGGGGCAGGGGCAGGTCCAGCTTCGGATTCAGCGCATCGGCGTCTGCGGTTCCGACGTGCATGTCTACCACGGAACGCACCCTTACACTGGGTACCCCGTCGTCCAGGGACACGAGTTTTCCGCCACGGTTGAGAAAGTGGGCCCTGGCGTCCAGGGACTCCAGCCGGGGGTAAAGGTCACGGCCATGCCACAGCATGTCTGCGGTGAGTGCGGCCCGTGCCGGCGCGGCGACTACCACATCTGCCGGTCGCTGGCGGTGGAAGGTTTCCAGGCACCCGGTGTGGCGCAGGATCTGTTTGTCACCGCGGCGGATCGGATCATCGTGTTGCCCGAGTCGTTCACCCACGAACAGGGCGCCCTGGTCGAGCCGGTGGCGGTTGCAGCCCATGCCGTCGGCCGGGCCGGCGACGTGAAGGGAAAGGGCGTCGTGGTCTTCGGAGCCGGTCCGATCGGAAACCTCTGCGCCCAGGTCGCTCACGCCTCGGGGGCAAAGGTGCTCATCAGCGATTTGAGCGAACATCGACTGGACATTGCACGCCGGTGCGGTCTGGAGGAGACGTTCAACCCCTCGACCGAAAAGGCCGCCGACGCCGTTGGTCGGGTATTCGGGCCCGAGGGGTATCCTGTGGCGATGGAGTGCGTGGGGGTCGAGCCCACGCTGACCGATGCGATCGACACACTGGCCAAGGGCGGCACGCTGGTGGTGGTGGGCGTCTTCGGCGAGAATCCCCGGGTGAACGTCGGGTGGGTCCAGGACCGGGAGCTTACCCTTCGCGGCACGCTGATGTACAAGAAGGAAGACTACCAGCAGGCGGTGGACCTGATCGCCTCGGGTCAGGTGCAGACGGATCCGCTCATCAGCGAACACTTCCCCTTCGACCGGTTCCTGGAGGCCTATCAGAGAATCGAGCAAGCCCGCGACAAGGTGATGAAGGTCTTTATCGACCTGTAAGACCGGTCCGGCAAATGCCGGTCAGTCCGAGTCCGCGTCCTGGGGCAGATCCTCCGGCTGCGTCTCGTCGGGCCGGTCGGGCAAATCCACGGGCAGCAGCTCGATTCTGAGTTCGCGCCGCACTTCCTGTTCAAAGCGCTTGCTGGTCTGCTCGATGGACTTCTCGATGTGGGCTTTTCCTTCGAGCACGCTGTGTTCGCGGACGACCTGCCCTGTCCTGAGATTCAAATCCCAGGTACCGGTGAGCGTGTAATGGCCGTCCCGAACCAACTGGGGTGGAGGCGATTTGCTGGGAACTTTTTCCGAAGCGCCAAAGGCGATCATCGCCGAGTCTCCGGCTTCCAGGGCTTCCATCTGGGCCTGGAAGAGCGTGGTCCGCAAGCCGATCTTAGAGGGAAAGTGCATCTGCAGAAGCAGCTTCCAGCGAGCCCCCGCCCCGAGGGGCTTTTCAGGAATCATGCGCCCCAGCCCGGTCAGGGTCAGTCGCTCGGCCACTTCCAATCCGAAGGGCGAGAGCAAATCAGGCCCCAAAAGCATTGTCAGTGCAGGCCAAAGGTCCTGGGGGGCTTGCGTGGCTACGGGGGAGAAATTGTCGGCATCCTCCACTCCAATAGCCTGCGAGGGGGCGAAGGTCATCCGTTCGACGGCGCCTTGCGAGGAAAGTTCGTAGAGGATCCGGCTTCCCACAGCCGATTCGGCGAAATCGGCCAGGCCCCGGATATCTTCGGAAATCTCCTCCGGTTTGTCGGTATCCAGGGCATAGGCCATCTTCCGGCCGCTGGTGCGGGTAATGGTCGCATCCAGGGTTACCCGGTTGACGATCAGTTCCGCCTTGCCCGGCTCGAAGCGGATCGAATAGTAGAGTCCGACGTCGTACTTGGCCGGCGGTTCTTCGCTCTGGGAATAGATAAGTCGACAGGTTCCGGCGTACAGGCCCTGGCGGGAGGTCAGCCGGATTTCCTCTCTGGGCTCCTCGCCCTGGGAAACGACTTCCATACGTTCCTGGCTTCCTGCATCTGGTTCGTCCGAGCAGGCCAGGACACCCAGCAGCGGCATGAACAGAACCGGCAGCAGGATCCGATAGATGTTGTGCATAGGACAGGTCCTCACAATAGGGTCCCGCGTGAAGGGCACGAGGCACGTTTTGGCGGGAAGTCCCATCTGCCCTGCCCCTCACGCGATATACTCTATCGGCAAATCCCCGGGGGTGCAAGCAGCCCGGATATGCAGAAAAAAAGGCAGGACCGGCCGATGGGGCCGATCCTGCCAGGGCTTTCAAAGCCAGGGCGTGTTACTTCTTTGCCTTCTTGGCCTTTTTGGTTTTCTTCTTGGCGGTTTTCTTCTTGGCAGCCTTTTTGGGCGTTGCCTTGGCCTTTCCGCCGTTGGCAATGGCCGCCTGAGCGGCAGCCAGTCGGGCGATCGGCACGCGGTAGGGCGAGCAGGAGACGTAATCCAGTCCGACGCGATGGCAGAAGTCGATGCTGGAGGGGTCTCCACCGTGTTCGCCGCAGATACCCAGCTTGATATCCGGGCGGGCCTTGCGACCCTTCTCCACGGCGATTTCAATCAGCTGGCCCACGCCGTCCTGGTCGAGGCTCTGGAACGGATCGTTCTCGTAGATGCCCATATCGACGTACTGGCTGAGGAACTTGCCGGCATCGTCACGGCTGAAGCCGCAACCCATCTGGGTCAGGTCGTTGGTTCCGAAGCTGAAGAACTCGGCCTCGTGGGCAATTTCGTCGGCGGTCAGGGCGCCGCGGGGCACCTCGATCATGGTTCCGATCTTGATCACCGGCGGCTTGGAGCGGCGACGCTTCTTGATTTCCTCGAAGACGTCCAGGACGATCTGCTTCTGGTTGGCCAGTTCTTTGATATGGCCCACCAGGGGAATCATGATCTCGGCCTTGGCGCCCTTGACTTCCCAGGCGGCCTCGATGACGGCCCGGGCCTGCATGGCGGTGATTTCCGGATAGTAGATGCCCAGGCGGCAGCCTCGGTGCCCCAGCATGGGGTTGAACTCGTGGAGGCTTTCGACCTTTTCCTTGATCTTGGCGGCAGAGACGCCCATGGCCTTGGCCATTTCCTTCTGTCCGGCATCGTCGTGGGGGACGAACTCGTGCAGGGGCGGATCCAGGAAGCGGATCGTAGCGGGCTTGCCCTTGAGGGCCTTGAAGATCCCGATGAAATCCTTCTTCTGGAGGGGCAGGAGGTCTTTGAGGGCGGCTTCGCGGCCTGCTTCGTCTTCGGCCAGGATCATCTTCCGCATGGAAACGATCCGGTCACCCTCGAAGAACATGTGCTCGGTCCGGGTCAGCCCGATTCCCTCGGCCCCGAACTTGACGGCCACCTCGGTGTCCTTGGGCGTATCGGCATTGGTGCGGATGCCCAGGGTTCGGTACTTGTCCGAGAGCTTCATGATCTGGCCGAACGGGCCGGTGAGCTTCGGATCGACGGTATCGACCTTGTCGGCATAGACGGCGCCGGTCGAGCCGTTGAGGCTGATCCAGTCGCCTTCCTTGATGGTCTTTCCCCCGGCGGTGAGCGTCTTCTTCTTGTAGTTGATGACGCATTCGCTGGAGCCGGCGACGCAGCATTTGCCCATGCCGCGGGCGACGACGGCGGCGTGGCTGGTCATGCCGCCACGGCTGGTGAGAATGCCGGAGGCGACGTTCATCCCGCCGATGTCTTCCGGGCTGGTTTCGATTCTGGCCAGGATGACCTTCTTGCCTTCTTCGGCCCAGGCTTCGGCGTCGTCTGCATGGAAGACGACCTGGCCGGTTGCGGCACCGGGACTGGCGGGCAGGCCCTTGGCGATCTGGTCGGCTTTCTTCTCGGCCTCGGGGTCGAAGGTCGGGTGCAGGAGCTGGTCGAGCTGACGCGGTTCGACGCGGCAGACGGCTTCTTCCTCTTTGATCAGGCCTTCCTTCATCATGTCCACGGCGACCTTCACGGCGGCAGCGGCGGTGCGCTTACCGGTTCGGGTCTGGAGCATGTAGAGCTTGCCCTTCTCGATGGTGAATTCGATATCCTGCATGTCGCGGTAGTGCTGTTCGAGCTTTTCGCGGATGCCGACGAGTTCGTTGTAGACCTTGCGGTTGACCTTCGAGAGCTGGCTGATCGGCTGGGGGGTGCGGGTGCCGGCCACAACGTCCTCGCCCTGGGCGTTCATCAGGTATTCGCCGTAGAACTTGTTTCGACCTGTGGATGGGTCACGCGTAAAGGCCACGCCGGTTCCGCAGTCGTCGCCCATGTTGCCAAAGACCATGGTCTGGACATTGACGGCGGTGCCGATCAGGCCGCGAATCTCGTTGATCTGACGGTACTTGATCGCGCGGGGGTTGTTCCACGAGCCGAAGACGGCGTTGATGGCCTCGGCCAACTGTTCCCGGGCATCCTGGGGGAAGCTCTTGCCGGCTTTCTTGTAGACCTTGCGATAGGCGTCGACGACTTCCTTGAGCCCGTCGGTATCCAGGTCGGTGTCCAGATCGGCCTTGTTCCTGATCTTTACCTTGTCCAGGGCTTCTTCAAAACTGTGGTGCTCGATGCCCAGCACGACGTCCCCGAACATCTGCATGAAACGCCGGTAGGCGTCCCAGACGAACCGCTCGTTGCCGGTAAGGTCGATCATCGCCTGGAGCGTGTCGTCATTGAGACCCAGGTTCAGCACGGTATCCATCATGCCCGGCATGGAAACCGCCGCACCGGAACGGACGCTCACCAGCAGCGGGTTCTCGCCCTTGCCGAAGGTCTTGCCGGTGGCCTTCTCCAACGTCTTGATGTTGTCCTCGATCTCCTTCTGGAGACCCTGAGGCCACTTCTGCCCGACCTGGTAGTACTCGGCGCAGGTTTCGGTGGTGATGGTAAAACCGGGGGGTACCGGCAGACCCAGCGAACTCATTTCCGCGAGGTTGGCGCCCTTGCCGCCGAGCAACTGCTTCATGTCGGTGCGGCCTTCGGTCTTGCCGCCGCCGAAGAAGTACACGTGCTTGGTTTTCTTGGCCATG
>CAZOVB010000052.1:0-31658 GCA_964583095.1 uncultured Planctomycetaceae bacterium
TCTGCGGGTTCTGGAACTTGCCGTCCTTCGAGAAGCCGATCCGACGCAGGTCGTCCTCGTCTTCGGCCTCGAAGTACAGGCTGGTCATGTCGTAAAAGACCACACTGATCCGGCCGAGGATCCGGCGGGAGTGCTCGTAGGCGATCCGCTGGGCCTGCGGGGTGTACTGCTCGTTGAGGCGATCCAGGAAGCGGTAGATCTGGTCGGGCTGGACCGTCTTGCCCTGGTAGCGATACAGATAATCGACCGTCTTGAGCTTGCTGGTCGGGTACACCAGCCGAGTGATCACAATATCACGGAAGAGCTCTTCGGCAATGGCGTTGAATCCGATCTCATCGAACAGCTTGCCGAAAATCAGCTCGGGGCCGATGGAGCGAATGGAAGCGTTGCGGAGGGTCTCAACGAAGTCCAGAATGACGGCATTGTCCCACTGCTCAGCAGGGAACAGCGAGTACTGCTTGCTCTGTCGGACAATGAAACGCTCGCCCAACGCAACCAGACGCTCCACCTCTTCCGGATCCCGCGCCGAACCGATCGTCTTGACCACGCGATAGCCGTTGGTCTTGTCGATGACCTGCACGCTGATCGAGCCCGATCGATTCTGCTTCTGACGCACGAACATGGCCCGATTCTACGCACGGGACACCCAAATCCCAAACACCCCCCTTGTCAAATAGGGACTTACACGCGAATCTCAGACAAGTGCGGAAGTCAGGAAGGGATGGGGCAACCGGAGAACCGTCAGAGAAGGCGGGGATTCTCATCGTCCGGCTACTGCGACAATGCTGTGGCATCGCCTGTATCCGCCTTCCCCAAGGCTTTGGAGGACAGGTCAGCCGCCTTCGACAGCAGTCCCTTCGCCAACGCTCAACACAGAGAATTCCTCTGTCACTCACTCCAGACCAGGGAGATGCTGAGAGAATCAGCGCTCGCCCGGCCGGGGGGCAGGGGCATTCTGGCCGGGTTGGCTCTGCTGAAGGAGAACCTGCTGCACGTGCACGCGGGCAGCGTCGTTCAAATGGCAGAATGCGGCGTTTTCCCCTCGCGTGGGGCGATGCTGAATCATCCTGTTCCTCCTTGGAAAGCCTGTCCGAATTCCTCCAAACGGAAGACAGATTCTACGAGCGAGTCTCTTTTCGGTCAAGGGGGAGAATCGGCTGTGTGAACGGGGAATTCGCGGTTCCGGCCCGGCCTGTATCGTTCGAGCGAGGAAGAAAACCAGGCCAACCGGCGCTGAGGGGACTTCGGTGAACAAACCCTTGCCAAGACGGGTCTTATGACACCTCCCGTCTGGCTATCCTGCTTCGCCGGCCAAGGAGGGCTTCCTGCGCTTTCTGCTGAAAATACGCGTTGCGGGCTTCCTGTTCCAGGGGAGTCAGCAGCCGCAGGCCGATGGCCCGCTGCCACCGCTGGGGCGGAATCTCAAGACGCGTCTTCCTGGCGAAATACGCCTGGCGCTGGCGATGCTCACTGGGTGTGAGCAGCCGAACGCCTACGGCAATCTGCCAGGGCTCGACGGGCGGTTGAACGCCATCGCGGGTAACTTCTGTTCCATCCATTGCTTGCTGCCTTCCAAGGCCGAGAAACACCCGTGCCTCTGGCAATGTAGGATTCCCGCTGCAGTGTGGCAAACCTGCGAGGCAAGATCGCACAGCGCAGTCAAACGCCCCGGCACCTCCCTCTGCGCCGGGGCGTTCCAAAGAAGTCTCCGCCTGCAAGAGGCTGCAAGACGCTCTCAACCTCCTCCTCTGGTGGCTTTACTGCTCCCTGCGTCCGCGACGGCCCTGACGTTTCTGATCCCGGTCGCCCTTGTCCTGCCCCTGTCGGTCTCGGTCGCCGCGACGCTTGCGAACCTTGCCGTCCTGGCCGGGGTTGTCCCCGTCTCGATCCCTGCGACGCTTCTGAGCCTGGTCCTGCATCTGGGCCTTCTGCTGCTCGGTCAGCGATTCCTTGACTTGCTGCATGGCCTCTCGCATGATCTGGGCCTTCTGCTGGCGTGTCTCAGCCTTGGCGGCCTTTTCCCGTGCATCTGTCAGGATCTTCTTCTGATCGTCATTCAGGACGGACATCATCCCGCCGCCGCGACCTGTTCTGCTGCGCTGCTGGGCCCGCTGACGCATCTGAGTTTTCTGCTGCTGCGTCAGGGATTCCCGAACCTGGGCCATGGCCTGTCGCATGATCCGAGCCTTCTCCTGGCGGTTCTCAGCCTTGGCGGCTTTCTCGCGGGCCTCTGCGAGGACCTTCTTCTGGTCTTCGGTGAGGATCTCTTCGAACCTGGCCCGGGCCTGCGAGGCCCTCTGCTCCCGAAGCGTGGCCAGGGCGGCCTTCTGCTCGTCGGTCAGCGATTCCATGACCTTTTTGCGTGCCTCGGCCATGATTTCGCGGCCCTGGGCGCGGTCTTCGGCATTTCGGGCTGCCTTCATCGCCTCGGCAAGAATCTTCTTCTGCTCCTCGGTATATACCGAGCCCTCCTGCCGACTGCTTCGCCGCGATGCACGGCGCTGCGGACGATCACGGCCTTGTTTTTCTTCCTGCTGAGCCGGCGCGATCCGGCAAGTCAAGGCCAGGCACAGCAAAGCGATACTGATCCGAAGGGTTCTGCACATGGTATTTCTCCTGTGGCCAAAATGGTTTTCTTGTGCATGTTCGCCATTGGAACCAGATGCACAGGTGGAGTAACGCTTTGGGAGCGAAGCTATTGCAGGGCAGATTGCCGCAAAACTACCCCAAGCGGCCAAACAGATGCAAAAGAGCGGTGATATTGTCGCAGCAGCAGTAGTTGACCCGTCCGCCCATGCGATGGAAGCTCTTGCAGAACCTGAGGTAATAGGCGGGATGGTCCTTGGGGGGCTCCCCCTGGCTCCAGTCCCAGTCGCCTCCCGGTTGGATATCGACAATGCCGATCGTGTGGTCCATGATGGGCCCCTCGCCGCGGGAGAGGTGATAGTCATTGGCCAGGGACATGGCCTTTTCGAATACCTGGGGGCTCATGATCGCAGAGCCTACCGAGAGATATACTCCCTGACGCAGTTTCCGGACTCCCGCTGCGAAGATGCGGGCGTCGGTACCGGCGGTTCTACCCACCGCCGCGCCCGAAAACAGCGGATGGTTGGTGAAGATATCGTAGCCGATTCCCGGATGCACGGTCAGTGGCACAGAGGCCTCGAATGCCCCGGCGGTCGCGCTGAACCGGGCGAAGGGATGGAGAACTTCGTGGAGCCCCGGGGCAATGTCGAAGCGTCGCATTATCGCAAGCAGGTCCGCCCTGGCTGCAGTGCACGGATCAGCCGGTCCTTGGCGAATCGTCTGCTCCAGGTCTCGCGGATCGGGCAACTCCAGGCCCTGACCGGCAATGAGCTGCCCGATGGATCGGCCGAAGCCCCGCCCTCGGGTCGCTCCGTGGAGCAGTGCAAGATTGATCCATCGGCCGGTCTCATCCCACTGGCCGAATGAACCCTTTGCGACGTTTTCCCGCACGGATTCACTGCTTTTGCCCAGGAAGGCGAACTCCCAGTCGTGGATGATCCCCGCTCCCTGCGTGGCCAGGTGTGTCACCCAGCCTTTCTCGATCAGGTCGCGCAGGAGCAGGCCGCCGCCGTTCTTGATCAGGTGCGCCCCGTAGGCGAGCATGACCGAAGCCCCGGCCTGGCGAGCGGCGCGGATCTTCCCGGCCAGGGCGTCGAACTTCCGGGCCAGGGCATCGGGGATCGGGGGGGGTTTGGTGGAAGAATCGACCGCTGCCTCGGTGATATCGAGGAAGCTCTTCCTTTCCCGAAGCGGGCGGACAGTAATCTCTTCAGGTTCAATCGCGTCGTAGGGCATTTGCCACCTCAGGCCGGCAAGTGTATGGCTTGTCCGATCCTGGGGCAAGACCCGGCCTCAGGCCAGCGTATCCACCTGTCTGGGAGGCTTGTCCGGCCGGGGAGACTCCTGCAGGGCCAATCCCTTCCGGCGAGCAGCTTGCTCTGTTGCCTGGGCCAGGTTCATACTGGCCCGGGAGAGATCCTTGAGCAGGGCAATCGTGTTTCCGAAGACCTCGTCCAACGAACGCGCTGCCGGGCAGGGCCGGCCATCCGGCGAGGAATTGCTCGTGTGGGGGGCGGCGGGAACCACCGGCTGTTGAGCGACTGGATCCGGCTTGGCGGGCTGGCTGGAGCTCAGGGGCCCGTACAAGGCGGTAATCTTCTGCAATCCGTCCATGGATCCCCCTTCTCAAGCGAGCGTGAACAGACCTCAACCTCCAGGAAACGTAAGATTCCCCAGGCCGGAGTACAACTCCAGGAGGATTTCCCTTCGAAGAGGCCCCGCGCAGGAAAAGGGCCGAGGCGATATCGTGTACCACCTCGGCCCTTGAAAGTCATCCGTGAAGCGAATTACTGGTCCTTGACCTCGTATTCGGCGTCGATGACGTCTTCGTCCTGGCCGGAGCCCTGATCAGAGCCCTCGCCCTGGTAGCCGGCCTGGTCGGTTCCGCCGGGCTGCTGGGCGCCCTGGCCGGAAGCGGCGGCCTGCTTGTACATATCTTCGGCTACCTTGTGGGAAGCCTGGTTGAGCGCTTCCATGCCTCGGCGGATGGCTTCGGCGTCGTCGCCCTTGAGGGCTTCCTTGAGCTGGCTCAGGGCCGACTCGATATTGCTGCGGTCTTCGCTGGAGACCTTCTCGCCTTGCTCGTTGAGCATCTTTTCGGTCTGGTAGGCAAGCTGGTCGCCCTGGTTCTTCAGGTCGATCAGTTCCCGCCGCTTCTTGTCTTCCTCGGCGTGGGCTTCGGCGTCCTTCCGCATGTTGTCGATTTCTTCCTGGCTCAGGCCGCTGGCGCCCTTGATGGAGATCGACTGCTCCTTGCCGGTGGCCTTGTCCTTGGCCGAAACATTCAGGATACCGTTGGCGTCGATGCTGAAGGTTACCTCGATCTGCGGCACGCCGCGAGGCGCCGGCGGAATGTCGGTCAGATTGAAGCGGTCCAGCGTCCGGTTGTCGCGGGCAAACTCGCGCTCGCCCTGGAGCACGTGGATGGTCACCTCTGTCTGGTTATCCGCAGCCGTGGAGAACGTTTCCTTCTTCTCGGTCGGAATGGTCGTGTTTCGCTCGATGAGCTTGGTCATCACGCCGCCAAGGGTCTCAACGCCCAGGGACAGGGGGGTGACGTCCAGAAGGACCATCTGCTCCTCGACCTCGCCGGTAAGGATCGCGCCTTGGACGCCTGCTCCGATGGCGACGACCTCATCGGGGTTGACTGACTTGTTGGGCTCTTTGCCGAAGATCTCCTTGACCAGTTCGCGGACCTTGGGAATCCGGGTCGAACCGCCGACCAGAACGACCTCGTCGACCTCCCCGGAGGAGAGCTTCGCATCGGAAAGGGCGCTCTTGCAGGGCCCCACGAGTCGATCGAAGATCGGTTCGCAGAGTTGCTCGAACTTGGCCCGCGAGATGGTCATCGTCAGGTGCTTGGGCCCCTCGGCCGTGGCGGTAATGAAGGGCAGGCTGATGTTGGCTTCCATGGCGGTGGAGAGCTCGCACTTGGCCTTCTCGGCCGCCTCTTTGAGTCGCTGAAGCGCCATTGCGTCGTTGCGAAGGTCAATGCCGTCGGTTCGCTTGAACTCATCGGCGATGTAGTTGATCAGCAACTCATCCAGGTCATCGCCGCCCAGGTGGGTATCGCCGTTGGTGCTGAGCACTTCAAAGACGTTGTCGCCGATGTCCAGGATGGAGATGTCGAACGTCCCGCCGCCGAAGTCGAAGACCGCCACCTTGGCGTTGGTCTTCTTCTCCAGCCCGTAAGCCAGAGCGGCTGCGGTGGGTTCGTTGATGATACGCTCGACCTTGAGGCCCGCGATTTCGCCGGCTTCCTTGGTCGCCTGACGCTGCGAGTCGTTGAAGTAGGCCGGGACGGTAATCACCGCACGGTCCACGGTGTCTCCGAGGTAGTCCTCGGCGGTCTTCTTGAGGTTCTGGAGGACCATCGCCGAGACTTCCTGCGGCGTGTACTCCTTGTCGCGAACCTTGACCTTGACGAGTTCCTCGGGGCCACCGGTGATCTCGTAGGGGACCATCTTCTCTTCCTGCTTGACTTCATTATGCCTTCGGCCCATGAAGCGTTTGATCGAGAAGACCGTATTATTGGGGTTGGTGACCTGCTGGTGGCGTGCGGGTTGGCCCACCAGGCGCTCGCCCTTGTCGGTGAAGCCGACGACCGAGGGGGTCAGGCGGTTGCCCTGCTGGTTGATAAGGACTTTTCCGCTGGTGCCTTCCATCACGGCCACGACGCTGTTGGTCGTGCCCAGGTCAATTCCGATTACTTTCTTGGATGCCATTGGTTTACCTCTTGCGGTTTTTGCCTTCGTTTTTGAATTCCCGCCCTCTGCTGTTGCCCAGGCGAGGCGATTGGTCTGTTGGTTACTTTATACTCGCCACAATACGATGCAATGCGTGTGCCAAACATATAACACCTGTACAAACAGTGTATTGTGAACGATCGGAGTCTTGAGATCCATGCCAAATCGACCGCTCTTCCCCCCGCCGGCGCAGCTTTGGCAGTCCTGGCCGAAACAACGAAAACTCTGCGATCCGCTCAGGTGAAGTTTCGAATGAGATAGAAGGCAAGCCCCGCAGCCGTCAGTCCGGCCAGGACTGCCAGGGCGATCTTGACCCAACTGTAGGGCCTTTCTCCCTGGACCTCCCCGGTCCGTGCGTTGACAAGAAAGCGATAAACCTCGTCTTTGTAACGGTATGCGCTGATCCAGACCGGCAGCAGCAGATGCTTGAAGGTCACGTCATCGTGTTGGGTCCGGATGGTATGGATCCGCTGCTCGTCTCCGCCGATGTCCCGTCGGACGTCCGAGCGGATGGAGCCGGCCATGACGTCCTTGGCTTCGTCGAATCCCTCGGCCAGGTCGACCTGGTAGGCTTCAGCCCGGAAGCCGGCCAGGTAACTCCCGTCATATTCCACGAGGTTCTGCAGGTCCCAGGGCTCGAGACGGTCGGCGTACTTCTTTGGCATCGATCTACTGGCCAGGACCAGGATGTCATCGAAGTTCCGCCAGACGACTCCCGAAACCGGATACCAGCGGGTGTGACGGACGCGTCGGGTCTTGGTGACGGTCTTACCGTTTTCGCGCGTGGTGTACGTTTCGGTCGTGTAGTAGTACTCGCCCCGCTCGCCTCGATACCAGCTTGTCGTTTTGGAGTCGTAGGTCCAGTAGGGCACATACATCCCGCTGAGGCGGCTGGAATCGGCCCGGGCGTAGTGCTTGAGCTTGTTGGGGGCGAACCAGCGGGTGCTGAGCCACCGGCGAAAAGCTTCCAGGGCCTTGGGGCGGTCTATCCGGAAGGGCAGCAGCGAGCGCGGCTTGATGCGCGTAACCTTGTGCTCTTCAGGCAGAAGCGGGCTGGAGCAGAACGGACACGCGTCGGCTGCGATATTCGGATCCAGCGTCGTCTCTGCCCCGCAGGCCGAGCAACGCACTGCCGAGGCTTCTTCCACTTCCTCGTGTTGACTGATTGTCTGAAGGTACTCGTGGAAATCCAATTCCTGGATGTCCTGCTCCCCGGCGGGGATGGCATTTGCGTGGCCGCAGTAGGGGCAGGTGATGCTTTGGGCGCCAGGCTGGTACACCATCGTCCCGCCGCAACTCTTGCACGGAAAATTGCGGGGATTGTCTGTTTGCTGAGGGGAAGTTTTCGAATCGGTCATCTTTTCTGGCCCTTGGGAGGATCAGGACTGTCCGGGCAGCGGCGGGGGCACAGCGCCAAACAGGTTGCTCAGTTCCGCGACCTGTCCGGCCGGGGTCCAGTTGGCCATGCCCTGCTTCCAGACAAGGCTCTCGCGGTTGACCTTGCCCTCTCCGGCCAGGCGTGCAAGCGAGGCCGAATCAAAGGGCCCGGCCTGTTTTCCGTCCAGTGCGACATAGAAACTTGCCTGTCCGGGCAGGGGCGGGGGAGGGGCCCCGGGCGAGGCGTTGCTGTTGTGGTTGCCGGCGCCGGGGGACATGGCCTGGCCCATCTGGTTGGCCATGGCAAAGCCCATTCCCATCCCCATGCCGCCCCCGGCCATACCGCCCTGCGAAGGGTTGTTTGCAACGTCTTCCATGGCATTTGCGGCCTGGAACTGCGTATAGGCATTGAGATTGCCCACCACGCCCATGCTCGACCGCTTGTCGAGGGCTTCCTCGACCGCCTGGGGCAGGGAGATATTCTCCACCAGCAGCTTGGTCATCTCCAGGCCGTAGGGTTCCATTTCCGGCCCGAGCTTCCTGGTGGAGAAGTCGCTGAGTTCGTTGTAGTTGCCGGCCAGGTCCAGGATTGGAATCTTGCTTTCGCCGAGGAGGTCGGTAAAGCGGGTGATGATCATGTTGCGCAGTTGATCGGTGATTTCCGAGGTGGTGAAGTGTCCATCGGTGCCGACAATCTCGCGGATAAAGGTCGCCGGGTCCTTGACCCGCATGCAATACGTGCCGAAGGCTCGCAGGCGCACCGGTCCGAACTCCGCATCGCGGAGCATGATGGGGTTGCGCGTGCCCCATTTCAGGTCGGTGAAGCGGCGGGTGTTGACGAAGTAGACTTCCGCCTTGAAGGGGCTCTGGAAGCCGTACTTCCAGCCCTTGAGCGTGCTGAGAATGGGCAGGTTCTGGGTTTCGAGGGTGTACTGGCCGGGAAGGAACACGTCGGCGAGCTTCCCCTCGTTGATGAAGACCGCCGCCTGCGATTCCCGCACCACCAACTGTGCGCCGTATTTGATCTCGTTGCCATAGCGCTCGAACCGATAGACCATCGTGTCATTCGAGTCGTCCATCCACTCGATGATGTCGATCAATTCGCCTTTGATTTTGTCCCAGAATGCCATGATCGTCCTCTTTTTCCGCACGCAGGCCTGTTATGAAAGGGTTGTCGATCCCCGGGGGCAAGGATTTCATCTTCCCCGCCGACGGGGCAGCTTGAGTCTACCCCAAGGCAGAGGAATTGGCCAGAATCCAGAAAGGAAATAATCGATTTGGAAGTCCCCGATCGCTCTTGGGCCAAGCCGGCCAAGAACATAGCTCAAATGCCTCAGTCGCTTCTAAGGGCCAGTACGATCCCGCGAACCTCGTTGCGATTCGCCAGGAGATGCTTCTGCCCGGGCTCCATCTGCACCAGGTGTCCAGAAGCCTGGGAGGATTCTTCCTCGCCGGCGGCAAAAGTGACCGTTCCGGCAATCACGTAGTAACGCCAGGAGCCTTTTTGAACGCTGATTTCCTGGTCGGGCTCGAAACAGAGCAGCTCTGCCCTCTGGAATAAGTGGACACGCTGGGCCTTGGCCGAACTGAACCGCACTTTTTCAATCGCGTTGATCGACTCCATGGGTTGGCTCCTGTATGCCGGGACCCGTGAGATCGGTCATGCGCGCAAGTGCGATCCGCTACTGGCCGGCTTCGGAAACCGTTCCCGCCGGCAGTTCAACCCGAAGCGGTGGACGGGTGCTCTGGAGGATCGTCAAGGCCGTAGCCCGCTTGAGCGTGCCAAGGGGCCCTTGGGTGACCCAGTTGATCTCATAAGTCTCCGGTAATTCATCGTAGGGGACATGGAAGCTGAATTCCACCCGACCGCCGGGACCGGCCGTTCCGAGATCCTGGACATCCGCCTGGCCGAGCCTTTGGAGGCTCAACTGGATGGGCTTGTCGGAATTGTTTCGGACATAGACACTTACATTTTTCTGGCAGCCCGTCAATGCCAGTGCCCAGAGCACAGCGAAGATCCCGCAGAGGGTCCGGTGATGCATAAGATCTCTCTTTCAAGACACAGGTTTTCAGAAGTTGCGGTTTTCCGGAGACAGTTTTCCAAGTGACAAGGTCGGCCTGAGACATCTGGTCTATTCGACGACGCCTTGCGGTTCTCCAATTGGTGTGGGTACGTCATTGACCTTGCGAGTCCGCTTGTACTCGGTGAACTCGACGGCGTCCCAGTAGGGGCCCTTGGGCAGCCAGACCGTGTAGTGGTCCTGGCTTTCCTCGTCGATGGTGAATTTGCCGCGGACGCTGTTGCCCGACATGGCCGACGCCGTCCAGGAATAGGTCTGGGGGAGCCTGTCCTTCTTGATCTTGAAGGTCCGGCGATAGACTTCGCCGGGATCCAGCGTCCCGGCCGGCTCTTGGGCGATGTGTTCGGGGCCATCGATGATCGAAAAGGCCAGTGGATTCTGTCCTTCGTTCACGAAGGCGACATGCACGGTTTTGGTGCAGCCTGCGGACAGGGCCAGTGCAGAAACGAGTACAGCCATCCAACGGTGCGAAGAGTTCATGATTTTCTCCCTGGTTGGGATCACCCGAAGGTGTCCGTTTTTTCTTTTCCGCTGCATCTTCCTGTCGGCTCAAGCCGCGCAGGTCTTGTGCATTATAGAGTTACGCAGCAAAAAGAAAAACTCGGCAGAAAAATCTCATCCATGGTTCGCCGAATCCTGGCCTGGTAGCAATATTGCCCGGGCGAAACCTGCAAGATCCTTTCCGGTTTGTACCGATAGAAGCAATGTCGCCCGGAGCTTGAAAAGGAAAGATCCCTATAATGATGCGCATGGCCTCCTGGGGCGACTACAGGAAGTAGAAAACCCAGGCAGGTACCTTCAAGTCTTCGATTTTCCCGGGCAGGCAGGAGGCCAATCGTGGTTCAAATTCTCTGTGGACAATGCGGAAGAATGACCCAAGTCGATCCCGGCGCCGCGGGCGAGGCGGTCCGGTGTTCTCATTGCAACCGCGACATCAACGTTCATCTTTCCGACAGTCAGGAGGATGCTCACCAGGCAACCCAGCCTTGCCGGCCGGAAGAGGAGGAATTCGCATCCGCTGCCCGCAAGGCGATGAGCAAGACAACGTACCTTGTCGCCGAATGCGACCGCTGCCATCGAAGACTCCAGGTGAGTATCCGCCAGGCAGGAAAAAAATGTCGCTGCCCGAGTTGCAACCACATGCTTCGAGTGCCTTTCCCCGGCGAACAGGACGAGGACGATATCGACGTAGAAGATACCTTCCTCGAAGATCCGCAGCAGGACATGGACGTGATGGCCTCGGCCGCCCTGGAGGCCTCATCTTCCAGAGGCACATCCCGCATGCCCCACAGGAAAGTTCAATCGCGCGGGAGCTGGCGAAAGCCGGTAGTCCTGGCCGGGGGAGCCGCCGGGACGCTGTTGATTCTGATCGTTCTGCTTCTATCTGTCGGGAAACGAGACAACCAGGCGCCGGCCCAGCAGAGCCGGAAGAATTCTGGGCAAATTCCCGCCCAAGTGGAAGGTCCTGGCGAGGATCCCGATGGACCCGAGTCGAATCGTCCATCGCAGACCCCTGTGAATCCCGCAGAGCCCGACAATACCGATCCGGTAGCTCTCGCACAGATCAAGAAGGTCAGCACGACCATGGGGGTGCTTCTGCCCGGTTCCAGGCGCCCTGCCGCCTTGGAAAGCCTGTACTGCCTCGTCACCGCCGGGATCCGGGCCGGCGACGAGCCGGTGCAGGTGACGCTGGATGCGGCCAGGGTGATCCTGGAATTCGACTCCCACGCGGTCTCCGCCATGGGCGTTTTGCCCCAGAGCGACTGGCGGAACCGTCCAACCCAAAGCACGGATATCCATCTGGCCCCGCGGGGGTATGAAACCTTTACGATCCTCTTCGAGGTCCCGCGAACCTTCCGGCGAGGGACGGTGGAAGTGGCCTCGCTGGGGCAACTGGAGATCGAAGCCCAATACCAGCCATCTGCCATGCCGCTGGAAGGCGTCTACCAGGAGAGCCCGCCTAGACATCTGAAACCGCTGCTGCGCGACCCGGTCATGCGCGCAATCCAGGACCTCCCGCTGGTCAATATCGAAATTTCCGCCCGGGACGATCAGTTCCCGCCGGAGGTGTCCCTGGCAGAGGCCGGTCTTACCGGCAGAGCCGAAGCGGTCGCCGACGACATCTACCGACTCGAACTGTCCGGCCCGGTCGGTCAACTCCAGTGCCATCTCAGGCAGGTCGACGGGGAGACCCTTCTTCTCTACCTGGATGCGTCCCATTATCATCAGATCACGCTTCGCAAGACAATGGACCGGGTCACCCGAATTGACGGGCAATGATTCCCTCCAGGCCGCTTCGAACCGACCTGTCTCCCCGAGCGTCTGAGTTGGTGGAATGAAGGCCGTATCTGTGCAGGAACAACTCGAAAAGATTCTTCGAAGAGCCGCGGCAAGGCGAATGCTTCTACGAGCCTTGGAAGCAGCGATGGCTTCGGTTGTCGCCGTGTCCCTGGCCGGATCATGGGTCCTGCTTGGCTGGTGGATCTTCCCGGCCGGGAGGCCAGGAGCCGGCCTCTGGTCGCTTGGGGGCTTTCTGACGTTGTGTGCCGGACTGTTCTTTCGCGGCCGCCTGTTTCCCGGTCGGTACGACGCCGGCCCCTGCCAGGTGCCGATGGCATTGGCCGCGGTGGTCTGTCTGAGTGGGGCACTTGCAGGGCTCTTCGGTCAAGCTGCCCTGCCGGCCATGTGGCAGTGGGCTCTGCTGTGGGTCCTTCTTTGCCTCCCGGCCGGGGCCGGGGCCGCCTGGAGACAAAGGGGTCTTGCCCGGGCCGCGCGTGAACTGGATGAGACTCTTTGCGGCGCCCTGCGGATATCCACCGCCTGGCAACTGCGAGGAGGGCAGGATCGACCGGCCCAGCGATGCGTGCAGCGGCAGGCCTTGGAAGTCCTCCGGGCTCACCCGCCTGGCCGTTGGTCCCCTGCGCGGTGGACGCGAGCAGGCTTTGCGGGAGCTCTGATCTCGCTGATCCTGCTGGCCGCAGCGGCCTACGTGGCTACGCCCGTTGCCCAGAGCGATGCTTTCGCTGCGCGCCTGTCGGGGTCGCTGGACCAACTCAATACCGCAGAACGTATGGAACTGGCCCGGGAGATGCTCCGTCGTGCCCGAAACGAGGATCCCCCCCGAGCCGAACTCCTTCGACAGGCTGCACAAGCCGTCGAGGATCGAGAGAGTCGCAAGCTCCGGGAGGCATTGGATCAGCTCGCCCGCTCCGGCGTGGATCTGGAGGCGCTTGCAGGCAACCGACTTGCCGGGGCCTTGGGCGAGAGAGCATCCGACGCATCGGGAGAGACGTCGGACGTGGGAGAAATCATCCCCCGTTCGCCGCGTGAGCCGGAGGGCGGGCGCGAGGAGGTCCTTGTCTACCATCGCAGCTACGAAGATGCGCCCGGCAGGGCCCAAGCCGGGTCCGAGGGTGGCGGCAGCGGTCGGATCGAGTATACTTCCTCCAGCAGCGCATGGTTGGAGGCCCGACGGCGAGCCACGGACGCGCTGCGAACCGAGGCGGTACCGTATGCCTATCGCGATTGGGTCCGAAGGTACTTCCGCCCCGTCCCCTGACCTGAGGTAAGACAGAAGGCGCCGATGCGAGTCCTGCGAACGATCAAATGGGTGCTGTTGATCAGCGTGCTGGTGGTCCTCATTACCGCGGCGGTCTTTTACTGGATGATCAGCCAGGTTCCCGAAGGCTACCACCCGGCCCAACTCAGCCACGCCGAACGGCTCCAGGTGGCCAACACCATTCTGCCCAGCGATATCAGCGACTTCCACAACCTGGTCCAGGCCGGGCAACTGGACAAGTACGTCATTGGCGAGAATCGCATCAACAGCTACCTTGCCTCGCTGGACGAGATCGCCACCGAGCTTCGCCATGCCAGGCCCGGCTCGGTCCGCGAGCGGATGGAGAAGATCGGCCTGGCCGGGCCGGCCGTCGACCTTCGTGACGGCTCGATGGTGTTCATGATCCAATCGACCCGGCACGAAAAGATTCTCTCGATCGAAATTGCCCTGGAAGTGGTCGAAGATCGGATACGAACGGAGGTCCGAGCGGTGCGTGTGGGCTCTCTGCCGGTGCCCCAGGCCCTGGTCCGCAGTCAGTTGCGCCAGGCCGGCAGCGCGATGAAGCAGATGGCCGGCGACAGCGCCAGCGATCCGGACAGGGGGATCTGGGACGCACCGGCCACGGTTCTGCCGGCGGTGCTCGGCTCCGCCCTGGAAGATCAGCCGTTGCCCGCGGAATTTGACGTACCCGTAGCCCGCAGCATGGGCAGCGACAGCAGTTCGACCCGGCGGGTCCGCATCGAGAAGATCGTCATCGACCAAGAGCAGATCCAACTGTGGCTGGATCCGTCAAGATCGCGGTTGCGACGCTGAAGGGCTCTCCTTTCGCAGTTCCCAGTTCTCTCCCTCTCCCTCGCCTCTTACAAGTCGCCACGAGGCCTGCATGGGGCCTGCGGAGATCTCCAAGTGCAGAACAGGACCCTGATGGACCAGGCTGCACTGGCCGCCGGTCAGACGCTTCACTTCGCCTCGTCCCCTGGTTACCGAGCCCTCGTGGTCCAGGTAGGCCAGGCGATGATCGGCGATCCGCCTGCATGGCAGGGGCCCGACCGTGCCCGGCGCGGCAGGATTGACCGAAAACTGCCACGTCCAGAGGACCTGCCCCCGCTGGAGCATCAGATCGTAATGGTCCGGGCCGTAACCGGTATGTCGCAGCAGGGCGAAACGCGTCTCCATGCTTCGATGGTAACAGCCAGGGGTTCGGCGGGCAACGACCCAAGGCTTTGGAAGAGTCGACCCTATCGACAGTTTTCGCATTCCATGGTAGAATATTGCCTGTTGGAGGAGCGGGAGTTCTTCATTGCCCTGGAGGCGATTATGCAGGATACACAAGCCCGGAAGCATCGCTGGTTGGACGTTTGGCCGGTCTCATCGCGGGCCCTGCGGGGCATGTGCTGGGGGCTGAGCCTCTTTGCCAGCATCGTCGTGACGTCGCTGCAGGTCTATCCAGCCCTGGCCGGACGGATCGTGCTGGGGATGATCGCCGCAGGTTTCCTGCTGTTTTCCATCGGGCGTGTTTCGATCAGCTCTGAACGTCGCGAGTCGGGCCATGCCCAGCCCGATTTGGGCAAGCCCGGAAGGGTTTTCTATTGGCTCGGCTATGCGCTGATGTTTACCGGGGTCGCCCTGAGTGTCGTCATAGTTCTCGCCTGAGGGGCTGCCCGTCGGCGGGGTTCTGTCTTTGCACGGGACCGACTGCTCCGGGCAGATCGGGCGCTTTTCCTCAGGCCGGTGGGTGTTTTCCCCCCCCCGCGCGGTCTCCGCGGGGCCTCATTTCCCAGAGCCTGGCTGGTTTCTCCCAAGGCTCGGGCGCTTTGTCTCCGATCCAGTCGGTGGAGTCGCAAAAGAGGTCGATTGCACCCGCGGGGAAGTTTTCTGAAACAATACGCCCACTCCGGCGTTCTATCTGATGAAAGCCATCCAGGCTCGGGAACCATAATGCAAGAGGACACAGACATGCTCACGGCCGAGGAACACAACCTGCCCGTGGAAGAACTCGCTGAGGCCCATCGACCGGACCGCCCGGAGTCTCCGGGTCCCGGCGGGACGAACACGCGATGGGGGCAATTGCTGGATTCGGTTGAACTGCCAAGCCGTCGCTGGCTGGCCTGGGCCCACAGGGCAGGATAGAAGACCCCGGGGGGGCGGCTGAGCGCAAAGCTCTTGGGCCGAGAAAAGGGTTTCCACACAAGCATTCCACTACGCAAAGAGTTTGCCGCTGCGCAGAAAAAAACCGGGCCATCTGCCTGTCCCATCCGGAAGGGATGCAACAGGCAGATGGCCCGGGGAAACGTTTGCTCAGCGTTTCTCAGTCCATTGGCGAGAACTGATCTTTTTCCGCGCCGCACTCGGGGCAGACGTAGTCATCAGGCAGGTCTTCAAAGGCTGTCCCGGGCTCCACGCCGTTGTCGGGATCGCCCTTGGCCGGGTCGTAGATCCATCCGCAGACATCGCATACGTACTTCATTTCATTTTCCTTTCGAGCTGGGTCATCAGGGTCGCAGATTCGCTTATGCCTCGCCAGAGATTATGCAGATTCCCGCCGGGGAGGCAAGCCTTTCGTGTTTGCGTCTCACGGCCGGGCCTGGTTGACCAGGTACAGAACGGCCATGCGGATGGCCAGCCCGTTGGTCACCTGTCCCAAGATGCAACTGTTCTTGCCGTCGGCGACCTGGGATGTGATTTCCACCCCGCGGTTGATCGGTCCAGGATGCATGATCAGCACGTCCTTTCGGCAGCGGGCCAGGCGGGAAGCGTCCAGCCCGTAGAGACCGTGGTACTCCCGGAGAGAAGGAAACAGGCTCCCGCTGAATCGCTCGAACTGGATCCGGAGCATGTTGATCACGTCCACCTCGCCCAGGATATCATCGAGGCTGTGGCTGATCCGGCAGCCCATGTCGGTGATGGCCGAGGGTACCAGCGTGGGCGGACCGACGACGATGACCTCGGCCCCGAGCTTCTGGAGTCCCAGGATGTTGCTCCGGGCCACCCGCGAATGGGCAATGTCGCCGACGATCGCGACCTTGAGACCCGAGATCTGCCCGAGCCTGCGGCGGATGGTGTAGATGTCCAGCAGGGCCTGGGTGGGATGCTCGTGCCGGCCGTCGCCGGCGTTGATAATCGAACTGCGAACGTTCCGGGCGACCATGTGCGGAGAGCCCGATTGGCCGTGACGTATTACGAAGAGATCCACGCCCATCGCTTCGATATTCCGGACCGTGTCCAGCGTGGTTTCCCCCTTGGAGACACTGGAACCCCGCGAGGTGAAGATCAGCGTGTCGGCTGAGAGTCGGCTGGCCGCCAGCTCGAAGCTCATTCGCGTGCGGGTCGAGTCTTCGAAAAACAGCAGGGCGACCACTTTGCCCTGCAGGGCGGGCACCTTCTTGATCGACCGGGTGGAGACTTCTTCGAATCCCTCGGCGCTGTCGAGCAGGAATTCCAGCTCCCATGCCGACAGGTCGTCGAGCCCCACCAGGTCCTTGCGCGTCCAGAGTTTCCGGTCGGCGTGGGCATCCTGGCCGGGTTCAGTCGGTCTGCTTTTCGATGATGAAGACGCCTTCGGTGTCATCGTTTTCCTTCAGTCTGACTTGCACGCGCTGGGTGGGTTCCACGATCGCGCGATGCCCGACGTAGTCGGGGGCGATGGGAAGCTGCCGGCCTCCCCGATCGATCAGGACGGCCAGGCGTATCACGCGGGGCCGGCCGAAATCATGGATGGCATCCAGGGCGGCGCGGATGCTCCTGCCCGTCTCGATGACGTCATCGACCAGCAGGACCCAGCGGTCGTCGATGTCGAAATCGATTTCCGTTGCCCGGACCAGCGGAACGCCTCGCCGGCGGGAGAGGTCGTCGCGGTAGAGGGTGATATCCAGTACGCCCATTTCCACTTCAAGCGACGGGTGCCGGCTCTGGAGCCGGGCCAGGAGCCTGCGGGCGAGGGATTCCCCACGGGTCCGGATGCCGATGATCGCGACCTCCTGCTTGTCGCCGATGGCCGAGGCAACAATCTCGCAGAGGCGGTCGACCGCCTGGGCTACCTGTTTTTCGTCGAGGATCTTGTTCATCTGCGGCGAACCGGAACCTTCCTGAGCTGTCTGAATACTTCTGTGCGGATCGTACTCCAGAGTCTCCATGGACCGCAAGACCAAAGGCGGCCAATCCGATGTTATCCCGGAGCCTGAAAGGGCTTTTCGTGAATTCCCACCGGATCCCAGCTTCCGAGGACTGCCATGCCGGATCGTTATTCCTACAAGGCGCTTTGTCTTTTCGTCCTGCTTTGGGCCCCATCGCTGCCGGCCCAGCAGGAGCAGCAAAGCCAGGTCGTCTATTACCAGGTCACCTACAGCTCAGGGGACGTGCGCGACCGTTTCTCCCCACCGGAGACCAACGAGGGCATCGCCTCGGTGGTCCGCATTGCCCGACTGGATGTTCCGATCCCCAAGCACACGATGGTCTCCACCGAGGTGGGGGTGGTGGTCTACAACCAGCCCAGGGTCTATCGGAACGATATGAAGTGGAACGGCAAAGGCTGGGTTCTGGCCCACGAGCCGGCCGGGGATGAAATCGACGCCGAGAAGGAACTGGCCAAGGCGTTGCTGTCCGAGTCGCGTCGCATCCTGGCCGAGCAGAGCCGAACCGGCCAGGAACTTGACGAGGCCCATGCATCGCGGAAGGACTTCCAGACCCTCCGAAAGGAAACCCGAAGCGCCGAGGCCCTCCAGGCGCTGGACCGACAGGAGGCGCAACTGGACAAGCGCATCGAGACTCTCCAGGAGCGGATGGAGCAGCTGGAGAAAGCTTCCGAAGCTTTTGACCAGCAGGCCCGGCGGCTCCTCGATCCGATCGGCAAAGTCTCCCCGCCGGACGGCCAGGCCCCTCCCCGCGCCGCCTGGGGCGTGGCGAAGCCGCTGGCAGCGCGAAAGGTCCGCCCCTATCGGATGCAGCTTTGGCCGCTTCCGCCAGGCCGGGGGCAGCGAAGCTACCGGGTGAGCATTGCCCACACCGCGGGCGGATTGCTCGGGTCCTTCTGCTATGTCGTCTACGCCGACACCGACCAGGACGGCAAACCCGACAAAATGGTCGGTGCCTCGCCGTTGGTGGTCTGTGACAGGCCCGGCCAGTGGTCCACCTGGACGTTCCAGGACAGTCACCCCCGTCTGTTCGTGGGTAATACCTGGCCCGACGCGCGGGCTTCGGTCTATGCCGGGCACATCAGCAAGGACAGCCGCGGGCGCAACTGGCACGGCCTGGGCGGGGAAGTCTGGGTTTCAGGCTTTTTTGGCGGAGTGCCCGAGCGGACCTTCTCACCGTATATCACGAACCTTCGCGTTGAGCTGGTGGCTCCCGACCAATAGCAGCTTCTGGCTCTGAGGGGTCTACTTGCGAGCCTGCCCGCGATCCAACAGCAGCGTCGGCAGGGCTTGGAGCACGCCAACGGGCTTGTAGAGGGACTCCACCTCGCCCCGACAGTTGTACCAGCAAGCTTTGCAGGGGTTGCTGCCAGAGGCCTGCCGCAGTTTTGCGTGGATGACCGAAGCACTGTCGCTGAACAAGTTTGCCACGGGGCGGTCCTTGTTTTCGACACAGATGGCGACATCCCCGGCCGAGTCGATATTGAAAAACGCCTTGCCCGCCCGGCAGTCCGGGACGCCCCCGCTGAGGAAGTCGTCGAATCGCGCCAGGTACTGCGGGTTGGACAGGAAGTTCGAATGCTTGCGACGCAGGGCCAGCAGTCGCCTGCCCACGGTGTCTCCGCGGTGCACGTGGGCCTTGGAACCGGTCTTGAGTTGTCCGTAAGGCTGGACCATGAAGTATGCGCTGCGATCCGCGGCCATCTCCAGCAGCCTGGGGATGTCGGGCAGGTTGTCTTCCATCAGGACGCACATGACATTGACGCGTTGCCAGGGATGTACGCGGGCCTGGCCGAGCAGCTCGACCGCCCTCCAGGCGTTTTCCCACGCGCCGGGCATTCCCCGCTTGGCATCGTGTTTTTCCGGGTCGGCATAGTCGATGCTTACCGAGGCGCCCCAGAGGCCGGCCTGCATGATCTGACCGGCGACCTTGGGCGTTACGAACCATCCGTTGGTGGTCACGAAGGGGAAGTGGTGTTTTCCCACGGCCCGGATGATCTCGGGCAGATCGGTCCGAAGCAGGGGTTCTCCGCCGGCCAGGCTGATCAACAGCGACCCGAACGATGCCAGCTTGTCCGATGCCCGGGCGTACTGTTCGGGGCTTGGTTCGTCTTGCCTGCCCAGCGGATCCCGCCAGTAATGGCAGAAACGGCAGCGGAAGTTGCAGCGATAGGTAACCTGCCAGGCACACCAGAGCGGGTGCCGGGAGGTCCAGGACCGGAAAAGCCGCCATTTCTTGGTTGTTGCGGGAAGCAAAGGCATCCTCCAAGGCTCACGCCAACTCTAGACACCCGAGGAGCCGATTGCAATGCCGACTCGGCCGAAATGCGCTTATTGCTTGCGCCGACTGCGGTTGAGGAGCTTGCGGAGCAGGCGCCTCCGGTCGGATACGAGCAGATCGGGCAGCTTGCGGTAAATGCTGTCGATGAGCTTGCCCGGCAGCGTGGGCATATCGAGTATGCTTCTCTGCTCCCAGTAGCCGGTGAGGTCGTGGCCGCTGATCCAGCCGTTTTCGGTGCACAGCTCGGCCGATCGGGTCCCGGCCAGGGGGTAGAAAACCTTGGGCCGGAGGTCTCGAATGTCCAGTCGAGCAAGCAGATCGAGCGTTTCCTCGATGGTGATTTCCGTCTCGTAAGGAGCTCCGATGAACACATCGGCAGAGATCTCGATCTCGGCCTGGTTGAGCATCTCGACGGACTCGGCGATCTGCTCCCTGCTTGTCTGCATGGTGAGGATCTCGTTGCGGACGAAATCGCTTCCGCAACCGATCTGGGTATGAACCCGGGTGCAGTTGGCCCGGGCCAGCAGGGAAACGATCGAGGGGGTCAGGGCATTGAGACGTACATGGCAGGTCATATCGAGCCCGCAGGCCCGGGGGTACTGCCCGGCGAACTCCTCCAGCCACGCTTGGTCCATGGCAAAGGCATGATTCAGAAAGACCACGCGGCGGGCCGCGGGGTAGGTCGCGACGGTTTCGATGATTTCCTCGATCAGGTCTTCCACGTCGCGTCGCTTGACGAACTGCCTGCTCTGGGGGTACAGGTCCAGGTACCAGTCATTGATGCAGTAGGCGCACCATTGCGGACAGCCCAGCACAGCCGAGAAGGGCAACTCGCCGCTCTGCTGGACCTGCTCAGCGGTCTGGAAGATCAAACGGTCGGCGAAGGGCAGATTCTCCCAGTCGGGAGGCTCCCGGGTCAGGGGTGCGCGGAGGAGATGCCCGTCCATGCGACTCCAGAGGCCCGGGATGTCCGGGTCGGGTTCTTGTGAGTCCTGGCTCTGGAGGAAGCGGCAGGCGGCCCGGGGATAGGGGCCTCGGATCAGTGCGGCAACTCCGGGAATGCTGATGGCCCTTGCGGATCTGCATGTGGCATACTGACCTGCGGCCAGGACGGGAAGCTGATACTTCTCGGCAATGGTCACCAGGTTGCGCCGTGCCCAGTGATAGGTGCGGGTATTCAGGTCGGCCAGGATCCACTGAGGCCTGCGGTGGATGATCGCCCGGTGGAGTTTTCGGGGTTGATGCCCGGCCAGGGCTTCCAGGTGGACCTCCATCCCCTCCTGCTTGAGCAGGGCCGAGAGAACCCCCAGCGACTGGTTGAAGACCGGCAGGCCTTGCTTGTCGCGCGGATCGAGAAATTGCAGCAACAGTACTCGCATCGGACTCCTGATATCCGCTCTGCCCGCCCGGGCGAGGGCGTCTGCGTCGGCGGTCAGCGGGGGCCTCAACCCGGACAAGGCCCGGGCCGGGGCCTTGTCACTCCTGCAGGTGGGTGGGCATGGGGAAGCGGAGGACAAACCGTGTCCCGTCCCCGGGGCTGGATTCCACGTTGATGGTTCCACCCATTTCCAGGACCTTGCCGTGAACAATGCTCAGCCCCAGGCCGGGATTGCCCTGATCTCCCCCGGCCAACAGGCCCTTGGTGGTGAAAAACGGTTCGAACACCTGGGAAAGATACTTCTCTTCGATCCCCACTCCGCTGTCGGCGAAGGACAGTTCCACCAGTTTGTCCTTCTCCAGCGAGCGGAGCGAAAGTTCGATTCGCCCTCCTTGGGCCATGGCTTCTTCGGCATTGCTGAGCAACTGGCCCAGAACCTGGTGCATGTAATTGGCTTCGACGGGGATTACCGGCACCGGCTGGACGTCCAGGACCAGCTCGATGTCCTTTTCGGCCAGGGGCCTTTCCACCAGGTGAGAGAAGGTCAGCACCACTTCGGTCAGATCGGCCAGATCCGGTTGGAGCGATTCGTGCTTTGTGAAGCTCAGCAGCGACTGGGTAATCCGCGAAGCCCGTGAGGCCGCCTCGGCTGTCATCTGCAGGGCGCGTTTCATCGCGACGGTATCGCCGCTGGTCAGTGCGTAGTCGACGAAGGTGGCCACTCCCCCCAGGATGTTGTTGAAGTGGTGGGCGACGCCTCCGGCCAGGGTGCCCAGCGAAGCCATCTTCTCCGCCTGGGCCAGGCGCTCGGTCAGGTCTCTTCCGGCGGTATTGTCGACGATCCAGGCAGCGACGTTGGCGGGCGTGTTCTCCGGGGCTTCCATTCGCACCAGGTCCACCACCAGGTGTCGGTGGCTGGGCCCGGTGGGAAGCTGTACCTGCAACTGCTCGCGCGGACAGCCTTCCAGGGCGCGGTGGAACGCTTCGGAAAGCTGCCGGCCCGGTTCGGTCTCCAGCAATTGCTCCAGCGGGAGGCCCGGAAGGTCGTCCTGCTTAAGGTCAAGCACCGTCGAGGCGGCAGGGTTTGCGTAGATGACCTCGCCCTGGGCATTGAAAACCAGCACGCCCGCGGCGGACTGATCAAGCAGCGCTTCGTGGAAACACTCGGGCAGGGATGCGGGTTGCATGGGCTCTTCGTTCATGGGCCTCGGCAAAGGCGTTGGTTCTGCTCTCAGGGCTTACTGCATTCTACTGGAGATCAAGGGGGCCGAAAAGAGTTCAGGTTTGACAACGATGATCGTCTCGAACGGCAGGCCGTCTTTCTGTGAAACAAGCAATTGGTTGCCCAGGCTCGAAGGTCTGCGGGACTGGCTGCCGGGCCCGATGAGCAGAAACCCGTCCTTGGGGATGGGCAGTTGAAACAGCGCCGCCAGGAACGGTTCGAACTTCGGACCCTTTTTCCAACTCATCACGCGCCCCTGAAAGCGCTTCTCGGGAATATTGCCCACCGTTCGCATTTGCGGCAGGGCGGTGAACAACACTTCCCGCGGATCGTTCTCATGTACGGTGCAGGAGAGGGTAAGCACGTAATCGCCGGCCGGTACGTCCTGGCCGGTAAGGGTGCGATTGTCGCGAAAGATGAACAGGGTCATCGGGTCGTGCTCTTTCTTCATCGCCAGGTGTTTCGCCTGGCCCGGCAGGATGGAACTGAGTCCTTCGGCCAGGCTCTGGCCGGTCAGGCGACGGATGGCCTCGGCCACGTCGGGCCAGTCCTGCCCGCGTCCCAGGCCCACCCGGATGCCGTTGAGCCCGAGCGTCAGGTTCTTGGAGGCGCCGACGGCTTCTTCGTCCAGGTAGCTCCAGACCTGCTCGGTGCCGCTGAGTTGCCCGACGGGTACCTCCAGACGGTAGAGAAACAGGCGTATCGCACGAATCTCTCGTGGCGCCTCGCTGCCGGCAGGGCGGTGGGGAAGAATATTCTCCAGGGGACTCGACGAAGAGGCCACCCGGCGGTTCAGGGCTTGGGGGTCTTCAGACGAGGCGGGGGAGGTATCGCATCCGGCGGTTGGCACAACCAGACATGCCAGCGCCGTCAGAAACAGAAAACCACCGGTAAAACCAAGATGAATCCAGTCCCGTAGCACACCCCCTATGCTACAGCCGGGCCGCCCTCTCGTCAACTGCAACAGCCATGCCGAAAAACCGCTCTGCGACCCTGTCAACCGGCCACTGCGGCGCCGAAGCCGGCATAGCCCCTTCTGAACCGCAGTTGCGTGATCACCAGAACCAGAAGGGCTGCGACCGGGTAACCCAGCATCCGGGTGTAATGAAACACCTGCGCCCTTTTCGAGGCCGGCTCCCAGGCCCATCCGGGCCGTACGTCTCCCACCGCCTGGGTCAGGCCGGCGTAGTCGGTCATCGCACCCCAGGCGTAGGTGCTCGATACAATGTCCTGCCACGGCGTGACCATCGCCAAAAGGATCAGTGACCAGAAAAAAGCACCGACCAGGCCCGCTGCGCCTCCCAGGCGGTCCACCAGTGAAATCTTCGCCGCGAACATCAATCCCAGCGAAAGCAGCGCCGCAGAGGCAAATGCGGTGGTCTTGGCGATCGGCATGGCCTGGAGCAGGATGAACTGTATGTTTCCGGCCTTTTCTGCCGCCTCGGGAGAGGGCTGATCCTGGGCAAAGAGCGGATCCACCACCCCAAGGATGCCCACGGCTGCGTAGGCACCGATCTGGAGAGCCAGGCAAAGCAGCACGATCAGCATCATCAGGCTCTTGAATCGCCGCGTCGTGTGAAAAGCCCGCAGATAATCCGAACCGTTTTTGCTCGTATCGCCACTACCTGCCATTGGCTGCTCCTTGTTGCTTGGGAGGATCAGGAGAGGTGTTTTCGGGCGGCGGCAAAGGCGACCTTGGCTGCCTTGGCCGTCGCGTCGGTGGTTTCCTCGTTGTGGGCCAGCGAGACGAACATCGCTTCAAACGGGCTGGGCGCCAGGTAGATGCCTTCTTCCAGCATGGCTGCGAACCAGGCGTTGAAGGCCTCCCGGTTGCCGGCGGCTGCGTCGTCGTAGTTCCGCACCGGGCCCGGATGAAAATAGCAGCACATCATGCTGCCCACCCGCTGAACGCAAAGGGCATCCGAGACGCCCACGGTGTCGGCGGCGTCGAGAATCGCATCGGCCAGAGCGGCCGATGTCTGCTCGAGTTGTTCATAGGCGCCGTCGTTCTGCAGCGCCTGGAGGCAGGCCAATCCCGCAGCCATCGCCACCGGGTTGCCCGAGAGCGTGCCGGCCTGGTAGACGCTGCCCACCGGGGAAAGGTGGTCCATCAGCCTTGCAGGCCCTCCCACGGCCCCGACGGGCATCCCCCCGCCGATGATCTTGCCCAGGCAGGTCAGGTCCGCCCGGAGGCCGAAACGTTCCTGGGCGCCGCCATAGGCGATGCGGAATCCGGTCATCACTTCATCGAGAATCAGCAGGGCTCCGGCCTGATCGCAGGCCTCCCTCAGGCCCTGCAGATACCCCTCGGCCGGGGGTACGCAGCCCATGTTCCCTGCGACGGGCTCGATCAGAACCGCTGCAACTTCGTGCTGCGACAGGGCTTTGCCGACCGCTTCCAGATCGTTGTAGGCAACGAGGATCGTATCGGCCGTTGCCCCCGCGGGGACCCCCGGGCTCGACGGCACGCCCAGCGTGGCCGCGCCGCTTCCGGCCGAGACCAGCATCGAATCGCTGTGGCCGTGATAGCATCCGATGCACTTGATGACTTTGCTTCGTCCGGTCGCGCCGCGGGCAAGCCGGATGGCCGTCATGACCGCCTCGGTGCCGCTGTTGACCATTCGGACTTTTTCAATGCTCTCAAAGGCCTGGGTGATCGCCTCGGCCAGGAGCGTCTCCGTCTCGGTGGGGGCTCCGTAGCTCGTGCCGTGACGGACCGCCTTGCTGATCGAAGTGATCACCTGCTCGTGGGCATGACCCAGAATCGCCGGGCCGTAGGATGCGACGTAGTCGATGTATTCGTTGCCATCGACATCGGTGATCCTGGCCCCCGATGCGCGGGAGATGAACGGGGGGTCCATCTCTACAGAGCAAAAGGCGCGAACGGGCGAGTTGACCCCGCCAACCAGGACATTGCAGGCACGCTCGAAGGCGGCCTGGGATTTTGAATGCTTGTTGCTCATGGCTCACACAAGATACCGTTGGGGTTTGCGGGGCTCCAGCAGGAAATCAGCGCCCGAAGAGCCGCAAGGCTCCCTGCCATTCGGGACGACAGTAGGCTATTCCTTGACCACCAGGTTCACCAGTCGCCCGGGCACTACGATCTCCTTGAGAATGGACTTTCCTTCCAACTGACCGGCCACATTGGGCTCTGCCTTGGCGGCCGCCAGGATGGTGGACTGGTCGGCGTCGGCGGGCACCTGAATTCTGCCTCGGACCTTCCCGTTGACCTGCACGGGAAGCTCGACGGTTTCATCGAGGGTCATGGATTCATCATACTCCGGCCAGGGGGCATGCGAGAGGCTCTCCGAACCGCCGAGTCTCTCCCAGAGTTCCTCGCTGATGTGCGGGGCAAAGGGCGCCAGTAGCAGCACGAAGCGTTTGGCCTGGTCGGGTGAGATATGCCCGGTCTTGAAGGCCTGGTTGACGAATTCCATCATCGCCGCGATGGCGGTGTTGAATTTCATCGCCTCGATATCCTCGCCCACCTTGCGGATGAGTTTGTGCAGGGCGCGTTCGAGTTCTTCCTCAGGCTCCTTCTCGCTCACCATAGGTTGCTGGTCTTCGGACCCGGCCACCATGCGCCAAACGCGCTGGAGGAACCGGTACACGCCGGGCACGTCCTGGGTGTTCCAGGGCTTGGAAGCTTCCAGCGGGCCCATGAACATCTCGTAGAGGCGAAAGGTGTCGGCCCCGTATTGCTGAATGACCTCATCGGGGTTGACCACGTTCTTGAGGCTCTTGGACATCTTCTCGATAGACTCGGTGACCTCCTCGCCGGTCTCTGCATGAACGGGTTTTTCCCCGGACGTCTCGACCTGGTCGTAGGACAGGTAGACCCCGCGCTTGTCGCGATAGGCGAACGAGCGGATCATGCCCTGGTTGAACAGCTCGCCGAACGGCTCGGGCGTCGAGACCCAGCCCAGGTCGTAGAGCACCTTGTGCCAGAACCGCGCGTAGAGCAGATGAAGGACGGCGTGCTCGGCCCCTCCAACGTAAAGATCCACACCGGTGGCGTCATCGCCCGAGCCCATCCAGTATTTCTGGACTTCGGGCGAGCAGAACTGCTCGTCGTTTCTGGGATCCAGATAGCGAAGGTAGTACCAGCACGAGCCGGCCCATTGGGGCATGGTGTTCAGTTCACGCCGGGCCTGGGCACCGCAATGCGGGCAGGGGGCCTTGACCCAGTCGGTCGCCTTGCCCAGTGGGGGCTTGGGGGGCGCGTCGGGGTCTTCGCCCGAGGCGGGGCTGAAATCATCCATCTCCGGCAACGTCACGGGCAGATCATCCTCCCGGACGCCGACGGTTCCGCAGTCGGGGCAGTGGAGGATCGGGAACGGCTCGCCCCAGTATCGCTGGCGGCTGAAGAGCCAGTCCCGAAGCTTGTAGTTGATCGCGCCTCGCCCCAGGCCGGCCTCCTGGAGATCTTCAGTGATCTTCTGTTTGAACTTGTCGGTGGGCATCCCATCGTACTTGCCGGAGTTGACGGCCTGTCCCTTGCCGGTAAAACCCTGCCAGTCCTCATCGCTGGCCGGATCCACCACCTGCACCACGGGCAGATCGAACGCCCGGGCGAATTCCAGGTCCCGAGTGTCGTGAGCGGGAACGGCCATGATCGCACCGGTGCCGTAGCTCATCATCACGTAGTCGGCCACCCAGATCGGGATCTGCTCCTTGTTGACCGGATTGATTGCATAGGCGCCGGTGAACACGCCGGTTTTCTGCCGGGCGTCGGCCGTGCGCTCCAGTTCGGATTTGTTCACGGCCTTGTGAACGTACGCCTCCACCTGGCTTCGCTGGGAATCAATGGTGACCTGCTCCACCAGCGGATGCTCCGGGGCGAGGACCATGTACGTAGCGCCGAAAAGCGTATCGGGCCGCGTGGTGTAGACGCGGAGGACCTGCTCTTCCTGGCCTGCGGGGAAGCCGGATTCCTTCCGGTCGGCGAACCACTGCTCGTCGGCCGCGGACGCCAATGGGAAATCGACCTCGGCCCCGGTGCTCTTGCCGATCCAGTTTCGCTGCATGATCTTGATCGGCTCGGGCCAGTCCACCAGCTCCAGATCGTCTTCAAGCCTGTCGGCGTAGGCGGTGATGCGAAGCATCCACTGCTTGAGATTACGGCGATAGACGGGGTAGTCCCCGCGTTCGCTTCGACCTTCGTTGGTAACTTCCTCATTGGCCAGGACCGTTCCCAGTTGCGGACACCAGTTGACGGGGACCTCGGCCTGGTAGGCCAGGCGCTGAGCGTCGATCACGTCGCGCTGTTCCTGGTCTTCCATCTCGGGGAACTTCAGATAGCCCGAGGGCATGCCCAGGACACTGTAGATGTCCTGCCCGGGGGGAGGCACCACGACGTTGCCGCCGAGATCCACCAGCAGCTCTCCGGCCTCCAGGTCGTGAACCAACTGCGAGATGGGCCTGGCCTGGTTGACCCGGAAGTCGTACCAACTGTTGAACATCTGAAGGAAGATCCACTGAGTCCAGCGGTAGTACGCCGGATCGGTCGTGGCAATTCGGCGCGACCAGTCGTAGCTGAAGCCGAACATCTTGATCTGTCGCTCGATGTTGGCGATGTTCTCCTCGGTGGTTACCCGCGGGTGAATGCCGTGTTCCACCGCGTACTGCTCGGCCGGGAGGCCGAAGGAGTCGTACCCCATCGGGTGCAGGACGTTGCACCCCTTCATCCGGTGGTAGCGCGAGACGATGTCGGTGGCGGTGTAGCCCTCGGGGTGTCCCACGTGCAGACCGGCCCCGGAGGGATACGGGAACATGTCCAGCACGTACATCTTGGGCTTATCGACAAAGTCCTTGTCGCCGGGATTGGGCTGGCGGAACGTTTCGTGTCTCTGCCAGTAGTCCTGCCACTTGTTCTCGATGGCGGTAAAGTCATAGCCGGCCATGGGATCTCCTTCCATCTCGCCGCTTGGGGCGGTGGGGTCATTTTGCCTCGCCTCGCATCGGGCGGCAACGAAAAAGCCCCGCGGCGAGCGGTTCGCGCGGGGCTCGAAGGTCGTCTCCGGCGCAAAGCCCGCGCAGTGTCAATCCTCGTTCAGGACGCCTGAGACTGACAGGTACTGTTCGGCGGGGCTTTGCATATCCACTGTAGTATTGCAGGGCCAGGCCGGAAATCAAGCCCCTTTGCCCCGGCCATGCGCAGTCGCTGCCCCGGGGGAGGGGCCTGATCAGTCGGCCGGCACGCAGCGTCCCTCGGCCCAGGCATAGAGAGCCTGGATCTTCTCGGCCATCGTTACCGAAAGCGGCGGGGAGTTCTCCATGGCCCGGAAGATCGAATCGGTATCGATCTCTCCATCGCAGGCAAAGGCTTCGTGCAGGGCAGAGACGATCGCCTGCTCGATTTCGGCTCCACTGAAGCCCTCGGATTCCTCGGCCAGAAGATCCAGGTCGAAGTTCTCGACCGGCCGATTTCTACGCGTCAGGTGAATCTTGAAGATCTGTTTTCGCGCGGGCTTCCTGGGCAGTCCGACAAAGAAGATCTCATCGAAACGCCCTTTTCGCAGCAGCTCTGGGGGAAGGGCTTCGATGTCGTTGGCGGTGGCCACCACGAAAACCGGCGCTTCGTGTTCCTGCATCCAGGTCAGCAGCGAGCCGAACATGCGCTTACTCAGCCCCCCGTCGCTGCTCTGGGCGGCTGCGGAGGCAAAGGCCTTTTCGATCTCGTCAATCCAAAGGATCACCGGGGACATGCTCTCTGCCTGTTTCAGCGCCCGACGGAGGTTTTGTTCCGAATCCCCGATGTACTTGGAATAGAGCACGTTGGGATCCATCCGGAGCAGGGGTTGCTGCCAGGCCGTCGCCGTCGCCTTGGCACAGAGGCTCTTGCCTGCTCCCTGCACACCCAGCATCAGCACGCCCCGAGGGGGCGTCAGGCCGTAGTCGGCCGCCTGGTCCTCGAAGGCCCGCTTACGATGCCCGAGCCACTGTTTAAGGTTGCGCATCCCGCCGATTTCCTCCAGTGTCAGCGGACTTTGGACATACTCGAGCAGCCCGTCGGTCTGGAGCAGCTTCCGCTTGGAGGCCAGGATGTGGTTAACGTCCTCGCCGTCGAGTTTCCGGTCATCGGCGATCGCAGAGATCACCACCTGCTCGGCCTGGCGGCGGGTCAGGCCCCGAAGGTTCTTGACGATGGCGGCAAAGCCTTTCCGGGTGATGTCCACGTCGATAGGCCTGAGACGGTGGAACTCCTTGATGGTTCGGCGCACCAGGCGATCCAGTTGCTTCTCGTCGGGCAGGGAAAGCTCGAAATCCGTCACGTAGGCATCCACGACGTCCGGTACGTTGCTGTTGGAGTCCACGAGCACCAGCGTGGCCCCGCGACGCTGGACCGCGAAGATCGCGTCGCGAAGCATCCGCTTGGTCACCTGACACTCAAGATGGTCGGCCAGGTCCAGCATTACATAGATGCCCCCGCCCGGGTGAGCCCAGATCCAGCTCAACGCCGGGCCGGCGGTATCGGTCTGGGCTTCGGCCTCTGCCTCGCCCGCATCCAGCAGACCGTCTCGGATTCCGTACCCGGCCGACCAGACCAGAAGCTGCTTCTGCCGCTCCATCGCCACTTCGCGCAGCACCTCCAAGGCCTCGACTTCCTCGAAGGTCGTAATCCGCACGCAGGCCGGCTGGCTTTGAAGAAGCTTTTCGAACCGTTTGGCATCGTCTACGCTCATAGGAGTCTCCCTTGCTGCCAAGTGCTCACCAGAGCCTATCCGAACCTCCCCCTGCTTTCCAGAACTCGCTACCATCGGCCAGGACCGGCCCGGCTTGTCGTGACAAGCGATACCCACGCCGATAGGCTGTTAGTGACCCTTCAACCCCGAGCGGAAAGGAAGATCCATGCAATACACGACACTGGGAAACACGGGCGTGAAGGTCTCGCGCCTCTGCTATGGGACCATGAGCTTCGGCGGCGATGCCGACGAGGATACCTCGGCCAAGCTGTTCGCGCGGTGCCTGGACGTCGGGATCAACTTCTTCGACTGTGCCAACGTCTACGCCGGCGGGCGCAGTGAGCAGATCCTCGGCCAACTGATGAAGGGCAAGCGAGACGAACTGGTCATTACCAGCAAGGTCGGCTTTGCCACCGGCGACCGACGGATCGAGCGGGGCCTTTCACGCCGGACGATCCGCATGGCCTGTGAAGACTCGCTTCGTCGTCTGGATACCGACCGCATCGATGTCTACTTCTGCCATCACGACGATCCGCAGACACCGATCGATGAGACACTCCGCGGGCTGGACGATCTGGTCCGCCAGGGCAAGATTCTCTATGCGGGGCTGAGCAACTTCTCGGCCTGGCAGATCGCAAAGGCCCTGGGGCGGGCGCAGCTACATCATCTCTCCGGGATCCACGTACTCCAGCCGATGTACAACCTGGCCAAGCGGACGGCAGAGGTGGAGATCCTCCCACTGGCCTCTGCGGAGAACCTGGCCGTTACGCCCTACAGCCCGCTTGGCGGCGGATTGCTGACCGGCAAGTATACCCCCGCCGGCAAGGATGAATCCGGCCGGCTGAGCACGAACCGGATGTACTCCACGCGCTACGGCGATGAGGAGAACTACCGCATCGCCGAGACATTCTCCACCTTTGCCGACCAGGCCGGCGTGCATCCGGTGACACTGGCGGTGGCGTGGGTGAAATCACACCCGGCCGTGACGGCCCCGATTATCGGGGCGAGAAATCTTGAGCAGATCCAGCCCTCCCTGGAAGCCGGCGACTACGAGATGTCCCCCCGGCAGCGAGAGGAGATCTCCGCCCTGACCCCGCCGCCTCCGGTGGCCACCGACCGCGATGAAGAACGCTGAGATGGCTGTGCAGCCGCACAACGGATGCCCAACGTTGCGAGCGAACGTAGCCAATGCAGATGCCCCAGCAAGTGATTCGTCGGGTGCGCCCCTGCCCAGCGGCTTCCACGCGCCGGCTCACGGCCAGGTAGGAGGGATCGGCCTCTCGGCCAGGTAAAAAGTAGTAGGTAAAAGGTGAAAGTGCCATCGGCAGTGCCTCGCTGGCCTCCGAACACGTCTTTCCGCGTCTCGCCCCCCCAGCGCGGGTGCCACGGACCTGCGAAGCAAGTCCGTGCCTCCACTGCGTCCGAATGCGTCCTTCATCGCCTCCCACGCGGATAACCCGGGGCTTGCATCCAGCCGATGTCGGCAAGCGCGTGGGAAACGCTCGAAGGACGCTGTCCTTCTCGCAGTGTCCCACCCTACAATCGGCTCCCACGCGCCGGCCGACGGCAGCGATTTCGGGTGCCATCACCTTGTCCCCAAGGTGATGCCTCGT
>CAZOVB010000053.1:0-20142 GCA_964583095.1 uncultured Planctomycetaceae bacterium
AATCCGAATTTCCTGAACATCGCCAAGTCTTTCGAGGACCGCGGCGACGGCTACCAGCACCCCGACTTCATCCCGTCTGCAGCCATGCCGGGTGAGACACTGATGAAGCTGCCGCTGGTGCGTGAGTACATGCTGCCCGACGAGGGCCACGTGTGGATGTACCGCGACTTCAGTGGCCAGGAGGTCCGGGTGCTGGCCCACTACGAGTCGGGCGCGCTGTTCCGTGCCTACTGCGAGAATCCGGATCTCGACCCCCACGGCTGGGTGAAGGACGAGGGGGAGAAGCTGACCGGCATCGTGATGGATCGCACGTCGGTGAAGGGGCTCAACTTCCTGGCCATCTACGGCGGTGGCATCCCGGCGGTGAAGAAGAGGCTGGGGATCTCGGACGCTGAAGCGCGCCGGTACAAGGCGTTCCATGACAAAGCGCTGCCCGGACGGCGGATCGTGAACGACGAGATCACGCGCCTGGTGCGCCGAAAGCTGCCCGTACACACGTGGGGTGGGCGACGGTACTACTGCAGGTCACCGAAAGGCAGTCAGACCTACGAGTACCAGCTGCTCAACTATCTGTGCCAGGGTAGCGCGGCTGACCTGACGAAAGAGGCGCTGCTGGACTGGTACTTCCACCCCGACCGCACCGCCCGGTTCCTGGTGACCGTGTACGATGAAATCAATATCAGCTGCCCCATCGGCCAGGAGCGTGAACAGATGGAGCTGCTGCGTGAGTGCATGGACCGGGACCGTCTGGATGTCCCCATGCGCAGTGACGGGGCTGTAGGGCCCGCGTGGGGCAAACTTGAGAAGTGGAGTGATGCGTGAGCGTCTACTACAACGAAATCGACCCGTACGCTGCACAGTGGCTGCGCAATCTGATCGAAGCCGGCCACATAGCGCCTGGTTACGTCGACGAGCGTAGCATCGTGGACGTGCAACCGGGCGATCTTACCGGTTACAGGCAATGCCACTTCTTCGCCGGCATTGGCGGCTGGTCGCTGGCCCTACGTCTGGCAGGCTGGCCGGACGACAAGCCCGTATGGACCGGGAGCCCGCCATGCCAGCCGTTCAGCAACGCAGGACAACGCAGAGGATACGACGATGACAGACACCTTGCACCAAAATGGCTGGATCTCATCCGCCAGTGCCGCCCTTCAGCAGTGTATGGAGAGCAGGTTGCAGCAGCAGCTTCCGGCAAGCAGTGGGCCTGGCTCGATGATCTACAGGATGCACTGGAAGCGCAAGACTACGCCACGGGGGCGGTCGTACTGCCAGCTTGTGGCGTCGGCGCGCCGCACATTCGACAGCGATTGTGGTTTGTTGCGAGGCGGGTGGCACACGCCAGTGGTCCGGGACCATCGAAACAGCGGCGGGGACCTGTCGAATCCGCGAGACCTTCCGAGACAAGCCCAGTTGGCGGGCTGGCCCACAACCAGAGCGAACGACTCAACCGGCGCGAAGATTCCGCCGGGCAGACAGGGAGGGATGGCGTTGAAGTCGGCGGTTCAGCTGGCTGGGCCGGCCCGCCTCAAACCGAATGGAACGATCCTGACTGGCTCTTCTGCCGGGACGGAAAATGGCGGCCAGTTGAATCCGGCACATTCCCGCTGGCTGATGGGATTCCCGGCAGAGTGGGACGACTGCGCGCCTACGGAAACGCTATCGTCCCGCAAGAAGCAGCCGAAATCATCAAAGCCACGACAGGGTGACACTATGAGCAATGCCACAATGAAGAAAAACCCGATCACCGCCTGGAGTTTCAGTCGGTATAACCTATACGACCAGTGCCCGGCGCGCTTCAAGTACAAGCACATCGACAAGCTGCCCGACCCCGGATCACCGGCAATGGAGCGCGGCAAGGTGATCCACAAAGAGGGCGAAGAGTTCCTGCTGAATGACGGGCTGCCAGTGCCCGATTCCTTCAAGCTGTTCGAGGACCAGATGGAAGAACTGGCATCCCTGGACGTGTTCGCGGAGCAGCAGTGGGGCTTCAACCGGGCGTGGCACCCCACCGGCTGGTTCGGCAAGGACACGTGGCTGCGGGTGATGCTCGACGCCGGGGTGGAGTACGAGGACCATACGGCCGACGTGATCGACTTCAAGACCGGTAAGAAGTACGGCGACAACGGTGAGCAGATGGAGCTGTTTGCGCTGGCGACGTTCTTCCGGTTCCGTGGCACCAAGGAAGTGGTCACCCGCCTCTGGTACGTCGACAGTGGCGACGAGGACATCGAGACGTTCACAGCTGACCAGGTAATTCCACTGCGCGACAAGTGGACGAAGAAGGTCCAGCCCATGTTCAATGACACCGTTTTCGCGCCCCGTCCCAACGACAAGTGCTGCTGGTGCCCATACAGCGCCAGCGCGGGAGGTCCATGTGTCTACGGCTGATCCGACCGACGAGAAGAAGATCCAGACGGGGGCGATTGCCTACGCCAAAGATCGCTGGAACATCGAAGTGATCCGCATGGTGTTCCGTCCTGGTCTGCGCGCCGGGTGGCCGGATGTCCTGTTCCTGATTCCTGGTGGGCACCCCCTGTTCATCGAGTTCAAGAGCCGCGGGAAGAAGCCCACCCCACTGCAGCAGCGCCGGCTGGATTACCTGGACCGGGCCGGCTACAACAGGACGTGGTGCGACAATCTGCGTGATGCGAAAACCCGAATAGACGAGGCAGTGCATAATGCTCGGAGTCGTTGACAGGACCATCCCCACCCGCCGGGTGCCGCCGAAGCACAAGCTATGGGCGCCACGGCGCCACCAGGAGCTCGGAGCGCAGTTCCTGGTCGAGCATGCGTGCGCGGCCCTGTTCTTCTCTCCCGGGCTCGGTAAGACGTCCTGCACGCTGTCAGCGTTCATGAACCTGGCGAAGCAGGGTGTGGCGCAGCGCATGCTGATCATCGCACCGCTACGGGTGTGCCAGTCGGTGTGGCGCCAGGAAGCGCAGAAGTGGACGCAGTTCCGGGAGCTGCGCTTCTCCCTGCTGCACGGGAAGGACAAGGAAAAGAACCTGCGGGTGGATGCCGACATATTCCTGATCAACCCGGAGGGCCTGGACTGGCTGTGCGGGCTCTACCCACCGGGGATCAATCTGCCATTCGATACGCTGTGCATTGACGAGCTCACGAAATTCAAAAATGCCCAGGGCAAGCGGTTCAAGAAGCTGCGCGCGCGTACCCGCAAGTGCGCCAGACGATGGGGCCTGACTGGCACCCCGGCGGCCAACGGCTACGAGGATCTGTTCGGCCAGATGCTGATCCTGGATGAAGGGGCCAGTCTTGGGCGCTACATCACCCACTACCGGGAGCGGTACTTCCAGCCCAGCTACGACGGCTTCAACTGGACGCTGCGCAAGGGCAGCAAGCAGAAGATCCTGAAGCGGATCGCACCCTACGTGCTGCACATGCGCACGAAGGACTGTGTGGACGTGCCGCCGGTCACTGACCACATCCACCACATTGAGATGCCCGACAAGGCGTGGAAGTATTACAAGGACATGGAAGAGAAGATGCTGGCGCAGATGACCGATGGCTCCGTAGAGGCGGCCAGTGCCGGTGCGGTCTACACCAAGCTGCGCCAGATGGCCAACGGCAGCGTCTACTCCCAGGGCCTGGACGACGAGAACCGGAAAACGCTGAAGGTGCATGACGAGAAGGTGAACGCGCTGGAGGACCTGATCGAAGAGCTGGGCGGCGAACAGCTGCTGGTGGCTTATGAGTTCCAGCACGATCTGGCCATGATCCGCGAGCGCCTGGGCCGCGACATCCCCCACCTGGGGAAAGGCGTCTCGGAGAAGAAGTCCAACGAGATCATCGCAGCGTGGAACCGGGGGGACATCCCCGTCCTGTTGGCTCACCCCAAATCCGCCGGCCACGGCCTAAATCTGCAGGAGAGCAGCGCGTGGAACGTGTGCTGGTTCACCCCCACATGGAACCTGGAGGAGTATGAGCAGTTCATCGACCGCATATGTCGCTCTGGCAACGAGGCGGAGAAGATCGTCAACCACCTGCTGGTGGTGAAGGGTACCATTGATGAAATCGTGCTGCAGGCACTGTCTCACAAGGATATGACGCAGAAAGAGCTGCTGAACGCTCTGGTCACTGAATTACATCCCCAAGTCGCGGGGGACGTCGCGGCGCAAAGCAATGAGGAAACCAACATGGTTAAGAAGCTGAGAGGCAAGACTGGATCCGTATGGGGCAAGAAGCCCGAAACCGAGGACGACATCAGTACCGAGGAAGCGGAGCAGGAAGAGCAGGGCACCGAGGAAGCGGAAACCAAGTCCGCGGCCCCGAAGGGCTGGGGCGGAGGCTCCAAGTCCTCGTCCGGCACCACGGAGCAGAAGAAAACTCTGCGCAAGAAGCTGGGCCCGAAGAAGCCGGATCCGGCCGATGAAGAGGATGACGACGGTGAAGAGCAGTCCGGTGCCATGGACGCTTTCTCCGACAGCATCCAGAAAGCGTTTGGAGAAGGGGGCGTCCCGGATGAAATTGAAGAGGAAAACAATGAAGTCGGCACCGTCTCGGAGGAAGAAGAACAGGATACGGAATCGGGCGAAGAGGATGCGAAAAAGCAGGAGTCAGAGAAGGCCCCTGTGAAGCCGCGTGAGACACGCTCCAGGAAACCCGCTACCAAGGGCGCCGGAAATACCGATAGTGGCCTCACGAAAGCAGCAGGCGCTGCCCCGGTCGATTACGACCACCTGGCCGACGTCCTGTTGGGCCGCGTGGCTACCAAGACGGCACCAGAGCTGGATATGGAGGCGCTGGCGGTGTCGCTGTTGAAGAAAATGGGAGAGAGGCTTCAGGGCTGATCGTCCCCACCCACTGAGACACTGTAGGAGAACGATATGCAACGCTACATTGGAAACAAAGTGATCAAAGCTCTGCCCATGACCCGGCTGGAATACAACGAGTTCCGTGGGTGGGCGCTCCCCGAGGACGAGGACGGTGCGGATGAAGGGTATCTGGTTGAGTACGTCGATGGTGGGCAGGCCAACACCAGTCAATATGCTGGTTACGTCAGCTGGTCCCCCAAGGCAGTATTCGAGCGCGCCTACACCCCGGCGACGGGTATGGACTTCGGCAGCGCCATCAATGCGCTGAAGGCTGGTGCCAAAGTGGCACGACAGGGCTGGAACGGGAAGGGGATGTTTCTCTTCCTGGTACCTGGATCTCAGTTCAAGGTAAACCGCCCGCCTCTGCTGGGCATCTACCCGGAAGGGACCACAATCGACTACCAGCCACACATTGATATGAAAACGGCGCAAGGCACGGTTGTTCCGTGGCTGGCCAGTCAGAGTGATGTTCTGGCCACCGATTGGGAGATTGTTCAGGGCTGAACCACGACGATCCCATCCTGTCCCGTCCACCGCGCGTCGAAGTGTAGCCACGTCGGCGTGTGGTGGACATCCTCAAGTACCGTAAGACCGAGATCCCTCCACATCGCCATGTTGTCCAGGATGTCAGCGTACATGTGCTGCACGGTGGTGTCGGAGGGCTTGACGTCGAAGGCCCGGCCAAACCGGTGCTGGGAGAGATCGGCGCCCACGTCCGTCCCGGGCGGTCGGAAACCCGACATCGTGTAATTACCACCCCACAGCCAGTCATTGACCGTGAGTGGTCCGTAGGCCAGGCGCAGCTGATCCAGGATGCCGGCGGCCGTGCGGTCTATGAGATGCCAGGACTGGTCACCGCGCTGCTGGTGGGTCTCTGGCGGGACCAGCTCTTCAATGCGGAAATGTTTAAGCACCTTGCCCCCTTACGCGATAGATTTTCGTGGTGATGCGGCGCACTGTCTCCCAATGCTTGTTCCAGCCATGCCCCACCGGTTCCACCAGCATGATCTTGACCAGACGGGGATCATCTCGGGTGGGTCCAGTAGTGCCCATTTGCCCCCAGCCATGAGGGTTTTTCCAGCGCCACGGCAAGATCCTGGTAACCTGGCGCCAGGCTTTGCCCATCGGTGTCGCCTTGTCCGACGGGGTGTAGAATACCGTGATCGTCTCGATGCCTCCCGGAAACTCGTAGTCGGCATTGAGCGCGGGGCTGATCAGGAACAGATGGCGCACCTTCAGGCCCTTCTCGATAGCCACCACACCGCCCCACGCGGCGTTGCTGAAGCAGACCAGATCCTCCCCGTCCCGGGTGGCGTTGGTGATGGCCCGCACCGCGCGCTCGTTGGTGGTGGGGATCAGCACATACCCATAGTTGGCGTAGTGCACCGGGATGCCATGGGCTTCCAGTGCCTGGGCCAGTGGCTCCATTTGCGACTTCGCGCGCAGCTGCCGGATCCCGTGGGCCAGCACCACGTACTCAGTCGTCCTGGTCCTCTTCTCGCTCTCGTAGGACATACTCTACGTTCCTCTCGGCCGATTCCCGGTCGTTTTTCAGCATGCTGCTGATGGCTTCTGCCAGCTGGCGGTATTGGCGTTCACACTTCCCGTGGCGTTCCTCGCAGTGATTCAGACGGGTGGTGAGCGCGGTAATGTGGTTGTGCACCTGTCGTGAAAGTGCTATCCACAAGACGCTGACACCCACCATCAAAATGATAACCGCCGCGGAGTCCGATTCCAGGAAACGTAGTGCATCCAGCATAAAACCCTCAAGCCCGGTGTTCATTCCTGCGCAGCGGCGACTACACCAGCGGAGGCCGCCAGCTCGTCCAGGATCCGCGCAATCGTCTCATTGCCCACGTTGCGTGATTGCAGCAGCTGAATAGCCTCTGCAGTGCGGTTCGGGTCTGTCAGCGCTGTAGCCACCCGGCGGGCGGACAGCAGGGGCAGGCCGGCAAACTCACGCAGATTCACGATCAGTCCGGACGTGGCCGCGCCGCCCAGTGTACCCAGCTGGGATGCCGTGGCGGCCAGGTCCGTGGCCTGGTCGACCAGCTGATCAGTGCCGAGAGTGGACATTGCCCCCATGCTTTCAGCGGCGCGCGTCTCAGCCTGCCCGAACCGGCGCAGACGCTGTGCTTCCTCTGGTTGGAAAATACGCTGGACGCGCTGGCCAGTACCTTCCGATTCAGCCAGTGTGCGCACCGTTCTCAGTGCACTACCAGGAGACTCTTCCGCGCCACGGGCCAGCTCTGTACGGGCACCGCGGCGGACCCCGGCCTGTTCGGGAGCCCGGCCGCGCGCTACAACGTCCTCGAGATCCTGTTCACGGCCACCCGGGACGGGGGACCGGGAGCGGCCGGTGCGGATCAGGGGTCGGCCTGCTTCAATGCCTTCGATACGCTGGGCACGGCGCGCGAACGACTGCAGGGCCTGCTCTGCGTCCGGGATACGTTGCGTCAGTATGGCACGGGCCTCCTGCGCCACTTCCGGCACGGATGCGGCCTGTCGGATGTCCTCGAGATCCTGCGCGGTGATCGTGCCGTCCCCGTCCAGTGCACGCAGCATGCGACCACGCAGCTCACGGGCCGTCTCCCGGCCGGAAGCGGTCACACCACCGCCGATGGCTGCCTGAGTGGCTGGATCTTCCAGGAAGTCACGCAGCTGCTGATCCACCTCGATGGGGGTGTCAGCGAAGGCGCCGAATTGTCGATCGGCCATCTCCCCCTGCGCTACACGTGCAGACTCCGGGGTGACATCCCGGCGTCCACCGCGAATAGCTTCAGCCGTGTCAGCCTGGCGGGCTACAGAGCGGCCACGTACAGCGTCCAGAACAGGCTCACCGATCCGACCGGGCAGGCGGCGTGCCATGCGGCCGATGTTCTGAGCCTCCAGGTCGTCCAGCAGCTCGATCATCATGGGCGGACGGCCGAGATCCTGGCGCATTGTCTCGAAACGGTTGCGCAGTACATCCGGATCGGTACGCAGCCGGCGGGCCAGCGCGTTGATGCCTGGGGAGATGTCCCGGACATTGCCAGTGAAAAAGTCGCGGGTCTGACGGGCTACACGGGGCACGGCCGAAGCTGCGCGCACCACTTCCGTAGCCACGGGGCCAACCACACCACCAGCAACGGCGCCAGGGGCCGCGTCACCTTCCTCCAGTAGTGTCTGAGTACCGCCAGCTGCAGCACCGGTGCCGGCGGCGCGCGCTGCCTGAGACACACGACCACCCTGCGCGCCGGTCTGTGCGGTCACGTTTCCGGATTGCCCACCCAGCAGCCTACGGATGGTTTCAGTCCCTTCCCCCAACAGCTGCGCACCGCGGCGGGGGATGGCTGTGGCTACTGCCGGGACCGTACCAGCTGCCATGCCTGCGACATCGGCGCCCGGTGATTCCTGGCGCACAGCCTGCTTGCGACCACGGGCAAACTCCAGTGACTCACTGAAGGGGACATTCTCACCCTGCAGACGCTGCTGGATGTTGGCCACGATGGCAGAGATGGGGACATCGATACCGAACGCAGCGGACCCCAGGCCACCACGGAACGCTTCTATGCGGCGTTCCAGCGGGCTGAGATCCTGCGCAGAGACGCGCCCCAGGTCGCGGGCGGTGGCCTCTGCAGGGCCTGTCTCTGCAGGATCCGGCTGTGGCGTCGTACGCCGGGGCATAGATGCCTGGATCTCCGGGATGGCGCGCTGCAGAAACTGCGCAGTTTCCTGATCAGACAGACCTTCAGGTACCTCCACTTGCACCCGCTCACCGGTGGGCAGCCGTACTGTTTCAGTTGCCATTGGTCATCTCCCACACACCGGTTTCAGGGTTGCGGCGGAATGTGCCTCCATTCTGCGGCTGGGAACCACCGTTTGTAGACCGTCCGTCTTCTGGTACCTGCAGATCGAACAGAGATGATCCCGTCTGCGGCGCCACACCAAAGTCCTCTTCAAACGCTGATTTCACGCGCTCAGTAGACTGTTTCAGCTGCTGACGCATGATCTCCAGGTTCTCACGCAGCTGGCGCGGTGACTGAGATTGCTCGATCGAACCCAGCACAGCCTGCAGGAAAGCCAGTTCACGCTCGGTCACCTGACCAAGAGCGCCACCAGTGGGCGAGTTGTCACGCAGCTGCTGAAGCTCGTCAAAGCCGACGTTGGCCCTGATAGTGTCCAGCGTAGCTGCCAAGTTTGCTGCCGGAGAGCCGGGGACGAACCGAGTGACCGATCCAAGGCCGGCAGTCAAGCCGGAAGCCTGGTCTATAGCCTGGTCAATTCGTTCATCAACCAGATCGAAACGCTGCTCTTCTGTCTCAGCACGGCGCATGGCAGCCTGTGCTTCAGCCACACGTTCACGGTTTGCTTCACGCAGCTCTTCCCGGGTCTGCTCAGTGCGCACACGGGTTTGCTCGGTTTCGGCTTCCGCAGCGGTGCCCGGGATCTGTAGAGCCTGAAGGTTGCCTTGCTCATCTCTGAAAGTAACCTCGCCCTCTCCAGCCAGGCCACGCTCAAAGCGGGCCGCCGGCAGAATCTCGCCCTGTGCATCACGCATGAACACAGATTGAATACGGCCACCACCCATATCGACCGGTACCGCCAACCCCACCTGGTCAGTGCCGGGTACTTGTACTTGCTGGGGAGCCCCAAGCGCTTCCGGACCACGTGCGGCCGTGGCCGGCGGCGGATCGAACGCGGTGATGATACTCTCCAGTGCGGCCGGGTTTTGCTGCACCTGCTCACGCAGAAAAGCCACTTGCTCGTCGGTGATGGACGGATCCACACCGCGTGCTACCCGGATACTGGAATCGAACACACGGCCAATCTCTTCAGGAGTAGCACCAGCGTTCGCAGCAGCCTGCACCCGGTCGTTGGCCAGACGAGTGGCGTTTAGCATGCGCTGCCGGCCTCTCTCAGCCTGCTGCTGGGCGGCCAGGCGCTGCTCACGCTGGGCAGTCGTCTCAGCCTGGCGCGCGGCCGTCTCAGCCTGCTGACCGCGGATAGCCTGTGCACCACGCTCCAGACCAGGCTGCTGTGCCTGCGCGAATCCAGCAGGGTCGGCGGCGGCAGGCGTCCCCATCAGATCTGCGATGGCGTTACGCGCGTCGATCAGCTGCTGACGCTGCGCTGTTGCCGTCTGTGTAGCTGCAGTGTTGGCCTGAGTAGCCCGACGGTTCGTGGCCGGGGTAGAGCCGAACAGACTGGAAAGAAAATTACCTACGTTGACTTCAGCCACCAGCGCCTCCGGTGAACAGCTGTGTCAGATCAATCCCAGCCAAGGCATTACCGATCGCATCAGCTTGTCCCATCCGTCCAGTGGCGCGGGCACCAGCAGCCTGAGTAGCACCACCGCTGCGCAGATTGGCGATACCAGAGGATGCTCCAAACCCTTGCTGGGAAACACCCATCAGTTGGGCGAGGAAGTTATTCAGGGACTCAGAAGCCATTTGCTGGCCCCGGTCCTGTAGCGCACGTGCAGTGGCGCCGCTGTCCAGCAAACCTGCAGCAGCTGCGTTACCGGTAATGGCCTCACTACCGCGGCGCAGACGATCCTGGAAACCAGTGGATTCACGGAAGTCTCGAAGGGCCACGGCGCCGGCACCCGGATCATCGCTCAAGCCCAGCAGACTGGCGATCAGGTTGCTGGCAGATTCACCGCGCTCCTGAGTGGGCTGCAGGTTGGAAATCGCCCCTTCTGTACCTGTCCGGATCTCGCGGGCGGCATCTCGTCCTGCCCGGTTTTGAAGGGAGCCACCTACGATCCCGCCAATTACGTCACCCATTGCTCTCGCTCCAGTCTATACTCGATGCACTCTCGCCCCAGGCTGTCAGTCGTGACTTTCCCTGTGGGCCGGAAGCCAAGTAGGTACCCGACGGTACGAACTGCGCGGTTATCGCGGGGCGGCAGTCCGACTATAGCATTGGGCCCATAGTGTGTAAATACGTGGTCCAGCATGGTCCTGGCGACTGACAGTGCATGCGGACCGCGGATCGGTGGTGTGAAGGCAAAGTGGACCTCATACTCGTCGTCCTCGAGTGGGCAGAACAGCATCACCCCGGCGCCGGCGGTCAATGCTACATTCCTGCCACCATTCGCCCGGTAGAACGCACCGCAATCTACATGCTCACCAGGAGGCGCGAAATGGCCGACGTTGGCCTTGTGGTTGATGGCTTCCTCTACCTCAAGGGTGCAGGCGCGGCGGACTTTCACTGCTTCGCCGGGTGCTTCCAATCCGGATTCAGCTCCAGGCACCGGTCGATAGCATCCTGTTCCTTGTTGTAAAGCTCGAAATTGGGCTGTCCGGTGTCGCAAACCTGACCCGGAGCCACGAACACGAAATGAATTACAGAGTGATCGTCGCTGTAGCACACCGCCCATTTGTTACTTGCTGATTTTCCGGCCACTTTCGCCATTACACAGATCCCCCGTCAGTGATGGTCCAGCTGTAGGTGTTTATCAGGTTGGTTCTGGCCGTCTCTGCAGCGCTACCGGCGGAGTAGGTGGAATTACCACCGTGGAAAGACACACTATCCTGTATAACGGGGGCCTGCCCCTCCCAGCCGACTAGCAAAGCATCGTAATTAGTAGTCGACAGTGCCACCCCTAAAAACATATCGTTGGCAATACCCAGCGAAGCAATATTCCAAGATCCGATGTTCTGATCAAATGCCACCGCGCCATCAAAAATACCAGTAAAGCTGGACACCCCACCAGTGTCCCAAGAAGATAGGTCTTGGTTGAAAGAGGATGCGTCTCTAAAAACACCAGACATTGTTGTGAAGGACGACGTATCCCAAGCCCCAATAGGCTGGTTAAAGACAGTACAGTTTTCAAATACTGTGTTGGCTCCGGTGACATTGCTTACATCCCAACCGCTGACATCATAGTTGAAGGAAGTACAGTCTTTAAACATGGCTGCTAACTGTGTAACGGTCGATGGTAGATTATCTGGAGCCACAGTCATGTTTGAAGCCCCGTGGAAAGCACCGAACAATGACGAGATGCCCAGCGTTCCAAAAGATGTGCAAGCCGTCAGCATAGGCTGGGAAGCCCCGAAATCTCCGTACTGGTCCAAATCCCCTGTTATTGTAACTGTGTAAGTACCTTCCGATGCGTAAGTGTGATCTTTACTGCCTGTAGTGGTGAAGGACTCTATGTTACCGTCCCCCCAATCGACTTCTACATCCACCAATGAACCCCCCTGTGCAGCCAGAGGAAGGCTAATGGTGGTCCCTGTGTCAAGGGAGGTGTCATACTCAAGGACCATCGGCTCGTCTACCGGGCCAACAGGAACCCCCCCAAACAGAACACCGCTCAACGGGCGCTGACGGTCATCTTTCTTGCGCAGCCGGCTATTCGCCTTATTCGGCACCTTGAAACGCATATCACACCCCGAACGCTGTATGGACCAGATGCACGTTGTTACCCAGCGCTCGAGCATAGATGTCCAGCCCAGTGGGGACCACCACGGCTTCATCGTCTCGGAAAGGGTGTCCATCGTCGTTGCTGGACGGGGCGGGTCCGCCGGTGGCCACGAAATACAACAGGGCATCACCAGACAATGACACGAGAGTGTCCACGGTGGTGGATGTCACATTGGTAAAGCTGTTTCGATCAAGTTTCGTGCGCATTTCAGTGTCCTCCAGTCGATGATCGCAGTCTGCGGCGGCGCTGCACCGGTGTCAAGATGTTTGGCCTATGGTTAGGTTAGTGTCCGCTAACGTGATGTCTCTGGTGGATGTCACGTTTTCCACGAAAACTTCCACGTAATCACCATTGGACATTTCAATTACGTCAGCCAGCCCGATATTCACTGTTTCTCCGGATGCTCGAAGAGTAGCGCCCATTCTCGAAGTAGTGATCAGGGCGCCATTCAATGCCAGGCGCAAAACCGCGTCATCAGCACCAGCTCCCGATGTTTTGCCCATACTCGTTTCTACTGACAACCGTACCGAGACTGTGTCCTGCCCGATGTAAGTTAGCCGGTTGTTCGCATGGCTAAAACGCTCGTTGTAGATGGAAGCTGAAGTGGTGATGTTAGCCTTCACTGCCACCCCAGCAGTGGTTATGGTGGTCGTCTCAGTACCAACATCCTGGATGTAAGCCCCAATAACGGATGAATCCTTCGACCCCTGATTATTCTCCATTTTCCAGTTGGTGTCGGCGGGAGACAGACCGGAAAATAGTGTCAGCGTTCCCAGTTTCAAAGACGTGACCAGTAGGCCAGTACCCACTGTGTAACCAGCGACCGCTTCTACCCCTACTCCCGGAGAGTCGAATTTGAAGAACGTCGACTCGATATGAGCCACGTCGCAGACCAGTGAAGCAGCCAGGCGAATGGCCGATCCGGTAATGCTGTAAAACGGAGAGGCCATGATGAAGATTTTGTTGGTGGTACCGTCGTAGGTGATGCCATCAGCGCAGTCGATGAAGCAGCTTTTCACGCTCGAGACGTCGTACCCGGTAATGGTGCCGGCGGACGGTCCGAACACCCCCACGAAATCCAGATTCAGCTGCTGAGTAATAGGCCCCTCCAACGCCAGTACAGGGCCTGCAGTGGCGATGAACACCGTATTGTGGACAATCACCGCCGAAGCTACGGAAGGTGTAGCACGCAGCACGCCAGAGGCGTTGGAGGACATGAACGCACCCTTCGACAGCCCGTTGATCACAGTGTCGGTGGACATCTCCAGCGCTTTGTCGCCCAGGTCGACGGTGCCGACGGGGATAACCAGCTTGTCCGGAAGTACATAGGCGTCGCCAGACAGGTACGGATCCAGATCAGCAGCCGATTTCACGAACAAGATACCGTCGGGGACCGTGGACTTCTCCTGGACACGGATGATCTGCTGGGCCTGGTTGGTTAGCTGCTGCCTTTCTGCACCGATCGTGAAAGTCAGGCTGCCCACCAGCTCGTTCCACTGCCGGATGAAAGCAGGGGTGGGCTGACCGCCGCGGGGATCCACAATAGGGACGCGAGCACGCAGCTCTTCCAAACGCAGATCAGTCGGATCAGTCATCGCCGTCTACCCTCGCCTGCGCGACACCGCTGATACGCACCAGACCACCGATGTCGATAATCTCGAAAATGCGCACCGGCGCACGAATCACGCCCAAGCTGCGCCACGTCAGATCCTGGTTCCATGCCCCAGGCGTCAGTGTGATGGGTGGTGGCGTCACCCACGTGTTCCCGTTGTCGTCGCTGAAGCGCATGGTCACGTCAGCACCAACCGCAGCAGGGGCGCCCACAGAGGCATTTAGAGACAGGTCGAACTGGCGGATAAACGTGCGGCCTCGTACTGACAGACCACCGGTAACTTCCCGGCGGATATACTGCTCATTTTCAGTATCGCCGTTGTCCACCTCAGACTCCGGATTCACCCGGTAAATCTGGTTCCCATCCAAGTCAGAGGCTACAGTGGCATAGATGGCTTGGCCGTCGACCCCCTGCAATTCCTGCCAGAAAACACCGTGGAGCATGTTCCAGCGCTGATTTTCAAGAACACCACCCCCCACGTCGACCAGAGTGCCCCACTGGTGCCACTGACCAGTCGTCAAGTCAAATATGAAAGTGGAAGCACTCATGGTGTAAATGCCCCTGGTGAGAAGGCGACTGTGAATATCCTTGCAGACGGCAGTGGATCTGGATCTGCGATCTGTGTGAGTGTTTCTGCTTCTGCATCAAACTCGAAAATTGCAACAGGGGCCGCATTGTCGTTTATGCCAACAGCCAGGTATCTACCGTCACTGGACCAGCTACAACGAAACGCTTCATTGGCAAGTACAGGTACTGCAACAGGCACTTCCAATATTCCAGACGCAGTGTTTCTGAATAACTGTAGATATGGCGTCGTATTCGACGTTGCCACAGCCAGGTAGTCCCCCTGTGGACGCCACCGTAGGCCATTTACCGATCCGTCCACTGACGAGCCAGTGATAGGCAAGGTGGACCAGTTTCCGAGCGAGTCATATGAGTACACTTCAAGGCGGTCGAAAGCATTGAATTGCCGGCCTATCGCCACACGCTGCTCCGTCGGGTGCCAGTGGCATGCTGTGTGGTTGACATCATCAGTCGCCGGTCTTGTCAGCAGTGTAGCGCCAGGACCGGTGAAGGAAAACAGCTTCATATACGGAGGGCCACCACCCACCCACAAGAAGAAGTCATCGTCTTTCGACCACCCGACATCACGTGCCGACATGTCAAGAAAAGTATCAATATCGGGTACTGAGACTGGTACACCTGTGGTCATATCCCACAGTTGAGGTCCGTTGCCTGTTCCACCAGCTCCTGCAAATAACCATCGGTCATCGTTACTGAAAGAGATCGCCGGGCAAGCGTCTGGTGGAATATCTGGAATAGGAGCTATGCGAACAGGGCTCCCCGTCTCATAATCCCAAAGCTCCACTGTGGTAGCCGAGTTTACACCCCCCAAACCAATCGCCAAGAACCTGCCGCTGTTGCTGAAGGTTACATCCCTGCATGTCTCGTTCTGCACGATCCCTGGGAGGGATGGTAGCGGTGTAAACGGTATGCTCAGAACGTCATAGACCACCGCGGCATCCTCCCCTGACTCCGCGGAGAGTTTCGCCATTACCAATGCCTTACTTGGATCTGGTGGGAGCGGTGCCGGTGGAGTCGGCTCGAGATGAAGCACGAAAAACTGGTGGCCGTCCTGCTCAAATGTGAATGTGCCCAAGCCTTCATCAGACGCGAGAGATCCCAGCTGCAGCCGTATACGCTCGTCAATGCCATGCGTCGACACACGCTGCACTGGTCCGCCGTTGGTGGTGTATACAGCGCCGTCAGAGCCCACGAAAATCAAACCATTCGGCGTTTTGGCGGGGGTGTTGGGCAGTGCGCCGATGTCCAGTGTCTGGCCTCTAGACGGACGGAATGGCAGCTCCGGGTTGCCAGTGGCTGACCAGAACTCACTTGTAGAGCCACCGAAAATTACCAGCTGATCGGCCAGAGTCAGGATTTCTACGATCCGGTCAGGCTCACTCTCTGCCGTAGCGAAATTCAACGGGTCGATCTGTCGCGCTCCGGGCAGGATCCAATAGAACCGGTCCTCTTCATAGACCCCCACCACGACAAAACCACCAAGACTGTTCAGTGGTCCTGCTGGGAAGTCGTCAGGCGTCTCGATCTCGTCCAGTCGATGCTCACCCCCGCCGAACATCGTAGATCCTTCCCACGCCACTCCAGTGCTTGTTGTAGTGGTATCAATCGTATTGGCGTCGGCACCCCTCTCACGAGCCACCAAGATCAGGTCGTTACCTTCCTGGCTCTCTACGCGCACGTCAGGGTGGGCTGTGAGTGCTGTGCTGTAGTCGGTGCCCGGGATGCCTGTGCCGTCGATCGCACGCGCCAGGTTCTCCAGAGACGATTCAATATCACTGGAAACGTCGCTACCACCAGTCAGAGATTGCACCGGGTTGCCGGCATCATCCTCCCACTGGAATATCGGCGCGCGGTCCAGTACGTTGCGCACTTGGATGTCGTTCCCATCGGCTCCGCCCTGTAGAGCGCGCACCGTCAAATAGTTATCACGTGGGTTGGCCGGCGATGTCGTACCAGCCACTTCATCGGCTTTCACCAGTGGGTGGGGTTGTACCAGCTCCCGGCTGTAGTCGACCCCGGGAGATCCGGTGGCGTTGATAGCGGACTTCAGCAACGATAGGTACGAGCGCGCCGTGATGCCTTCTCGGGTGGCCAGGCGCCACGGGTTGTCACCGGTTCCACTCGGGTTGTTGCGCTCGAGCTCGTCCGGGGCAGACATCGTGTAGACGTATCGCAGATCTCCGCCTTCTCCTGGGGGTGTGCCGGCGGGGATGTCCCCGATGAATACAGCATACCCTGCGATGTCGATCCGCCCATCATTGAGAAAAACCAACCTTGCCGATGCTTTTGCCAGACCGAGCGCAACCAGCCACGGGTCTGAGCTGGAGCCGTCTGGAGAACCCGCATCCACGGATCCGGCTGTGAACTCATAGTACGTGTCACCGATACGCACCTGGTCGCCAGCTGAGATCGTACCGCCATTGCCCGACAGGGTGTTGCGGGCGAACGATTCACCTTCGTACAAGTACAAATTCAGCCCATCAGAAACGAAAAGATGCTGGTAGCCAGGTCCGGTAGCTATAGTCATCCACGGATTGGCAGGCCCGTCCAATGACCCTTCGATCTCCAGCTCTGAGCCGTCGACACCAATCAGGAAAAGGGTACGTTTGGACACCACGAAAAGGCCACTGTCGAACGCGCCAGACTGTGAGTAGAGTGCCCGGATAGGTCCGTCACCAACAGTCTGGACCAGTGTGGTGCCGGCCCGTGACAGTAGGGCATTACCGCTTACCTGGTTGGTGGGATCCTGCTCGAAAAACCGGTTGACCATCTTGATCTCCGGTTCCTGCCCATAGGTTCTGCGGTATGCCGATTTCCCCAGTGGTACATCAGCCACGATACCCCCCGAAGAACATTTCAGTGGTGTCTGGCGACAACGGCACGTCGTTGCTTGTGATCACCGGCACAGTCTGAGAATAGCGCGCTTTCGCAATGCGCATCATCCGGGTGTACTCACTGATCGTACCCTCGAGCGGGGAATTACCGTACCGCGGCTGCAGGCGCAGTGCAGTGGCCGTGATCAGCAAACCATCGAACTCTGGCGGGAACGGGCTGTTGTCCAGCGTCGTGAACGCCCCGGCCGCGTTGGTGGACGTCAGCACCCACATGCTCATATCGGCGCGGTAGAACCACTCGTAGGCGTCCCCCTGAGCCAGTGAGAGCGTCACCTGCTCCTGCAGGATAGATCGGTCACCCGTGTCGATGAAATGACCGTTGGCGTCGATGGTGACGTCCACAGCGCCGGTAACGGCTGTGATGGCCATACGCGCGCCATCACCAGGCCTGGCATACCAGGTAGTGGTGAAGTCATCGGTCTGGTTCATCACAAGACGGCTGTTCACCGGCGGATTGGCAGCATCCGGCTGGTAATCAAGATTGTTCCACGTGAAACTGCTGGGTAGCGGCTGGGGAATCCCATGCAGCTTCTCCCCGATCTCGCTACCGAGCAGGGAGTTGATTGTGCGATTGAGAAGGGCGGTGGATTCGGTCAGCTCCGGTGCTGTCGGGGCTGTTCCAACGGCCACCAGGTTCCCTTCTCGGAAGGCATCGTCTGCCAGGTCTGATCGCAGTGAATCAGTCATCGTCCTCTACCAGATGCTCTTTGGCCAGAGCGACCAGAGCGCCAATGTCGTTTTCGTCAGGCAGCTCTACCTCATACTCTGTCAGCAGCTGCCGTACTTCCGCCGGCGATGTCTCTGCGTCAGAGAAGAACTGATCCCACTCTGCCTGCTGGGCGCTGATCTCTTCCTTCAGCGTGTCAGCAGCCTTGCGGCCGGGCTTCTTGCCCGTGATCCGCGTGTACTCCGCACGCAGCTCTTTCAAATCGTCGTCACCAGCTTTCGCGGCTTTTTTGCCACCACTTTTTGCTGATACGTCCTCCGGACGGCGGGCCCACCCTTCGGGCACTTCTTCCGCTGACTGGAACAGTTTTTTCTGACCGTCGGGACCGAACCGGTACCCTGGAAACAGTTTCTTACCCATTGCCTCGTCCTCGTTTGTGGTTGTAAAGAGAGCGCCCCGCAGATCACTCCACAGGGCACTCAGTCAGCTTGCGCTGTTACGTGCCGTTCACGCGTGACCCCAGGAACTGGTCGGTCACCGTAGCGCCGTACACAGTGTCCAGACGCCAGCCGAACCGGCCCGTTGCAGGGTCAGCGAAACGCCACGCCCGGATGCCGATACCAGTCTGCGGATCCACCTGGAAGGCGGCTTCGCCAGAAGGCGGCATCATCAGACGTGTACTGATCATCGCAATCGCCTGTCTGTGGAACGCGGCGCGCACTACTCGAGTCGCCTCCGGATCGCCAGCAAACGTCACTGTAGCGGTGTCGGCCGGGGCCGCACTTACAGTTGCGAACGCAGTGTTGGTGTCTGCATGCGTTGCACCACCGGTACCCGGAACGATAATCCAGGGAGAGATGGTCAGTGCTACATCACCGGCGCCGTCAGCAGTGGCGTCCGCCAGTACCGTGAACTGCTTCAGGTACGGCAGCACTTGCTGTGTGCGCTGGTTGACCGCAAACACACCGTCGATCGTGAACACTTCGCCGGCACTCACCGTCTCATTGGCGCCGATCGTGATATTCAGCGTCTGCGAGTTGGTGGAGCGCACATCCTTGTAATTCACGTTCTGGCTGGCGCCGTCGACAGTACCACCTGCAGTCGTGCGGTCACCGTTGGTGACGGATGGCAGGTTCTGCGAGGCGTACACGTCGATCTCCGACAGTACCGGCACACGGGTGCGCTCCAGGGCATCTCGGTTGATACGCTGGATGTCACCACCGATCAGGCTACCGCGGATCTGCTCGGCATCCTCGAACTGGATAGCCGCGTTCAGGTTGCTGTTGGGCACGGACTGGTTCATCAGCCGTGTGTGCACAGCATTGAACTCCTGCGGAGAACCGATTACGTTACCCGGCACGCCCACTTCACTGGAGAACTCTTTCATCTTGTTCGCCAGGAACAGGTCGATGTCGTGGGCCATGGAACTGGCGGCGGACATAACGGTTTCGCTGCGCATCAGATCATTCCAGGACTGTACCCCTTCCAGATCCTCGATGCCGAAGTGCACGTTCTTGTACTGGTCGACCGCCAGCTCGATCTCACCAGTCACGATGTCCTGCTCTTGCAGAGTGGCACCGGACTTTGTGAGGAACCGCGGAGGACGCTTTACAAAGATTTTCGCGCCGTTGGTTGATGTTGCCTGGTCACGGAAACGACCGTCCACCAGACGCCCCATTACCAAATTGTTCTTCAGCAACATCAGAAAGACGTTGGCGAACTCTTTGGCATTAAGAAATTCATTAGCCATTGTTAAGCTCCTTACGGGCTACGCTTTCAAACGCCCTGAAATCATCAGTATCAGCAGGCGTTTCAAACTTTCCGGATGACCCCCTGGGCTGCCGTGTGACAGGCTTCGGGGCCTTTGATACCGGTGCGGGTTTCGGAGCATCCTCAGTGGACGTGAAGCGCGTTTCTGTCGCACCAAACCATCGCGCTTGTCCCAACGGCGTCATGTTGTAGACGCTTACAGCCTCGTCGGGGTGGCTGGCGAGGTAGTAGGCAATATCGGCCCCTGCCTCGGAATCTGCGATCAGTCTACCAAGATCTTCTGACAATGGGTAGGTGTTGTTTGCAGCGCCCTGCACCACCACTTCCTCGAAGTCGTCGTAGGTTTCCATGCCCTTCTTGATCTGGTCCAT
>CAZOVB010000053.1:20242-28171 GCA_964583095.1 uncultured Planctomycetaceae bacterium
CTCATGTTGTGGATCACTTTCTCACCCATTGTCGTCCCCTCGTCGTTGCAAATTATCCAGCGCGTTGACCGTCTGCGAGATCGCGTTCAGCTGCTTGGCCTGTGCGTCTATGGCTTCCACTTCGGGCAGCATCTCAGCCTCCACAGCCACTTTCCGGGCCTGAGCCAGAGCCTGCTGTGCACGGGCCACTGCCTCGAACGCACGGGCCTGTTTCTCGCCCATCTCAACGTCCTGCACTCTCTGCTCACGCTGCTGCTGCGCCTGGGCAGCTTGTGCCTGCGCGGCTAGCATCTGCTGCTGGTGCGGCGGCAGATCCTCTGGATTGACCATGCCCGGCGGCAATGTCATGCGCAAACGAGCAGCAATTTTCTCGGCCCCGGGCCAGTCCTGGGCAGCCACGATCTCGTCCGCGGCCACTGCCATAGTATCGGGCATCGCGTTGACCATGTTCAGCATGCTGTCGGCCGCCTCGATCCGTTTGGTGGCGAAGGACGGGCCGGTGCTGACCGTGATCAGGTATTTGCCGGTGGTGATGTCGTAGCTTTCGGCATCCGTGGCGTCGTTGATTTTCTTCAGCTCGAAATCGTCACTTTCCTCGCCCAGCACTTTCACCACACGCGGCGTGTCATAGACCACCGGGATCAGCTGGTTGATCACAATACCCGATTCCTCGATGGAATCGTTCATGTTGTCGTTGTAGATCACCAGGCCGGCTTCGCTCACGCGCTGACGCGCCAGGATGCCTTTTCCGGATACCTCGTTGCCCTGCATCCCGAGACTGGCTTCGTGGATGTTCGATACATCCTTGATGTCCTGGGCGGACAGGGACGCTTCCTGCACCAGTGCGTCCTCCATCGCGGGCGGGTCCACTTGCTTGGGAATACTGCCGGCATCGCCGTTGTAGACCAGGAGCGCATCGTCGGAAAGATGGGAGTTTCGCCATTCCTTCTCACGCCCCTCCACTGCATCGCTCGAGGCAATCCAGGTCTGTTTCGGGCTGCGCATCAGCTTCTCGGCAATGACCGACCGCCAGTAGTTGTGCAGCATCTGCGGGTCGCGGAGGAAGCGCACCAGGCCGAACCGGCGCCGGTAATCGCCTACGTTGACCTCCCAGCCGACGCACTTGAACACGGGAACACGGTGGATGGGCAGACGGTATGGGCCCTCCAGGATGTCGGAGCCCGTGATCAGGTACATCTCGGCGTACTTGCGCAGCGATTCCCGGATGATCGGATCGCCGTCGCTATCGGTCACCACACGTGGCAGCCAGATTGCCTCGTCTACGTCGGTGACGTCCTCCACGGACCCTTCATCGACCATCGCCAGCAGCCGGGTTTCGGTGCGCACGCGCCAGAACGCGGCCACTTCAACCTCATTTTCGTTGGCGGACAGGGTTTCTTCCTTCAGATCGTATCCCAGCAGCCGGGTGTCGTTGGTGGGCAGCCCAGCAGTGGCGTGTGGCCACAGTCTGGTGAACTCGCCGCTGTCCATCTTGTCAACCACGAAACACCAGCCAGCGTCGTTACCCGTTTCATCGACACCCGACGGATCCCACACCACGGCCAGTGGATTGGCGATCTTTGCCAGCTTGATGTCCTGCTCGAACACGTCATCGTAGGCGTAGTCCAGAATCACCTGGAAATTACCGATGCCACAGATCACTTCGTTCTCGAACGCCTTCGCGTAGACCCTGGGGGCGCGGGACTGGCGCTGGATGCCGCGGATCAGCTCCTGTCGTATCCGGGCTACTTCCTTGCTGCCGTTGTAATCGGGGTGGACCTTGATGCCGACTTCGTTCAGCCGGCGGTTGGCGATGAACGTCTGCACGAAAGCAGGCAGGCGGTTAATGGTCAGGGTGGGTTTTCTCTTGCGGGTGCGCTGCTCTTTGTCGGCATCGCTCCACTGGTCACCGCTGAAAAACCGTAGGTCCTCGAGAGCCTGCTCCCGGTTCTCCCGGTCAGCGTCCATACCGTGCGCGAACAGCTTGCGCATGTGGTCCAGGAACATGCCCTTGTCGCCGAAATCGTCTGGCATTTTCGGCGTTCGCCGCCGGCCCCGGATGTTCTTCAGTCCCGCTACGGTGTTGTCAGCCATATCATGCCATCCAGGATGTTGAGTTTGTCCAAGCGTCCATTTCCTCTTCCTCGACCGGCTGCACAACAGCCCGATCCTGCTGTATGGTCGATGGGCGCGGAGGCTTGCCACTTGGCGGCTTTATCGCACGGAGCGTAGCGAATGTCAACGCAAGTGAATCGGCCAGGTCGGGGGAGCGCACCCCGCGGGCCTTCATCTGATCCTTGCTCTCAAGCAGTGTATCGTTCGACAGAGTGGGCTTGATCTGCGGCGCCGTGATGTCGGCCTGCAGCATATCCGTGTCGGGTATCGATACCCCTTCCTCGAGCTCCAGCCAGTCCTTCATGCGTGTCCACATCTCCGATCGACGGTTCTTCGGCCCCGGCACCTTGGGCTTGGCCAGCTTGTGCTCGGACGTGCCCCCGAAATTCACCCCGCGAATCAGTTTCGCGTAGTACGGATCCTCGTTGCGCAGCGCTGAGATCACCCCGTAGCCAATGCCGCCGGCGTCGATGAAAACCACGTCGGGCTGGTTCTCGTCAACCATCTCACGCAGCCAGGCCACCGCCTCGGCGGTCCCCAGCTTGTTACGCCACTTGATCCACGGCACCTTGAACCCCTGGCGCTGCGCGATGGAGAACCGGTCACCACCCGGGCCGGCCGGGTCGACTCCCATGATTTTCGGTCCATAGGCTTCCACCCCCTGGCGTTTCCTAGCCCGCAACACCGTCACAGCAGAGATGAACGGGTCGGTGTCGGCGGATACAAACGCCATATCCGGCGTGGCCGGGTACTCCCGATCGAAGCGCTTGGTGCTGCGCAGCTCCGATATTTTCATCCGCCGCCACACCATCTGCGACAGCGACAGACCGAACATCTCGGCATACTCGACCTCGGACAGCTCCCCATCCTCGGCCACGTCCGACAGCTCAAAGCCATCCGGCACCGGCCGGCGGTATTCCTCCTGCCAGAACCACGGAATGAAAATCGCCTGGTAGTCGCTGCGCTCGGCCACCGCATCGTTCCACCGCTCGTAGAACTCCCCATCCGGCCCGTTGGCCGTCGACTCCAGGATGATCTCGGTGCCTTCGAGATCGGGAATGGTCTGCACGGACGAGCTGAAGTGCTCACTGGCGTTGGTCCAGAAAGCGGCCTCGGAGCCGTGCATCAGCGTGGACGTGCGGCTGCGCCCGCCGGCCTTCTGCCCCGCCGTGGCCACGATATAGCCCGAATCCATGCGGTCGAAACGCAGCTCTTTGGCGTTGGAGATCCCCGTGTGGGGGGCCAGCGGATTATGCTGGTGGTAGCGCTCGACGATGGCGAACAGGTTATCCGACGCACTCTGCTCATGCGCCAGGATATACACGTTGGTGCCCTTGTTCATCGTGCACCGGTGGTAGAACCTGGCCGCGGTGTAGGTGGAGATCCCCTGCTGTCGCCCCTTCAGGAATATGGCCCGCACCTTACCGGTTTTCTCGCGCTGCTCTTCCAGGCGCTGGTGCGCGTACATCTGCGCCGAATTGAACTCGAACGGGACCAGGTTACCGCCCTTGGTGCGGATCCGCAGAACCGACTTGGCGTAGGTGGGCAGATCATCACGCAGCTTACGCAGCAGCGCCTTACGTCGGGCCTGATCAGTCATCGTCACTCTCCTGATCAGGGTCGGGGGTGGGCCACGGACTGGCGTGGTCGGGAACCTCGTACTCGAGCTGCCCATCACGCTCTGGGGTGACGTCGATCATCTCCCGATCGAGCTCGGCCAGCAGATCCTCCACATCGCGTGATCCGGGCTGCACGGGCTCCCGGTCAATAACCTTCGGAAACAGCTTGGTGTAAAAATCCGTCGGATTCTCCCTGGCCCACTCGGTCATCGCATCGGCGCCGCCCAGCTGGTCGAACACCGTCATCACCGCGGCCCGCGCGTACTTCCCGGCATGGACCATGACCTGCCCACTCTTGGAAACATCCGGCAGATTGGACTTGCTCACTTCTTCCCCTTACCACCCTGAGACGCCCGGATGGCGCGGCCCTGGCGGGCTGCCTTCGCCTTCGATCCAGAGCCGGTGTAACACTTCTGGCCGCCGTACTGGTGACCGCTCTTACCGCCCCTCACACATCGCTTTACCGGCATCACAACCCCCTCGGGCACTGCTCCCGTAAAAACTGCAGCAGCGCAGCCGGATCCAGCTGGGACAGATCCATCGCCTGGGGAAACTCGATCCGCGCCGTAGCCGCATCGGTCGACGTCCAGCGCCCCTGCACACTGCCACAGAACACCTGAACCGCGTTGTCCTCGGGGCCTACACCAATGGATCTCTCCACCACGTTGCCCCCGCCTACTGAGCTGCAGGCACTGAGCACCACGACCGCCAACATCACCAAAATCATTCGCATCTCACCGTCCTCGCACTTGGGTTTCACTGCAGAATACCACAGCACTACGATCCATTCACACGTCTGGCTGCGGTGGGGGGCGCATCGGGGCCCCGGTACAGCATCTTGAGCCGATGCTTGTTGCGCATGGTCATGTAATACCCCTCCCCGCGCTGCGTCTCGATCTCAATACCGTAGGGCTTGAGCTTGCGCCGAATATCACACACCGTCGTGCGCACGCTCCCGGTGGGGTGGCCCTTCGGATTCTTCACCGAGCCCTTCGTGTGCTTCATCACTTCGACCAGATCCCCCATGGACGCGGTGGGGCGCGCCACGATCATGGCCAGGATCCGCGTTTGCGCTACCGAGAGCTTGGGTGGCCGGGTCGGGGGGCTGGTCTGATTCGTGGTGGCCATGTGCTGGGCTCCGGGTGGCTCGTTTGAATGTCAATGAGGTTCATGGTATTGGGTATGTGGTTTTTTGTCAAGCGAGTTGTGAAATTTCTTCGTTACCAAGTGGCTTCGTGACCAGGCCACCCAGCCCCCCACTCGAACCACCCCCCGGGGTCGGCGCCAGGTCGCCCCAGCGAGCGCTAACTACCAAGCACGCAGCATGCCAGGTTGCACCGAGAACAGTGCATTGTCCTGATTGTGTGACCCGGATCACAATACACTAAATTGAGTGCATGGTACACGTTGACAATGCACCGGAATCAATGCATTATGTACGCATGCACTAAAGACAGTGCATCACAGCAACCACGACACGGGAGATAGGACGATGTGGACAATGCTAATTTACAGAGAAGATAGACCGGTACCAGGGGACCGGGACGTGGTGCATGTCGCCACGTTGAAAGAGGCGGCAGAGCTGTTGAAGGCGGCGCACATAGAATCAGGCGCGCCAAACGTGACCGAGTACGAAACCACGTCAGCGCTGCTGTACCGTGGCCGGTTCTTCACAGTGGCAGCGCTCGACGCTGCGCACATGTGGGAGATAGGGCCACGTGGTGGCGTAAACTGCATGCACTGAAACCAATGCAAAAGAGGCGGGGAACCATGAACACAGCAGCAGAGCAACACAGCAACGTAAGCACCACGACACTGGAACGGCGACTGGCCAGAGCGCAGCGCCGGGCACGCGATGCTGGTAGCGCTTGGGTCATCTCATTCATGGCCGGGGATCTTGATGCCATGGACGTGGAAGCGGAAGACGCAGAACACTGGCGGGGAGAGGCGGCCGCACTTGGCGCCCAGCTCCAAGCGCGTGGCGCCAAGTAGGGGCCAATCAAATGCACCATTCTCGGTGCTCCCTTTACGCGCGTTCTGTTTGTCCTAAGAGGATAGCATTTACAAAAATAGTATTGGTAATGTTATCATCGTAGGACAAACAGAAAGGGAAAACAGCGTACCATAGAACCGGTGCACTATGCTCCCAGCAACCATGACAGGGTGACACTATGAACCACGGAACAGCGATAGAAGAAGCGAAGAAAACCGAGCAATTCCGGCAGTTTAAGCGGATCATCACCAAACACTACGACGGCGACCCGGCCACGGCGCGCGCACTCAGTGGTAAAGCATGGACACTTGCACGAAAACGGGGAAAAGTGCCAACAGACCTATTGTCCGCCGTCGCTGCACTGATACCGGTGCTAGAACAGCACACGGGAACCGGTGCAGCATCTACGCGCGGCATCGTGCAGACACTCGCCAACCACGCTTTGATCCACTCCCAACCGTGGGATATTGTCACGCTAATTTGTGAACCGTGGAGCGAAAGCGGACCCGGTGCTGTGCTCTGGTCATCCGCCACCATCCCCAACCAATACGACGGCACCATATGGGACGACTGCCAGACCGTCCCCAGCTGGGACGACACGGCGCCCACTGTTGCCGCCCACTTGAGCGAATACCACGACGGCGCGCCACTGACCACTGACCAGATCCGCGACATCCTGGCCGGCGCACGGTCACGCGTTTACCGCACCACGACGGGGGCCAGCAATGCGTGGATACACTACACCGACGACAGTGACCGCCATTTTTCCGCCCGCGTGTCGTTCCGCCGTGCCAGGGGCGCCCAGGGCGCGGAATTGTGACCCCGATCACAATAAATGGTTGACACTACCTTAACACTGTGAGACATTAACACCATGCACTTGATACAGTGCATCAACGCAAACGACACGGGAGATAGACAAATGACGATGATAGCGGATCTTGCAGAACATATCGCCATGACGGACCCTGGCGCGCTGCGCTCCACCACTGCCACCAGTAATGCGATGCTGGCCATGGGAGAGAGTGCAGAGGCGGCCAGCGACTGGACCGATGAAGTGCGCGAGCGCGGCCGGGAGATCCTGAACCGGTATCAATGACGCAGTGCCCAGCGCGTAGCAGTTTGCCACCACGGGAGCTGCTACCGGTGCGCACTGCACCACGACGGGGGCGCGGACTGTCCCCACCACCAACGACACGGGAGATTGAACCATGAGCAGAGTAGTACAGACACCAGAGTACAAGCACGCCATCAACGGGGTCAGTGGGCGGATGTTCGCCCGCACGGTCCACCCTGATCGACCTGGCCGGTGGTGCAGCCAGCGATGGATCAGCGAATCGCGGCCGATTGCTGGATATGGAAGTGACCACAGCAAAATCAGTGTTGAGATCCGGTTTGATGATGGGCTTAACAACGGCCATGCCACGTTTGCCATCACGGCGACGGTGCGCACGCCAGGGCGGCGCGACATCGACGCGGGCGGATGCATGCACGATGATATACACCAGCACTTCCCGGAGCTGGCCCACTTGATCCGGTGGCACTTGTGCAGCACTGATGGCCCAATGCACTACCTGGCCAACACGCTGTATTTTGCCAGTGACTGCGACCACAACGGGCGAAGGGTCGGGGAGCCTGACCGGTTCGATTACGTGGTGTACTTCGATGATGTGCCCATCGGTCACGTGGTGACTGAGAAAATGTATCGGTTTCTGTCGGATCTCAAGGGTCCATTGATGCCGGTGGCGTATGACCATGACCGCGACCTGGCCACCTACGGCACGCACTACGCGCCCGATGGTATGGGCGGTATGAGCTGGGCGCGGGCGCCGTGGAGAACCTACCGGGAAGCGGATGAATTTTGCCGGGCCTTCAACCACTGCACGCCACGTTTTGAAGTGGTCCCCACTCACTGGAGCCAGGGCAAAGCGCGGGAGCTGGACGCGGCGCGCGGCGCTGCCTGCTGGCCAGAGGCGACGGACGAGCAGCTGTCGGCGCCGCGCGCGGACCTGGAGCGCGTATTGATTGAGCGCTTGCCCGCACTGCTGGCGGATTTCCGCCGGGAGACTGAAGAGGCGGGTTTTCTGTGGTCACCGGATGACGTGACAGCGACCGCGTGACAGTCCCCAGCGCGTGACGGTTTGCCACCATGGGAGCCGTCACCGGTGCGGATTGCACCAGACGACAACACGACACGGGAGA
>CAZOVB010000053.1:28271-30211 GCA_964583095.1 uncultured Planctomycetaceae bacterium
TGCTGTTGATGGTATTTACAGCGCCGGTGGCCGGTATCGTGATAATCACGGTCCAGTACCGCCAGGCGATCCATGCACGACGACACGGAGCGCGCCGACATGACCAGTAAATCAGCACCGGGGGACGTGGTGACGCTGCCAGCCGGTACCGGGTACCACGTTGGCTTTGATTTTTACCGCCAGGGCGATGACGTGGCCGTGACGGTGGTGCGGGGGCACGGGTGTAACCTGGTTTTCCGCCACCCCCAGCACGCCGATCAAGCATACACGGCAAAGCACCTTATCAGAACAGGGGACCAGACCGATGAATGAATCCTGCCACTACTGCCAGGAAGAACCGGCCACGATGGCGGTGCTTGATCCACGGTGCGCGGTGCTGTCTGCCGTGATGGCGTGCAGGGAGTGCGCCGACAAACAGCACGCGCCGGCCGTGCCCCTGGCGTGACAGTCCCCAGCGCGTGACCGCCTCCCCACTATGGGCGGGCGGTGACCGGTGCGGATTGCACTATTTCAAACGACACGGGAGATAGAACAATGGAAAAGCCGATCTTTAGAAAGCCAACGGCGCGGGACGTGACAGCTGCGCGCTTTATCCTGCTGGACGGTGAAGGGGTCGCGGTGCAATTCGATCCCGACATTTCCACCTGGCGGGGCACCGAAGCGGATTATCATGGCCCGGCGCAGTGCGTTGACCGGGACACGGTGGCCAGGGTGCTGGCGCTGGACCCGTCCCCGACCATTGAAGAGGGGCATTTTATCGTGCGCAAGGGGCGCAACACAGTAACTGTTCCGTTCGGTGACACGATGGACCCCCAGGACTTCCCACTGCCCGATTATCGGGAGGATGACGTCACCCGCCTGGCGCTGCCAGGATTCGCGGCCGCCGTGCAGAAAGTGAAGTACGCAGCCGCCACGGGGTCCGATGAAGTGCGCCAGTACCTGAAGGGTGTGGCCCTGGTAATCAGGAACGGGATACCCAGCGTAGTGGGGTGCGACGGTCACCGACTGCACCGCGTTACACTGGCCCCGATTGCGCACGATGACAGCCTGGACGGTGAATTTATCTTCCCACCCGCTGCCGTGCCCCACCTGGACGCCGATATTGTGGCCATCGACTGCACGCCAAAGCGTGTTCAGGACCGCCAGGCCATGGTAGGGGATCTTATCATCAACCGGGTGGACGGCAGCTATCCGCAATTCGAGCGCGTGATACCGAAAAACGACGGGCTATTGTCCGTGAGCCGCGCGGATCTGCTGGAGTGGCTTCAGCTGTGGATGAAAACGCTGCCCGACGGTGGCAAGATCCGCGACAACAACGGTATCCACTACCAGCCGATAGAGCTGGTCTGGTCTGACGGGGAGCTGCGTGGCTGGATGGGCAAGGGAGAAGACGCGCCGGTGGATCTCGGTTTGTCGCTGCCTGTCACTCACACGACACGCGGCCGGGTGGCCGTGTCCAGTAAGTACCTGGTGGAAGCGCTCAAGGCGTGCACCGGGCACAGTAATGGCACGGTTGACATTACTTTCAGGGAGGGCGACAGCGCCACCACGTCCATATTGATCGACGGTGAGGCCGTTATTATGCCCGTGCGCGTCTGATACACCCGTGTCGTGCCCCAGGGACGGGGCGCGTCTGGTGCTATTGCTGCACTACTGAAGAGGCCAGAGCAGGCCGAAACGATGACACGGGAGATAGAGCAATGGAATTTTATGTTGAATGGCGGATCGAAGTGGAAGCAGACAGCCCGGAGCAGGCCGCCCACCTGGCGCGGCAGATCCAGCTGGACCCGGACAGTACGGCCACGGTTTTCCACGTGGCGGAGGGCGACAGCACAACGCTGGAGCAGATTGATATTGATGCGCCACTGCCCGCCGATGACCCGGCGCCTGGTGGCCCGGTAAATTGGGATCTGCTGCGCGCGCATGGCGTCTATATTGAG
>CAZOVB010000054.1:0-30199 GCA_964583095.1 uncultured Planctomycetaceae bacterium
CGATGGGAATCTCATCCCCGCCGGCCAGCGACATATCGAACGTGCTGTAGGGAGCCGCCACGTAGAACGGAACGCCGTGGTGTTTGGCCGCGATGGCCAGCCCGTACGTGCCGATCTTGTTGGCGGCGTCACCATTGGCGGCGATTCGATCCGCGCCGGTGATGACCATCTGGACCTTCTTTTCCCGCAGGACCTGGGCGGCCATGTTGTCGGCAATGACGCAGGCATCGATTCCCGCCTGCATCAGCTCCCAGGCGGTCAGACGACTGCCCTGAAGCAGGGGCCTCGTTTCGTCGCAGAAGACCGCAAAGCTGTGCCCCGCCGCGTGGGCCAGGTACATCCCCGCCGTGGCTGTGCCTACCCCCGCCGTGGCCAGGGCGCCGGCGTTGCAGTGGGTCAGCACGCCGCTGCACTTTCCGATGAGCCTGGCTGCGTGCTCCCCGATCGCCTGGCAGAGGCGCTGGTCTTCGGTATGAATCTCCCGGGCCTCTTCCAGGAGGCGCTGCCGGGCCTGGCGGCAATCCCCGTCGAAGTCGGCCATCACAACCCGCTGCACACGGCGGACCGCCCAGGAGAGGTTCACCGCGGTCGGGCGCGAACTTTCCAGATACGCGGCCGCCTTTTCCACCTCCTGGCTGAAGGTGTCCGGATCGTCGGCCCCCTGAAGGCTGACGAGCATGGAATATCCCGCCGCGACGCCGATGGCCGGCGCCCCGCGAACCACCAGCCTGCCGATGGCATCCCAGCAGGTTTGGGCGTCCTTGCAGTCCAGGTAGACCGTCTGGTTGGGCAGGCGGGTCTGGTCCAGCAGTCTCAGAAAGCCGGTCTCGGCATCGCCGATCCATTCCATGACCTTCACGGGAGGCTGCACGCTGATCTGGTTGGTATTCATGGGCCAGAGACTAGTCGAAAAAAAGCCACCGGGCAAGTTACCGCTGAACTGCCGCTGCGGATTCCTTACAATAGATTCAATGAAGGCCGTTTCGTCAAACTCCACGACCCCCGAAACCACAAAAACCAGGCGATGGCCCTGGCTGGTCCTGGCCCTGCTGATTGCGGGAGTTCTCTTCGTGGGGCCCTGGCCTGTCTCGGGGCAACACTGGCTCCAGAGCCCCTATGCCAGAAGGTCTCTCGCCCGCGCCGAAGCGGTCAGCCCTGCCGGACCGCCTGGCCCCCTTTCCTTCTCAGCCGCCAAGGTCCAACTCCCCTGGCGGCAAGGGGAGCCCCTGGCCGGTTACAGCGCTCGAAGCCCCAAGGCCGGCCTGAACGCCCAGCAGACCCTCTGGGCCCGGGCCATCACCGTCAGCAACGGCCATGCGACTGTGACGTTCATCTCGGCCGAGATCCTCCTGTTCCTGCCCGAGCTGAGACAGTCGGTCCTGAACAAGACCGGCCTGGATGAAACCGAGCTCTACTTCTGTTCGACCCATACCCATTCGGGTCCGGGGGGCTATGCCCGAGGTCCGGCCCACGAGCTCGTGCTGGGCCGATTCGATCCGCAGATCCTCGACCGCCTGGCCGGGGCGATTGCAGAGGCAATCGAGCAAAGTCGCCAAGACCTCACCCCCTGCCGGATTGACTGCTACCGCAAAGTCCTTGCCGACGAAACGGGCAGCCTCCTGGAAGACCGAATCCGCAATCGCCCGAGCCCGGCGGTTCTCAGCGCGCTTCGGTTCCAGCCGCTCTCTTCCCCGGGCCCCTCGGCCATGCTCGTGACATTTGACGCCCATCCCACGCTGTTGTCGCGACATAACCGGAGCCTCAGCGGGGACTACCCGGGCCACCTGGCAAGCCTGCTGGAGAGCGACCCGGCCGGCTTGGGCGTTGCAATGTTTGCAGCCGGAGCGGTAGGCTCTGCGCGATTCCGGCATGACCTTCGCCAAGGCGAAAACCCCCACGTTCGTACTGCCCGGAAGATACACGAAAAGCTGAAAGAAGCTCTGGAGACGCCCGAGAGGAGCTTTACCGAGGGCAAGATCGCCTCGCGGATCGTCTGGATCGACCTGCCCCGACCCCAGATTCGTCTGACCGAGAATCTGTGCCTCTCGCCGGTGTTGGGATCGGTTCTGCACGAGCGACGGACGTTTGTACAGGCCGTCCGCCTCGGTCCGGTGGCCTTTACCGCCTTTCCCGGGGATTATTCCACCGAACTGAGCGGGTATCTGCGACAGGAGTTGGCCGATGAGGGCGTATTCCACGTCTGCACGAGCTTCAACGGCGATTACATCGGCTATCTTCTGCCGGCTGAGCATTACGACAGCGGGCACTACGAAACCCGAACCATGGGCGTTTTCGGCCGCTGGTGCGGACAATACATAACCGAGGTGTCCCGTCGCAGCCTGCGGCGTATAATGGACAAGAGCGGCATTTAGCCGTCTGGAAAACCTTTAAGGTCAAAAAGGGCCTCACTTTGCGGCAGGTGTTGGCCGATATAGAACCTGAAACGATGATGGGACTGTTCCATGTCCCTCAGGACCTGCGTATCTTGAGCCGCGGGTACCTCCACGGAAGGAGCCGCACATGCTGGTGCTGTCCCGGCAACGCGATGAGTCAATCCGAATCGGCGATGATATCGAGATCACGATCGTCGACATCCGAGGCGAGAAGGTCCGCCTGGGCATCAGTGCCCCTCCGCACATACCCGTGCACCGCAAAGAGGTCTACGAAGCCATTCAGCGCGAAAACGAAGCCAACGCCAAACAGCGGGGGGAATCTCCGGGCAAGGTCGAATCCCTGGCCCATCGGGAAAACCGCAAGGAGAAAGACAAGGACAAGGAGAAGGATCCGGACTGAAGCCGGTTCCCAGGTGGCTGATTACACGCCGCCGGCAACGCTCGGCGCTGTCTGTTTCGGGCCCTTGTGCTTCTCCTGGCCTCGGCCCCCGGTCGATTCCATCACCTCTTCCAGCAGCGGTATGTTCAGTAGCTCCGCCAGGGCCTGCACGCACTTTTCGTCAAAGCCGTCGGGTGTGCAACGCTGCAGTTCGCGAACCGCCAGAAGCGGGGTCATCGCGGGCCGGTGCGGACGATCATGGGTCATGGCGTCGTAGGCCTCAGCCACCGCGACAATCCTGGCTCCAAGGGGAATTTCCTCTCCCCTGAGCCCATCGGGGTATCCGGTGCCGTTGAGACGTTCATGGTGATGCCGGATGGCCGGGAGGACCTCTTTGAGCATCGTAAGCGGCTGAAGCACTTCGTGGGAGGCCTCGGCATGTTTCCGGATGGACCGGAACTCCTCGCCGCTGAGCTTGGAAGCCTTTTGCAGGATCTGCTCGGGCACCGCCAGCAGGCCGATGTCGTGGAGCCAGCCGGCGATGTTCATCAACTCGCACTTCTCGGGGCTCAGGCCCACCTTGTGACCGATCTGCTGGCAGAGATTGCCGACCCGTTCGCAGCGATTGCGATCGTACCCGTCGCGCATCTCACTGAAACGGACAATCCGCTTGAGAATGGTGACATAATGCTCTTCGGCCTCGCGGGACATCTGGTCGAGCATATCGCCCCGCTGGCGGAAATGCCGGACCGTCCAGGCGACCTGCACGACGATCCGCAGCGTCACCAGGGCGATGGCCATGGCAATCAGCAGGCTCACCCCATCCCATCCCTCAAAGGCCATCGCCAGCGCCAGGACGAAGATGGCCACTGCGGAGATCAGAACAGTATGTGCTACTTCCGTGGTTTCGGGGGAAACCACGCAGCGTTTGAGTAGCCTTCGCACGTTGCACTCCGGGAGAAAAGGTGCCAAAAGGTGGAGCCGCAAGCAGCAGCGCCCCATCCACTATCGACCCGAAGGCAGCGAGGCTTTACCAGCGCCGGGAACGATTTGGGCGATTGTCCGCCTCCTCCAGACCCTGCCGGAGGGGATGCTTGCTTAAGACTCGCCGGAGAATACCGATAAATCCAACAGTGAATTCGGAGATCCACGCCCGAACGGGCTCTATGAGGGGTAAAAGATGTCCACCGTTGCAGACCTGCAGAAATTAACGGATACAAAATACCGCGTCTTAACCGTTGCCCCGCACGCTGCCGTGCTCCTGGCGGCCCAGAAGCTGCGAAGCCACCGTGTGGGATGCCTGATCGTCGTCGACGAGCAGAAACATCTGGTGGGCGTGCTCTCCGAGAGGGACATCGTACAGAAGGTCGTAGCAGAGACCAGGGACCCCAGCGGCGTCCTGGTCGGCGATGTCATGACCGACCGCGTAATCGCCTGCACCGCCAAGGCCTCACTGGAAGAAGCCCAGCGTCTCATGACGGAGAACAACATCCGCCACCTGCCTATCGTCAACGGCCAGAAGCCCTTAGCCCTGATCTCCAGCAGAGATCTTCTGGTCCATCGGCTCCACCAGGTCCAGAATCTCGCCACCCGCCAGCGCAGCATGCTCGATGGCCTGGAGAATCAGCACCCCGGCATCACCAATATCCGCACCGACGACCACGGCAGGATCGTCATCTGACGGCTCATCAGCCAATGGCCGGGCCGGTCAGGCCCTCCTTGCCAGCATGACCAGCCTTCGCGAGCCGCGCCGATACGCACTGCCCTGCCAGTCGCCGTAGAAGTCCACCACTTCCAGCCCGGCCTTTTGGGCCAGTCGTCGCATCTGACCCGGCGTGTAAAGCCGGATCGAAGACCGGCACCGGATTGATCTACCCCCCTCCCGGCGGGTCCAGAGGCCGTTGACCCGGTTGTCCTGCCAGGTATTCTCGATAAGCAGATTGCCCACCTGAATACGCCTGCGGAAATTACGCAGAATCGACTCCCGGTTGACCTGGTCGATCACCAGTCTGCCCCCCGGGCTTGAGGCTGCGTGCATAGCGGAGGATCATCTGCAGGTTCTCCGCCTCGCTGAAGTAGCCGAACGAGCCGAACCAGTTGGCTGCGGCATCGAAGTATTCGCAGAAGTCCATTTCCCGAAGATCCTGACACAGAAAGCGACCGGCAAGGCCATGGCGGGAAAAGAGCTTACGGGCTCGTTGGATGTGGTCGACCACCAGGTCTACCCCGGTGATCTCTACCCCTATGCGAGCAAGGTGGAGGCTGACGTCCCCGGCTCCGCAGGGAGCATCCAGGAGCGTCATCCCGGGGCCGAGACCGCAGATCTCGTAGAGGAACTCCGCCCCGCCCGTGCGATCGGCCAAAGCGGCCTTGAGCCACAACTCGTCCTGAAATATCTCGAACCATTCTTTGCTCATGTCCACTTCCCACCGGAGCCATGCAACCACCGGCCGGTATCATCCCCACTGGAGCGGATCCGGACAAGCCCTTGTTTTCTACGACTTGTTTTCTACGACTCGGCCCTGCAGAATCTCTCTTCGACCCGCAATCCAAGGAGCCATCATGCAACCGCTTACCCGACGAAGTTTTCTCAAAGGATCCGCCGCAGCCGCCGCCCTGGGACTCACCGCCCCCGGGTGCCTGCTGGAATCGACCTCCGCCGATCGAGACGCCGGCAAGACGCCCAACATTGTTCTGCTTCTTTCCGATGAGCTCTCTCCGGACTACCTGGGCAGCTACGGCGGGAAGATCCCCACGCCGAACCTGGACCGGCTGGCCTCGGGGGGCATGCGGATGAAGCAGGCCCATTGCACCGCCAGCGTCTGCGCGCCGAGTCGATTCACCGTCATGACCGGCAAATACGCCCTGCGGGCCAACAACTTTGCCGATTCGAGCGATCCGGTCACGCTGACCTGGGGCCCGAGCCTGGAAGGGACGAAGACCGTTTTCTCGATGCTCAAGGAGGCCGGCTACTACACCGGCTTCGTCGGAAAATGGGGTGTGAGTCTGGGCTATCGCCTGGATCTGCCCGTGGTGACCATCGAGGACGACCTGGACAGCCCCGAAGCCGATGCAAAGCTCCGCAAGCGACAGGAGATCTGGTCGCGAACACTCAAGAAGGAAATCGGCATGGATTTCGTCGGAGGCGTCGGGGGCAACTTCGGCAAGAAGGACGGCTTCGGACACCACCACATGGAATGGATGACCCAAAACGCACTGGATTTCCTGGAGGAGTCCCAGCAGCAGGAAAAGCCGTTCTTCCTCTACGCAGCCACCACGGCGGTTCACGGCCCCAACCACGTCAACGACCTGGACTTCGATGCCCGCTACACCCCCGGCGGCAAGCGGGAGGAGCCGTTTACCTGTCACCCGCCCCGCCATACCATCCGCACACGGATTGAGCAGGCAGGCCTGCCATTGACGGCCGAGACGGTGGGTGTGACCTTCCTGGACGACCACGTCGGGGCAATTCTGGATAAGCTCCAGCAGCTCGACCGCACCCGCGATACGCTGGTGCTCTTCACCGCGGATCACAACGTGGAACCCGGCAAGGCCACCCCCTATCAGCAAGGCTGCCACGTGCCGATGCTGGTTCGCTGGCCTGGGCAGATCCGGCCGGGGAGCACTTCCGATCGGCACGTGAGCTTTGTGGACATCGTGCCTACGCTTCTCGCTGCCACCGAACGGGGGCAGGCGCCGGAGGATATCGACGGCGTGAGCTTCCTGCCCACCCTCCAGGGCCAAAAGCAGAACGCCAGAGAGAAGCTGTTTTTCGAGATCGGCCTGACCCGGTCCATCCGCGTGGGAGATTTCAAGTACGTGGCCTTTCGACCCTCGGAAGAATCCATCCGGAAGATGCGCGACGGTACTTACGACGTGGCCGTGGATATGATGGATTCCACCCACCAGTCCCATTCGCAGATCGCCCTGGGGTACTTCCCGGGCTACTTCGATCCCGATCAACTCTACAACCTGGCTGAAGACCCCTACGAGCAGACCAACCTCGCGGGAGATCCCGAGCAGGCCGGCAAGCTCGAGCACCTCCGCTCCGCTTTGCAGGACGAGCTGGCGAGCTTCTCCCATCCGTTCGGCCTGGACCGGATCTCCTTCATGGAGAGCGACAAGTATTCCGCGCTTTGCCGGAAACGTCGCGAAGCCAGGATGCCGGTCTGGTGGGACAAGTCCTTCCAATATCCGCCAAAGAAGTAGAATCGCACCGGGAAGAGCTGCTAACGAGAGGTCGGGCCTGCTTTGGCCGCAGTCTGAAGGGTGCGGACCCGCATGGCCAGGACGGTGCAGTCGTCGTTCTGGGGCGTATCCTGCGAGAAGGAATGGACCTCTTGAAAGACGCGGTCGACGATCTGCTGGGCATCATTGCCCGAGAGGCTCCGCAGAAGCGTCTCGAGTCTCTCTCGCCCGAACAGGTCGCCTTCCGGGCTGGTTTCTTCGATGGCTCCGTCGGTGGTCATCACCAGGACCTCTCCCGGCTTCAGACGCCGCTTGCGGGGGTGCAGCGGGAAACCCTCTTCGATTACGCCCATGAGCATCCCGCGGGCATCGTCGAGGCATTCGAGTCGGCCGTTGCTCCCGGAGAGAATCCACGGCTCGGGGTTGTGTCCGCAGTTGACGTACTCCAGCTCACTGCTGTCGGCATCGTAAACGGCCAGGAAAATCGCCGCGAAGCTTTCCACCGGCGTATTGCGGCAGAGACGACGATTGAGCCGCTGGGCGAAGTCGACCATGGTTTCGTTGCTTTCCACCCAGCCTTGGAATGCGGTCTTGATAATGGCAGTGACGAACGCAGCCGACATCCCGTGGCCGCTGACGTCGCAGAAGATCACAGCCAATCGGTTCGAGTCGATCAGGTGACAGTCGAAGTAGTCGCCCCCGATTTCGGATTCCGGCTGGAAGTGGGCAGCCCATTCCAGCCGGTCGCTCAGGGGCATGTCGTCCAGATTCGGCAGGAGCTGTTGCTGGACCTTTCGGGCCCGGCTCAGGTCGTCCTGGATGCGACGGGTGTACTTCTGCAACTGCCCGTAGGCCCGACCCAGCCGATAGGACTTCTCCTCGTTGTCGTATTCCAGGCTCCCCACGGCCATGAGGACCATGTAGACCAGCACGAACAGGGCAGAGGCCTCGACGAGGGTGGCAACCAGGACAACCCACCAGTTGTCGGTCAACCAGAAGGTAAACAGGTGAAGCACCGCGATGAGAGCAACAAGCAACGCATAGCGGGGGGCGACGCGGTAGAGCGCCCGATGGTCGTTGAAATGCCCGCTGGTCCGCTTGAACCACTGCAGGACGCGACTCAGGGCGCCCATGCAGTAGGTGTAACGCACTTCCAGTGACTCCTCGAAAATCCGCGTTCGCGTGCAGGCAAAAAGCAGGCCCTGGTCGCTTCGAAGCTTGGCCGGGGCGCCGCGACGGCTTTGCTTGCTCAACGGCTTTCGCAAGGAATAGAGCAGCGTGATCAGGTCGGTGAACTGGTTGCTCTCCAATCGGGCATCCAGGTCCAGCTTAACGATTCCCACTGAAAGCAGAAACCTGCCCAACTCGGAGAAGGGGTCGTCGGATTCTGTCTCCAGGCCGGCGGGAAACCTCGGCTGGATCTGCCCCTCGGGCCCCACCCGGAGGATCAGGCTCTCTTCATTCTCCTCCTGGAGCGTTGCAAGCCACTGGGTCTCGAGCGTCAGGCCCAGCCGGCGGGCATCAGACCAGATCGGCGTGGGGCGAATCAGCCACCGGCGCAGGCGATACCGCAGATTCTCAAAGGAGCAAAGTCCTTCGCCCATGCGCCGGTCGTCTTTTTGTCCTTCGTTCTGACTCATTGCATCGCCCAAGCCTCTTTCTGTCCACTGAAACGTCCATTGACCGCCAGTGGATCCGGCCATTTTGCACCAACCCGATTCCGGAGATGGGAGATTTCTCGAAAAAACCGGCAAATCAGGTCTGGCCAACGACCTTTCCTTCCTGTATTTATATCGCCAAGCAGCCTGGCCCCGGGCACTTCTTGCAGGCTGCGGACAAGACATTTGTCAACCACAGGGAAAGGAACCGACATGAACTGCTCCTCATTGGCCTTGCTGGGCATCAAGGATGGATGGGTCCTGGCCGCCTATCTCCTGACCTTCGCTGCCGCGGTGCTCTGCGTAATCTACGGCGCCCTGTTCTGGAATCGCGGCGAGGAAACTGTCGACTCCGAAGACATCCGCTGGGCCCAGGAAGAAGACAAGGTCGAACAGGAACTCTGAGGCCCTGCCCCATTCAGGCAATTCATCTCACACTTTCAAAAACAGGAGCTTGAACCATGCCGGCAGCCGTCGCTGTTCATGAAATCATCATCGTCATCCTGTACCTCATGTTCATCGGCTATCTGGGGTACCTGGGCTTTCGTCGAACCCGATCGGCCACGGATTACCTCCTGGCCGGCAGGCAGACGCATCCGTTCGTGATGGCCATGAGCTACGGGGCCACCTTCATTTCCACCAGCGCTATCGTGGGCTTCGGCGGCGTGGCGGGCATGTTCGGAATGAGCCTGCTGTGGCTGACGTTCCTGAACATCTTCGTGGGCATCTTCATCGCCTTTGCCCTTCTGGGAGGCCCCACCCGCAAGATGGGCCATCGACTCGACGCTCACACCTTCCCGGAACTGATCGGCCGACGCTACAAAAGTCGAGCCCTGCAGATCCTGGCCGGGGTGATCATCTTCCTGTTCATCCCGCTCTACGCAGCCGCGGTGCTCATCGGAGGCTGCGAGTTCATCGACACCCAGTTCGGCATCGGCTACGAGGTAGCCCTGCTGGTCTTCTCCGTGCTGATCGCCGCTTACGTCGTCGTCGGAGGCCTCAAGGGCGTGATGTACACCGACGCACTGCAGGGAACGATCATGTTCGTGGGAATGGTCATCCTGCTCATCGGCACGTACGTGACGCTCGGAGGCATTAGCGAAGCCCACCAGAAGCTGACCGATATCGGCAACGAGCCGAACATGTTCTCGAAGATCGGGTTTACCAACTGGACGGCCATGCCGGAGTTCGGCTGGGGGGCCAAGCCCGGACCCGAGAAACCCAACCCGGATGGATACAATCTCTGGTGGATCGTGATCTCCACCATCACCCTGGGCGTGGGAATCGGCGTACTGGCCCAACCCCAGCTTGCGGTGCGGTTCATGACCGTCAAGAGCAAGCGGGAGCTCAACCGCGCGGTCCTGGTCGGGGGCGTGTTCATCATGATCATGACGGGCGTGGCCTTTACCGTCGGATCGCTGAGCAATGTGTACTTCAAGCAGATCGAGCAGATCGAAGGGACGCTGGTCAAGGTCTCCCTGGATGAGAAGGTCGTCGTCAAGGACGAGAGAGACATCGTAAAGGCCCTGCCGGTGGAACTGCTGCACATCGACACCGACGGAGACGAACAGGTCGATGAAACAATCATCTTCCGTGGGAAAGGTGGTGCTGCCCCCGTCTCCCCCGATGCCCGGATCGAGGGGCTTCAAGATCCGGGGCAACTCGAGTCGCTGGTGGGACAGACCATCGTGGTCAAGCCCCGGGCGAATTCCTTCCTGCGCTCGCTGGTGAGGGGCTCCGAGGGACGCTACAAGGCCAACTCCGACAAGATCATCCCGCTGTATATCAGCAAGGCCATGCCCTCCTGGTTCGGACTGGTGTTCCTTTTGACCCTCCTGGCCGCGGCCATGAGCACCCTGAGCAGCCAGTTTCACGCCCTGGGCACCGCCATCGGCCGGGACGTGTACGAACAGGCCACGGGCAAGCACGGCCAGGCGGTGCTGGTCACGCGCATCGGGATCGTCCTGGGGATCATCGCGGCGGTGATCATCAGCTACAACGCCCGTGGCGGGTACATCATCGCTCGTGCGACGGCGATCTTTTTCGGGCTCTGCGGCTCGGCGTTCCTGCCGGCCTACGTGGGCGGTCTCTTCTTCCGGCGGGCTACGCGAATCGGGGCGATTTCCTCGATGGTCGTGGGCTTTTTCGTCACGGCCTTCTGGCTGGGCTTCATCAAGGACAAGGAGGCCCGGGCCCTTGGCATCTGCAAGGCCCTGACGGGCAAGCACAGCCTGCTTCTGGAGCACCCGAACTGGCCCGTGGTGGATCCGATCCTCGTCGCCTTGCCGGCGAGCATCCTGGTCTTCGTGGTGGTGAGCCTGCTGACCTCGCCGCCCAACGAAGCGCACCTGGAGCGGTGCTTCTCTTCCAGGCCGACTGCGGGAAGCGAAGATTGACGCAAACGCAAAAAATATAAATCGTTAAGTCCCAGCCCGAGATTTCCGATTTGTGCTGTAAACCAGTGCCCCCGTTCAGAAGTGGGCTCTTCCTGTTACGAAAGGAATGCGAAAATGAGACACTCGTTGCGATGGTTCCTGTTGCCGGCCATACTGGCCGGCCCGATCTGTGCCTCCTGGGCCGACGACGGCCCCGCCGCCGAACGCGAAGAGCCGGGCATCCCCCAACCCAGGGGTGTCAGGGAGTACACCCCGGCTGAAACGTTCTCGGATGAATGGTTCGAGCAGACCAAGAAGCCCGTCGACTGGTTCACCTGGGGCGCCCAGCAGCGCATCCGGGGCATCTGGGACAAGAACCTCATGACCGTAGACGAAGGGGCCGGCGACGAGCGATTCTGGCAACGCTACCGAACCCGTCTGTGGGGCACGTTTACCCCGTTCGCCGATGAAGACCTGGATATCAACGTCGGGCTTGCATGGGAATGGCGAAACTACTGCCGCCCCAAGGGCCCCATTCGCGATACGAACCTCGATGAGGTCATCGTCGAGACGTTAAATGTCAAGTGGAGCAATATCGGGGGCCTGCCGCTGACGGCCACCATCGGCCGCCAGAGTTGGATCAACGGCATCAACAAGAACCGCTGGCTCTTCCTGGAGGGCACGCCCCTGGACGGCTCGCGGACGATCTACATGGATGCCGCTCGCTTGACCTACGAGTTCAAGGATATCCAGACCACCATCGACGGGATCTACGTGGATAACGCGGGAGATCCAAGCGACCGCATTCCGCCTTTCAATGATCGCGACAAACACGTGATCGAACACGACGAACGCGCCGGCATCCTGTATGTGTCCAACTCCTCGATGAAGAACACCCAGGTCGACGGATACTTCGTGGTCAAACACGACATGGGCACGCCCAGCTTCCCGGCCAGCGACCGTACGACCTACACCGTTGGTGCTCGAATCACCGGCTTCTTCGATGATGCACAGCAGTGGGAATACGATGCCCAGTACGCCCAGCAGTGGGGAGACCAGAAGCCCGGACAGAACATCTGCGCTGCCGGTGCCCTGGCCAAGATGGCCTACTACTTCAAGGACGAGTGGAAGAACTGTCTCCGCCTCGGCTACGAGTATCGCAGCGGGGACGACCCCTCCACAGGCCACGATGAGTCCTTCGATGTCCTCTGGGGTCGCTATCCCCAGTGGTCCAACATCTACGAAGGATACATGGATACCTTCGAAGGCACCCGACCGGCCTATGCCGCCAATCTCCACCGCGTCGGAATGGGCTGGACCTTCGCCCCCGGCGGCCGCGAAGACATGACCATCAAGACCGACTATCACCTGCTCCTGGCCGACCAGAACACCTACGGCCAGGGCGGAGACCCCGGCAACGACGGCGTGCGGACCGTGACCAAGAGCGGCTGCGTCCGGGGACACCTGCTCACCGGCCTGTGGGAGTGGGAGATCAACAAGCACGTCAAGACGCATCTTCTGGGTGAAGTCCTCTTCCCCGGAGATTACTACAGCGATGCCAAGAACGAAGCCGTCATGTTCTTCCGCTATCAGATCGTGCTCAGTTGGTAACAACCACCTGAAGTCAGATTCACTGGAAAGACGCGCGGCCCGCAACGGGTCGCGCGTCTTTCTTTGCGCCGCGCAAAGCCGAAAACCTCCGCATTGGCCTTGCAAGACCAGGCCATGCGGCTATGCTCTCTGAGAATCGGCTTTGCCTGAGAAAGGTACTCCATCGTGAAGACAGATCCGACACAATTGACCGCCCAGCCTGGCCGACAGACCGTCTGCTTCGATTTCGACTGGCGATTCTTCCTACAGGCCCGGGAGGCGATCCAGGCTGAGGGTGAAGACTTCGACGAGAGCGGCTGGAAGATCGTCCGGACACCGCACGACTTTGGCATTTCCCAGCCTTTTGACAAGGATGCCCCCTGCGGAGGCAGCGGCGGATTCCTCCCCGGCGGGGTGGGATGGTATCGCAAGCATTTCTTCGTCCCCGAAGGCCTGGACGACAAGCGGGTCCGGATCGAGTTCGATGGCGTCTACCGCAACAGCGACGTCTGGTGCAACGGCGTTCACCTGGGCAAGCAGGCCTACGGATACGTGGGCTTTCGTTACGAGCTGACCGGGCATCTCAGGCCAGGCCAGGATAACCTCATTGTCGTCCGGGTAGACAACTCCGACATGCCCAACTGCCGCTGGTACTCCGGCTCAGGCATCTACCGGCATGTTCGGCTGGTGGTAACGGAGAATCTCGCCATCGCTCCCTGGGGCTTGTACTTCACGGCGAGCGATGTCCTGACCGAAACCGCAAAGGTCCGCGCGCAAACGCGGATCGAAAACGTTTCGGGCCAAGTGCGACAGGGCCGGCTTGTGACCCGACTGCTCGATCCGTCGGGCCGGCCGGTCGCCCAGGCCCAAAGCGATCTTGAAGCTTCCGACCAGGCCGAGACGCCGGTTACCCAGGAGCTTGCAGTGGAGAAGCCAAAGCTCTGGTCGCCCGAAGATCCACGGCTCTACACAGCCCGAACGACGCTTTGCGATTCTTCGGGAGAGGTGATTGACGAGATTTCCACCCGCATCGGTCTTCGACAGATCGAGTTGGACCCGGACAAGGGTTTCCTGCTCAACGGCAACGCGGTAAAGCTCAAGGGCGGCAATATCCACCACGACGGCGGTTGCGTGGGAGCCGCGGTGCCCAAGCCCATCTGGAGAAGCCGCCTCGAGACCATCAAGGCCGTTGGAGGCAACACCGTCCGCTTTTCGCACAATCCTCCCGCCCCGGAGGTCCTGGACCTCTGCGACGAACTGGGCTTGATGGCCTACGACGAAGCCTTCGACAAATGGGCTGCCCCGCTGGAACCCGTGCCGTGGCTGACGCAGATCTACCCCACCTTCCACGAGGACTGGCAGAAGGACCTGGATGCGATGCTCTACCGCGACCGGAACCACCCCTGCGTGGTCATCTGGTCTGTGGGCAACGAAGTCGTCGAATACGCCGACCCGGAAGCGTGCATCCCCATCTACAAAATGCTCTCGGAGCACGTAAAAAAGGTCGACCCGACGCGGCCGGTCACCATGGGCCTCCAGTATGTGCACAACCGCCAGGAAGCCCTGCACGATTCGGGCCTGGCCGGAATGATGGACCTGATCAGCGTCAATTACCAGGAGATCTACTATCCCGACGATCGCCGCCAACAACCCGATAAGCTGATCCTCGGCTCGGAGACCAAGCCATACTTCACCACCGGCCGGGGCAGCCGCGTATCCAGATTCCTCCCCCGCAACCCCTGGCTGGATGTGGAAGAGCACGATTATGCCATCGGCGGACTGCTCTGGCCGATCATCGACTACATCGGCGAGGCCAACTGGCCCCGCATCGGCTGGAGCGGCGGGATCATCGCCACGACCGGTTGGCCCAAGACCACGAGCAACTTCTTCCAGTGCGCCTGGTCGAGCAAGCCGGAAGTTCGGATCCAGGTCCGGGACGAAACGCTGCCCATTACCAGCGGGAAGCTCTCATGGGACTGCCCGCGCGTCATCGACCACTGGAACTGGCCCGGCAAGGAAGGGGAACTGCTCCACGTGGAGACGCCGTCGAACTGCGAGACGGTCGAACTGCTTCTGGAGGGCGAAACCTGCGGCATTCAACCGGTCGAAAAGGCCAAGAACTACACGGTCGACTGGTACGTCCCCTACGCCCCGGGCACGCTGGAAGCCATTGGCCGAATCGGCGACAAGGAAGCCTGCCGCCGGCAACTCCAGACCACGGGCCCGGCGGCCCGGCTGGAAATTCTCCCGGACCGCACAAGCTATCGCGGCGACGGACACGACGCGGGCCAAATTGGGATCCGCATCGTGGACAACCAAGGCCGGCTCGTGATGAACAGCGACGTTCCGGTCAATCTCTCCGTCTCAGGCGCAGGAGAGCTGCTGGGAATGGACAACGGCGACCAGATCAGCCGACAGCCTTTCGCCTGTCCACGGCGAAAGACCCACTTTGGCAGGTGCCTTGCCGTCGTTGGCGTAGCCCGGGGCAGCGGGCAGATCAGAATCCGCGCCACCTGCGAGACGCTCGAGGCGGCCGAGACGGTGCTGGAGGTCCGCTAGGTAACTCCACCGGCAAATCCCAAAAGAACCAGGAGGCAGCATTCTTTGCAGGATCGACCTCGAACCAGTCCGCTCGAAGCCCCCGCCCCGGTTCCCCAGGCTCCCGAAGGAGCCCGAGATGTCTACGTCGTCGGCCTGGGACACCGCCGCGTCGACGGGGATGCCTCGATCTTCTGGGACAACGCCCGCAGGGCTCTGCCAGACTCCCTGCCCTACTGCCTCCTGCAATATACCATTCAAGGCAGCGGCCGGTTCGCACAGCTCGGGCGCCGGGAAGATGTCACTGCCGGCAAGGCCTTCCTGACGGTCATCCCCTCCCCCACGCAGTACGGTCTGGAACGGGGCCGGACGTGGCACTGGGTGTGGCTGGCCTTTCGCGGAGATCTGGCCAGGCGAACTGTGGAGCGGATCAACGCCCGCGCCGGATGCCTGCTGGAACTTCCCGTTGCCTCCACCGCTGTCCAGACGCTCTTTGGAATCATCGATGATGCCACACCGGGCCCCATCGAGTCGGCCTGGGATCTCTCGGCCCGGACGTACGCGATTCTCATGGACCTGTGCGAACGCACCCTCAGCGACGCAGGGCCGGCGGGGGCCATCCAGCGTGCCATCGCCAGGATCGCCCGCCAACTGGACGATCCGGCCCTGGCCCTGGTGGACCTGGCCCAGGAGGCGCAGCTTAGCCGATTCCACTTCCTGCGAAAGTTCAAGGAGCAGACCGGTCTGACCCCGGCCCGCTATCTGCGTCAGAGGCGCCTGTCGCGCGGGATGGACCTGTTGACTCTCAGCGATCTGCCCGTCAAACGCGTCGCCCGAATGTGCGGCTATCGCACCAGCGCGCATTTCTGCGCGGCCTTCCGGGCCCATTTCGGGCAGACGCCCGGTTCCATCCGAGTCAGCCAGAAGCCCCAACCATAGCTTCCGGAGGCGAGATCAGCCCCGTTCGGGCAGGTCGTACTCGGCCATGATATACGGATGGTCGGGATCGTACTCGGTGAGCGTAACGGGGTTCTCCACCTTTCCGCAGGGCCGGACACCCTTGCCCTGGATGCCCATGCGATCGTCACCGAGGTCCTGGCGCATCGCCTGGAGGAGCCCTTCGAGCTGCTCGACAATATCCGGATGCTCCTGGAAAAGGTTCCGGGTCTCGCCGATATCGCTCTCCAGATCGTAGAGCTCGCGGACCTCTTCACCCTTCCGCCAGACAAAGAGCTTCCATTTGCCCTTTCGCACGGCTTCAAGATCCTCGGACATGTAGTAGAAGAACGTGTCGCGCGGCGATTGCTCCGTCTTGCCCAGCAGGAAGTCCGACGCGTCGAGCCCGTCGATCTTCCGATCGGTCGGCGCCTCGGCCTGGCAGAGGCTGCAAAGGGTGGGCAGCAGATCGATGCTCGAGAGGATCTCACCGCTGGTGCGTCCCGGCTGGATCTGCCCTTTCCATCGAACGATGCAGGGCACCCGCTGGCCGCCTTCCCAGGTCGTGCCCTTTCGGCCGTTCAGGGGCGTGTTGCTTCCGCCATTGTCCCCCCGGCTGCCGTTGTCGGATGTGAAGATCACGATCGTGTTCTCCTCCAGGCCCAGGCGATTGAGCTCCTGGAGGATCACGTCGGTCGACCAGTTGACGGCCTCGACGCAGGCGCCGTATCGTCCGTTGTCGGATCCATCCACGAACTTCTTCGGGGCGTACAGGGGAAGGTGAACCTGCATATGCGCCAGGTACAGGAAGAAGGGCTGATCCTGGTTCTCCCGCAGAAATCGGACCGACTTTTCTGTATAACGTTCGATGATATTGGCCTGGTCGGGCTGGGCCTGGATGACGTCTTCATCATCCATCAGCGGCAGAGGACACCACATCTTCTTGCACCCCGTCTGTCTGCCCATGTCGTTGCTGTAGGGGATGCCGTAGTAGCCGTCAAAGCCGTGACGGGTGGGAAGGAACTCCTTCTGATCTCCACAGTGCCATTTGCCCACGATCTGCGTGGCGTAGCCCTGCTGTTTGAGAAGAGATGCGACGGTGATCTCATCGCTGCTGAGCCCCTCGCTCATGCCCGGAAAGAGCACCCAGGCGCCTTCGAATTTGCCGAAACTGATCCGGGGCGGGTAGCAGCCGGTCATCATCGCCCCGCGGGAAGGCGAGCAGACCGGGCTGGCCATGTAGAAACTCGTCAGGCGAAGACCTTCCTGGGCCATGGCGTCCAGGGCGGGGGTCCGATTGGACTGCGAGCCGTAACAGCTCAGGTCTCCATAGCCCAGGTCGTCGCAGTTGATCAGGATGACATTCGGTCGGTCGGTTGCTTCTCGCACGGGGAATCTCCTTCGGTGCTTTCAGGGAAGATTCCCAACCTAGCAATTCAACTCCTCGATGGCAATACGGCCGTTGAAGGAATTTGCCCAGCGTCCCGCGGGAAAGCCGGAGCTCAACCGGCCGTATTCAAATCCTCCTGCTGGGCCAGCTCAAAGCGGTTCCGCCCGTTCTTCTTGGCCCGGTACATCGCCTCGTCGGCGGCATGAATGAGGATCTCGGGCTGATCGACGCCATTGGGTTCACAGACGCTCACGCCAAGGGAAAGGCTGACCGGGATTTCCTGGTCGCCGACCTTGACCGGTTCGTCCTGCACGGCCCGTCGGAATTCTTCGGCCCGGACCTTGCCGTCTTCGTAGTCGCATCCGGGCATGACCAGCAGGAACTCCTCGCCGCCGTAGCGTCCGACCGCGTCGTATTTTCGCAGCGAATCGGTGAGTCTCCTGGCCACGCTGGACAGGACGGCGTCGCCGGACCGGTGGCCGAACGTGTCGTTGATCTGTTTGAAATGGTCGATATCGGCCAGGATGATCCCGACCGGGTTGCCCTCGCGCTGAACGCGGGCGATCTCGCGGTTGAGGATATCCAGCACGGCCGGGCGATTCCACATCCCCGTCAGGGAATCGTGCGTCGCCTGGACGCGCAGGGCCTCCTGGGCCGAGAGTAGATCCGACTGGAGCTTGAGAATCCGGGTAGCAGCCCGGAGGCGCACCTGGAGTTCCCCGCTGTCAAAGGGCTTTACAATATAGTCATCGGCGCCGCGTTCGAGACCCTCGATGATGTCTTCCTTGCGTCCCTTGGCGGTCAGGAGGATGATGTAGACATAGTCCTTCCCGTTGACCTCGCGGACCTTCCGGCAGACCTCGGCCCCGTCGATCTTGGGCATCATCCAGTCGAAGATCGCCAGCGTGGGCGGATCGTCCCCCTGGTAGTATTCCCAGGCTTCCTGTCCGTCGCAGGCGACGAGGACTTCGTATCCCCAGCGGGAAAGTGTGGCCTCCAGGACCCTCCTGGAGATAGGATCATCTTCGGCGATAAGTACTCGCATCAGCAGGTCCTCGCTTTCTCCTGGCGAAGGGTGCCCACCAATTCGCGCAAGTCGTCTTCCAGTTTCTCCACTTCCAGCACGGCTTCCTGGCACCTGCCTGCCTTGCCTGCCTCTTCCAGCACAAGGGCCTGAGTCCGCGCCTTTTCGGCGGCAAGGTTAGCCAGGACGCCCTTCATCTCGTGGGCAGACTCTGCCAGTTGCTCAGGGTTGCCCGCTGCCAGGCTGCCTCGAATACGGGCCAGAATCGACTCGTAGGTTTCCAGGAACAAATCGATGATCTCTGCCAGAAGCTCGTCGCTGCCATCGGCAATGGCCAGGGCTCCGGCTCGATCGAATACCTCGTTTTGTGTATCACAGGATTCGCGCGTCATGTCCTCTTTCTCCTCAAGCATTTCCGACTCGCCCCACCGGACCAGGGCGGTGGCCAAGGCGTCGGCATCGATGGGCTTGGATATGTAATCGTCCATCCCCGCCGAAAGGCAACGGTCCCGGTCGCCCTTCATCGCGTGGGCGGTCATGGCAATGACAGGAAGGTGCCCGCCGGTTTCCTCTTCCTGTCGACGTATCTGTTTCACGGCTTCCAGGCCGTTGAGTCGGGGCATTTCCACATCCATCAGAACCAGATCCGCCCCGCTCTGCTCGAGCATTTCCAGTGCTTCGAGTCCGTCACCGGCCGTGCGCACCGTATGGCCCCATTTTTCCAGGAGCCGCACCGCCAGTTTCTGATTCACTGGATTGTCTTCTGCCAGGAGCACGCTTAACACCTTGCGGTTCTCCCTGAGCCTGTGCCGGGTGATCAGATCTTCCGGCTGCTCAGCCTGCTTCTGTCCCAGGACCACGAGGATCGCCTCCAGGAGATCCTTGTCATCCACGGGTTTGGTCAAATAGGCACAAATGCCCAATTCATGGCACCGTTGTGCATCCCCTCGTTGACCGGCCGAGGTGAGCATCATCACAATTGGCTCCTCTGCCTTCCGGTCGTCGCGCAGGGTGCGGGCCACTTCAAACCCATCGGCGTTTTTGAGCCCGGCATCCAGTAGCACGACCGGGGGGCTCTGCGGGCCCCGGCGCATCCGGTTCAGAAGCTCCAGGGCTTCTGCCCCGGCGGGCGACTCCAGGACCTCCAGGTGCCAACTTTCCAGTTGTTCACGAAGGACGGCTCGGGTGGCAGGATTGTCGTCCACGATCAGGACCTGCCTGCCCCGAAGTGCCTCAGGCTCCACCTGGGCCAGACGTCGAGGCTGGCGGGAGACGACCCCCAGGCGAACCGAGAAGTGGAAGGTCGAGCCCTTCTGAACTTCCGACTCGGCCCAGATTCTGCCCTGCATCAGCTCCGAAAGCTGTGCCGAGATGCTCAGGCCCAGTCCCGTCCCGCCGAACTCCCGGGTGGTGGACCCGTCGGCCTGTTCGAACGCCTCGAAGATCCGCGCCATCTTCTCCGGGGCAATACCCATCCCGGTATCCGCCACCGAGAAGTGCAGTTCGAGCTCGTCTGCCTCGCGCCGGACCTGCTGGACCTCCACCAGGATCTGCCCGGCCGGGGTGAACTTGATCGCGTTGCCCACGAGATTCACCAGAATCTGCCTCAGGCGTCCCGGATCTCCCACAAGCTGATCGGGAATCTCCAAGCCGACCCGGGCGATAAGTTCGAGATCCTTGGCCGAAGCGCGAAGGCCCAGACTTCGCAGCGCGAAGCTGAGGGTATCGCGAAGCGAGAAGGGAATGGATTCCAGTACGAGCTTTCCCGCTTCGATCTTGGAATAGTCCAGGATGTCGTTGATCACCTGGAGCAGGGATTCACCCGCATCGCGGACCAGCTCGAGATACTCTCGCTGCTCGGCGTCGACCTGCGTCTCCAGGACCAGTTGGGTCATGCCCAGCACACCGTTCATCGGGGTGCGGATTTCGTGGGACACCTTGGCCAGGAACTCGCTCTTGGCCTGGGAGGCCTGTTCGGCCATCTGCCTCGCCGCGACCAGTTCGGTTACATCCACGAAGGATTCAATATTCCCGACCCATCGGCCGTTGAAATCGTAGATCCGATCGCCGCTCTTGAGAACGGTAAGCTCCCTGCCGTCCCGGGCTTCGATGACACACTGGCGGTTGGCGTACTTGATGCCCGAACTCTCTCCGGTCCGGACACTGCAGTAGCTTTGGCCCAGGAGGCTTATGTCTTTCCCGATCGCCTCGGCACGTTCCAACCCGGTGGTTTTACAGAAAGCGTCGTTGACGCTCGTGATGATCCCACCGGCATCGGTGGTCAAAATGGCCGTCGCAGCGGTCTCCAGGAGCTTTCGCTGGAACTCGTTGGACTCGCGAAGGGCCTTTTCCCGCGTTTCCAAATCCTCGACCATGTTGAGCGTGGCCCGACGGGCGAATTCCAGTTCCTTGGCGCGCCCGGCCAATTCGTTGCTGATCCGCTCGGCCTCCTGGCGTGCACGGACAAGCTCGGTCACCTCCACGGCGATCAGAACGACGCCCTCGTACCCCTGCTCCAGATAGACCGGCTGAATTCGGAGAATCACCTCGGCCTGGCCCAGGCGTCTCTGATACGAGATCGGATTGGATCCGGGGTTCTGGGCAAAGTTGCGGAGAATCCTCGCAATTTGCCCGGCATCGAGCCCCAGGCTCAGCTCGTCGATCGGTTTGCCCAGGAGTTGCTCACGGGGCAGATCGACCAGGTGGGCGAAGGTGTCGTTGACCTCGGCGATGCAGTTATCCGCGTCGCAGATGGCCACGCCTTCATCCTGCCCGGCGATCATGGCCTGGAGCTTGGCATACTGGCGGTTGTGCTGGGTTTCTATGCTCTTCTGATCGGTGATATCCGTAGCGACACCGGCCAGGCCGGTCTCACGGCCCTGGCGATCCCGGAGAGACGTCATGCAGGCCAGAAGCTGCCGGTCTCTGCCCTGGGAATCCCGGAGCTTCAGCTCGAAGGTTTCGGCCCCTTCATGGCTCTGGGCAGCGTCCCACGTTCCGGCAAAAAGCTCCGGAACCACCCGACCGACGAGTTGGGAGACCTCCCGGCCGAGGAAATCCGCAAAGGCCTGGTTGCAGTGGAGAATACGTCCCTGGACATCCCGGCTGAAGACCATCGAAGGAATGGTCTCGATTACGCCTCGGAGATACTGAAGCTGATCTTCAAGGTCCTTGCGGCTTTGCCAGGCCCGGCGATTCTGGTGCTTGCGGAACTCCAGCCTGGCCGCAAAACGGTTGCGAAGAGGCCCGAGGATCCACTTGCGGGAAAGCAAGAGAATGGCCAGGGCGACTCCCCCTGCCCCCAGGGCACCCCAGAGCCAGGAGGTCAATGCGCCCAGAGCCAGCCCGACCGCAGCAGGCAGGGCCGCTGCTGCTGCCACGACCCACTGTGTAGCGCCGAGCATTGCCTTCAGAACTCGTTCTGCAGGAGTGGACTTCAACACGACCTCCATCGTCCTTGCTGTTTCTCGCCCGCTGGTTCCGATGCCCCCAGGGGGCAATGTCCTCGCCGGCCCCTGGGGGCGAGGCCGGCTTGGTTCAGCTATTGCCCCTGACAGCCTCTATACGCTGGGCCAGTACGGTACCCATGTCCGCAGGTTCGGTGGCTTCCAGCAGTTCATAGGGGGGCTTTCGGCCCGCCATCCTCGCCATTTCATTGACTTCCCGCTTGAGTTCGATCATCCGTAACTCACGGCCTACGGTAAGTTTATTGAATCGCTCCAGTTCATGGAGCTTCTCTTCCAACTGGGTTTCCTGCTTTTGCTGCCTCTGGAGCTGACGACGAAGCTGATGGTTGGTCTGCTCCAGTTGAACGGTTCGTTGCTCGACCACGGCTTCGAGTTGCTCGTTATAGCCCTTGAGCTGCTGCTCTGCCGACCACTTGGCGCAGAGGGCAGCGGTGAACTGGCAGATTTCCATCGGGTGGAACGGCTTTTGAAGATAGAGCAGTTTGTCGGGCCGACCGACCCGCTGGGACGTCTTGGCCAGATCCACGTCACTGTGGCCCGAGACCAGGACAATGTGGCAGTCCGGGTCGCGCTTGTAGATTTCCTCGGCCATGCACGTACCGTCCATCTCGGGCATGCGAACGTCCAGGAAGCAGACGGCGATGGGCTCAGGCGGTTCTTCCCCATCCAGGGCCTCGAGGGCCTCACGGCACGAATCGAACATGTCGGTCGTCAATTCCAGCGATCGACCCTGGGGCATCTGCCATCTCTGACACATGGCCAGAGTCCGCCCGTATGTAGCCAGTACCGACTTCTCGTCGTCCACGACGAGAATCCGGTATTGATGGTTTTCGGCTTGCTGACTCATGCCCCACCTCCCATAGACGCCACTGCGGAAACCACCGCCTCGCCGGGTTGATCTGGATCCCCCGCGCAAGGGACGCCCTTCCGCCGGGGGTTGTATCGTCTTTACCGGAGAAGGACTTGACTAGCTCCCATCCTGAACCTCCGCGCAAACATGCCTGCCTCACACCTGCCACCCCCCGGGGCCTTGCCACCGGAGCCGGGGACAGGTACATTTCAGCCCATGGCCTTGGCGAGCAAAGGAGCTTGAATGACCCGGGACCCAACACCGATTCGAATCGTCAACAGTGTTGCGCCCATGCGCATCTGCGATAACGGCGGATGGAGCGACACCTGGTTCGCCCGACACGGCAAAATCCTGAACCTGGCGGTTTACCCCTTCGCGGAGGTCCAGATGCGAACCTTCCACGCCAGCAGCCGCGACAAACGGATCACCATCGAGGCCGAGAACTACGGCGATCACTACAGCCTCGATATCCCCAGGGGCTGCTACGACAAACACCCGCTTCTCGAAGCGGCCATGGATTACATGGAGATCCCGGAAGAGCTTGCCATCGAGGTCTCGATCTACTGCGATGCGCCCCCGGGCTGTTCGACGGGGACCTCCGCCGCGGTCAGCGTCGCCCTGATCGGAGCGCTGGACCAGTTGACCCCCGGGCGGATGACACCCCACGAGGTCGCCTCCAGCGCCCACCGGATCGAAACCGAACTGCTGGGCCAGCAGTGCGGAATCCAGGACCAGATCGCCTCGGCTTACGGGGGCATCAACTTTATCGACATGCACCAGTACCCCCACGCGTCGGTCAGCCAGATCCGCGTTACCCAGCGAACCTGGTGGGAACTGGACAGCCGCCTGCTGCTGGTCTTTGTGGGCCTGAGCCACAGTTCCAGCAAGGTCCACGAGATGGTGATCAAGGGTCTGGAAGCTTCCGGGCCCGATACGCCGCCGCTTGGGCGGCTCAGACAGGCGGCCAGGGATGCCCGCGACGCCCTTTACGCCGGAGACCTCAGGGCCCTGGGACGCAGCATGATCGAGAACACCCAGGCACAACGCGCCCTGCATCCGGAGCTGATCGGCCAGAGGCACCAGCAGATTATCGACCTGGCCCGTGACCACGACGCCTGGGGATGGAAGGTCAACGGCGCGGGGGGAGACGGCGGATCGGTTACCGTTCTGACCAGCCCGTCCAGACCCCGCAAGCGGGTGCTGGCCGAGGCGGCCGCCTCCCAAGGCCTCCACCTGGTCCCCATTCGCCTATGCCGGTACGGACTGAGGGTGTGGGAATCGACCCCCCTTGCGCCAAGCGATGCGTGAAAGATTTCACAGTTTTCCCGTCCGGCACTCGCCAACGCCCCTGCCGGAGAGTAAAGTAAACGCCCAAGAGCAAACCCGTCTCCAATCGAAAGGACAGTCACGTGAAAGCGCAAATCGGCCTGATTACCGGAATCCTACGTGAAGAAATGCAGCAGGATCCCGATGCCGCCTACAAACAGGTTGCTGCCCTGGGCTACAAGGCCGTCGAGGGCGGAGCCTCCACCCTGGAAGGCGACACGCCCAAGAAACTCCAGGACCTCGGGCTCAAAATCCTCACCGTCGGCGTAAAGCCCCTTCATGACGAGGAAAAGGAACTGGATGCGATCATCGAAAAAGCCGCTGCCCTGGGCGTAGCCCACATCTCCACGTGGTGGGGTCCGGCCCAGAGCCGCGAGCAGGTTCTGGAAGATGCCCGGAAGTACAACGCCTTCGGCCGCAAGGTCGCTCAGGCGGGCATGAAGTTCACCTATCACAACCACGATCACGAGATCAAAACCACCTTCGATGGCGACCGGGCGATCGACATCCTGATCGACAACACCGATCCCGAAGCTGTTTTTATCGAGCCGGACGTGGCCTGGGTCTATTTCGGCGGGGCCGACCCGGTCGAATTCCTCACACAGCACAAGGACCGCATCCCGGTCATTCACCTCAAGGACATCATCGACATGTCCGAACGCGGCAAGTTCTGCGCTATCGGCGCCGGGTATGTCCCCTTCGAGGGCGTCCTGGCCGCCTGTGAAGAATTCGACATACCCTGGGCCGTGGTCGAACAGGACCGCCCCAACAACCTGACCGGCATGGAATCCGTCACCGCCAGCATGCTCAACCTCCGCGAAAAAGGCTGGGCCTGAGCCAGCGAGAAATCTGCACCGATGGTACTGCCTGCCCCTTACAGGGGCTTACTGCTGCGGATATTCCATGCCCGGCAGCATGCGTTTTACGTCGGGATGCGTGTAATGCCCACCCCCGTAGCTCTCCTCTGCCTGGCGCATCCAGCCCAGCAGCAGGCGGCGATGCCGGCTGAGGATGTCATCCATGGCCGAGCAGGTCGCCAGATTCACCTGCTCGCCTGGGTCGTTTTCCAGGTCGAACAACTGCTCGCGCAGCGGGCCCTGCTCGTGAAGTACGTACTTCCATCGCTGGCCTCGGAGCATCCGGGCGGGCCTGCCTCCCACGTGGGACTGACAGACAATAAAAGCCCTGTCCGCGGTTTGGCCTGGATCTCGAGCCCATTCCAGCAGCGACACGCCCTGGGCTTCTTCCGGAGAAGTAAGACCGGCAGCCGAGAGAACCGTCGGATAAATGTCCAGGCCTGCTGAGACGAATCGGCCCTCCAGCCGCGGCTTGATTCCAGGCCCAGCCAGGATCAGCGGCACAGAGGTGGACTCCTGGTAGAGAACGTGCTTGAAGGCCAGCCGATGCGCGGCGTGCATCTCCCCGTGATCGCTGGTGAAGATCACCAGTGTGTTGTCTTCCAGGCCGCGGCGCGACAGGCTCTCGAGCACCTGCCCCACCTGGGCGTCGACCTTCTCGACCAATCGGTAATAGGCCCAGCGGTATCTTCGCCATTGCTCGGGTGTCTCGGGCAGGCGGGAGTCGCGGGCTCGAAGATCGCGGATCGCCCGCGGCTCGTCGGGACTTGGAGTGAAGTTGGCTGGAAGCGGGGGCAGTTCCCGCAAGGCCGGCGGTGCGGGCAGGTTGCCCCAGGGCAGCGGCGCATCGACAGCCCATTCGTGGATATTGTGCGGATTGTCGAAGGAGGCCACGCACATCCAGGGCGTATCGGAGGACTCTTCCAGGAAGGCGTCGACGGCCTGGGGGACCTTCGCGTCGTGGATCGGACAAAGGTTCTCGAAAGCGGTCTCTTCCTGCCCGGTCAGAGACTCGGTCGGGCCCCAGGTTCCCACATGCCACTTTCCGGCATAGCCGCAGCGGTAGCCGGCCCGGGCCAGGAGCTTGGAGAGTTCCAGCGTCGCATACTCGCTGCGCACGCCCCGGGGTGGGCCTCCGGCGCGTCCGCCGGACATGTCCGTCTCGGTGCCGGGATGGAGCAACTGGGCCGGCAATACCCCGTAGAACAGGCTGGATCGGCTCGGAACGCAGGAAGGATAGGCGCACGTAGCGTCGGCAAAACGAACGCCCCGCCGGGCCAGAGCATCGATATTGGGGGTCGATGCCCATGGATTCCCCGCACAGCCCAGGGCCGATGCGCTCATTTGATCCACAAGAATGAGCAGAATATTGGTTCGGGTGCTGGAAGCCTGCTGTCTCGGCATGGATCCTTATCTCCGGGAGCTTGAGCGATAGGAAGACTGCTTGCAGCTCCTCTTGTACGTCCGACCGAGGTCGAGGACAAGCGTCCATTACGCCACCTCCGGAAGAGCCCCGCCCTGCCTGACATCGAAACATCTGCCTCCTCCGGGAAGACGGCTTTGGCCGCGCTATCATACCGATAAGCGTATCCAAATCACGATGTACACCCTGGGAACTGAGGCAAAAAGGAGACACAGAATGAAACTCGCGACGACAAACCTGGCCCTTGCGGCGGCGATGCTGGCAGCTTTCTTTGCAACCGAAAGCACTGCCCATGGGCAGTTGGGAACCCGACGGGTGGCTGAGGGCTTCACCCTGCCGCTCTACGCGACCAGCGCCCCGGGCGAAACAGATCGGTTGTTTGTACTCGAGCAGCACATTGGCACGACAGGCCGGATTCAGGTCCTGGATCTCACAGACAACACCCGTTCGACATTCCTGGAAGTGCCCAATGTAACCACCGGCGGGGAACAGGGACTGCTGGGCCTGGCCTTTGACCCCGACTACGCAACCAACGGGCGGTTCTATGTCAACTACACCACCACCGGCGGCGGAAGCGCCGGACAGACCATCATCGAACGCTACAACGTCTCGGCCGATCCCGATCTTGCCGACGCAACGTCGGGCGTGCAGATTCTCAGTTACGACCAGCCGGCGAGCAATCACAACGCGGGCTGGATGGGGTTCTCCCCCGTCGATGGCTATCTCTACATCTCCTCGGGCGATGGCGGCGGAGCCCCGGCCGACCGGGCCCAGGAACTGACCCACCCGCTGGGCAAGATTCTGCGGATCGATGTCAGTAACGGCACTCCCGGAATTCCCGCGACCAACCCGTTTGTCGGACAGACCGGTGCGGCGGAGGAGATCTGGTCCTACGGCCTGCGGAACCCCTGGCGTCCCAGCTTCGACAGCCAGACCGGAGACCTCTGGATCGCGGACGTCGGATCCAACGACTGGGAAGAGATCAACTTTCAGCCGGCATCGAGCGACGGAGGTGAGAACTACGGTTGGCCCCGCCTGGAAGGCGATGAGGTCCGGGATCCCCCGGCCCCGGGCGACCACGTTCTGCCGCTCTACCAGTATGATTGGAGCCCCGGCGGGGCCGTAACCGGCGGGTACGTATATCGGGGCGATCAGATTCCCGAACTGGAAGGCGCCTATCTGTTCGGCGATTTCGGCTCGGGCCAAATCTGGTCCCTGCGCATGGACGGCACAGTGCCCGTGGTGGAAGAACTCACCGGCGACCTGGCCCCGGACATGGGAACCATCGACAACATTTCCAGCTTCGGCCAGGACGCAGACGGCAATCTGTACATCGTCGACTACGACGGCGAGGTCTTCCGCATCGTCCCCGAGCCTTCGGTCCTGGCTATGCTTGGTTTGGGCTGCCTGGCCGCCCTGCACCGACGCAGACGCTCCAGGACGACCGGGTAAAACCGGCCCTGCCGCTGAAGACTACATGCCCGGCACCTGGGGCAGGATGGTCATGCGAAGGTGCGTGCATCCCAGCGGGACAAAGGTCACCGTCTCACTGGTCTTGCCCAGCTTCTTTGCGACCTTTTCAGGCTCGGGCAGCGGCGGGGTCAGCAGGAAGCTGCCCTTGATCTTCCGCAGCTTCTCGCCGCGTTCCTCCCTGCCCTTGGTGACGGTCTTGCGCTTGAGCAACTTCCAGCCCGAAATGCGCCGGGCCGGGACGCGGAGCTCCATCGGCGCCGTGTCGGGCGTCCATGGATCGACCGTCTCGGCCCTGCGGACAAGCTCCACCTGCTCGGCGAGCTTTTCCCGCTGAACATCCAGGGCGTAGTTGAAGGCCGTGGTGGGCGTCGCGTTCCAGGCCGGGAAGTCCTGGCTCTGGAAGGTCTCCTTGCTGTCCACGGACCATTTTTCGCCGATTTTCAGACTGAAAACCAGCGGCCCGCGACGAAGGGCGACTCCCCCTGTGGGCCAATCCACAAGCTCCACCTCCCCCGGCAGCTTGAGCAGGATCGTGTCATTGTGTTCCCACGTGCGATCCAGCGTAATGAACGAGCCGCGACGGATCTTGCCCCGCCACTTTTGGCCGTTGATCAAGACCTCGGCCTTGCCCGCCCAGGCGGGGATCCGCAGGTGCAGCGGGAAGTGAACCGGCTTGGCCGTGCGGATCTCGAAGCAGATCTCGTCGCTGAAGGGATACTCGGTCCGCTCGACGATTTCCACCCCTTGGGCGTCGGGACCGGCCTTGGTCTGCAGGCGGCTGGGGCCGTAGGTCACCGCAGCCAGGCCGCCTTGGCCGTCACTCATCCACATTCGCGAAGCATAGTTGGGCAGCAGTCGGCTGAACTGGCCGGTACAGCATTCCGTGCCCGGTTTGGGACGGTAGCTCATCCACTTGCCCCCCATGGTCATTCGATTGTGGTCGGAGTTGCCCGCTGCGATGGCCTGGTTGGGACCCGAGAAGTACTGAAGCGCCTTGAAGTCGCTCTTGATCGCGCCGAAGCCCGCGTTGAACAGCGCCCGCTCGAGACGGTCGCCGCACTGGGCGTCTCCGGTGGCCATGAGCAGGTACCCCATCGACCAACTGTAATCGACGGTGTCACAGGTTTCCTGGCAGTCCATCTCACTGCGATAGGTCAAATGCTCGCTGGAGCTGTTGACCCCGGTGATGAGCATGTGGTTGCGGTCGATCTTCTCAAACGCGCGGCGGGCGGCGCTGAGCCACGAGCGCTTGCCGGTGTAGAGGTATAGGATGGCCGGCAGCTTGGCCAGTTCGTTGTAGGTCACCCCGTGCTCGTGGGCGACCTTGTTGCTCTTGAGCGTCCTAAGAGAGTTGTCCTCGTCGGCATAGCGTTTGTTGTAGCTTTCGAAGGCTTCGACGGCGTGATCGAGCAGCCTGGAATCTCCCGTCCGGGCATACGCCCATAGACAGGTTTCAATGTTGGCAGAATCCCGCGGCTCGTCGTGCTTGCTCGTGCCGGATAGATAGTGCTCTTTCAGCGCCTGGGGGATCTTGGGGTCGCCCGTGGCGTAAAACTCGGCCATCATCGCCCGGAAGAACACGTTGTGCGACCACCGGAACTGCCAGCCATACTCGCGCAGGTGCTTGGGACCCAGGTAGCCATCCTTGCCCTGGTGAGACAGGACGTACCTCACCTGCTTGACCGCGCGGTCGATCATCGCCTGGTCGCCAAGCAGGTACCCGGCCCGAAGCGCCCCGTCAACCCAGTAGGCGGTCTGCTCATAGGGCCACCAGTCCTCCACGACAGCGCCCTTGCGTGGCGGAACCAATTTGCCCGCCCAGCCGTACGTGTCATACGGGTAGCCCGCCACCTCGATATGCCCCGTGAGGCCTCGAACCTGCTTGGCCAGTGCGTATCGAAGCCAGCCCTCAGGCTGAATCTCGGTCAGGGGCAACTCCTGGAACTTGCCGTGGTATTCGGTCATCGGGTCAGCTCTCCTTGTGCCAATTCGTGCTTGATGACACGCATCTTCACAAAGCCCCGGTCGAAAATCCAGTACAAGACAACCCGGCCGCTGGTTGGCAGTCCTCGTCTCGGCTCCGTCTCCGCCGACGCTGATCAACCGCGACGGAATGCTCGCCCTTCTCAAGCTGTTGACCTTTCACGATCTCCACCATCGTACCCTGGCACCTTCGCAACCACAGGCCCGCCCCCGCCGGCCCATCGCAACGATTGACATCCTATCACACAACATCATCAGAAGGTACAGAGGCCAGGGGTTTTTCAGCAGGCCCAATGTCCCGCCTTTCTCCCATTTACGCTTCTCCTTGCCACCCCGTCCGGGGTGGAAA
>CAZOVB010000055.1:0-6386 GCA_964583095.1 uncultured Planctomycetaceae bacterium
CGTGGAGTATGGCTACGAGATCTCGGGGGCGGGCAATGCGAAAAACTTCCGGGCGAATTCCGTTACCTATCCCAATGCCCGGGTGGTAAAATACGACTACGGAAGCGGTTCCAACGATACGCTCAGCCTGCGTGCCGGCAGGAAAGGCCTGGATATAGCCCAGAGACTCGCGTCCGGCAACTGGGCAAAGGATATCGCGAGGTGCTGGTCCGGACAGGAGAAGGTCTTGACCTTGTGCTGCCCCTTGTAGCGTCTGACGCATTGCCTGAAAGCTTGGCGGGGCAGGAAGTCCATGAGTTGGGCGAAGACCGTTCGGCCGGTGTTCATGGTGTGCTCCTTGAGCAAATGGAGGCAGAAAGCGTACCCGGCGGGTCAAATCGATTGCAGTTGTTTGTGCTTTCAAGGTCATTGAGATGCTATGGTTACATCGGTTCCGGAAACAAACGTTGGGACAGTAGTGAAAGCAGCGAGATTGTGGAGCGGAGAACAGGGAAGTGAAACCTAGAGTCTTGGGGTGGCAGGATGAATCGTTTTCTGTTATTTCACAGCTTGTCTTCCGGGCAATGGATGTTATGGGGTCGCTTGCGAATGCGAGACAAAGTGGGTGTAGTATTGTTAGTGTGTGAAATTGGACTGTGGATTCCGGCGATAGTCGCAATGCAAATCGTGGTTAAGACTCCCATATCGTCGGACTGTTTGGTTCTGTTAACTCTCTCTCTGTTCGGAACGGGAGTATTGTGTTCTGTAGTATGTATTCCATGTGCGATAATATGTAATCGCCTGCCGAAGTGGTGTCGCATGATAATAGTGCTTTCTCCAATCTCATGGATTTTGTTCGGCTTGGTGTATTCGATTATTATTATTGGCCAGGAAGGTCTTGTTCTGTGAATATCTGGCCTGCCCCCGATATATATTCCAGTGGTTATGAGAGTCTGGGTTAGTGGTTCTTGGGCTGGCCGACCGGAGGATCAGCCAGCGACGCCGCGACGGGCGGGTGGAGGTGGAATCCTCCCCGGCGTGCGGGAGTAGGTGGCCTGGTTTTGCGCTTGCCAGGGGGCGGGGGGCGTGCTAACAAGATGCAAACGGTCAGAAGGGAGTGCGGAGATGATATCTCGAGTGCACGGCGCGATTCTTCAGGGGATCGAGGCGATCGATTGCGAGGTGGAAGCCGACGTTGCCAGCGGCGGGGAGGGCGAGCTGAAGCTGGTGGGCCTGGCTGAGACGTCGGTCAAGGAGAGCGTCTCGCGGATTCAGGCGGCGCTTCGTAACAGCGGGTATCGCTGGCCCGGGCCGAAGGTGACGATCAACCTGGCCCCGGCGGATGTGAAGAAGGATTCGTCCGCCTTCGACTTGCCCATTGCCCTTGCGGTGATGCTGGCCAACGGCTCGTTCCAGAGCGACAAGATCGACGAGTATCTGATTATGGGGGAGCTGGCACTGGACGGTCGTGTTCGGCCGGTCAAGGGGGCGCTTTCGGCGGCGATGCTGGCCAGCCGTGACCGGCGACGGGGGATCATCGTTCCGGTGGAGAACGCCAACGAGGCCGGCGTGGTCGACGGGCTGGACGTGATCGGCGTGCGGTTTTTGTCCGAGGCGATCGGTTTTTTGACCGACGCCCTTCCGGTGGAGCCTACGGACGTGGACCTGGATGCGTTGTTTGCCTCCGAGAGCGTTTGCGATCTGGACTTCGAGGATGTGCGTGGTCAGGAGTCGGCCAAGCGGGCCCTTACCGTCGCGGCTGCGGGGCATCATAATCTGCTGATGATCGGTCCGCCGGGCAGCGGCAAGACGATGCTGGCCAAGCGTCTGCCCACGGTTCTGCCGCCGCTGAGCCTGGCAGAGAGCCTGGAGACGACACGGGTGTATTCGTCTCGGGGGCTGATGGATGCGGGCCAGTCTCTGGTGGCGGTTCGCCCGGTTCGCACGCCGCATCATTCGTCGAGTTCTGCTGCCCTGGTCGGTGGCGGGGCCATCCCGCAGCCCGGGGAGGTATCGCTGGCCCATCACGGGGTGCTGTTTCTGGATGAGTTTCCCGAGTTCAACCGCAACACGCTGGAGATGATCCGTCAGCCCCTGGAGGACGGGAAGGTGACGATTCCGCGTGTTCGCCAGACGCTGGAGTTTCCGGCGCGGATCATGCTGGTCGCGGCGATGAATCCTTGTCCGTGCGGGTACTACACGGATCCCAAGCGGCGCTGCAAGTGCACGTCGCAGCAGGTGGAGCGGTACATGTCGCGTGTGTCGGGGCCTTTGATCGACCGGATCGACATTCATATCGAGGTTCCGCCGGTTCCGTGGAAACAGCTTCGCGGGGAGCAGGCGGGCCTGAGCAGCGCCGAGATGCGAAACCAGGTGGTGGCGGCCCGGGCGATTCAGCGGGAGCGGTTTGGCGGGCTGGGCCACACGACCACCAACGCCTCGATGTCGCCTCGTCAGGTGCGTCAGTTCTGCAAGCTGGACTCGGTCTGTGAGGGTCTGTTGAAGCAGGCGATGAACGAGCTTGGCCTCAGCGCCCGCGCCCACGACAAGATTCTTCGCATCAGCCGAACCCTGGCCGACCTGGACAGCGTCCCGGACATACAGGCCCATCACATCACCGAGGCGATTCAGTACCGGCGGCTGGACCGGAATCTGTGATCGGCCCTTCAGTGGTTGCAGGCGCGGGTGTACAATGGGCTGTATGTCGGACTCTGGCCAATCGACCTGTACGAACGGGAGCGAGTGAATGCATCTTACGCGGTCGGACATCCTGAAGCTGAGCGTAGCCCAGCGTTTGGAGTTGGTCGAAGACATCTGGGACAGCATTGCAGAGATGCCCGGAGCGATCGAGTTGAGCGCGGAGGAAAGGTCCCGTCTGGACAGTCGCCTGGAGGCGTTTGGCCGGGACGCTTCGGCGGGAAGCCCTTGGTCGGAAGTACGTCGGCGGATCTCGAATAAGAAATGAGCGTCTCTGCCGTCCTTCGTCCCGAAGCCCAGCAGGAGCTGGCAGAAGCATATGGGTGGTAAGAAGCGCAAGTGGCCGGACTGGGTGAATGCTTTCTGGAAAGCGTAGACTTTCGCTGGCTTTTTGATTGCAAGGCCACCGCGGGGCGTTAAACATAGTATTGCATTTCGGGTTGGATTCTATCTCCTTCAGAAGGCGGGTTGTCATGATTGTTCCGTTTGTTTTTGCGATCTGGTTCGGTCTGCGGGCAGCAAAACAGGGCCGTTTTGCCTTGGTCTGGGCACTGGTTGGGGCGGCTTTGTCCTTTGCCGTCGGGACGATAATCGTCAATATCACCGTTCTCATGTCCACAGGGCGCCTGGATGCTACCGTAAGTGTGTCATCGTACCTGGGGATTCGGATCCTTGCTCTGGCAGTGACGATTCCTGCCATGGTGGGTCTGGGGTTGTTGCTGCTACCGGCTGACCCGGCGGGTACGGAGGCGCGGTTGCAGAAGAAGCTGCGAAAAAGGTCCCACGCGCGGACCCAGAGCCGGACATTGGACCCCGGTGCCGGCTTGCGTCGAATCTGCTGCACGCATTGTCCCAGGTCTTTCGCGCAGCCTGGTCCGGGCAATACCTGTCCGTATTGCGGTGCCAGGCAAGACGTCTGAGAAGGATGTTTTCAGATGGGTAGTCGCCTGGTTCCGTCGAAGCGGTTATCATGCCTTCGGGGAAGTTGCTTTCGTGGAGCAGGCTGACATGACAGAAGATGCCCAGCAGATAATTCGAATGCAGGAGCGGATCACGTACCTGGAGAAGACCGTGGAGGATCTCAGCGAGGTAGTGGTGGGGCTACAGGATCGCGTTTCGCGGCAGGAGAGGGTGTTGGGGGACCTTCGTTCCCAGCAGCAACTTGACGCATCCGGGGCCAGGCTGGAAGATTCCGACGAGGTCCCGCCCCACTACGGCCTGCCCCGCAGCCTGCCTCCGGGCTTCGGCAAGGATCCCGGCAAGTAGGCATCGCCGGGGGATCTTGCGAAAAGTTTGGCCCGGACTCTTGCCCCTCCGTCTCAGGCGGAGATAATGCCCTCTTCCTGTAACCCGTTTTCGCCTGAATGGAGAGTCCATGTCCGCCAGCAAGAAGACCGCCAAGAAAGCCAAGAAGACCCGGAAGGCCTCTGCCGCGAAGAAGGCCTCGCCGGCGGAAGCCCGCAAGAAGGTCAAGCAGCAGTGGAAGGCCCCCGATGTCAGCCAAGACAAGAAGCTTCGCATCGGCTTTGTGGGAGTTGCCGGTATCGCCAATCAGCAGATCCGCTGCCTTCAGGGGCGCAGCGACGTCACCTTCGCCGCCGCGTGCGACATCAACGAAGAGGTCCTCGAGGCCAAGCAGAACCTGTACGGTTTCGAGCGGACCTACACCGACTGGAAGGAGATGCTGGCCAAGGGCGACCTGGACGCGGTGAGCGTCTGCACGCCGAACTTCCTGCACATGCAGCCGACGATTGACGCCCTCGAGGCCGGCTGTGATGTGATGGTCGAAAAGCCTCTGGCGATGAACGCCGAGGAAGGCTGGAAGATGGTCGACGCCGCCCAGCGGACGGGCCGGAAGCTTATCATCGGTTTCCAGCATCGCTTCAACCCGAAAACGCAGTTCATCCGCAAGGCCCTGGAGGCCGGCTCGCTGGGCGATATCCTCTACGCGCGTGTCTGGGCGCTTCGGCGGCGTGGCATTCCCAACTGGGGCATGTTCGTCCGCAAGGACCTCCAGGGAGGCGGGCCGATGATCGACATCGGCGTTCACGCGATCGAGATGGCCCACTACGCGATGGGCTCGCCACGGCCCGTAGCTGCCAGCGGCCAGACGTACACCTACCTGGGCGACAAACCCTCCGACGCGGTCGAATGCCCCTGGAAGGGCTGGGACTACAAGAACTACACTGTCGAGGACCTGGCCACCGGTTTTGTGCGGTTCGAGAACGGCGCGACGATGACGATCGAAGCGTCCTTCGCCGCTCACACAGGCCGGCAGGGAATGGACTTCACGCTGATGGGCACCAAGGGCGGCGCGACCCAGAGCGAGCCGCAACTGTTCTACGACCGCGACGGGTACATGGTCGACGCCAGCCCGTCGTTCCTGCCCAAGGTCGATTCCTTCCAGGTCAAGATGGACAGCTTTGTCCAGTGCTGCCTCTACGACGGGCCGAACCTGGCCACGGGAGAAGAAGGCCTGATGGTTCAGAAGATCCTCGACGCCGTGTACGCTTCCAGCCGGGAAGGCAAGGAAGTTGCGATAGACTGACAGCCACTGGCTGTGCAAACCCTCATCCGGAGAATACCCAATGACCGAAGATCGAAAAGTGCAGGGATTCCATCATGTGGCCTTGAAGGTGGCGGATTTTGAAAGCGCCGTCACTTTCTACACCGAGGTGCTGGGCCTGCCGGCTGTCCATCGCTGGGGCCAAGGCGACAAGCGCGCCGTCATGCTGGATACCGGCGGGGGCTATCTGGAGGTATTCGCCGGTGGACAGGAGGCGGATCCCCAGGGACCCGTTCTGCATTTCGCCCTCACCTGCGACCGGATCGATGAGGTGATCGAGGACGTTCGTGCCGCGGGGCGGGAGGTCAATGTAGAACCCCGGGATGTGGACATCCCGTCCGAGCCGATGTATCCGGTTCGCATCGCGTTCTTCCAGGGACCTGCCGGGGAGGTCGTGGAGCTCTTCAAGGAGCGGTAGGCCGGCGGGTCAGCCGTCTGCGGCGCGATCTCCCACGTAGGCCAGCAGGACATCGATCAGGGGATTGACCTGGTCCTTGTAGTCATCGGGCAGCAGGCCTCGGATGATCTGTTCGACGAACTGTCGGCGGATCTGGTCGTTGAGCGAGACATTCGTGCTTTTTCGAGGCAGCGCGATCGGGCCCCAGGAAACGCGATTCCAGGCGGTCTGTTTGGAGGATTGGTACTCTTCCTTCGTCATGCCGATTTTGAGGTAGGTCCCTCCCCCCCAGGCGGCGATGTCCTTCAGGTCGGTGGATTTGCGTCCGCTCATGGCTTCGGGGTGGCCGTCGATCTGGACTCCGTGGATCACGAAACCTTCCGAGTGGGCCTTTCGTGCGACCTTCTTGATATGTTCTTCGGTCCCATGTAGCGGGTAGGTGTCGCTGATCATGACGATGACACGGCCTACTTTTTTTCGGGCGTTGCCGGCCACGATGGAGCTTCGGGAGAATCCCTGTTTTTCGAGGGCGAACTCCAAGGCGGAGAGCATGGCTGCTCCGCGATTTCTCCCCCCGCCGGTGCCCTCGTTTCGGAGGATCGCCTCGATTCTGGCGATGTTGGAGGTCAGCGGATAGCTCCGAACCCGGTAATCGTCGTCGCCTGCCCTGGAGCGCGGTTCGTCCCGGAAAAAGACCACGCCGGTACGAACTTCGCCGCTGATCGAGGAGAAGACAGCCGCCATCTT
>CAZOVB010000055.1:6486-29793 GCA_964583095.1 uncultured Planctomycetaceae bacterium
TGCCGGCGCCAGGGCCCCGGGACGTAGGGCACGCGCGGATCGGCTGAACCGATCGGGGCTATCCCCGAATCCAGTCCGCCCAGGACGTACTCAGCCTTGTTGCAGGTGGCCTCGGGGGCCAGTTGAACTGCCAGCGCCTCGGCCAGTTCTCTGTCGCGCCAGATCCCTGCGATCTGTCGCATTTTCACCAGGGCGTGGTGGTCGGAGGATTTCTGATGGTCCGCCTGGGCCAGAACCGCCAGCAGCGCCTTGCGGGCCTTGCCCTCAAAGGCGGATGCGGGGTAGCCGGCCAGGGCATTGAGAAATGTCATCCTCTGGGCGCCGTAGATCCCGCCGTCGATGGCTGCTCTGCATCCGCCTTCGACCCAGGTGGCCTGCTCTCGGGCGGTCAACAGGGGCCTGCGGGTGTGCAGGGCGCCCCAGGCAAAAGCCCGGATGGCAGGGGCCTTGTCCCCGGAAACCAGATCGAGCAGGGCCTGCGTGGCTGCGGGGTGATCGATCTCGGAGATCGACATGACCAGCACCAGGCCCGCGAATGTCCCAGCCGTCTCCATCTTCCTGGCGTAGCTCTGGACCAGGTACTTGCTGGTGCGATCGATCTCCTCGGGCGCCGGTTTGCGGGGAGCTTCCTGACCCGGAGCGGTCGGCAGCACCAGGAGCAACCCCGCGAGGCAGACGGTCAAAAGAATTCCGGGTTTCATGCGAAATCTCCTCTCGCGCCGCGTACATTGAATCAGCCGGGCCGCGGCCAAAAAAGCCTTGCTTTGGGCCCAGACATCCTGCCCAATATACTCTGGCTCAGGCCATCGAGCCTTCCACAGGATACCACATTCGCTTCCGGCTTTCCCGGAGTGACTTTCATGAAGAAAAAATCCCGCCTGACGTACTTCATGGTCCTGGCCATGTTGATCATTGTCGTGGTCGGTACCTTTCTGCACCTTGCCCACGCACAGGAGACCCCCGTCGCCATGAGCGCCAATCCCGTCTTCCAGGTCGTCGAAGAGAGTTTCGCCCAGGTCGCCCTCCAGCAAGCCAGCCTGGAGACAATCTCCGAAGGCTTCGGCTTTACCGAGGGGCCCGTATGGCTGCCCGGAAAGGCTGCCCTGGTCTTCAGCGATATCCCCCGCGACACGCTCCATATCTACAAGCCCGGCAAAGCCGTCGATGTCTTCCGCAAGCCTTCCCACCATGCCAACGGCAACATTCTGGACCTTCAGGGCCGACTGATCACCTGCGAGCACGGCTCGCGGCGCGTGACCCGCACCGACGCCGAGGGCAATGTCGAGGTCCTGGCCCAGACGTACCAGGGCAAGAAGCTCAACAGTCCCAACGACGTCGCTGTCAAGTCCGACGGCACGATCTGGTTCACCGATCCTCCCTACGGACTGGACCTCAAAAAGCTCGATGAGCAGATGGAACAGCCCGGCTGCTATGTCTATCGCCTCGACCCCGGTGCCCAGGAGCCGGTCCCGGTGGCCAAGACATTGACGTATCCCAACGGCCTGTGCTTCTCGCCCGATGAGAAGATTCTCTACGTGGCCGACAGCCATCACAAGGTCCACAAGGTCTACCGCTTCGAGGTGAAGAAAGACAACACGCTGGGCGAGAAGAAGCTCCTGGCCGACATTCGCCCGGGCCTGCCCGACGGCATCCGCTGCGACGTGAAGGGCAGACTTTATGTAACCTGCGGCGAGGGCGTGCAGGTCTACGACTCCGAGGGCAAGCTTCTGGGCAAGATCCTCACGCCCAAGACCCCGGCCAACGCCTGCTTCGGAGGCCCCGACAACAAGACCCTCTTCCTGACCAGCCAGGACAGCGTCTACCGGATCGAGACCGGCGCGGAAGGCTTCTTCCCCAAGGCCAGGAAATGATCTCGTTGCCCTCGAGCTATGGACGATTCGTTTAGGAAGTTGACACGGAGGGACCAATGGTTTCGGCCCAGTTGACTGCAGATGCTACCGACCTGGCAAAGCGGTTGGCCTCGCTGGAGGTCTGGGATCGCTTTGAGCCTGAGCATTGCATCGTCATTCAGTGCCCCGATGAGCCGCTGCCCCTGCTGTGCTCTGTAGTGGCCCGGGCGGAGGCTTTGCCGAACTTTCACCTGTTCTGCGGTTCCAACGCGCTGGAGGGGTTTGAAGCCTTCCAAAGGGACCTGGAATATGGGAATCAGGGGGATACCGACCCGGTACAGGTTCTGGGCTTCCGCCACGAGCCGCACAGTCATTTGCTTGGGGAAGAATGCTCGCGGCTTTGGCAGGCGAGTCCGGATCCGGGGCAAGAGGAAGTCGTTCCCTCTTTCTTCTGCGAACAGCCCTTCTCGAAGAGGGGCTTTCCCAACGAAGAAGAACTTCTTCTTCTGACCAGGGCGATGACGGGGATCCTTCGGGCTGCCCAGGAGGGTCTGCTGGTTCCGACAACGCTGGACCGGGGCCGGCTCTGTACGGTGATCATCGAGGATGAGCAGACCGAGTCAACGCCCGAGGTCACGGTGGAACTGCGGGAGCTCCCGCGCCCGAGCATCCTGCGCTTCCCGGGCGCCGAAGTGTCCATTGCCCGTCTGGACGATCTGCCCCGAGGCCACATGACATGGCAGGTGGCAAGTCGCCCGCTGCCTACGATTATGTTCGACGATCCGGAACTCATCCGCGTAATCATGGCCGTGGACAGCGCCTCGGAGGTTGTGCTCACCTGCGAAAAGTACGCAAGCCGAAGCCTTCAGGACGTCGCGGATATTCTCGTCAGGGCCTGTCGCAGCACGAGGGGCCCCAACGACGAGCCACACGGGGTGCCCGAGAGAATCATTTTCGAGTCCAGGCGCCTGGCTGAGGGACTGGGCCCTGCCCTGCTCAAGGCGGGCATTCTCTGCGAGCACGACCCGGACTTGCCTCCGGTTCGCGAGACCATCCAGGACTTCCTGGAGTCTGTAATCGAACGTGCCAGATGCAAATTGGATTACTACCTGGCCCGTGCAGCGATCAGCGATGAAATCCCAGCCCCGGACGACCTGGATGGCTGGACCGCTGTGGACAGCGTCCTGAGGCTGGAATTCCAGCGAGTCAGGGATGCGACCGACACGCTGACCTCGGAGCGGGCTTTGAAGCGGTACTTCGATCAGGGTGATCCAGAATACCTGTTCGAAGAGTACTGTCCAGACGGCATCAACCTGGCCTACAACACCTGGTCGATCCTGGATTATCGCCCCACCCGCAAGAGCAGGACCCAGGCAGAGAAGATGCTGGAGTCTCCCAAGGACATGCCCAGGCCCATGCAGATTCTGCTTTTCAATATGGTCCGATCCCGCCCCTCCCTCTTCCGCGTCGAGCAGGTGGATTCCGAGAAGCTGACCTTGAAGATGGCAGATTTGCTCCTGGGGGGCACGACCTCGGTGCATGACGAGACTCTTGCCAAGGTGTCGGAGGTCGGAGACGGCCTGGTGGGCCGCATCTACAAGGCCGGGAACCACCGCTTCTTCCTCCCGACGGGGCCCTATTTCTGGCAAGAGTACGTGGACTCGGCCCTGGCGTTTCTGGAGCAGAACAAACTGAAGCGCACCCCCAGCGGCCTGCGACAGGAGGCGCACAAATTCGGTTGGCTCTGGGCCTTGATCGACGAGCAATGCAAGAACGAGGCCCAGCTTCCACAGTTTCGCAATACCAGCGGAGAAGAGATCCTCTGGCACAATGCTGTCTTCGAGATGGAAGATGAGGATAGCGTCCGGCGGCTTCTTCAGGACAAGGACAATGTGACCCAGCAAGACGAGAGCAGCTTCGTCTGGCTCAGCGGCCCGGAGGACTCCCTCCCGGAAGACACCATCCTGGGAACGGTCAGGTTCAAGGAAGGTCGGCTGACTCTGGAGACAAATTCATTCCAGCGGTTTGAGACGGGCCGCCGCTGGCTGCTGGAGTTTCCCGGCGTACATCTGCTCGACGTGACTACCCGCGATGCACTGGAAGGGCCCGAGGAGAGCGACTTCGAGGAAGGGGACTTCGAGACAACACCTGAGATGGCCGGGGCGATACAGGGAAAAATCGACGACTACTATATGCACTGGCTGGACACGTCCCTGCCCGTGCTGGAAGGGCTGACGCCCCGCCAGGCTTGCGAGAGTGCCCCGGGCCAGGAGAAGGTGACCCGCCTCATTCGCGAAATGCCCGACCCGTCCGGGAGCAGTACGGTGAAGGTCCCGCGCGGCAGGATGTTGCGGGAACTGGGCCTGGACCCCAACGCCTCCCAGCGCCTCCTGCCCTTCATGGCCGAAGCCCCCGAGCCGGAAAAGCAAGATGCCTTTGCTCCCCTGGGTTCCTATGCCTCCCAGACAGCGCCCGGAAAAAACAGCCAATGCCCCTGCGGCAGCGGAAGGAAGTACAAGAACTGCTGCGGAAAGTAGGCCAGGCTGCCGCCTTGGCCCTGCCCCATACGACGTACCTTTTCGGCGATGAGATTCACATCGTCCCCCCGGGTCGGCGGGAGGACCTGGTCCGCATTACCGGCTGGCGCGGGCAGTACACATTGAGAGAGATCGCCGAGATGTACATGCAGGACCTGTCCTTCGACGGTCCGGCCGGGCTGGCTTCCAAATTCCGCCTGCTGCATCGCGATGACGTGGATGTCGTCATGGATCCTGCCGTGCAGTTGGGGCATCCGTATCTGCCCTCGTGCGGATACTCGGCCGATACGATGATCCACGCATTCGAGACCGAGGGCGGGATTGACCCGGCTGCGGATTGTTTCGGCGTGGAACCCGCGGAGATTCGCGCTGCGCTGGCGATGCGCGACTATCTGGCTGGAAGTCGCGGGGCCTGATCGTGGATCGGGCACAAGTAGGGTCTCTGAAAGCTTTGTCTGGGAAGGTTCCCCCTACCCCCTGCCGGCGGGGCGGGCGGGTTGGCCGGTGCGGGCGGACTGGTAAATCGCGTCCATCAACTCGGTCTGGTGGATGCCGTTCAGGGCGGTGGTCTTGGGCTGGGCCTTGCCGAGGATCGCCTCGATGAAGTTTCGATCCGGCGTGGAATCCACCTCCTCCAGCTCCAGCTCGATCTGCTCCTTGCCCTTCCAGACGCGGATCCAGTTGCCCGTCCACCCATTCACGTCGATCCGACCGTCGTCGAAGATGAACGTCATGAAGCTGCTGTTGGCCGGGCAGTTGCCGCTGATGGTCATGTTGGCCAGCACGTCGTTTTCGAACCGGATGCTGCAGACGCTGTTGATGTCCACCTGGCTGCCGTGGAGATCGACAAACGCGAAGACCTCCGCGGGCCGGGACTCCACCGACCAGATCAGGCTGTTGAAGATGTGGGCCCCGCTGTCATAGGCCTGGCCTCCGCCGGAAAGCGACGGGTCCTGTCGCCACTTGCCCGCTGTCGCCTTGAGCCAGTTCTGACTCAAGAACCCCTGGACCAGTTCCAGCTTGCCCAGTGTTTCGCTGCGGATCGCGTCGCGAATGTACGCAAAGGCCGGCGTGTTGGACGTGTTGTAGCCCACCACCAGAATCTTGCCCGTCTGCTCCACCTTGGCTGCCAGGGCGTAGGCCTGCTGGGCGTCGGTGACCATCGGCTTTTCCATGAAGACATGGCAGCCGGCCTCGAGGGCCTGGACCCCGTGCTCGTAGTGCAGCGTGTGCGGGGTGGCGATGAAGACCGCGTCGGGCCTGGCCTGTTCGTACATCCGGGCAGGTTCGGTGAAACAGGACATCTGGGAGGCCTCCTCGAAATTCTCAGCTGCAAAGGCCTCGACCTGCTTCTGCGAAACATCGCACAACGCGACGACCTGCGCCTCGGCCATCGGCCCGAGCCGATTGACGTGTTGACGCATGAAGCCCCCGCAACCCAGCAGTGCAATCCGGATGGTTTCCATTTGACGATCCTTTCGACGGAGATGATGTACACAACCGCTCAACCTGGCCGATGAATCTACCCGAAATCGCCCGGGCAGGGAAATGGCAGTTCGTGCAGATCCGATGGCCAATCGTGCACCCCGCGCAGCGGCAGGCTTCAGCCCTGCTCCAGGGCCTGGCCGTTGCGACAGGTCGAGGGGGCCAGGCCGGTGACCGACTTGAACGCCCGCGAAAAGCCGTACGGATCCCGGTAGCCCAGTTGGGCTGCAACCTGCTTGACGCTCAGGTCGGTATGCGTCAGCAGGTAGCGGGCACGGTCCATTTTGCAGGCCAGGAACGCCCGCCTGGGCGAGGTGTCCAGCAGTCGGCGACACTTGTGGGACAGGGCGCTTTGGCTCATGCCCAACAGCCGGGCCATCTGCGAGACGCTCAGGTCCTGCTCCATATGCGCCCGGAATACGCGGGTGATCCGCTCGGCAAAGACCTGGTCGGTGCTGATATCCACAAAGCCGTTGCTCAGGGCCTGTCGCGGCAGGGCGCGGATCATCCGCCAGAAGAAGGCCAGCAGCAGCGCATCCTGCACCTGCCCGGAGAACAGATCCCCGGCCTGGAATTCCTTCTGAATGCCCAGCACCACCGGCCAGACGCGGTCCAGCTCCAGGTGGAAGCACTGGAGCTCAGGGCTGGAGTCGGGGACGAACAGCTCGGGAGGTTCGGGCCGAAGCGGCTCGCAGCGCAGCACGAAGACCAGCGCGAAGTAGCGCATCGGGAAAGGCCCGTCGATGCGGTCTTCATGGATGTCGCCGGGGCGAACGACCACGCCATCGCCGGCCGACAGGTCGATCTGTCGGCCATTGAGCAGGCAGGAATAGCGTCCGCGATCGACCAGGATCACCTCGTAGTCGTTGTGGCGGTGCGGGGAGAAGTACCGCTGCGAGGGCACGTCCAGGACGCCCAGGCGAAGGAAGCTCGGGCTGATCCGGGCTGTGGGTTTGTTGGGCCGGCGATTCAAAACCCCTTCCCGGATGGCCTTGGTTTCGCGCGAGTTCACGTCGGGGCCCCGTCGCCGGAGGATTCTCCCTCGGGCAGGTAGAGCTGGAACGTCTTGGCCGCGATCTGCTCATCCTCCAGCCAGGTGGTCAGCGTCCAGTCTCCGATCTTATCCTCGACCGGGGCCCAGACCGTGTCACCCAGGAAGAATTCGTAATCGCTTGTTCGAACGTACTGCTGACCGGTAAAGGGCGGCGCAACCTGGCCGCTCTCGTCGGCAAAAGGCGGATGGTCGATCCGGATGGTCAGTTTGGCCCCACGTGCCTTGCGGATCTGGAGGATGTAGCCGAACTCCACCCCCAATTCCGCCGGGATCTGCGTGGTGAACTCCATCACCTTGGGAAGCTCTTTGCTCCGGCGGTTAAAGGGCGTATAGCGGCCGAAACTGACCATGCGGATTTCGGGTTTCTTCTTGCTCATCGCCGGCAAGTGTACACGACAGGCAGAGAACGCCGCAACCCGCCGGCCCCGGAGCATCTCTGGGTCCGGGTATATCCTGGCCGGCCCGTGCGGGCGACGGCGTTCTACCCGGGCAGGCGGTCCTGCCTCTCCTGATCGGCCTGCCGGCGTTGCTTCTTCCGGAGTTCAGCTTTGTCCCCCTCCTGCCGGATCTTCTCCTGCCTGGAGCCCAACTCCAGAGAAGAAGAACGGCCAGTCCCAAACACCAGGGCATCAGACGAGAGAGCATCCTCATGATGTGTTCTTTCCCATGGCTTCGACGAATCCAAGGCACCTTGGAAATCCCATCCTACCAACCTTCCAAAGGACAGTTCCAGGTAGATTCAGGCACGATTGGCAGACCAGCACCATGAGAAAAGAATAAGAGGTGCTTGATCCCTCTATCTACTCTGTATTGAATAGTAGCAGGAAGGATTGCCCTGATGCAGGCATGGATTACACAACTCAGAAAAGGCATGGCTGAACTGTGCGTACTGAATCTGCTCCAGCAAGGCAGCACGTATGGGTATGAAATCGTCAAGCAACTGGGGAAGATCCAGCCGCTTGGACTCTCTGAGAGCACCGTCTACCCGCTGCTGACCCGGCTTCGACGCGAAGAACTGGTGGAGGTCCGGGCTGCGGCATCACCCCATGGCCCCCGGCGCCGCTACTTCTCCTTGACCCAGGCGGGAGAAAAGAGGCTTGCCCAGATGAACCGCTACTGGTCGCAGGTGGTCGAGGCCGTCTCCGCCACAACCGCAGCACAGACGGCCAAGCCCTCCAGACAACAGGGCGTTTGAAGGTGCCCGAATGCAGCCGGCCTTTGTATTCTGACGGAGAGGAAAAAACCAACGCGTTCCGGAAAATGGATATTGCCTGACGCTACGGAATACGCTACTATGTATGGCATAGTAGGATTTGGAGCCCGATTCGTTTGGGTTTCCGGGAAGGCGGCAGAGGTCGGTGCAGGCAAATGGGCGACAGATCGCCGAAGGGATAAGGCATGTCCAGGCAGAGAGCAATCCACCAGGAGATCGAATCGTACCTGCAAGCCGTCGCCTCTGAACTCTCGGAGATGACTGCCCAGGAGAAGGCCGATCTCCTGGAAGATCTCCGATCCCAGATCCATGACTCGCTTTCTTCCGGCGATCCGCAGCGCGCATCGTTGGAAGAGGTCCGGGAGGTCCTTGCGTCAATGGATTCCCCCGAGAGATACGGCCGGGAGGCATCGGGCCAGTGCAGGCAAGCTTGGCAGGCCAAGATGCACAGCGGGGGCCCGAGGCGCCTTGGCCGGCGGGCAGGGCTCCTGGCAGGAGCAGCGCTTCTCATTGCTGCGACGGGGTTGGGCCTTGCGGTCCTGGGTCGAGGTCGTGACTCGGACAAGCCGGAGTCGGATCCCATCCGCTACGAGATCCCGGCCTCCTTCAAGCAGGGCAAAACCTACCGGATCCAGTCTGCGGACTTCGTTCGTCTGCTCGAGGGCCCCGGCAGCGGGCCCTGGGGCCGAATCCAACTGCTTGTAGAAAACGTGTTGCCGACTCATGAAGGTGGCAAGGATCTGGACGTTCGCATCGAACGGATCTCCGGCAGCCTTATGAGCGAAACCGATGTCCGGGAGCATTTCAATGACCTGGGACTTGCCATGTCCTTTGGCTGCACGCTCTCGAAATCGGGAAGCCTGGTAAGCGTTACCCCTCACGCTCAAGACAGCCAGGCCCTGGAACCTGCTCTGCTGCGACAAGCCCAGGATCCGGACGCATCGACACATTTTGCCCATCTGTCACGTTACTGCTGCGAGGTCTTCGCCTTTGCCCCGACAGGAAAGGTCGGCATCGGGGACTGCTGGACGGCAGAGGTCGATCGGTTCAGCCTGATCTACGTCCTTGCCGTGCCGGTCAGTGGCAAGGTTGTCTGCACGCTGGAAGAGGTCGCCAACGATGAATCGGGGGGCCCCCGGGGGATTGTCACGATCCGCATGGCACCCACCGCTGCCCGGGCTGTCGACGACCATGGAAACCGACTTGCCGGGCAGATGGAGCTTCAGGGCAGACTGGAATACGACCTGACCTCGGGAGACCTGGCCGAATCGGAGATCCTTCTCAAGATCGACCTGGACAAAGAGGGCTCGCTCGAAATCGAGCGACATCTGAGTTGCCGCGAGATTCAGTCACCCCCCACTCTCAGGCCGATGTGAAAGGGGTCTGCTCCTAAGGGTTCAAGAGGTGCGTAACGCACAGGGGGAAATCGGCCTCCAGCGAGGCGATGAAAAGTCGCAGGAATTCTGCGCAAGGGGTTTGTGGGTGGATATATTGCTGGAACTGGAAAGGTTTGTCAGCGGAAAGGGCTTTTCATGGATCGTTTCATGCTGCTTGTGTGTGCAGGGGTTCTGGTGGTGGGGGGTTGCTACACCACGTCGGATCGCGAACGGATCGACGAGTTTCGGGCCGAGGTGCGAGACATCGAGCATGCCCAGGGCCGAATCATCGCCTTCTATCCCGTCCAGCAGACACTGATCGGAGCTCTTCAAAAGGAGCCGGCCCTTCAAAGCTTCCGCCTGAGCCTGGTTCCCGCCCAGCGGGAAATCCGCTTCGGGACCCGGCCCGTCATGCAATGCAAGCTGGTGTGCAGTACCGGCAGCAGCGATGAGCGGTTCGGTCTGGCCGTGGCCTGGGCGTTCCGGGAGGCGTGCGACCGCGTGGGCCTGGAGATCATCAAGATCGAGGAGCCCATCGAATACTCCGGCCAGTGGGCCTTGCAGGCCCAATTGGAAGTCCCGGGCAAAGAAGCACTTCACCCCATTGCGGCCTCGCGGGAAGAGCCGCACACTTATCAGCCCGATCATCTCATCGAGCCGATGGAGGTCTCTTTTGCCCCCTGGGTGATGGTCCGTGGGAAGGATCCGAGTCAGCCGGTCCCGCCGGTTTCGATCAGCCGCGAAGACTACCGGCGACTGCTCGATGCCCTGAAGGCGGACGGTCCCGACTCGGCCAGGAGCGTACTGCCCGGTTACCAGTGGGTGCCCATGGTCTTCGACCGGGGCGATGAGGAGATGAATGGCTGGGAGCCGCAGCTCAAGGAGAGATACAAGCTGGACAATGACTCCGGGCCCAGCCCGGCCTACGGGATTAACTTGCCGGAGCAAGCCTTCTTCTGCCTGATTCCGAGCAAGGAGGATCGCCCGTCGACGCGGAAGGATGCTACCAATCGCGTGCGGCTTCTGGCGGCCGGCAAGGCGGTGGTATTTGAGAAGCCCGTGGTCCAGATTGTCGTGGAAAATCTTTCGATGCCGGTGCCCTTTGCCTGGGACTCCGAGCTCCGTGTCAAGGAGCGCAAAGAGGCCCCTACCAACCCGGTGCTGATTCTGGGCAACGGGCGGGCCTTGGGCAAGCTGGCTACGTGGGGTATCAGCGAAGGTCCTCGACAGATGCTCAAGGACGGCCTGATCTCGGGGTTGCCCAAGGAGCCGGGAGACAGCGACAACCAGCACGCCCTGTTGATCATCGGGGTTTTCGGCGAATCTGCAGCGACCACGTTGGCTCGCAACCTACGCGCGAGCGTAGTCCTCTGTGACCATTGACAGTGCCGGAGGCTCGCCCCGGCGACGGGGCAAACGGATCGGAAAGCGGGTCGGGAAAGGCGCTTGATTCGTCTTTGACAGGGGCCGAAAATGGCGGGCAGGACCAGTGGCAGCGGCGGGGAGATCCTGCCGGCCCGGTCCGTCTGTTTCCTTCGCCCCAGGAGCCCGCATGAAGACCAAAGGGCAAATCGAAGCCCAGTTGAGCGATGCCGTTGTCAAGTTCGAGCGCGAGTACATGGGCCGAGGCCCCGAGGAGACCCGAAGCTATCTGCTGGGGGACATGATTCTCGTTCGGCTGCGGGGGGTGCTCACCCCGGCTGAGAAGCTGCTTGCCCAGTCGTCTGAATATGCCGAAGGAGGCCACCTGGTCAAGCAGGTACGGATGCAGCTTCTGGAAAAGGCCCGTTCGCTGCTGGAAGCGATTGTCAGCGATATCACAGGCCGGGGCGTGGTGAGTCTGCACACGGATATCAGCACCCGAACCGGCGAGAGGATCATCGTCTGGACGCTGGATGGCTGCGTGCAGTGCCGCAAGGAAGGTTCCCACCGGTAGCCGGCAAGGCCACCCCCGGCCGGTTACCGGGCCCTGTATTGTCCGGGCCCGATCAGTCGGATTTCTGCGCTTGAGCCTGCGCCATCTGCTCCCGGAGAGAGCGTACCTGGTTGCGGGCCTGGCGAAGCTGCTGGGAAGAGACCTCGTGCTCGGACCACCTCCAGCGGTAATAGAGGTCTGTCAGTTCGCGGAAGTCATCGGTCGGGATGGCAAGCTCGGCCTGGGCCTTTTGGGCGATTTCCTCCAGTGTCTGCCGCGGCTCCCAGTGCAGATCGTATCTCTCCAGCAGGCCAAGCAGATCCACCAGGAACCGGGGCAGGTTTCGATAGCTCCTCTGCCAGGGTTTTCGAACGACGTGCCGGCTCTTGAGGAAACGGTAGCCCCACCGCAACAGGAAGGGAGTGGCAAAGAGCACAATGGCCCCGATGAGCGAGAGGATGATGTCTTCGATTCCGCCCCTCAAGGCCCCGCGAATCACATCCCACACCGACAGGAAGAACCCCTCGATTCGGTCGAAGAACCCGCCCCCGGCCAGGAAGACCCAGGCGGCCAACCGATCGCGGGAGTTTTCATCGAAGGAAAGCACATTCCGGTTCCACCAGTATTCCACGGACTCCCACCATCGCAAGGCCCCGGCCATGAAATCGTCCCCGTCCAGGTCCTCTGTGCTTGGGGGCGTCGCGTCGATAATCTGCCAGTCCATCGCGGTGGTATAGACTTCCGACCAGGCGTGGGCGTCGCTCTCGCGGATAAGGGTCCATTGCTCCTCCGGGGGCGGACTGACCAGGAATCCCGCGACCAGACGGCTGGGCACACCCAGGGAAGAACACATCGCCACGTGGGCTGAAGCGAAGTATTCGCAGTGTCCGCTTCGGGTAGAGAAGAGGAAGTCTTCCAGGGCGTCGGCCTGGGGGTCCACATTGTTCAGGTCGAGGGTATAGGTGCATCGCTGTTTGAGACGCTCGGCGATCCTGCGGGCAATTGCCAGGTTTCTGCGGCCCAGGTCTTCCTGATCCCGGATCGGCATCTCCATCAGGTCCCGGCACCATTGGCGGGCCAGGGATCTGACCCGGGGCGTTACTTTCACATTGGCAGGCTGGGGCCACTTGGACCGAACCTGCCCCAGGTATCTGCGTCTTTTCAGGTCCAGGGGCCTGTCCCAGATAACGGCTTTGTAGGTGACCGGTGCCTGCCTCGATCGGTTGGCGCGGAGCTTGGGCAGGAAGGAGGGGCCCAGAACCACCTGGCCATCCGGGCTCTGGACCGAAATGGCCGGGTAGCTCAAGAAGACATGCGGCAGCAGCGTCCGATCCATTTCCACTTCCTGGGTGTAGGATCCCAGCAGCATGGAAACGGGGCTTGGATACGGCCTGTATTCGTGTGAAGACTGGGACCACCTGCCATTTGAAAACGAATCGAACACCATACCCCGCAGATAGGTAGCCTCCAGGCCGGGAGAGGCCCCGTGGCGGTTCTCCATGCGCATTCTTCCCACTACGACATCCGATTCATAGATCCGCTGCTTGCGTCCGAGGAGGATCTCGGAAGAAAAGCCGGTAATCGAATCCGGATCCTCCCGCAAGGCCTGGCTGTCGAAGAGGTCTCCGGTCCCGATCTCAAGCCGCGGAGCCACGATGAACATCCCGACCCCGGCCAGAAGCAGAACCGTCACCGCGCCGATGGTTCGGCCCAGCAGCGCCCGGCCCGGCCAGCCCCGGGCGGTATTGCGGGCGATCTTCCGGGCATCCAGCGGAGCCGACTCGCTCGAAAGCTTCTCCTTGGCCACCCGGTCCAGTCCCGTCTTGAGCACCAGGACCATGGCGGTATAGCTGCCCAGGAACATCCAGAAAACCGCGACCATCAGAAGCCAGGGCCCGTCGTTGATCACCGAGGCCGTGATCATCAGCATCAGTGAAAGCAGAACCATCTGCGTGTAGTCGCGATTGCCCTTCTTCTCCAGGAGCTTGCAGATCAACACGAGCATGACGTAGCGGCCCAGGGCCAGAATCAGCAGTCGATCAGTGAAGAACACATCAAAAACAAGCACAGCCGTGGCCACCAGAACGCCAATATTCACCAGCCAGCGCTGTACAAAGACCTCCCGCCGGCGGAGCATCGCCCACCCGTTGATCCCCAGGGCGACCAGAAGCCCCAGGTAGTGGACAACCGGCAATTGGGCACGATCCAGGAAAGAAACGGCCATCTGTGCAAAGAAGAAGCTTCCCGCAGCCAGGAAGATCAGCCAACCCAGGGGCATCTCCAGGCGCCGCCTCTGAAGCATCGCCACATCCGCAGTGGACCAGTTCTCAATCGGCATGGGCGATCACCTCCTGCCCACCAGCCCCATCGTCGGCGAAGAACGCGTCGAGCCTCTCGGGCGTCAGCAGGGTCAGGCCCTGGCATCGACCATGAAGAAGCGGCAATTGAGACGATCCACCCACGTCCTCTTCCGTGGAGATCACAACCACCTGTGCCTGATTGAGTGCCTTGGGCCCCACGGTGCTGATCATCTCATCCAGTTGTACCTCGCACGTGCCCGAATGAAGGGCTAAATGATCCAGGCAGCTTCGCATCTGTCCAAGTCCCGCCCCGGCCCGGAGGTACACCCGTTGGCTGCCGTCGCCCAAAGCCAGTCCCACCTGGTATTCGCGAACAAAGGCTTGATCGATCAGCGTAGCCGCAAAGCGAAGGAGCCTTTCGAACCCCTGAGGCCCGGCCTTTTCTGCCGACGCTCCCAGCAGCACCAGAAGCATGTCCGGATTGGGCTTGGACATCTCCCGGACGATGAGCTTGCCGTTGACGCTCCTGCGCCACGCGATCCATCGGGGGTCGTCTCCGAACCGGTACTCGCGAAGACCGAAGAATTCATCCTGCCCCCCCTTTGTATCGCTGGGGGCCGCCCGAGAGCAATGGGCCGCCCCGCGACGCAGGAGATCGATCTTCAGTTCCCCCCGCCGGGGCCAGATGACCATGTTCGAGCGCTCGTTGATCCTCCGCCGGGTTCGTATCAGCCAGAAGGGGTAGCGGGTCTCAATCCGCATGCCCGGCAGGCGCAGCCTGCCCCGCTTGCGGGGGATGAAGCGTCCTCCCGACCGGAAGGCCCCCCGCGCGGGCAACTGGAGGCAGAACCCTCCGGCCGATTCCACATGCCGCGTGCGGATCTCCTCGATGCTCAGGCCCAGGCAGGTTCCGCGCGAGCGGGTGTTCTTCAGGTAGTAGCCCATGTGGACCGGCTGATCCTGCCAGGCGCGGTCCGGGACGTTGCGGTGCAGCCGAACCGGAGCGATCATCCAGTGGGAAAGGAAGATGGAAAGCACGGCCGCCCCCAGCATGGCCCCCGAAAGCAGGAACATGAACGGGGCATGGGTGGTCATGGCGGCCATGCCCACCGCGATGGCTGCCGACAGGGACGCCCAGCCCAGCACGGTCGGCCGGATGCTGATTTCCCCCAGGACGTGGGCTGTCTTCTTTCGGGGCACTACTGGGGGACCTCGACGGTCTGGAGGATCTTGTTGAACATTTCCCTCGTCCCGCGGCTCTGGGCCATTCCCCGGGCAACCAGGCGATGGGCGCAGACCTCCACGGCAAGATTCTTGACATCTTCCGGGATGACATAGTTGCGTCCCGAAACCAGGGCCATCGCCCTGGAAGCCTGCATCAGCGACAGCGACGCCCGCGGGCTGAGGCCCACGTTGATCTGTTCATCCTGGCGGGTGGCCTCGGCAATCTGGAGAATGTAATCGACAATCGCTTCGTCCATCGTCACCGAGAAAACCTGCTCCTGGAGTTCGACGATCTGCTCGGGCTTGGCCACGGGCTTCAGGGAAGCCAGGCGGGTACGGAGCGGATCGATCCGCAGAATTTCCTTTTCCACGGTCTTGTCCGGGTATCCGATTTCCAGGCGCATCATGAAGCGATCCAACTGATTTTCGGGCAGAAAGTACGTTCCTTCGAAATCATAGGGGTTCTGGGTGGCCACAACCATAAAAGGCGGGCCCAGCGGGAAGGTCTGACCATCGGCGCTGACCTGGGCTTCGTTCATCGCCTCCAGCAGGGCGGATTGCGTCCGGGGGGTCGTGCGGTTGATCTCGTCGGCCAGGAGGATCTCGGCGAAGATGGGCCCCTTCCGGAAGACGAACTGCCCGGTCTGGGAATCATAAACGCTCACGCCCAGGACATCGCTGGGAAGCAGGTCGGGGGTCAACTGGATGCGGTTGAAGCGGCAGTCGATGCTGGCGGCCAGGGCGCGGCTCAGCAAGGTCTTGCCCACGCCCGGGACGTCTTCGAGGAGTATGTGGCCACGGGCGAGCAAGGCCACCAGAACCTTGTTGACGGTTTCGGACTTTCCGATCAGGACCGACTCGATGTTCCTGGTCAGACGCGTAAGAATTTCATTGGGTTCCATGGCGGCTTTCTTCCCGGTAGCTGGTTTTCTCTGGGCAATATCTTAGCGAATTGATACCTGTCGGGCCAGACAAGCTGTACAGGCAAAGGAAAATGGCCGAAGGACTTTTCCGGACTTTGAGAAGTTCGAACTCTTGAACGGTTTCGCCCTCAGCCCCTGGGCGGTATGATAGGCAGACGATGTTTACCGGAATCATTGAACATGTTGGCACGGTTGAGCGAATCGACTCGACCCCGACGGGCAAGCGGCTGAGCCTGGATCTTGGCCCCCTGACCGAGACCCTCTCCCCGGGCGACAGTGTCGCCGTCAACGGCGCCTGTCTTACCGCTTCTGACATTGGGGGGCCTGTGGCCGATTTCGATGTGGTGACCGAAACGCTTTCGTGCACCACCCTGGGCAGGCTCCAGCCGGGTTCCAAGGTGAACCTGGAACGTGCCCTGCCCGCATCAGGCCGCCTGGACGGACACCTCGTCCAGGGTCACGTGGACGGCATCGCCCGGGTGGATCGGATCGACCGGGCCGGGGGGCAGTGGAAGATCTTCTTCCAGGCATCGGCGGAGCTGACCGACCAGATGGTCGCCAAGGGTTCGGTGGCGATTGCCGGCGTTTCCTTGACGCTGGTGGATGTGGACTCTGCCGGCTTCAGCGTCGCTTTGATCCCCACCACCCTCGGCCAGACCGCCCTGGCAGAGCTTTCGCCGGGCCAGGAAGTCAATATCGAGACCGATCTGATCGGCAAGTACGTCCGCAAGTTCCTCCAGGCAGGGGTGGGCAACCAGGGGATTTCCATGCAGAAATTGCGCGACGCGGGGTTTGCGTAAACCCATGGCCCCCGAACGCAGACCCATTATCGGTATCAGCATGGGTGACCCCGGGGGGGTAGGCGCGGAGATTATCGTCAAGGCCCTGAGCGACCTGGATCTCAGGCGGCGCGGACGCTTCGTGGTTTTTGGCTTCTCCGAGCAACTGGCCTACACAGCCGACCAGTTGGAGTTGAACCTGCAGTTCCACCGCGACCATCACGAAGAGGTCCGGCGGCTTCCCCATGAGCGGGTGGTCCTGGATTACGATGAGATTGTTGTTCCCATCACCATGCCACGCGGGCCGAGTAAAATTGGAGGCCGATCGTCGATGGCCTTCGTGCAGGATTCGATCGATGCAGCCCTGGCTGGCCACATCGACGCGCTGGTCACCGCGCCGATCTCCAAGACCTCCTGGGCGATGGCCGGTCATGCCCGCTGGCCGGGGCATACCGAACTGCTGGCTTACAAGTGCAAGGCCCGTCACGTGGCGATGATGTTCGTCGCACCGCAGATCAAGGTGGTCCTGGCCACGATTCACACGTCCCTGATGAGTGTCCGGGACCGGTTCACCATCGGATGCGTTTTTAATCCGATCGATCTTTCCCACCATGCGCTGCGGGACTGGTTCGGAATCGAATCGCCGCGGATTCTGGTAGCGGGGCTCAATCCCCACGCCGGCGAAGACGGCCGATTCGGCGATGAGGAAACCCGCGTGATCGAACCGGCAATTCTGATGGCCCGGGAGGCGGGCATCGATGTTGCGGGGCCTTTCCCGGGCGATACCATCTTTCTCCAGGCGATCCAGGGCAAGTGCGACTGCGTGGTGGCGATGTACCATGATCAGGGGCTCATCCCGGTCAAGCTGTTGGCCTGGCGCGAAGCGGTGAACCTCACCCTGGGCCTGCCGATCATCCGGACCAGTCCGGATCATGGAACGGCTTTCGACATTGCAGGCCGCGGAAAGGCCGACCCGGCCAGCATGATCGCATCGCTGCATCTGGCCTTGGATCTGGTCGAGAAACGCCCTGCCTCCCCGTCGTAGGACCCCCTTGGCTTGCCGAGCCCATCGGGTAGCTGTCTCTGCTGTGATCGGCTCGATCTCGCGACGCGATCCCTTCTTCAACCGGACTGCCGCGAAGCTCCTTCTGAGGCCTCGGGCCCCTGCTTATCTCCCCGGCTCCAGCGGATCAGTCCCCGAACGTTCAGAGCGATAAACGCAAGGTTGGCGACCATCAGCCCCCAGCTGTTGCCCAGCAGGCCCGTACCGATCCAGAAGGCATTGCCCGCGATCATCAGCACGAATCCCAAGCGGCTCTGGTTGCCCAGCATCCAGATGGCTGCGAAAGTCAGCAGGGCCGCCGCCCAGTCCAGTCCATAGTACTCCAGCATCGCATCCTCGCTCGTCGGGTCGAAGAAATTGGCACCTGGGGGAATCATACCCCTCGGAGGCCCGATGCGACAGGACGACTTGGCCGGCGGTCTCAGGCGCAGGTATTGACCGCTTCGATGAATTCATCGAAGACATCGGGAACAGGCGAGATGTAAATGCGTCTCTTGCGACGCAGTTGCCTGGGGACATGGAGTTGCTCATCCCCGCTTAGAAGCAGCAACGGCAGCGGATCCTTTTTAAGGCCCAGGCGCTTTTCCTCCTGGTACAGGTCGCGGAACATGGCCGCCTGCATCTTGGCGTCCTTGGCATGAATGACAGCCAGGGTCGGATTCGGATGCCGCCTGGCCTCGGTCAGGGCCTTACAGAAGATGCCGAATCGGTCGCACTCGAATTCCGGGGCGAAGAAGAGCGTCCTGAAGGGTTTCTTGAGCTGGGGCATTGAGATCCCGGATGCGATCGGGCCAGAGCGAGGCCCCCTACTTGTCCAGCAGCCCTTCCAATTCGGAAATACGGTTTTCCCTTACCTGTCCATCTCTTTTTCGGAGAACCTTCCTCTGGGAAGAACGTTGATCTTGCATGTTCTTCTCTCCGGTGCCTCGTTGCCACGAGAGGCAAATGGGCAGGTTGGCATTACTTGAATTTGTATTCATTCTTTTTTCAGCAGAAGTGTTCAGGCGAAATAAGTCCACTATACTTCCAAATGTTCACCGGTGCCGGTCCCACCAACGTCGGGTTCTGGTAAGGCTTTGCGGTCGCGGCATCTCTGCGGGGATGAAAAGGCTTCGGGTCAGGAAAGCCGGTCACACGGTGAATTGCAAATGTCTTCGAACCTTTTTGTGCAGGCGAAATTTGAAGCGTCAAAACACCATCTTCCTGTTGTTTCTTCTGCTGGGTTGCCTGTTCTGGCTGGTGGACTTCTGGCTGGATTACGCCATTTTTTACGGCCCGGAGCAGGGCTTCCTGGAGTTGCTGATCCTCGATGTCCCCAGCCATGAAATGTGGGTCCGCCTGAGCAGCCTGGCGTTCTTTGCCCTGTTCGGACTGGTAGCCTCGATTCTTACCTCGCGGATCATGGCCAGGGATCAACGCCTCAATAAAGACCGCCGGTACTACCGAACCATCATCGACAGCCTGTACGAAGAAATCCTCGTTCTGGGCACCGACTACCGCATCGTCGATGCCAATCGACTGGCCCTGGAAAAACTGGACATGCCGATCGAGCAGGTTCGGGGCAGGCTCTGCCACGAACTGGTTTTCGACGGACGGCAGAGACCTTGCGACACGCGGGAACACCCGTGCGGGATTCCCGAACTGCTCAGGACCGGCCGGCCCCAGAACTGCCGCCACGTCCACCATTTCCCCGATGGGCGTACACGACACGAGGATGTGCTCTTTTCGCCGATCTTCGATGAGAAGGGCAATGTCACCCGGATTCTGCGGGCCGCTCGGGATGTGACCGACCTGTTCGAAGCCCAGGAGCAGATCGAGCGCATCGCCCGCTTCCCTGCAGAGAACCCCGAACCCGTCATGCGGATCGACCGGCACTGCCGCCTGACCTATGCCAACGATGCATCCAGCCCCATCCTGGACTATTGGAAGCTGGAAGTGGGCGATACCCTCCAAAACGATGCCCGGGACATTTGCCGGGAGGTCCTCGACAACGGCAAGACCGCACGTTTGCCGGTGCGAATCGACGGAGAACCCTTCCTGCTGAACTTCGTATCCATCACCGATGGACAGTACGTAAATATTTATGCGCATAACATTACCCAGGAACAGAAGCTCCAGGACCGCCTTGGCCAGGCACGAAAGATGGAGGCCATCGGGCGATTGGCCGGCGGGGTCGCCCATGACTTCAACAACATGCTCACTCCGATCCTGGGCTATGCCGAGATCCTGAGTATGGAACTGGAGGGTCGGCACAAGGAAGATGCCGAACAGATCATCAACGCCGCCTACCGCTCCCGTGAACTGGTCTCCCAGCTTCTCTCGCTCGGGCGAAAGCAGATGCTTCATCCCCAGTCCCTGGACCTCAGCTCAACCATCCGGGACATGGAGGACATGCTCAATCGACTCGTGCCCGAAAATGTCGACCTGCTCATCCACCCCTCCAGCGCCCCCTGCGGTGTCAAGGCCGACCTTACCCATATCCAGCAGGTGCTGATCAACCTGGTGGTCAATGCCGTCGAGGCCATGCCCGATGGAGGCAAACTGACTGTCGAGACGACCCTGGTTCACCTGGATAAAGCCTACTGTAACCTGCATGAGGACGTTCAGCCGGGTCACTACTGCCTGCTGAGCGTTACCGATAACGGCAAGGGAATGACCCGCGAAGTGGCCCAGCAGGTCTTCGAGCCCTTCTTCACCACAAAGCACGAGTCCCAGGTCGTCTCGGGACTGGGCCTGGCCACCGTGCACGGTATCGTCAAACAGCATGAAGGCCACATCTACGTCTACAGCGAGCCCGAACAGGGAACCTGTTTCAAGGTCTATCTGCCCCGGCAAGACGTGCAGCAGGATTCCGAAACGGACGATCCGCAAACCCAGGCCCTGCCCCGGGGCAACGAAACCCTCCTGGTCGTGGAAGATGATGAACTGGTCGCGAAACTCGCCCAGGCCGCCCTGGCCGAACTGGGCTACGTGGTCCTCCTGGCCCGAAGTCCCGAAGAAGCATTGTCCACAGCGCGAGAGCACAACAATGGCCTGCACCTGCTGCTGACGGATGTCGTCCTGCCCGGCTGCAACGGCCGCCAGCTCCACGAGAAACTCCAGGCCGACCACCCGAACCTGCCCGTGCTCTACATGTCCGGCTACACCGGCAATGTCATCCAGCACCACGGCGTGCTCGAAAAGGGCATCAAATTCCTGGCCAAGCCTTTCACGATGCACGAATTGGCCATCGGCGTCCGCGACGCCCTGGATGCCTGAAACTCCCCCACCTGTCGTCTCCCTTACCGGCCGGACTGCCACTCGAACACGTGGGTTTCGGTCGCGCAGAACCCGCCCACGTCCCGGTAGCCCAGCTCGGCCAGTAGTTCCAGCGTTTCGGGCTCTTCCTCCACTTCCGCTACGATCACCGGATGGTCGCGGCGCAGCGTCTGTTCAAACCCCCGAAGCACCTTGCACACCCCGCCTTCTACGTCGATCTTGAGCAGCTTGACATCTTCGACTTCCAAAGAATCGCCCGTGAGAACCTGGACCGCCTGGCCGGATTCAGCGCCGTCGGCCTGTCGCAGACGGTTCATCCCCCGGTTGCTTGCACGCACCACGTCGATGACCGCCTGGCCGGACTTGTCGGCGAGGCCGGCGTGGACCGGCTCAACATTCTCGGCCCGGTTGACCTGGAGATTGTGACAGAGGAGTTTGAAGGTCTCCGGCGTCGGCTCGACACAGACGACCTTGTCGGCCTGGCAGAGCTTTGCGAAGAACACCGAATGATTGCCGATGTACGCCCCGACGTCCAGGTAGGTCCCCCCTCGGCCATACCGGTTGTAGAGGAAGGTCAGCAGGTCGGATTCGTAGAACCGGCCATTGGCCATCATCCGGGAGATGTGGCTGCCGGCGTAGTCCCAGAGAACCGCCCGGGTCCGGCCGAACCGGACGACGTTCCGATGGTAGTTGCCCTCGGGCGGCGCTGTGGTATCCAGGACTTCAGGGGTTTCGTCCCTCCGGGCCTGGCGCTGCTGCATGCAGGAAGCGATAAGCTTATCGACCTTCTTCAGCGTGGATTCCAGGCTGTATCGCTGCTCGATGAAATCCCGGTAGCGCTGCGACTGGTAGGGCCCATCGAGGATCTGCCGGCAGAAATCCTCCCCCGTCAAGAAGAGCATGTCGGGATCGTAAATATCCTCTGCGCCGGGGAAGTCGTGTATGATCGGCTTGATCCCGCAGGCCATCGCCTCCATCAGGCCCATGCCCTGGCTTTCGATCAGGCTGGTAGAGATGATGTAATGCTTGTCGCGCAGCCAGACGGGCATCTGCTTGACATACCCGCTGACCACGATGTTTTCGGCGATGCCGAGCTTCTCGGCCATGTGGGCCAGGTACTGTCGCAGTTGCGGATCGGGCTGTCGTCCCGCGATAAACAGCCTGTATTCCGGGTCTTCCCGGCAGAGGCGATGCATGCACTGGAGGAGGAACTGGGGGTTCTTGACCATCCGGACATTGGCCACGAAGGCCAGGTTCTTCCCCGCCTGTCGAGGCGTGAACGGGTAGCGCTGCAGGTCCACGCCGTTGGGAATGGTGACCATCTCGGTGCGCTTTTCGATGCCCGGAAGGGTCGCGCAGAGCTGGTCGACCACGGCCGGGTTCCCCACGGTGATGAGGCGATCGACCATGTCCCAGTTGATTGCGGCAATCTGGGGCAGGTAGGCTTCATACCGATGCAGGCGAACGATCTTGTGACACGTGTCCCTGCTGGAGGCCTTGGTGACAGCCCCGGCCAGGTTGGTCGCCCATTCCAGCCACGCGATATCGCACCAGCTGAGCAGCTCCTGGAACTCGCGCTGGTTTTCCGAGGTCACCTGGCTTGCGCTGAAGGTCCGCACCTGGTGGTCCTGTCGCAGGTGAGAGACGATGTCATTGAGAAAGGTCGCACCGTCGGCCCCGCAGAAAACCGCGATTCGCGCGGGGATTATCTTTGGACCCGTCGAATCCGGCCCCCGAAGGGCGTAAAGCGTCTGGACCACCTGTTCCTGGGCGGGGCGGATCTTCAGGCTCCGCTGCAGGGCCAGGACGGCTTCGTCCAGGCGCCCCATCTCGATATAGACCGAGGCGACGCCGTTTAGCAGATCGGCATTGTCGGGGCCAATGGAGAGACACTGGCCCAGGAGGTACTCGGCATCGTCGGCTAATTCCACCCGCGCGCAGACACGGGCGAGTCCCAGAAGGGCTTGGGTGTCCCGGCCATCGATCTGCAGGGCCTGCTTGTAGGCGTCGCTGGCCTGTTTGACCTGACCGGCCTCCAGGGCCCTGTCGGCCTGGAGCTTGAGCTGCCTGGCCGCCTGGGCACCCTTTCCCTGGGCAACGAGATCTTCCACCCGATCATGTGTTTCCGTCATCGCTTTGCTCCAGCAGGCCGAAAGAAAAGCTCACCGACCCGGTCAAAAGCCGCCGGCAGAAGACTGCTGCGCAGCACCGGCTGGGCGCAGAACTCCTGCACCGGAATCTGATGAATCCATCGGATCGGCCTGGCCTGGCCTGCGAAAGATTGTGGGTTTTGCCCCCTCCGGAAACTACTGGTCGGACAAGGCCGGGAG
>CAZOVB010000056.1:0-29597 GCA_964583095.1 uncultured Planctomycetaceae bacterium
GTTACGGCCTGCACCCCATGGGCCAAACCGAGGTCCTGCTCGGGCTTTCGCGTGAGGATCTCCGGAAATGGCATGCCGGGAACATCCTCGCAGGCAGGAGCGTCCTGGCCGTCTACGGCGACTTCAACTCCGCCCAGGCCGAGAAGCTTATCCGCGACTCCTTTGCCGATATGGCCAAAGCCGGTGGGAAACCGGACATCCCCTCCAAGCCGCGCAAAGTCGCCGAAGGCGGCAAGCTTCACGTCGTGGAAAAGACCGACCAGCAGCAGGCCGCCGTCGTCATGGGCGTACCCGGCATGACCATCCGGAACCTGGACGACCGCCTGGCCATCACCGTCCTGGATACGATCATGAGCGGCTACCGCCTGCCCTCGGGCTGGCTGCACACCCAGCTTCGCGGCGAGGGGCTCGTCTATGTCGTCCACGCCTACAACTGGGCAGGACTGGCCCCGGGGACCTTCATGGCCTACGCAGGCTGCGAACCGCCCCAGGCCCGGCGCGTCGTCGAGATCATGCAGGAGAAGTTCCGCAAGGCCGCCGACTACACCCCCACCCAGCAGGAGGTCGACCAGGCCGTCAACATCATCCTCACCGCCGACGTGCTGGACAACCAGACGATGTCCTCGCTGGCGATGTCCGCCGCCCTGGATGAACTCTACGGCCTGGGCTACGACTTCCACAAGAAACAGGCCAAACTGTATCAGAAAATCACCCCCCAGGACGTGCAGCGCGTCGGCAGGAAGTACTTCTCCGACGGCATCGTCACTGTCGTGGTCACCCCCCAGCCGGGGGTACTGGAAGAGGACCCCCAAGGCCCCCAGCAGGAGAAACCGTGACCCGACCCACGGAAGAGATGCACGATCTGAAGCTGGGCGATTTCCTCGAGCAACTCGCCGGCAAGCAACCCACCCCCGGCGGAGGAAGCGTCGCCGGCCTGGCCGCCTCGTTGGCCGTGGGACTGGCCCGGATGAGCCTGAACTACTCCAGGGGCAAGAAGAAATTCGCCGATGCAACCGAGCAGCACGAGCATCTTTCGGCCAGGCTGGAAAAGGCCTCTGCCTTCACCCGCACCCTGACGGGGGAAGACGCCGAAGCCTTCGCCCTCTACCAGCAAAGCGCCTCGCTGCCCGACGGGGACAACAAGAACAGCCAGTCCCAGCTCGCCCTTGCCGCAGCTATCAATGTCCCCAAGGAACTGGCCAAGCTCTGCCTTTCCCTGCTGGAGGATCTCCACCGGCTGCGCCCGATCTGCACGTCCTGGCTGTTGAGCGATCTCAAGGCCGCCGGGGCCATGGCGGTTGCAGCGGTGACGATTTGCGAATACAACATCCGCATCAACGCATCGCAACTGGAAGACGCCACCCAGCGCGATGAACTCATTGCCGGGGCCCAGGCCGACGTCCGCGCCGCGCAAAAGTCCCTGGCAGCCCTGGAATACCGGATCGACAGGACCTGACGCGACCTATGGCGCGAGAATTCAACATTGCCCGATCGTCCGGCTGCTGCCTGCTCTGCCAAAAAGAGCTCCAGCCGGGAGAGAACTACACCGCAACCCTCCGCGAGGCCGACGAAGACTTCTTCCGCGAAGACTTCTGCCTGGACTGCTGGGAGAACCAGAAGGACCAGGTCGGGCCGGACGTCTTTGGCATCTGGCTCTCGGAAGTCCCCCAGCCCCGCCGGAAGAAGAAGCTCCTGGTCGACAACGAGGTCCTTGTGAATTTCTTCCGCAGGCTCGAGGAGACCCAGGATCCCCAGCGCATCCGTTTCCGCTACGTGCTGACACTCATCCTCATGCGCAAGAAGATCCTCTCCTACGAGGGGTGCAAGACGTCCGACGGGGTGGAGATCTGGCACATGCGCCATCGGGGCACCAGCGATAGCTACCAGGTCATCGATCCCAAGCTGACCGAAGACGAGATTTCCTCGCTCAGCGAACAACTCAACGACATCCTGGAGCAGGACCTATGATCCACCTGAAGCGATTTCTCTGCGCCGCTGCGATGGCAGCGCTGCTGCTTGGCGCCTGGGGCTGCTGCAAGGTCACCTGTCCCGACCCGGCCTCGCTGGTCGGCGTCGAGACCATCGTGGCCGACTACAACCACAACGCCGACAAGGTGCCCTACCTCTGGTCGCGCGCTCACGTGAAGATCCTCATCCACGACCCCGGCAGCGGCGTGCCGGTCTTCCGCTACGGGGACCTGGTGGGCGACTTCAATGGCCTGGTCCTGCTGGAGAAAGATCCGGAAAACCCGGCCGGCCCGGCCAACTTTCTGCTCAAGGTCGGCGAACCGGGGGGCAATACCGTCTTTGCCCTGGGCAACAGCCTGGTTGACGGCATGTACCACCTCTGGTATCGAAAGGATGAGCCTGTCGCCTGGGTCGGCCCTACCGACCTGGCCGGGGCGCCCGGAACTTCCATTCCCATCGATCCGCTCCTGCTGGCCAATGTCTTTACCATCAAGCCTCTGCCGGATCTGAAATCCGTCCCCGTCGTTACCCAGCGCATCCAGACCCAGTGCGAGTGTGCGTATATTCTGACCTACGCCGCCCGCCAGCCGGTCTCGCAGAATATCCTGGCCCGGGGGGAGTATGTCTTCCCCTGGCTGCCCAAGGGCCCGGGAAAACTGCAGGAAATCCGCTTTTTCGACCCGGTGGGAATGGTGGCCCTGCGAGCCGAGGTCGGCGACTATCGCACCATGGATACCTCCACCCTCCAAGAGCCCCCCGAGACGCCGGCCCTGCTGGCCCATCGGATCAAGCTGACCGCCTATGACGCAAAGACCCGCAAGACCGCCATGACAATGGAGATCCATCTGGAAAACGCATCCACCAAGTTCGTACTATACCCTGCCGCCTGCCGCCTGGACAACGCCATGCCCCCCGATGTCCGCTCCCAGGCCAAACCGGTGGAAATCCGACGACCTCAATAAGCCAGGGAGACCCATGGCCTTGAATCGATCACGTTGTTGCTTCCTTCTTGCCTTGCTGCTTACGGCATGGCCGGCCTCGCCGCTGCGCGGTCAGACCGACATCCTCTGCCGCGGAAACCAGCAAGTCCTCTGGGCACTGGTCAGAGAGGATGGCTCCTTCCAGGCCTACCAGAAACTCCTGGGAGAGCCCTGGAAGAAGGTCTTCCGCGAACCCGGAAACGGAGAGCCCCTGGCCGCCGCCGCCGTCGGGCCCCAGTTGGCCCTGGTCCTCCAACCCAGGCAACTGTACCGCCTGGACAGCCCGGGAAGGCTCCTGCCCCAGCGAAAACCGATCGGCGTTTCCCAGTGGCCCGACGATGCCCGACACGTCGCCCTGGCCGATGCGACCAACCTTTTATGGGCAGGCCGAAACCCCTTCCATATCCTGGTGGCCGTGGCGAGAAAGGCTCCCCAGCCTGAACCATCCCAGCCCGACACGGAAGCCCCGCAAGGCGAGGGCCAGGAGTCGTCCGAGCAGCAGCCGGCACAGCCGGACTCGGCTGCCACCCCGGCTCAGACCTCCATCCCGGCAAGGATGGGGCTGATCGGGTACACCGGCAGCGACTGGGTCTACCTGGGAGATGCCGGCTCGGCTACCCTCACCGATACCTCCCGGATTCGCCTGGCTGTGGCGGCCGGCAAGATCTATATGCTCATCTCCGCCGATGCCCAGGGCGAAAATCGCCTCGTGCAGATCACCCTGGCCAGGAAGGAAACGCCCGGGGAAGAAGAGGCCTCAGCATCCCAAACTCCCCAGCCGTTGGAAGACATCCTCCTCCAGACGCAAGTGGTCCCGCTTCCCGAAGAGGCCTCGGGCTCCCGGGCCACGGAGCTGATGGTCTTTCCCGGTCAACTGGTCATCCCCCTGGTCACCGGCGGGGCCGATCCGGCTGCCCGGCCGGCCGGTGGCATCGAGGCCATGGGAGACAGCCAGGATGATCAACCCCAGGAAGATTCCTCCGCGCCTCCGGTGAACGTTGATCTTCTATTGATCGACCTGGCGGGACTCCAGAGCGAGCTTCGTCCCGTGGCCCCGGACCAGAAAGACCCCTTCTCGGGTCAGGTACCGGGCATCGGGCGACTTGGCGAGAACCTGTTGTTCCTCTGGAAGACCGGTGAGACCTGGCAGGGGGCCCGCAGAACCCTCCGGGGCGAATTGGCCGGGGAAGACGCCTTGGAAGCCTTCAACAAGAAGCCCCCGGACGTCGATGCCGCCCAGTTGAAATACTACATTCTCCTGGCCACCGCCGCGGTGATCATGACATTGGTCATCCTCAAACCTCGCGGGCCGATCCAGCCCTTTGCCCTGCCCCAGGGAGTCCGCCCGGCCCGGCTGCCGTTTCGGCTGCTGGCCTTCCTGATCGACATGGTCCCCTTCAATGTCCTCGGGTTCATCGTGTTCCCCTGGGACACCCAGTTCTTCCTGGATCATTCCCAGGAGGTCATGGCCGGAACCATGCCCAACTTCATCTACTTCATGGTCTTTACCACTTTGGGGTATGTGGCCTACTGTATCGTCATGGAAGGCCTCTACGGCTGGACGCTGGGCAAGCGGATCTTCCGCATCCGGGTGGTTTCCAGTCAGGCCCGGCGAGCCGACTTCCGGGCAGCGGTCCTGCGAAATATCACCAAGTGCGTGGAACTGCTGATGGAGTATGCAATCTTCCTGTTGCTGCTTCCCCTTCTGAACCGTTACCGCCAGCGGGTGGGAGACATCCTGGCCTCGACGACCGTCGTGGATGAACGAAGCCTCCAGCCGGGAATGCTGGAAGGATCTTCCGAAAACCAGAGGAACATCCTGGACTCCGGGGCCGAAGCCGGCGGCGAGTCCGACCAGCAGCAGGACCAGGAGGATTCTTCCCAGGACGCTGCGGAGCAGGAGCAGGACAAGGACAAGAGTTGAGGCGGCTTTGCCGGGGTCCAGCCCCGGGGAAAATGCTCAGCGCTGCCCGCGGACCTGGGCCACGTACTGACGGTACAGGTTCAGCAGGCGCGGATCGATCGGCCAGCGGGTATCGACCGTCTCCAGGCGAAGGTCCATCTCGATCTGCTCGGGGCTTTTCACCTTCAGCGCCACCACCGAAACCACCTGGGAACCGCCCACGGTAACGATACGTGAAGCCCCTGCGCGGTCGACATGGCTGCGGGGCTGGTCGCCCTGGCCTCGGAGAATCAGCACGGGCCCGGCCTCCCGGGCCACCTGCCTTGCAAACGAAGCCGAGCCGTGGACCAGTACGACCACAACCTTTCCGGAACGTCGGAGTTTCAAGGCCAGGTCGCCGAGCTTTTCCAGGTCGGTCGGCTCGATTCGATCGCGGACCTGCCCGGGAAGGAAATGCAACGCCTCGCCGGACAGGGCTGAGAGAAGGATGATATCTTCCGAACCCGGGATCGCCACGCCCAGGCGCCGTCGCAACTGGAGTGACTCGGGCGCGTTGCGGACCTCGACGCCCGTGGCCAGCAGTACCGGACGATCCAGGGTCATCCTCTCACCGAGGGTCTCGGGGCCTTGGGCCCATTCGTGGTTGCCCGGCAGAAGCACGTCGTAGCCGAGCATGGCATAGGCCTCGGGGATAAAACGGTTTCGCCGTTCGTCCGGATCGTAGTGCAGCGCGTTGCCCAGATCCACCACCTGCACACGCTGGAAGGCATTGCGATAGGATTGGATCAGCCCGCTTCGCCTCGAAAGCCCCCCCGTCATGGAAGAGGGACAATCGCAGAGTTCCATCATCGCGTTGGTCCCCCCGGTTGCGACTAAGACCACGTCCGGCTCAAAGGCAAACTCCTCCACCGGCGGAAGCGGGTGGGCAGAGAGCCTGGGGGAATCCCCTCGGCAGCCCGAGCAGGTCCCAATCGCAGCCAGCAGGGCCAGAAGCGCCGTCCGGGCCGTAGATCCTCCCCGCCCTGCCGGCCTGGGACCGATCATTTGTCCTCGCTGTCATCGTCGCGGACGGCTGCACGAACCGCGGACCGGCCGCTCTCGATCTTGGCCAGCTTCAGCAGCGTTACCGCGGTCTGAAGCTGCAGATCGGCCTCGTACTGGTTGGCCAACTGCTCGTCGAGTTTCTCGTTCTTCTCGACCAGCAGATCGGTCTCGCTTCGCAGGGAGAGCCACTCGCGCGTCTGCCTGGGGGTCATGTGCATGGGCACGTCCGGGGCTACGCCGTAGTCCTTCTTGCCGTTCTGGCGGTGGAGCAGGCGGCCGGTGGGAAGGTAGTAGTAGGCCGTGGTAAGTTTCAGCATCGACTTGTTGAACCGGATCGGAATCACGTTCTGTACGCTGCCCTTGCCGTAGCTGCGTCGGCCAACGACGGTGGCGCGTTTCCAGTCCTTCAGGGCGCCGGAGACAATTTCCGCCGCCGAAGCCGACACGTCATTGATCAGCACGACCACGTTTCCGCCCAGGAAGTGGCCCGAAGCATTGGCCTTGCGAACATCCGCGGCTTGCTGGCGTCCTTTGGTGGTGACAATCTTTCCCCCAACGAGAAACTCGTTGCTGACCTTCTGGGCCGAATCCAGCAGCCCGCCGGGGTTGAACCGCAAATCCAGCACGAGTTCCTCAACGCCCTGGGACTTGAGCTGCCCCAGGGCCTTGGCCAGGTCCCGGTGCGTCTCGGAGGTGAACTGTTCGACCCGGATATAGCCGATCTGGTCCTTGATATCCACGCGGTAGCTCCAGTCGCCGCTGGTATTGACCCTTCGCCACCCTTTGACCGTGCGGATGAGAATCTCATCGCGAACAACCCGGACCTCGAACGGTTTGAGCACGCCTTCGCGCTTGATCGTCAGCGTCACCCGTGTGCCCTTGGGGCCGGAGATCATCTTCACCAGCTTGTCGATGTCATGATCCTTGGTGTCCTTGCCTTCGACGGCCACGATCAGGTCGCCGGCCTTGATGCCCGCATCGACGGCGGGGCTCTCCGGCAGCGGCGTCACCACGCGCAAAGGCTGGCCGGGCTCCTTGGAAATCTGGATCCCGACCCCACCGAATCGACCCATGATGGACTTGCGGAAATCGGCGTACTCGGTCGGCCAGATCATCGAACTGAAGCGGTCCAGCTCGCCCAATGCGCCGTCGGCGAATTCCTTGGCCAGCACGGCCGTGGGAAGCTCCACCGTCTGCTCCGAGCGACTCAGAAGCGAATTCATCGCCAGCTTCAGATCCAGCGAGGAAGGGTTGGCCTTGTCCTGGTAATGCCCGCGGATCTCCTCCAGTTGGGAGAGGAACCGCCCCCGCTTGGCTTCGTCGGCCAGGCCGGGGAACGTCTGGGCCACCTGTGGCGTCTCGGCCAGCACCTTTACGCTCTCCAGTGCGCCTATGATGAGCTTGCGGTAGTCGACGGGTTTTACGTAATTGCGCCCGATCTGCTCGATGGTGTCGCGCACCATGCTCGCGTCGATCCCGGCCACCTGCTCGCGCCAGCGGTCCTTGTCTTCCTCAGGCGTATCGTCTTCCACGCCGTAGAGGCGAAGCATTCGCACGTGGGTGCGGGCGCGCTTTTCCAGTTCCTGGTATTGCTCGCTGCTCTCGTCGAGGTTCTTGAGGCCCGCAAAGGCAGCCAGGGCGTCGTACCACTGGGCGTCCTGCTGGGCCTGGCGACCGATGCGCATCGCCTCCGCCACCACGCTGGAATACCAGGGCTCCTGGACGACATCGATGTTCTCGGGGGCGATCATCTTGGCCAGTTGCGCCTGGGCTACCGCGATCCGCCAGACCTCCTCGTTGACAAGGGTTTCCAGATCGGCCAGGGACTCGGACAGAAGCTCTTCGGGTTCCTTGAGTTTCCGGGCCTGGGCCTTGAGTTGCTCGCGGTCCTCTGCCTCAAGCGTCTTCCAGGCGTCGCGATAGGCTTCGCTCCGGCGGGCGTATTGCTGGGCGAGCTGGCGGAATTCGCGGGCGTACTCGCTCTTGTCTTCCTTGAGCAGTGCCTTGGCCTCGTCCAGGGCCTTGACCGCTTCGATCAGGGCTTCGACGGTCTCGTTGCGGATCTTTTCCAGCTCCTCCAGATCGATTCGCTCCAGCCCGACAGCGGTGGTCGCACCGGCCTGGGCCTGGCCCACGCCTTCTTCCACTTTCTTTCGAAGGGGCTCGAGGAGGTCCTTTTCGGCCAGTTTCGGCTGGTACTGCATGGCCTTGAGGCTTCGCCAGATGCGCTGGACGGCCTGCTGGTATTCCTTGTTCCGCTGGGCGTCGTGCTCGGCCTTGTTGGCCAGAAAGGCCGTCAAGAGCCGCACGGCCTCGGCCGAGGCCTGGTCCTGCCCGTCGCGCCGGCCGGCTTTACGGAACGCTTCGAGGGCCTCATCGAACCGCCCCTGCCGGGCCATCTGGAAACCCAACCGACGAAGGTCCGAAGGCTTGACCTCCGGAGCCGACTCCTGCGTGACGGACACGGCCGGCTGGGCGACGCCGGGCGAAGCAGCCAGAAAAAGGGCCAGAACCCCAGCCAGAACCGCTGAGCCCAATTGCACATTCTTCGTTTTGTAGGTCACGAACATCTCCTGTTGCGAGTCTCTGTCACATGAGCATCCAGCATACACACTACGCACGATTCACGCCAGCCTGGCAGCGCCGGCCAGATGCCTATCCTTATCTCGGAAGAACCCCGGGGCGATCCCCCGCGGATTCCATACATTATAGAACGACCCACAACGCAGGAAGTTCTGGCCTTGGCGCAACGAAAACGGGCCGAAGACGTCTGCTAAGAGCATCTTCGGCCCGAATGGTCCGACCATCGGCAAGGCCCGATCAGCTTTCCTGGCCTTCGCGCTGCCTTCGAGCTTCCACCCGGGCAGCCTTGCGTCGGCGCTGCTTGGCCTTGCGAGGCGCGTTCTTCTTGCGTGTTTCCTTCTGATTTTCCAGCCGCTTATTGAGTCGATCGCGTCGCTGTCCCATGATTTTCCTTTCAAAACAGTGATGCAAAGCGTCCTACTGTACCGCTAAAGGCTTTATGGATCAATGCCCCATCGGCCCGGAGAACCCGCCGGTTGTCAGGAAACTTCCACCAGTTCGATCTCGAAGGTCAGGTCCTGACCGGCCAGCGGACTGTTGGCATCGAGCGTGACATTCTCCTCGGTGACGTCGGTCACCACGGCGGGGATAGCCTGGCCCTGCTCGGAGCCGACCTGGAAGCGCTGGCCCTGTTCGGGCTCGACACCCTCGGGGAACTTGTCCTTGTCCACCGTTACGACCATGTCGTCGCGACGCGGGCCGTAGGCGTCGTCGCAGGGAATCTTGACGGTCTTCTTCTCGCCGACTTCCATACCGACCACCGCCTGCTCGAAACCGGGGATGACCTGACCTTCTCCGACGGTGAATTCGATCGGTTCGCGACCTTCGCTGCTGTCGAAGACCGTTCCATCGTCGAGCTTACCGGTGTAGTGTACTTTGACTTCGTTGCCGTTTTGTGCTTCGGCCATGAGGGGCCTCCCGGAGGTTTTGGAGTAAATAGAGTCAAAAAAGAGACGGGCACTGGTTGCCCGTGCAGAAAAAGCTTCTCTGGCAGCAAGTATTATAGCTGCGACCGGAGAGATTGACAGGAGCTTCTGAAATTGCCCGCCCGGGGAGATTTCAAGACAGAGAGGCCCTTGCATTTGCCGACCATTGCAGTACTTTGGCCCAGTGACCGGTTATCCCTCTATCTCCCAAAGGAGCCTGCCGATGCCTGAGAACATCCACGTGACCGTCTGGAACGAATTCCGCCACGAGAAGGAAAAAGAACCCATCGGGAAAATCTACCCCGAAGGCATGCACGGCGCCATCGCCGGACACCTCAACGCCCTGGACAACATCCAGGCCGGCACGGCCACGCTCGATGAGCCCGACCACGGCCTGAGCGACGAAGTCCTGGCCAAGACCGACGTGATGATCTGGTGGGGCCATGCCGCCCACCACGAGGTCAAAGACGAGATCGCCGCGAAAGTCCAGAAACGCGTCCTGGAAGGCATGGGCCTCATCGTCCTGCACTCCGGGCACCTTTCCAAGCCCTTTAAGCTGCTGATGGGAACAGGCTGCACGCTCAAGTGGCGAGAAGAAGGCGAGCGGGAAGTCCTCTGGGTCACCCGTCCGGGACACCCGATCCTCCAGGGAATCGAGGATTTCTTTACCCTGGAGCATACCGAGATGTACGGCGAGTTCTTCGACGTGCCCGAGCCCGACGAGACGGTCCTGATCTCCAGCTTCGAAGGAGGTGAGGTCTTCCGCAGCGGAATAACCTACAACCGCGGGGCCGGAAAGGTCTTCTACTTCCGCCCCGGCCACGAGACCTATCCGATCTTCCACGACCCGACCGTGCTGAAGATCATCGGCAATGCCGTCCGATGGGCCGCCCCCACCGCAAGCCGCGAAGTCCGCTGCCACCACAAGAAGCAACTGGGCTGGTGGAAGCAAGCCTGATCGACCCACCCCCCAGCGCAGAGGCATTCCCCGCCGCCGAAGGAAACGTTTCCTTCGGCGGCGTTTTTTCCAGTCCGATCGGCCACAAACGCCCACTTTCCTCCCACGCGCTGATCCGGTATCCTCTGCCGAGACACTCGCAACCCCCGAAGGTGCCTTTATGGGAGTCATTGGCTGGATTCGCCGGAAACTCGGCGCTCAGGACGTGGTTTTCCTCCGGATCCCCTTGGAGGGAATCCAGGGAGGCCTGTACGTAAGCCCCATGCCGTACGGACCTTATGACAAGTACAACCAACTGATGCGCCGCTACGTCCAAGAGAAGATCGAGTTCGCCATTCCCCTGGTGACCGATGCGGAAATCGCCGGAAAGGCCAAACGCGACGTCCTGGCCCTCTACGAAAAAAATGCAATCGAGGTCATCCGCTTCCCCGTAAAAGACCTGACCAGCCCGGAGCTGGAGAAGGTCCGCGAACTGGTCCGCACCGTCGCTCCCTATCTCCGCGCCGGGGCCAGGGTGGCCGTCCACTGCAACGCCGGCGTCGGTCGAACCGCCGTCATCGTCGCCTGCCTGGCAGCCAAGCTTCTGGACCTCGAAGGCCCCGAAGCCACGCGCCACGTAACGAGCCGGATGCACACACAGATGACCACCTCCCAGAAACGCGTCGTCGAGAAGTTCGCCCACGACAGAGACCACCTGCCCGCATGAGGCTCACTCTTCCCACGGGCCGGGCTTGTAGAGCCTCTGGGGGGCACTGCTGAGCACGTCCAGCATGAACCTCCTGTAAGGCTTGGCCTGGATCAGCCTGCTGTAGCCTCTGCCGGTGAGGCCCAGGCGGAGAATCCCCGCCTGGAACAGAGGTATCTCCTGGTCCAGCCAATACTTGTAGTCCCGATAATCGTCCCGGTGGGCCCGGACGTGCATCACATGCTCTGCGCCCTGGGCGTCGATCACGTGGTAGGTACTCTCCTGCGGGTAGTAGAGCCCTTCCAGCCCGGCCTCTTCCTCCAGGCTGTGCAGCGTGGTGTTGTTCATCAGGGTCACGCCCAGCAGCAGGATGGCCCCGTTTTCAACCCGGCAGATGCGCCCGTAGGCGCTCTCGGGTGGACAGGGAGACGTCGCCTGGAGCTGATCGGCCGTGTACCACTGCGCCCGGGCGCCGCCGGCCCCCACCGAGTGCGTGGGGTGCAGGCTTCGAATCACCCCGGGGCGCTTGCGGAAGACTTCCGTCAGGGCCCCGACGCACGACGGGCTGTGCAGGACGTGGAAGACCGGCTGATCCCCCGTGACCGTTGCCCAGGTGTGGGTCGGCAGGATCAGCGTGCCTTGCGGGCCCAGGATCTCCTGGAGGACATCCAGGACGGCATCGGCCCCGCCGTCGACCTTGCCGATCCGCCGCAGCGAGGAATGCACCAGCACGTCCATGCCCTCCCGCAGGCCCAACCGGAGCAGTTGCTCTTTGAACTCGGAGGCTTTCAGCGGTTCCATGCTCAGATCTCCGGAAGCTGGAACTCGTCGCCGGTATCGGCGATCCAGGCCCCCAGGCGGTCCTGCAGGCGCCTGCGCTGGTCCCGGTAGAGCGTATCGGTCGCGTGGTTGACCTGCTCGAACGGATCTTCATTCAGGTTATAGAGCATCCAGGGCTGGCCCGAGAGGCAGACGTACTTCCATCCGTCGGTGGTCACCACCCCTCGCCAGGGCCGATCCACGCTGTTGGGGTGCCCGGTCGCAATGACCTCCTGCAAAAAAGCAGAGTCCGGATAGCTCACCCCATCCCGGCCTCCCTGGAACATCCCGCTGTAGTCGGTGCCTTCCATCCAGTCCGGAACGTCCACCCCCAAGAGCCCCAGGCTCGTCGGGGCGATGTCCACGTGGTTGACCGGCACGTTGGGGATTTCCCCGCGGGCGTGGCCGTAACTGGTCTCGCCCCGGCTGATGATGAAGGGAATGCGGATCGACTCCTCCCACGGGGAGGTCTTGCGGAACTGGCCCTGCGAGCCGTGCATGTCGCCATGATCGGAGAAGAATACGATGTACGTATCGTCGCTGAGCGACAGCTCGTCGAGGGTCCGGCCGATGCGCCCGAGGTTCCAGTCGAGGTTTTCGATCTGGGCGTAGTAGCCGGCCAGTTCCCGCTGGGCCCTGCTTCGGACCCCCGGTACGTCGGGAACATTGGGTCGAAACTGCACGCCGGCGGGGTTGTGCTCGGCCATGAACTCCTCCGGGGCCAGGTACGGATCGTGGGGTGGCTGAACCGAAAGAGCGGCAAAAAAGGGCTGGGGCTCCTGGCCCTGCTGATCCTCCTGGGTGTTGTGTCCGGCCCGATCGTGGAGATAGTCGATGAGCAGATCGGTCAGGCGATCGGTCTCGTAGCCGTCGAGCCTGTAGTGGAAGGCTTCCTGGCCCGCGCCGCCGTGGACCCAGCAGTCCCATTGGTTGTTGTTGTTCTCGAAGCCGACCCACTCGTCGAAGCCGCCCCTTCGCTCGGGCGGGACGATATGCATCGCTCCCCGGCCATTGCGTTCGTGGTACCCGTCTACGTGCCACTTGCCGAAATAGGCTGTATGATAGCCGGCCTGCTTGAGCGGCCCGGCCAGGGTGGCTGTGCCCTCGGGCAGGGGGTATTCGTGGCCGGGGACACACTTGTGGGGGTAGATGCCCGTCAGCAGCGACCCTCGGAACGGACAGCAGAGGGGAAAGCCGCTCAGAGCCGCGGAGAATCTGGCTCCCAGGGTACCCATCCGATCCAGGACGGGGGTATTGACGTTGGGGTCGCCCATGCAGCTCAGGGCCTGGGCTCGGTGCTGATCTCCAAAGACCCAGATCATATTGGGCCTGGTTTTTTCCGGCTGGGACATGCCTTTCCTTTCGGGCCAAGGGGTCGAAAATTGCCCGGGCATGGTAGAAGATCCACGCGCTGCTGCCAAGATGAATTGGCCCCGAAGCGTTCATTGGTCCGATGAAAGCTTGCACCCGGCCGGGCCAGACGCTACTGTTTGGTTCAGTTCGTACCGGCGCGGCTCGCGCTTTGGACGGGTCACTTCCGCCAGGATCCCAGAGGAAGGAATATCGAATGGACGTCAATATTCGCCGCGACGACAGAGGCGTGTATATCATAGAGTGTCCTCCCGAGATGGAATGGACCGTGCGTGTGGATCTCGTTTCGATGCTGACCGAAAGAATCGGCGACGACGAATTCCGCGGCGTGATTCTGGATCTCGGGCAGGTCAATTACATCAATTCCGCGGGGCTCGGCGCGGTATTCGGCCTGCGGAAGCACGTGCTGGACAATGACGCGACCATCGTAATCGCCAGACCCAAACCGGGGATTCAGCGGATGCTCAAGACCGTCAATCTCCCGACATTGATCCCGGTAGTCGATTCGCTTTCCCAGGCTCGGGACAAGATCGGCAATAACGATATCAACCAGCAGGAAGACTCATGAGTCAAACTTCGGACGATCGAGATCGCAAACAGGTCCAGAAGATCCTGGACGTCGAAGCCGTTATCTCCGACGACGCCAACCCCACCCTCGTCTGGGAGGGCATCGTCTCCAACGCCGTCGAGGCCCGCGTCAGTGACATCCACTGCCTGGCCACCAAGGACGGCTACGAGCTTGCCTACCGCATCGACGGCGAATTGCGCGTCCAGGGCAACTTCGCCGGAGAACTGGGCCGGAGGCTGATCAACCACGTCAAGAGCATCGCCGGCATGGACGTCGGCGAGTACCGACGCCCCTGCGAAGGCCGACTCAAAACCGACGTCAACGACCGCGTCGTGGACCTGCGCATCAGTTGCGTGGCCAGCATCCACGGCCAGGACATGGTCGTGCGAATCTTCGACCATACCGTCCAGCTTCTGTCCCTGGATGAACTGGGAATGATCGAGTCGCAGATCAACTACGCCCGCGACATGGTCACCCGCCCCAACGGGCTGATCCTCGTCTGCGGCGGAAGCGGAAGCGGAAAAACCACAACCCTCTACGCGATGCTCCGAGAGATCACCCGCCGGGGCCGAAAAATCATGACCATCGAGAATCCGGTCGAATTCGACCTGGACGGGGTCAACCAGACCCAGGTCAATCCGCGCATCAATGTCTCCTTCGCCTCCCTGCTGCGGGCCATCCTCCGCCAGGATCCCGACGTGATCATGGTCGGAGAAATCCGCGATGAAGAGACCGCCTCCACCGCCGTTCGCGCAGCCAATACCGGCCACCTGGTCCTTGCCACCATCCACGCCACCACCGCCAGCCGGGCCGTGGAATCCATGCTCAGTCTCGGTGTGCATCCGTATTTCTTCAATGTGGCCCTGCGATGCATCATCGCCCAGGTGCTCGTCAAGCGTATCTGCAGCGAGTGCAAGACCGAACTGCCCGAAACCGGAGACATGGTCGTCGACGAGACCATCCGCGAGTACCTGCCCCGAACCGTCAAGCCCAACCTCGCACAGGGCAAGGGCTGTGACCACTGCTTCAACACCGGCTACCGGGGCCGACTCGGTGTCTTCGAACTCATGATCCCCGACGAGGAAATCCGCCGGCTGATCCTCCAGGAGGCCAGCGCCGATCGACTGGAACAGACAGCTGCCCAGAGCCGAATGCTCACCCTGGAACAGGCAGGAAAGCTCGCCGCGGTTACCCAGTTGACTACCATGGAAGAAATCGTCGACGCGATGCCCAGTGTCTGACCCCGCCGGCAGCGAATACGCATATCGAGCTCTTCTGCCCTTGGGCGACGAACCGACCCCGGGCTGAAAAACAACCTCTCTTTTCAAGTTGCCTCCGGCTGCTTCCGATAGGTCTATCGCGCCATACGCTGCGCCCAGCCGGAGAGACCCATGAAAGCCCGATTGCCCTTCCTCTATGACATGCGAATGTTTTCCCAGGACCAGAGTCGCGAAGCGCCGGCTGCGGCCTCGCTTCTGGAAGACTCCGCCGATCACATGGACACCCTCGAAAAACTCCGGGATCAGTTGCTCCAGATCGAAGACGTTCTCAACCGATCCAGAAAGAGACCCAACGAGAAGCAGTAACGCTCAGGAACCTTCGCCCCCGCCCGAGGCCACCGGCGGGGCGGGGGCTTCGTCCAGGGGCCGATACCGGATCGAAAGAATCTCCACATTCACCCCGTCGGCGGTAATGCAGACGGTCCCGGCCTCGGAGATCGGATCAGAATACCCCGTTACGTACACCCCTTGCTGGTAGCAGTCAATCCGCCGGCCCTTCATGACGATCCGCCAGGTTTCCACGTCTTCCATCGGTTCCAGAGGCCCCCTGGCTACATGGTCGGGCGCATCGTTTCTTGCCCCCCGGACAATTTCCACATGGCTGGGACGACAGACCACGTAGACCGCCCGCCAGTCCAGCAGATCCGGATAGGTGCGGACGGAAATCGTGTAGGGGCCCTGCCCCACGGGTCCCGGATGGCGACGCGCACGGACCTCCAGCTCTCCGTCCCGGACATCCAAAAGCGTGGAGATCAGAATCGTCTTACTCTCTGGGCCCGGTTCGAGAATCATCCGGCCTTGTTCGACCCGGACGGGTCCCAACCGGCGAAAGCCCGAGAGGTCTTGGCCATTGAAGAGAACCTGCCACCGGCCAGGAGAGGCCTGTGACGAACCTTCCAGGTCCGACGGGGGGCACCCCCCCACCAGGAAGACACAGAGCCAGACGAGCGTGACAAAAGCCCCTGCAACGGGGCAATGGAGATGGTCCTTTCCTGCCGACATTGGCTTTATGCTACCTCGTGACCGGGTGTGTAGTCAAAGGTCTCCAGGGCCGAAAGCCTGGCCGTTGCTGCATAGTCGCCCATCGGGCCGAAATCGAAACGCTCCAGCAGCCAGGCCAGCTTCCGCGAGGTTTTGTGGAGGTTCACGCGGTGCCGCCACTTCTGGAGCCGTTTCATCGGCAGGACGGGGTGATCCGGGTCCAATTCCCACGGATGCAGGTAGAGCGTTCCGGCCCGCCCGTCCTTGCCTGCCCTGCGAAGCCCGGAGGCGATCAGCCTCACCGGGAAGAGTCGCAGGTACCCGCCCCCGCCCACCGGCAGGTTGCTGCCCAGGGTCCTGCGGGTCAGCGGAGGGATTTCGAGGATCTCCCCCCCGGCCGGGCCCCGGGCAAGGTGTGGCCCGACCGGAGCGTCGGGCACTCCGTAGCGATCGTGTCGAACCGGGAAAATCGAGGAATCATACTCGTAACCGGCCCGGTCCAGGACATCCAGGGCCCAGGCGGTTTTTCGGGTAATGCTGAAGGTCGGCGCCCGAAAGCCCTTGACGGCCCGGCCGGACAGATCTTCCAGCAGGGCCCGACTGTCGACCAACTCAGCCTCGAAGGCTTCGGGCTCCAGGCGACCGAGCATCTGGTGAGACATGCCGTGGGAGGCGATTTCATGGCCCGCCTGGGCGATGGTCTTGACCCACCGGGGTTGCCGGCGCCCGACCCAGCCGAGGATGAAGAACGTCGCCCGGACGCTGCGTCTGTCCAACAGGGCGAGGATCTCCTCCAGGGCGGGCCCGAGACGGGTCGCCATCCCGGGCCAGTCCTCGCGGCGCACGCCGCACCGCTGGGCCGCCTCGGCGTGAAAGTATTCCTCCACGTCGAAGCTCAGCAGGTGGCGGATCAGCGGCCCGGCCATGGAGACCTCAGGATCGAGGCAGGCGGGCCAGCATCTGCTCTGCCTCGCGGGCGGCCTTTTCCTCTGCCCGGGTAAGGTCCTTGCCGTCCTGGCGCTTTCTACCGGCGAAGTCGATCGCGGCCTGCAGATGCCACCTGGCCAATTGATAGTTGCCGACAAGTTTCTCGGCGCTACCCAGGTGGGCCTGGATTTCGATCGAACCGGGCATCTTCTTGACGGCCCGTCGGAGTTTCTCCAGGGCCTGGGCTTCCTGCTTGAGCAGCAGGTCAATGAAGCCCATCGTATCCAGCAAGGGCCCGGCCATGGCACGCTCGGGGAGATTCTCGGTCATCTTCTCGAGAATCGACCGGGCTTCCTGGAGCTTCTGTTCATCTTCGCCGTAAAGCTGGGAGATGAGGTAGGCGCCGTTATTGCCGGCCTGGGGGTGGCCGGTCTTTTCGTACACCTGGCGATAGAGTTCCAGGGCCTGGGAGAGTTTCCCGTCGCCTTCCAGAGACTCGGCCAGGCGGAGTTTCATCTCGTAGTTCTGAGGATCTTGGGCGACGATTTTTTCGAACATCGCGATGGCCTGTCCGAAGTCCTGCTCCTGGTGGAATTTCCGTGCCTTGAGGGAGATACCCACGAGGCTTTGCGTATCGGCCATCATGTCCAGGACGGCTTGGACCTTCTCGGTGCGGCCATCGCCGGCGGCAGCCAGGATCGCGGCGACCAGAGACTGTGGCCTCTTTTCCAGTTGCACCATGGCGATATAAGAGCCGTAGCGTCCCATGCCGGAAGCTTCGGCAGCGGTCTTGGCCAGCAGGAGCATGATCGCCTCCCGGGGATCCTGGGCGTTGTCCTTGGCAAACTGCAGGTACTCCTGCCAGGCCGCCAGGTGGTAGGAGGTAGCCCGGTCGTGGAAGGGCAGCTCGCTGAGGGTCTCTACCGGCTTTTGCATCAGGTGGGAAACCAGCAGCACGCTCAGGGGGTCCCGCGCCCTTGCCGGCTGATCGAGATACCGCTGATGGAAGGCTTCGAGGAGTTTCGCGTCGCGCTTCAGACGAGCGGCGACCAGAGCGGTAATCACTTCGCCTCCGATGGCGCTTTCGACCGGGGGCAGCAACTCGATCGCCTCGGCCGGCTCGTTGGGCAGCGACAGCAGGGCCGCCCGCAGGCGCCAGCCACGTGAGTCGGTCCGAGAGGCCATATCACGCGAGAGACGCTGGGCCGGCTCAAACCGGCGCCCCGAGAGCATGGCCACAAAGGCCAGGTTCGCCACTTCCGCTGCCGGTCTGTCCTGTCCGATCCGACGGACGTAAGCGTCGTAGGCGCTGACGGCCTGGTCGTATTCTTCTTCCTGCATCAGCAGGGACATCAGGGTCACCACGAACCTCGGTTCGTCGGGACTCTCGGCCACCAGCTTCCGGGCGATGCGGATCTTCTCCGAGGTCTGGTCGGGAATCAGGGTCATCAAGGACCGGGCCTGCTTGTACTGGTCGGCATAGGGGGGGATCTTCTCCAGGACGCGAATCGCATCTTCCTTGCGCCCCAGGAGCATGTAGGATCTGCCCAGAATGAACTGCCGCCGCGGCGTGGCGTCAACCTGGATGTCTTCCATTTCCTTCATGGCCTGTATGGCTGGGCCGCTGAGCCCCCTGCCAATGAAGAAGTCCGCACGCATTTCCATCGCCTGAAGGCGGGCAGCGGCCCCGATCCGGGCCATTTCATCCAGCGTATCGAGCAGTTTCTTGGGCTGTTGGGTCCGGGCAAAGAGGTTCACCAGGCCGTGATAGCTTCGCAGGTCGGTCGGCTGCATGGCAATAGCGGACTTGTAGGCTTCCTCGGCTTGTTCATAGCGTCCGGCGGCCAGCTCGATCTGGGCCCGGAGCCTTTCGGCTCCTGCCTCGGTCGGGAAAGCATCCGCCAGCAGACGATGGATCTCCAAGGCTTTGGGATACTCGCCCACCGCCACGAGCAACGGTGCGATCCGTCCCAGGGTCCGGCGATGGAGCCGGGGGTCGCGCTGACAAAGGGCCTTGATCTCCACCAGTGTCCTGGAGGCCTGCTCAGGCTCGTTCTTCTGCAAATACATCCCCGAGAGGACCAGCAAGGCGTCGCTGCGGGCCGGGCCCGACCAGTCGACCTGGGCATAGCCGATCTTCTTGAGCAGATCGACCCCTTCGTCTTCCCGCCCGGCGGCAAGGAGTTGTCTCCCGGCCATCACACCGGCGGGTCCTCGAAGCCAGTCCGGCGCGTCGCTTCGGTTGGCAAGCGTGCTGAAGTACTGGTACGCCTGATCGGGCAACTGTTTGCGGGCCATAAGGTCTCCCAGGGCCAGGAGAATGCGGTACTCGTTGGCACTGGGGATGTCCTGGAACCTCTGGCGGATCTGCGTATCGGAAAGGGGCGGGTCCCGGAAGAACCCGAGATACATGGCCATGGCCTGGTAGGCGGGAGTCTCTTCGGGATAGGTCTGGATGATCTGGGCCAGTTGCCGGCAGGCTTCTTCGACGTTTTGCCGACCCCCTTCAGCCAGGTAGGCCTGGCTCAGAAGGAACAGGGCGTTCTTGTCGTCGCTCTCCTTGCGGAGTCGATCCTGGCAGATCGCGCGGGCCTTGGCGTACTCGCCCTTGGCCAGCAACTGTCTGGCCAGAGAGAGTCCCCTGGGTCCCACATCCTCTCCGACTACGTCCTCCAGTTGGGGGCTCTGTCCCTGGGCCAGGCGGATCTGCTCGCGAAGCAGCTTGGCATCTGCATGGTTGGGCCGCAACGAGAGGACCTGCTGGATGTTCTCCAGGGCGGAATCGTACATACCCAGCCGGGCCTCATACCGCGCCAACTGCATCAAATAGGCGTCGCTGAGGGGCGACAGTTCCACCGCCTTTCGCAGTTGCTCCAGCGCCAGCATCGGGCGATTGGACCGATCGTATACGTCGAACATCACCCGGCGCGCACCGGCCCATTGGGGGTTGGCCTGGATCAAACGGGTCACTTCGTTCTCGGCCTGGCTGTAGAGGCCCAGGGCAAGCTTCGCATCGGCGATCCAAAGCGCATCGAAGTCTGTCTCAGGCTTGGCATTTGCAGCCAGCCGGGCCGCCTCCAGCGAGCGATCGGTATGCCTCTGGCGGATCTCCTGATCCTCTTCTTCCCCGGCCACAGCGATATAGCCCTTCCACACCTTCTGCAAGGTGGGAAGATGAACGCTATCGGGACCTTGAGCAGCCGCCCGCTGCTTCTGCCGGATCAACGCTTCTTCCAGCGCGTCCAGGGCTACGTCTTTTCGGTCGACCCGCAAGGCCGTTCGAACAAGATACTCCAGCGCTGTCGAATCGTTTGGCAGCACGTTGTAGTAAGCCGAGGCCTCCTGGTAGGCCAGATCATTCTGTTCGGTGCGGAGGTGTTCCTCGATGATAAATGCCCGGGCTCGACGATGATGCGGCTTCAACTGCGTTGCGTCGTCCATCTTCTGCATCGCCCGGTTGATTTTCCCGTTCCGGTACAGCGTCAGGCCCGCCAGAAACTGATAGTCGGCCTGGCGCGGGTTCTCCGTGGCCAATTCCACCGCCTCATCGGCTGCCTGGCTGATTTGGCCCTTCTGGAGGAGGATCTGGATCTTCATCTCCACCGCCGAGGGGTTCTTCTGGTTCTTGGCAAGGACCCAGTCCACGGCCTGGGCGGCCTGGTCGATCTGGCCCCCGTGGATGAGGTGGTACTCCGCGCGTTTCAATCGCGGTTCAATGCTGTTGGGGTATTCCTCTTCCAACTCGCGCAATTGCTCGATGGCCTGGACGAGAATCTCGCGCCGTTCCCGCGGGCTTGCCTCGGGCATCTTCCGATCACTCTGCCAGGCGATCAGCAGCGAGGCGGTCTTTGGGGAGACCTCCCGGCCATTCTCCCTGGCCTTGGCGAAGACCTCCTGGAGCTTTTCGAGCACGTCCAGACGTCGGGTCTCCCGGGCCTCGGCAATCAGTTCCTCTCCGTGGCGACTGTCGGGCATGACTTCAACGGCCGGCAGCAGATACTCGATAACCTTGCTGGAAGCCTCATCGAGTTTCTCCCTGACTTGGCTGATCTGTCGGTTCAGCGACTCGACCTGTTCTTCATTGCCGGTCGTGGAGGCAAAGGTGCGCCGATCGGACAAGGTGTGTCCGAGCAGCAGGTAGGCCCGGCGCGCCTGCAACCAGGAAACGCCCAGCAGGGCCCGGATCTCGGCCTGCTCTTGCTCGTTGCCTTCGCCCCCGGATGCCCGCTCCAGGGCTTCTTTGAGCGGGGCCTGGACCGTGGTGTATTTGAAGCGATCCTGGGCCGAGGGTTCCTGCCCCGTGTCGAGAATCACGGCCAGAACCTGACGGATCTCGTCCTGGTCGGGATTGTTGGCCATCTGGGATCGCGTGGGGATCAGGATGGACCGGGCCACCCCGATGTACAGATCCGGGGTCTTCTGCTTTTCCAGCCCGGTTTCAAAGGCTTCGTGGCCTTCGTCGAACTTGCTGGTCATAAGGGCGGCCTCGCCCAGATAATTCCACCCGCGGTGATCATCGGGGTTGGACTGGGTGTAGTTCTTTGAAAGCTGGTAGGCCGTTTCCGGATCGGTCCGCAGGGCCGCCCGGATCCGATTCAGGAGGCGCTCTCCACTGTGGGAGTACTTGTACCGCCATATGCCCAACCCGACCAGGGCGGTCACGAGCACGAGTACACTGATGAGAATCAGACGCTTTTTCATTCCGGTAATCCTTTCGATTACGGCAGGTTCTGGTCCAGAATGGGCACGACCGCACGAATGTATTCCATGCAGCGCTGCCGCGCCTCCTGGCGGGTAGTATCTATCGGCGTCGAGAAACGGATCAACGCGCCGCTGGAGTTCCGATCCACCAGCCCGTTCCAGACGATCAGCAACTGCTGATACCAGAAGCTGTCGGTGTAGCGTTTCCCGCACTTGTAAGTGTATATGAAGTAAGACTCTCTGCCATGGGAATCCTTGACGATCAACCCGCGGAAGGGCACCAATTCCTTTCCGGGTATTCCTTCTACCCGGACGTCCTCCTTGGCGAGGATCCCCTCGCCCGACCCGGCCAGGCAGACATCCGGCGGGTGGGTCCCTTTCCGGTTGTCCATCGAGAAGATGATTGTCACCCACGTCTTTGGCTCGTTTTCGACCTGGTAGAGTCGATTGAGAAAATCATCGGTCTCCAGGACGGTGCGGGTCCTCTCGTCGAGGGGGTCATCGCGGACCTTCCGGGCTTGGCGATTCTCCGAGAGCCTCAGTTCCTCCGGCAGAGCCTGGGCGGCATAGCTGCTGCGGTGCTGATCCGGAACCGAGGCAAGCCCAACGTACCAGCTGCCCGCGGCGGCTACTGCCAGCACTGCCAGCAGCACCGCCCCACGAAATGCAAACATCGCATTCCACATGCGCCGGCCCTGGCCTTGGTCACTGTGCCAGTCCCGCCGGACGTCATGGAAGAGCGGATCGATCCTGGCCGGTCTGCCCACCCACTCACGCAAGGCCAGAATCATACGCTCCAGCCCGAACATCAGGAAAAAGGCCATGACGAACACCATCAGGCCCGAGACATCGTGGTACCACCCGGTAGCAAAAGCCACGGTGGTCCAGTCGGCCACCAGAATCAGCGAAACGATGCGGAACGAGTTGGCCACCAGGGCTACCGGTATCGTCAACAGGAAGATTCCCAGACGCCACCACCCCTTGAGCTTGCAGACGTAGGCGTAAATCGCCCCAAAGGCCAACAGCGAAATCATCGTCCGCAGGCCGTTGCAGACATTCGCCACCGTCATCTGCTTGTCGGGAAAGATCGTCACCTGGTTGCCATTGCTGACCACAATCGGGCCCATGCCGTTGGCCAGGGTGACCCCCACTTCGGTGGCCAGCATCTTCAACCGAAATGCCAGCTTGTACATGGTGTCCATCGGCAGAGGGACCATGAACAGAAGAAAGACCAACGGGAACCAGAGGCGCTTCAGTGCGGAACTGCCCCAGAAGATCAGCACCATCGAGATGAGGATCCCCACCAGGGCCAGCGCGCTGGTAAAATGCACCCGCGCCAGGGAGGAAAAGAGCTGAAGCAGCAGACTCAGCCCCAACACCACCGCCCCCAGGCCGGGCCGGGGCTTGACCCGGATCTTCGTGTGACGCACCAGCAGGTAGGTAATCAGCAAAGATACCAGCGGCACCAGAGGTCCGTGGGTGTAGTAACTCTCGCCTTCCACCAGCCGATCGTACAGCGAAAGGTGCGTATGCTTCCAGGCAGGAAACCATCGATCCCAAAGCCAGGAAAAGGTCTCCTGGAACATGACAATCATCAGCGCCGCAAAAACCGCCACTGCCGCCAGGGGACCAACCAGGGGACGCAGATTCATTCGAACGGGCCGGCCCTGCGAAGCTTCCGACTCCTGCGGATCTGAACTATGGGTCTGGGACATCTGCTGTTCCTTGTTCATGAGGCCTGGCCAGGCAGGTTACAGTTCGGGACGGCCCGTCCGACTGCAACCGCGGCCGAGGCTCAGGCACATGCGGGCGAGCGGTTCCGAAAAGCCTTCTTCACGTCCCTCATCGGAATCGCCGCACGGTTTCTTAATGCAAACCCCAGCGTCAGTTGCCGGAATCATCGCCCATCAGACCTCCACGCGTCAATCCTTTGCTTTACCCTACGATCCGGCGGAGGCTTGGGTTCGTCCAAATCAGGATTTGGCCCGGACGTGGCCGGTCCGGGAAGACCTCCCGGCCAAGCGGAAACCGATCCATCCTGCCAGGGCTGCCAAGGCTACGTCCACAAGCGTCGTGCTGCGCCTGGGCAAGACAAGTTTCACGATCTCCAGCACCGCCGAGCCGCCCGCGCTGAGCAAAACCGCGTGAAAGGCTCTTGGGATTCTCAACAGCCTCGCCGCCAGGTACCCCAGGGGGGCATAGAGCAGAATCTGAAGCGAGGCCAGAGCTGTGACATTGCCCCACGTCGCTCCGGTATAGCCGAAGGCAACGGCCCCGGCGGCCCACTTCTGCCCGACAAACGCCATCGAAGGCCTTGGCAGATACGGATACAACTCATAGGCAAAGAGGGAAACAAGATACAGCCCCCACAGGAACCAGAGGCTGCGCTGACGGTCCAGGGAAACATCCTTGAGCCATCGGTCCGCTTCGGGCCCGGCCGAGGTCCAGATCATCAGTCCCCAGCCGGCCCCAAGGACCTGGCAGAGCACATCGTGTAGCGAGACCATTCTCCCGGCGATCCAGACCTGCATGAACTCCAACCCCAGGCCCAGAAGGGCCGAGAAGCAAAGGACCAAGAGGCCACTCAGAAGGGCCCCGGATCGTCGCAAGTCCAACCGGCGAGGCCAGAGCAGACCCGCCGCGAAAAACCCCATCACCACCTGGATGGTCACGTTGACCACCATGTCGATGTTTCCCCATCGCTCCGGCGGTTCCAGCATCGCTCGGCGGTAAAAAGCCAGCCCCTCTTCCAGACTCCTGCCCGACCAGGAAAACCGGAATCCCGAACCGTACATCAGCACGATCAGCCAGATCCCGCAGGCGGCCAGGTACGTCTTTCGGAAGAGGCGGGGAAACTCTCGACCCCGGGGGCCTGGGCCTTTTCCCGCCCCCGCCACAGCCCTGCCGCCCAACTGCCCCACCAGTACCAGCCCCATCAGCGAGCCCTGGAGCAGCATCCACCTCAGGGCCAATTCGCCTTGGCCAAGCAGGTCCGACCGGTCGGGCCCAAGGAGAAACTGCAGGGCAGGAAACTCCATGCCGTATTTGCGTACCGGATCCTGGAACCCCATTTGCGCGGTATGCCAGGAGAGCCACACCCCCAGTCCCGCGGCCACCAGCCCGGCCAGGAAACATCCGAATCGCTTCCTTCCCAGGGCTGTGGCCATCCATACCGCCGGCACGACGGCAAGACCCGCTGTAACACTCAGCCAGAAGGGCCCGCCGGGGCCCCCAGCCACCAGCTCCTGGATGTTGTCGGTCACGTTGTAGACCAACACCACTGGCCAACAGAAGGTCAGGCACAAAGCCCCCAGGGCGCAGGCCCAGAAGCTCCGTTGCCACGGTCGGCCGACTTGGGGGTTTTCCCACGATCCGGCCACATAGCCCGCTGTAAGAATCCAGACCCCCAGTGTCCCATAGAGGCATACGAAGCGGAAGATCAACTCCCAGTTGGACATGGCCTCCAGAACAGGGGACCCCACAATGTCGTGTATGCTCTCCAGCGTCACGGCGAAGAACAGCAGGTGGAACCCCATCTGACCGATGATCCACGCCCACCCCGGCAATAGCAGCAAACCCCATCCCCCACGCCGCGTGGACAGGTAGCGGGAGACCCAGGCCGGAACGAATACCAGCCAGGCCGTCGCCAACCCCACAGCCAGGGCCCGCAGCGCCTTGTGGGAATCCCTGGTCAGCTGCCGGACGTTGTAGGGCGCCGAAGGATGAGATTGCACCCAAAGCAGTCCACCCGCCACGGCCGCGACGGTCAGCCCGGCCAAAGCCAGTCCGACCCCCCAGCGAATCACCGTCGGCAGAAGCGACGGACGCGCAGGACGGGCCGCGTAAGGTGAGACGATCTCAGGCATTTTCCTCTTCGGACATCCGCTGGGCGAGCTGCCTCTCGACCATCTCGCAGAGCACGTGGTAGGCCACTTCGTGCACTTCCTGGATTCGCGGAGACTGCCTGGCCGGTGCGGCGATCAGGACATCCGCCAGTTCGCGACACTTCCCCCCGCCCTGGCCGGTGAAGGCGATCGTCTTCATGCCGAGCTTCCGGGCCTGCTTGAGGCCCTCCACCACATTGGGGGAGTTGCCCGAGGTGCTCAGCGCCAACGCCACGTCGCCGGGCGAGCCCAGCGCCTCGATCTGCCGTGCAAAGACGCGATCGTACCCGTAGTCGTTTCCCACGGCCGTCAGCACCGAGGTATCCGTCGACAGCGCCACCGCCTTGAAGGCTTTTCGCTCCAGGAAGAAGCGTCCCACGAATTCGCCGGCGATGTGCTGTGCATCGGCGGCCGAACCCCCATTGCCGAAGATCAGCACCCCGCCTCCCGCTGCGCAGGCGCGTACGATCATTTCCGTAGCGCGGGCGACCGCGTCGGCGCCGTCCCGGCCGAACTGCTCGATCAGCTCCGCCGCCTTGGCAAAACGGTGCTTGATGTCTTCAATCATGAGACTCCCTTCTGCGCTGCCGTGTCCTCGTCGCCTCCTTCCGAGGCCGACTGCGTAATTCGATCGATGATCTGCGTCGTACTCAAGCCCTCTACCGCCTCGAGCGTCAGGACGTGCCCGCCGTAGCCTTCCACGATTTCCCGGCCAACGACGATCGGCGTCGTCCCGCCCTTGACCAGGACATCAGGTCGGAGCAGTTCCAACAGGGCTTCGGGTGTTTCTTCGTCGAAGACGGTCACGAAATCCACGCACTCCAGGCAACTGAGCATCTCGGCCCGCTCCTGCTGGCCGATGATAGGCCGACAGGGCCCCTTGAGCCGCGAGACGCTCGCATCGCTGTTGGTAGCCACGATCAGGCAGTTGCCCAGCTCCCGCGCCTGCTGCAGATAACGCACGTGTCCCATGTGGAGCAGGTCAAAGCATCCGTTGGTGAAGACCACCGTCTCGCCACGGCGCCGACGTCTATCGACCTCCGCGGAAAGGTGATTGCGGTCCAGCACCTTCGAGCGACGCAAACCGATCTCCCGCTCGATCTCGTCGATGACCTCTTCCCGGGCGATGGGCACCACGCCGAACCGCTCGACTTCCAGCCCACCGGCCACGTTGGCCAGCTCACAGGCTTCTTCCAGCGGACATCCGCCTCCCAGGGCCATCGCGAACATCGCCAGTACCACGTCGCCGGCCCCGGAGACATCGTAGACCGCCCGCGGACGGGTCGGCACCAGCACGTGCTTGCCCCCTCGCCGGGCCAGGAGCATCCCCTCCCGATCCAGCGTTACGGCCACGGCCTCGGACTGGGTGTCGGCAAGGATCTTCTCTGCCGCGGCCTGGACTTCCTGGATCGACTCGGCCGGCATGGAGCTGGCCACCGCCGTCTCGTACCGATTGGGCGTGAGCAGCGTCGCCCCGCGGTATCGCCGATAATCTCCGATCAGGGCCGGGTCCACTACGACCGGCTTGCAGGCCTTGCGAGCCCTGGCGATCCATTCCGGCGTGCGATCGTGGGCCAGGACCGCCTTGTTGTAGTCCTCCAGGGCCAGTACGTCACAGGCTTCCAGTTTGGCAAAGAGGGTCTGTCCGATCCGGTCAAGGACCTCCGGTCCCAGGGGGGAGACTTCCTCTACATCCACGCGGAACATCTGCTGGGCCCGCCGATGCTGGGCCAATCCGACAAAGCGGGACTTGACCGTGGTGCATCTGCCCTCCAGGGGAACCACCGCTTCAGGGCGGGCCCGGCAGGCCTCCAGCAGTGAAAGCAACTGCCGCCCGTCGTCGTCCTGCCCCACAACGCCCACGCAGTCCACCCGCGCTCCCAGGACCGGAAGCGACGCAGCTACATTGCCCGAGCCCCCGACCCGGGCTTCTCGCTTGACCACCTTGAGCACCGGCACCGGGGCCTCGGGACTGATGCGCTCCACGTCGCCGTAAACGTATCGGTCGAGCATGTAGTCCCCCACCAGCAGCACGCGGGGGCTGTCCATCTTCGAAAGTCTATCGAGCAAATGATGCATTCTCTCTCCCTGTCGCCAAGAAAGCCTGCGGTCCCGGCCTCCTGCCGGAACCAATCGGGCACTGTACCATCCTCTGGGGGGTCAGAAAATGGAAATGATCCTCTCGAATCCTTCACCGAAGCTTGTGGGGAACTGCCCTAGCCCGTCGCGATAGGCCAGCACGTGAAGCCCCAGCGTCCACAGAACCCCCACGCCGGCCAACAGAAGGCTCGCAACCCGCACCGGGGCCGAACGTCGGGAAAACAGCCACGCCAGGCCCAGAACCGCCCCCGGTGTCAGTTCCAGATACGACCGGGCGCCAAACGCCTGGCCAAACCACCAGCTCCACCAGCAGAGGTTCAGATAGATCAACCCGCCCATAGCCGCCAGCCAGGAAAGATAAACCGCGCTGCGAACCGGTAGGTAGTACCATCGGCCATCCCACCCGCGAACCGTCGAGCCGTAGAACAGAATCAGCCTTACGTGCAGCAGGACCGCCACCAACACCAGGGCCCCGAGAAAGGCTTTCTCACGCCTGCCGGTCGATGTCGGCCCGGGAGGGAGACTCTCCGGCGCATCCGTCATGGCTTGCCCTCCATCTCTGCCCAGCGACCGCCTGCCTACGGCCTGGTGTTCTGCAGCGCCGAAAGCTCGCTGATCACATAGCGATACTTGCCCGAGGCGCTGGGCGGGATTTCGTCGCAGTATTCCAGTGCGAACGTCGCACCCGATCCGAAACGCTCGGACAGGTTCCCCCTGAGCTTCTGCTGTGATTCCTCACTCCACTGAGTATCAATTACCAGAAGCACACGGATATGCCCCGATGCCTCCTGGCGAAGCTGGAAGTTGCAGATCCCCGCCAAGCCGCTCAGCGCCGCATGAATCGCCGAAGAATGGATCCGCCGGCCATCGGACATGATCAGGAAATCGTTGCTGCGCCCTTCCACCACGTCCATCAATTCCAGGCCTCGGCCACAGGAACACCTTTCGGCCCGGAGCGACCCGACATCCGAGGTACGATACCGCAGGAACGGCGTGGCCAGGCAATCCAGTTGGGTTACGACAATCTCGCCCTTTTCGCCCGGTTCTACCGGCTGGCCCTGGGCGTCGACCACCTCGACAATCACGTTCTCGGAGGTGATGTGCATGGATCCTTCCGGGCATTGGTGCGAAATGAAGCCCGCCTCCCTGCTGCCGTACCCGTTGGCCACCGGAACGCCCCCCAGTGTCTCGCTGATGATCTCCCTCTGATGCGGATGCAGGACCTCCGCCGTCGAGAAAACCACCTTTACAGGAAGCCCCCTCAGGTCCAGCTTCGCCTCCCGGGCCAATTCGCAAAGCAGCGTCATCGCCGAGGGATACCCGAACAGGCAGCGAGGCTTGAATCGCCGCAAGCCCTCCACGAATCCCTCCACCGTATCGGGGGAAAGCTCCGAGGCCGGGAAGAGCCTCTCGTTGGTCAGCCAGTCCCGGAACCGCTTGATGCGGTCCTGACCGGAAAGCTCCACCGGGCTGTTCCAGATATACGCTTCCCGGTGGCCGGGAAGAACCCCCCACCACTTGTGGGTGCGTATGCGGGCGGCCTTGTCGTAGGCCTGGCGACGCCGATCGAAGTAGAAGATCAGAGGCGTACCCGAAGAGCCGCCGGTGCGATACGTCCTGGCCCCGCCTTCCACATCGCGATTGACCATCTCCTCGCGATGGGCTGCCAGCGTGGCCTTGTCCAGCAGGGGCAGCTTGCGAAGATCCTCCAGCGTCTCGGGCTGCCAGTTTCGGTCCGTCCCTGCAAACTCCGCATAGTACTGCGTCTTGGTCAGCGCGACGTGCACCAGCCTGCGGAGCTTTTGGAGTTGGACCCTTCGCAGCGAATCCGTGTCGAGCCACTGGGACGATTCCAACTCCCGCCAGAGAGGAAACGTCCGACGGTGACGCAGACGTTCGTGAAGGGGAAGGATCAGTTT
>CAZOVB010000057.1:0-29531 GCA_964583095.1 uncultured Planctomycetaceae bacterium
CTTATGCGTTCGGTGTCGTGCTTTTTCTGGTTGTCTGGCACACGACCATCCGGCCTCAGTTGGCAAAACAGACGCTCGACTGGCAGGCTCAGCGAGAAATCATCACAAGCCAAGCGGAGCTGATTGAAAGCCTTCGAGACGTTTCCGCCTCGTTTGAAAATATCGCCAAGGAACTGAAGAGTGCTCAACCTGATTCGTGACCTCACTATCCCCGAAATCGTGATCTTGGTTCTGATGTTTGTGCAGACCACCTGCGGCGCCGGCGTGCTGGTGTGGATGGGTACCCGCCTGGATGTGGCACCGCACGATGTTCAGGCGACTGTCAAGGGATGTCATGTGGAGGTGATGTCCAAGCTGAATCGCATGGAGGGCAAGCTTAAAGACTTGCGATTGGATGTCGTGCAGTAATAGAGTCCAGGCTCCGGCCGTCGCGGTATTTTTCAGAAGGTTGTTCCCAGCGACGCGATTAGCGGGCAACGGCTGATTCAATGAGGCAATCAAAGACTACGGGGATAGTAAAGTGAGTGATAACTTGCTCGAACGCGTTGTCCGCGAAGTGGCAGGCTGGGAGTCCATGGAGCCGACAGCTATACACGTCGCGATCACGCAAGCTCAGCAACGTCCACTACCGGACAAAGAGGCCGTCTGGTCGATTGCGGGCGTGTCACGGGTGTTTGGGGCGTCTGTTGGCGAGGCCGTTTACACCGGTATTCTCGATGCCGGCCTTCCGGGTCTAGCTGCGCGCTTCGCATCCGTCGGCCTGGATGCTCGCAACGACCAATGGCTTGAGATGGCAGACATCATCGCGACGGCGACGCCTGATCTTGCACCGCATGCCGACCGACTGAAATACCTCGGCTTCGATCGACGTTCTCTTTGGGCACAGCATTCCATAAAGCCAGCTCCAACATTGGATGACGTCACATCGGCGGTCGATTCCATCAAAGCCTCCCGCGACCGAAACGACGCCCTGCAATCGATCCTCGATCGGGCCAATGCGGCAATCACGGCCGCCCAGGAAGCGGTCGATGCCGAGCAGCCAGCCGATGCGGTTATCCTTGCTGCCGACCAATCGTGGAAGGGTGAGTGATGTCGGCTGTCGGGATCGTCGCCACGAATGCAGCCCAGCAGCCAGTCGGCACGTCGCTGAGCCTGCAGCTGACCAGCGTCTCCATTGGAGACGTGATCGCAGTCATGGTGGTCAGCGATACGAGCAGCGCCAACACGTTCGCGATCACCGACGATGCCGTACACAGCTACTCTCAGGTGTGCCGCGAAGTCGTCAACGGGCGATCGGCCGAGATATGGTACGCCCGGTCAACGGTCGCCGGGCTAGTGCAGATCGCCGCACTGGCAAACGCGGCAGCGAGGTACGCGGCAGTGGCCGTGCAGCTGTCCGACGTCGACCCGATCGCGCCGATCGACGATTCCGACACCTACCAAAACACCGTGCAGGTCGGGACGCAGTACACCGCACAATCCACCGGATTCGATGTTTCCTCGGGCTCCGCGATTCTGACCGCTGGGACGCTCAACGCATCCGGCGGTACCGGTGGTACCGGCCCCGGCTACACGCTGATCGACGGCTCCGCTGGCTCGTTTCCGCTGCGCTGGTTCCAGTCGCGTATCCCGTCGACGGCGCTGACCGATGAACGCCCCAGCTGGACCAATACCACGAATCGCCTCGGCCCCGGTGCATCGGCAGCCTTTGCGTTTGAGGTTCCACCGCCACCGGCCACGGCGGAAGTCGATGTCGCACTCGAGGGTATCACGCTGGTGTCGGCCGCTGGGCCCACGGTCAGTGCCTCCGGGTCAATCGATCTGGAGGGGATCACCACCACGGCCACGGCCGACAGCGACACCATCGCGACCGGGTCGATCGACCTCGACGGGATCACCACCACGGCCACGGCCGACAGCGACACCATCGCGACCGGGTCGATCGATTTGGAGGGGATCACGCTCGCCGTGCAGACCAGTGCCCCTGCGGCCGGCACGGTCGGCATGACCCTGGATGGCATCACGCTCGCCGCGGCATCCCTGCCGCCATCGGACGTGTATGCGCGTGATCTATTCTTGGACGACCGCCTGTTTCTCGGTGGCGGCCTGTTCACACTCCCCGGCTTCTAGGAGCTCTCGCCATGACTGTTAGCCTGTCCGTCGACGTCCGCAACGCCCGCCTCGATGCGATCGAGACCGAAATCGGTGCCGGTGCCGTCCTGAAGATCCGCAGCGGCGCGCCACCGGCCGGGATCGGCGACCCGGACGCCGGCACCGTGCTGGCCACGGTCAACCTTCCCAGCGATTGGCTGGCGGCGGCAAGCTCCGGCGTGAAGAGCAAAAGCGGGACGTGGCAGGACACCTCCGCCGATGCCTCGGGGACCGCCGGGCATTTCCGGATCTACGCGGCCGACGGAACGACGCAGCACATGCAAGGCACCATCACCGCCTCGGGCGGCGGCGGCGACATGGAGCTGAACAATACGGTCCTGGCTGCCGGCCAAGAATTCACCGTGACATCGTTTTCAATGACCGAAGGCAACGCGTAGGCGAACCGAATGGATGTACCACGCGACGCAAAAGATCTGATTCTGACGGTCTACGTGGCCGGCGATGATGGTGCGCCCGTCACAGGTCTGGCTCCGGGTACGGCCGGTTTTGCTGTCGCCGGGCTAAAGCTTGGCGACACCGCTTTCCAGTCGCTGACGCTCGTTGTGGGCACCCTTGGTAGCTACGTCGCTAGCAGCTGGAACGAGATTGGTAGCGGCTACTATCAATTCTGCCCACCTAACAGCTGGATCGTCGCGGGTCGTAGCACCGCTGTGCGGCTGACCAACGGTTCGAACCGCCCAATCAATGGCACGATCAATGCGATAGGAACCAAAGACACGGCTGACGCCGTCACCGTCGGTAGTATCTCCACAACGCTCCAGCAGCAGCTGCAAGACAACCTTGCGACCCTTGCATTCAACCGGAAGCGAGCGACGGATTGGACGTTTGATATCAACATCGGCGACATCAGTGGGCTGAGCTGGGTCTCGATGCTGTTCACGCTCAAGGCGTCCCCAACCGAAGACGCCGACGTGGATGCGTTGCTGCAGGTCAAGCTGACCAACGGTGGCGATCCAGGCGATGGGCTGCAGGTTCTTAATGGTGCGGCGGCTGGCACGGCGTCCGATGGCGAGATCGAGGTTGTTGATAACGAGCGAGCCGTAGTCACGATTCTGGCGGAAGCGACGGCGGTGATTGATCCGACCGATTCGAAATTCTGGTCTTACACGGGACCTATCACGCAATCGATGTTGGCTTGGCGGCGAACCCAAGCGGCGACGAAACCGGTTCCACCGGCCTATCAATTCGATGTCAAGATTTTGAACGGAGGCGGTAGCGCCGAAACAGTCCCAGCATCGGGAACCTTGATCGTTCCGGATATCGTTACTCGGACGGTTGTGTGATGCCTGCGACTGCCGAAACAACCATTCGCATCGAGCCCAACCCAGGCCCGCAGCACAACGCTTTTGCGTGCTCGGCCGATATTCTGATTTATGGCGGAGCGGCCGGCGGTGGAAAGCTACTGCCGTTGGACACGCCGCTTCCTACGCCCAGTGGATGGACGACCATGGGTGAAATTAGGAAGGGTGACGAGCTCTACGATGAGACTGGACATCAATGCGTTGTAACCCACGTTTTCGATATAAAGAGCGAGCCGGAACTTTGGCGATTGACGTTTGATGATGGGTCTACCATCGATGCTTGCTCAGACCATCAATGGGTTACATTTAACGCGAAAGAGCTTGGAGCGTTGACAAGGCGCACCGACGAATCTAGGAGTCGCCGGCAAGCAAAACGACCAAGTCGCAAGGGCAAGAAAAAGTCCAAGTTGTTTTCGGAAGTGATTTCTAAAAGAAATCAAACGCATCGCCCTGCCACAAAAGCACCTCCGACTGGCACTATTCGTACAACGCGAGAAATCGCGGCAACGCTGCTGAATTATCGTGGGAGGCGTAACCATGCGATCGAAGTTGCCGAGCCACTTTTGACGGTCGCCGCTGAGCTTCCAATTGCTCCATATCTTCTGGGAGTTTGGCTTGGTGATGGGACGCGGACAACGGGGCAGGTTACTTCGGCGGACCCGGAAATCTTTGAAAGCTTTACGAGGCTTGGGTATGAATTAGGCAAGCCAGCAAGCAAACCCAACAGTAAAGCTGTAAGCAAGACTGTTCTTGGGCTGCGGGGTCAACTAGCCGCGTTGTGCGTTCTTGATAATAAGCACATTCCTTCTGTCTATACCCGGGCCAGCAAAGAGCAACGTCTCGCCCTCCTTCAAGGGTTGATGGATACCGACGGCACGGTTGCAAGACATTCGGGCGCAGCGGAATTCACGACAACTTGCCCAAGACTTGCCGAGGGCATTGCGGAATTGATTGTTAGTCTTGGTTGGAAAGCTCGCGTGAGAGAGGGGCGGGCAAAGTTGTCCGGCAAAGACCATGGTCCTAAATGGACGCTGAAATGGAATGCGTCAGATTATGTGTTTCGCCTGGACAGGAAACGAGATCTTCAGACGCTAGCTACACGTAGGACCTGTCGTTTTCGATACATCGTCAATGCAGAGCGAATTGCAAGCCGGCCTGGGCGGTGCATTTCTGTAGATTCCGATCGCAGGCTTTACCTGGCCGGCAAGCAGATGGTTCCTACGCACAACAGTTTTTACCTGCTCGCCGAACCCACCCGGCACTGCATGAAGCCAGGGTTTCGTGGGACGATCTTTCGCCGGACGTTTCAGCAAGTCACGCAGGCCGGCGGCCTTTGGGATGAGTCGCAATTGCTTTATCGGCCGCTCGGTGGAAAATCGCGCGAAGGCAACGATCTGGACTGGCGGTTCCCCTCGGGGGCACGGATCAAGTTTGCTCACCTTCAGCACGAAAAGGACAAGCACGCTTACCAGGGCGGTCAGCTGGCGTATGCCGGCTTTGATGAACTGACACATTTCACCGAATCGCAATTCTGGTACATCGTCAGCCGAATGCGATCGATGGTCGTCAATCCTTACATCCGGGCAACGTGCAATCCGGAGCCGGGCTGGGTGGCTGACCTGATTTCATGGTGGATCAATGATGATGGATTTGCGATTCCGGAGCGATCAGGCGTTGTCCGATACCTACTTCGCAGCGATGAATCAGAGGACAACGAAATTGTTTGGGGCGACTCGAAGGAAGAATTGATCGAGCGATTCCCGGGGACGGAGCCGGACGACATCATGTCGTTCAGCTTCATTGCCGCGTCGCTGGACGACAACCCGAAGATGCTGGAAAAGGACCCACGGTATCGCGCGAAGCTGAAGGCGTTACCGCGGATCGAGCGTGAAAGGTTGTTGCTCGGCAATTGGCGGATTCAGGAAGGAGCGTTGATTTCGCCGGAGTGGGTCAACACCTACGTGATCAACGACGGGCACTATGAGTGCCTGGTTGGCGGGTCGCTGGTAAAGGTGCCGATTAGTGCCTGCCGGCGATTCGCCACAATCGACACCGCGGGAACGTCGAAGGAAAAAGCGGCTGAGCAACGAGGCGACCCTCCAAGTCATTCGGCACTTGGCGTCTGGGACTATCACCCACAAACGGATTTGCTGTTCGCCAATTTCATCTGGCGGGATCAAGTGGACTGGTCAGGCCTCAAGGAACGCGTGCCGAGCGTTTTGAAAACACGAAAGGTCCCACGTTCGTACATCGAAAATGCCCACTTTGGCCAGCCGTTAAAAAAAGAGATCAAGGGCAGGGCGACTGAGCTGATCGGGCCGAAGATCCCTGGCATGGATGACGGCAGTCGCGGTGCGAAGCTTGAGCGGGCGATCGCCTCGGGGATGTTGTCACGATTTGAAGATGGCCTGATCCTTCTGCCGGAGGTGGACATGAAGAATCGCAATTGGGTGAATGCGTACCGACGCGAGCTGTTGGCCTGGACCGGGCTGCCAAAGGAAACGTCCGATCAGATCGACATCACCAGCTACGCGAGCTACGTGGCAAAAACGAGAACAGGAAGTTGGGGCGGCGTTGTCCCGACGGGCGGAATGGCGAGGAGGTAATTATGGCCAAACGAAAAGCAGCGGCTGACGACACGGCACCGAAGACGCATCAGGAAGACCCCCTGCTGACGATGAGCGAAGTCGCGCGTCGCATTGGCAAGCATCCTTCAACGATTCGCCGGTGGGTCGATGATGGATTGCTCACGGCGGTTCGGTTGCCGAGCGGGCTGCCGGCCGTGCGGGAAAGCCAAATTCTGCAACTAATGGATGTTGCAAAATTCTAATTTTTTGCGTTCTTCGCATTCCTTGCACGTTCTGTTTGACCGCTTCATTTTGCCCGTGATGATGCGGGCATGGCTACCAAAACATTCCGCAAAACGATGCTGCGTGCCGGGCAGACGTTCCACTCACCCGACGGTGAAGTGAAGGTCACGCCGGAACGCCTACAGCACTGGGCCGACACTTTCCGCAAGATGTCGGGCGCGGGCCAGGTGATCCCGATGCACTGGGATCATGGAAGCGAACTGCAGGACCTGACGCCGCTCACTTTATCAGAGTTCAAACAGCGGAAGAGCCGATCGGCCAAAAACACGGTTGGCCACCTGAAGCGGTTCGATGTCGCTGAGGATGGCCAATCGGCTGAGGTTGAATTTGTCACGCTGAGCGCTCACGCCACCGAGGCGATGGAGCAGAACCGCGTGAATCTTTCTCCGGTCATCCTGAGCCAGTGGAAAGACGGCGCGGGCAACCAGTACACCGATGCGATTACGCATCTGGATTTCGTTGACCACGCGGTCGACCACAGCCAGACGCCGGCCGAAGAAGTCGAGGCGATCTGTTGCTCATTGCGGATGAGCGATTCCAGCCATCAAGTCGTCAAGGTCTTTCGCATGGCCTCAGATGAACCGCCGGACGAAGACGGCGATTACAGCGATTACAGCGAAGGCAGCAACGCGGAAGAAACCTCCGCCGGTGGTGAAGCGACGGTCGGCCGGACGCTCGACTTGCTGGCTCGCTTGGACATCGTTTTGCCCGGCGACACCGACGCCAAGAACTTTATCGACCGACTCTATACCGCCCTGCTGACGGCAGTGGCCTCGGAGGAAGACCCCATGGCCGATCAATCGAGCCAGGATACCGAAGTGGTGGATCCGCAGATCGCAACGATGAGCTTGCAGGCTCGCCAGGCGCTCGCGTACGGCGAACGTCAGCACCGAGCGACTGTTCAGAAAGACTTGGACGAGTTGCTCGCAAGCGGTCGCTGCACACCGGCCGAACATAAGGCCCGTCAAGAATCGATCGGCGCGATCAAGCTGAGCCTCGACAGCGACGGCAACCCGACCAAGAGCGAGACCGAGTCTTGGATCGAAAGCCGCAAGCCGGTCCCGGAAGGCACCTTTTGGAGCAGCGACGAGAAGCTTCGCCGCATGTCGCTCGAAGCGGCTCCGGCCGATACCGGCGGAGTTGATCCCGAGGAAGCGGCCGACTTCGTGCTTGGCAAAAAATAATCAACCCGGCAATTGTGAACGCCAGGAATCACTCACTTAAAACCTCAACCAAGCGTCAGCCATGAACAACGGACTTTTTGGCGTGCCGGGTCAATCGGCCGCTGCGTTTGCCGAGCAACGGGAGATCTTCTGGGGCGGCGGCGAAGACAAGATCGAAATTCTTCGCACGAGCGCGACGATCGATTCTTCGGCTCGCGACGCCGGCAATACACCGACAACCGTGCTTCGTGCTGGCCTCTTGCTGGGGAAGGTCACGGCCAGCGGCAAGCTGAAGCAGTACGACCCCGACGGCTTGGATGGCACCGAAACGGTCTACGGCGTATTGCTTGCCGAAACGCGGATGACTGATGAGCTTGGGGTTGCGGTCGATCGCTACGTCCCAGTCGTTGTGTCGGCTCCAGTGAAAGCCAGCAAGCTTTTGATTGAGGGCGCGGCCTACGACGGTAACGCCGGAGAGGCTGACGCCAAAGCTGACCTCGAAGCCAAGTTCTTCCGCATCGACAAAGAGCTCTGCTAGGGCGAAGCGGCTCAACCTACCAAACCGATCAATTTTTCCGACTGAGTAGAGAATCGATTCCATGGTTGCACTGCAATCGCTGCTTTCGCCGCAAACCCTCACCCGCGTCATCAGCCGCCAGGCAGCAACATCGAGTTGGCTGTTGAACGTGTTTGGCGTTCAGCCCGGCGGCAGCTCGGTCCTGAATTTTGGCCACGGCCGCGAGGGCAGCTACTCGATCTTCAACAACACCCGCGCTGTTGGTCAGTTGACTGCACCGGGGACTGCAGCCGGACGCCGGAACGCCCAAGGCGTCGGCCGCGTGTCGTTCACCTATCCGCGGATGCACGATTCGATTGGGTTGCTTGCCGAAACGCTTCACAACCTCGGCCGCATTGACAATCCTGCGGTCCGTGACCGTGTCGGAGCGGACATGATCCGCCGGCAAACCGGCTACCTGTCGCAGTTGGCGGGAAACTTTCGCCTTGCGATGTTGGTGGGCACCCTTCGCGATTCGCTGTACATCAAGCGGGTGGGCGACGTCGCTTACTTCGATTTTGCAGCGGCCGGTGGCGGTGATCAGATCGGTCAGCAGCTTGCGCGGATGCCTGCTGGCAACAAGGGCCAGCTGGACATGCTTGGTGATGGCGACATCATCGACGCCAGCTGGGCGACGGCCACCACGGACATCCCCGGACACATCGGTCTGATCAACGCAGCGTTCCAGCAGCTTTGCGGTGGCTACCTTTCCAACATCATCTGCGGGACCAAAGTCTGGAATCACGTGATCAACAACGATCACGTGGCGGCGATCCATGGCAGTGCGTCGGCACCGTTCCGCGTGCTGGAGCGATCCTCGCTTGACCCTTCGATCGCGGAAACGATGGAGAATGTTTACCGGGCCACCCTAAACGTGTACCCGGACGTGACGTGGTGGATTACCGACGAAGGCCTTGATATCGGTGCTCCTGGCGAAGAATTGTTCACCAAGATCGTTGGCGAAAACGACGCGATCTTCATCGGTCACAGCCCCACCGATGACACGGTCGGATTGTACGAAGGTTCCGAACCGGTCGCGGAGTTCGACGGGGGTCCGGAGATCCTGAAGATCGGTCTGGAGTCGTGGAGCACGAGGCGATCCAACCCGACGGTTACCGAATTGTTTGCCATCGATAACTCGCTGGTCGTCAACCACGTGCCGGCAAGCACCGCCTACGGAACGGTCGTGTTCTAAGCCTCCATTTCCCGGTGATCGACCGCCCGCGTTCCCGGGGTTTGAGCCGAGCCGCACCCGACCGGCTCGGCTCTTTTCATGTTCGTCAATCGTCCTGGATCCGCAATGCCCAATACCTACTGCACCGAAAGCGACTTGATCAATCTGCTGTCGTCGCATGGCGTCGTAGGTTTTGCGGACCACGACGGCGACGGCGATGCTGACAGCGGAGTGGTCGATCGTTGCATCTCCGAGGCATCGGCCGAGATTGATCTGTTTCTTTTGTCGCGATACGAAGAAGCGGCCTTGGCAGACAATCGCCACTTAAATCGTTGGGCGACCGTCATGGCGGCTCGGTTCCTATGTCTGCGTCGCGGGAACATGCCGCCGGAGTCGCTGGAGCTGGAGTTCACGCGGATCGTCGATCCCGAGACTGGTTTTTTGGCTCGTGTCCGAGCTGGCAGGTTGAAGCTCCCAGGCGTCCGGAGGAAGTACAACGCGGCCCCTTCGTTTTCGAACCTTACCGTTGATCGTCGGTACCCTCGCGAAAAAATCCGCGTGACCGAAGCGAATAGCGATGGTGAATCGACCACTCGCGAGCGCGACGCGGCGTCGGAGGTGTTCATCTATGAATAGGATCTATTTTCGCGGTGGCCGGGCATTGGCAAACGCGACCGTGGCGGCTCTTGTCCAGTCGCTCACTGGAGGCTCCAGCCAGCACGCCGACCTGGCTCGTGGTGTCCACACTTCGATGGGCTTCGTTGCCCTTTCGGACATCCATGCTGACTTCGTCCGTAAGGCTCGCGGGGAGGTCGGCGAGGATGGCCAGCGGTGGCCACGATTGGCCCCCGCGACGCTCGCCTATGGCCGGAAGGCACCGAAGGGTCGCGGCCATGCTCCGGGCGGCAAGGACGGCCTGTTGACCAAATCGCAGCTCAAGCAGTGGCGGAAAATCTACGGCGGCACGCTGGCACGCCTGGCCGCATCGATGCCACTGGCTGAGGCAAAGACGCGAGCCGCGAAGATTGCGTGGGCACGGATCAAAGCTGCCGGTGGGAAGACCAAAATCGCCGAATACGCGGATCGACCGCACGAAGTCCTGCGCGATACGGGCGTGCTGCTGAACAGCTTGTCGCCTGGCCAGATCGGAGGCGATGGGGTCACGGCAAGTGGCAGCCCCACACCTTCGAAGCCTGACCAAATCTTTCGCACGATCGAAAACGGCGTGATCGTTGGGACCAACGTGCCTTACGCGAGAACGCACAACGAAGGCGACCCGAAGCGAGGTGTCCCCAAGCGGCAATTCCTGCCAAAGCAAGCCCCGCAGGTCTGGCTTGATCGCTGGGCGACGTCGACCAGCCGTGCGATCGGATCGGCTCTTCAGCTTGCACTTGCGAGGGCCGGCGGATGATTGATGCAGAAACGACATTGCTGGAAGCGGTCCGGGACGCGGTTCAGGCGGCGCTGTCGCTGCAGGATCGCCAGTGTGATGTGGAACTGGATGACATCGTTCCGGCGATCGCGGGAGATTTGCACGTCGTGATCGTTCCAAATGGCTTTGGTCCAGGCCCGCGACACATGACTTCCGGCACCGTCATCGACCAAGTCGTGGGCTGCCGCGTGGTCGTTTTTCAGCGAATGGCGGACGTGCCGCGTGACCGCCGCCGGAATGTGTTCCTGGAACGCACCAAGGGGCTGAATCGGTTGCTTAACCAGGTGCATGCCGCGATCGATTTCAGTTACCCGGTCCTAGACGCGGCGAACACATCTTTGGGCAGTGCGATCACTGAAGGAGAAGGTTTCCGCGAACCGCTGAAGTTTGCCGGCGTCGATCCACGGCCGCAAACGGTGATGCACGATCCCTACGAAGCCGCATCGAACCCACGCCGCGGTGCGGACCCGGTGCTGGCGATCAAACGCGGGATCAACTTCTCGGGCGCTCGATTTTTGAAGGTGCGAACATGAGCGGAATCGCGGTCCCAGGCGATCGGACATTGAAGCAGCCGGTGACGGGGTTCTGCAGGAATCCGCAGTGCCGCGAACAGAGCGACCGAGAGTTCACCTTCACGGTGGAGCATGATCACTTTGCGTGTCCGAAGTGCGGTGCCGACAAGGCCCCGATGGTCGGGACGCTGGTGCTGACGCACTTGTTGGTTCCTGATCCGAAGGGACCCGTGATCGGCCGCGGCGGCATTCGTTGGCAAATCGCTTGCGACACAAAGCGGGCGTACCTGGCGACGGCCACCAACCTGGAAGCGGTCACCGATCAGATTGGCGTCGTCAACTGCCCCGGATGTTTGGCGGTTGCGGAAGAGCTGGGGCTTCGCGGTGCAACCGGCCGAAGCTTGATCCTTAATGAACAACCCGATCCCGAAGCTGGAGAAGATTAGCCATGGGTCAATTCATCGCCGGCCAATATACGGCGACCTACAACGCGAAGGCACTGGGCCAGACCGCCGATGGTTTTCGGCTGAGCCATTCGTTTTTCAAGCGACTGGTCACCGGTGATGCCGGAGCGGAAACGCCACAAGACGCGATCTATCGCGGCCGTGAACAATTCATTACCGCGCGGATGATCGAAGCGTTCGCCGCCGGGATCCCTGACCTGGTCGAACCCTACGCCGATACGCCGGGCGATCCGTTGACGCTGGGCGTGATCGGCCGGCTGGACGTCTACAACGGCGGCGGGGTATCCCCGACGGCGCTGGCCAAGTCGCTAGTCCTGACTCCGGTGACCGGTACTTCGGCTGCTGGCGACGGTCCCGCGTCGATCACGTTGTCGCTGGCGATGCTTGCCGAAGGCTATCCGGTCGAAGTGTTGCTCGCGCCGGACCTGCGGGAAGTCCCGATCCGATGCCGTGTCTACCCGAACATGGAAACGGGCGTCTTCGGAACCGAGGCGTAATTGCAATCACGATGGGCGAACAAACGATCCAGCTGGACGCGGGCCGCCTGGTCTTTCAGATCCAGGTCGATGGCGAGGCGAAGTCTTGGGCAATCGATCTGATCGAGGCCAAGTTGGTCTGCGAGCAAGTTGAGTCGCGGCACAAGCTTCGGCAAGAGAGCGGCAGGCTGCTAGGGACGACGGCGTTTTTCCGGGACCTTGCCGAAGCTTTTTGCTGCGAACTCGGCTGCCCGGTTCAAAGCAGCACGGTCGCCTCGCGAGTTTGGGGGATCGTCAACGAGCGGTTCATCCAGGTCTCAGAAAACCTTGCCCGGCAGCTGGCCGAAGCCGACGGACGGGGGTAATGCGTGTCCGCGAAAATCGAAGTGCTGCTGGTCGACGGGGGCAGCGAATCCGAACGCCAGCAAGCCAACGAAGCCGGCCGGCAGGCTGAATCCTCAGGGGCTCAGGTAGGGCCGCGATCACAACCCCCGGGTGTCGGCCGCGATTCCAAGCCCGAACCTCCGGCCTCTGCCAAAGCGACCCCCAGCGAGGCTGCAGCTCCTCGTCGTTCTGAAAGCCAGCTGGTCGAGCAACTTTCGGCCGCTCTGGGCAAGATCCCGGGAATGCAGCCGGCGGCCGAAGCGGTCGACCGTACCGGGAAGCTGATCGATGCGATTCAAGGTCTTGCGCGTGAGGCCCAACGCGAGGCCGCTGGCGAAGTTCCCGCAGGCAGCCGACGCACCGACGATGAAATCTCTCGCGAAGCGGCCGAACGTGCGGAGCGAACCGGCGGGCGGATCGTCCAACCATCCGGCAGTGAAACGTCCCAGGACCAGCGGGACACGTCGCGGGAATCGAATGCCGAGCGGTCTTCTTCGCCGCAAGATTCAAATGCCCCGCAACGAGACGACTACCGGGGACTGACGCAAGCAATCAAGGGCTTTGCCGATCGCTGGACCCCGCGTTCAATCGTCGAAGGCTTTCGTGCGGGCCTTGGTCGTGATCGTGAAACTACGGTTCGCACCGAGCGTACCGAACGAGAGACGACGCGCGAACGCATCGACCGGTCGGCCACCGAGCAAGACCGCGACCGCGCGAGCACCGCCAGCAGCAACCAACGACGCGACCGCGCCGAGCGAAGTGAACGCGAAACGATTCGCGAACGGATCGAGCGGCAGGCGAACCCGGAAGATTCTCAACCGCCAACGCCTGAAGGACCTACTGGCAGTCAGCCTCCGCGCGAAACGATTCGCGAACGGATCGAGCGGCTTATCACGCCGAAGGACGCGAGGGGCGAAAGCCGAGGGCCGCAATCCGGACCAATGGTGCGTCCTAGCGGGCCGGCGACTTCAAGGCCTGAGCCGCAAACCGCGATCGGTCGAAAGATCGCAGAAGCGACCCAGGGCATCGAACGGTTCGCGTCCCGACTGACCGACATGCTTGGCCGTGGGACCGGTTTTGTCGCCGGCCAGGCCGCTCGCACCGTCCAGGCCGCGGGCCAAGCCGTCCATCGTGGTGGAGGTGTCGTTCGCTATGCAGCTGCGGGAACCGCCCACGGCGTCGTGCAGTCAAAGGCCGCCACCGCAGCGAGGCAAACCGTGGGCGCGGGTGCCGCTCGTGTTCGCCAGACAGCCCGCACGGTAGGCTCAGAAACCTCTGCCGTTGCTCAGTCGACGCGCGTTGGCCGGGCGATCATCTACGCCGGGCAAGTTGCGGTCATGGGGACCCAGGCTGCCGTAGGCCGTGCGGCCGGACGGATTCAGCAGAGTGCGGCCTACCAGCAAGGCTCCGCCACGGTAGGCAGGACGGTAGGCAGGATCGCCGGTAGAGGTCGCTCGATGGCTCCCGCGATCGCCGGTCGCGGAGCGGGATCGGCGGCAGCCCGCTCGGCAGGAGCAATCGCCGTTCGAAGCGCGGCGACTGGTGCCGTCACAACAACTGCGGCCGCGGGGGCTGGAGCTGGGGCGGTCGGTGCGTCTGGTGGAGCGGCAGCCGGTGGGGCAGCTGCGGGTGCAGCCGGCACTGCTGGTGGAATCGCAGCAGTTGCGGGACCAATCGGGTTGGCGGTCGCGGGGGTCGTAGCAGCCTTCGGCGCTGCGGTGATCGCCGTCAGAAAGCTGTCCGATGTATTCGTAGGCCAAGCGGACCAGCTGCAGGATTTGTCTGGTCCAATTGCGGCCTCCAGGGCCCAGGGTCAGGTCCGCATGGAGCTCGCACGGCTGGACCGCGCGGAGCGGATCGGCCCCGAGACAGCACAGATTGATGCCGCGAGTCAGCGGCTGGCCGAAGCGACCTACCAGGTTCAGACCCAGCTGTTGGAGCTTCTGGCTAGCCAAGCCGACAAGATCGAATTTGGGCTTGATACGCTGACGGCGATGTTGCAGGCATTGGTCACACTGAAAGAGGCCGCGGACATTGCAGTCGAGGCCGCCAATCCCTTCTCGGGCCCGATGGCCCTCTTCGATGAGATAGATGAGGTCAGGAACCAAGGTGCAGTTCTTGCGGAGGCTGTGAAAAACATCTTCGAGCGGAACGACCAACCGGCGGGACAAATTGATCCCGCCCTTCGTGCTATTTTGGAAATCGACGAAGAACCGCGTCCAATTCCACCAAACGAAGGGCCTGAAGAATGAAAGATCAAATGAAGCTTGGCGTCGTCGCTGTCGTGATGTTCGTTGCCGGCGTTTCTCTCGGGGCAACCAATACGCCGAATGAATACGACCGCGCATGCCAGAATTTCATGGCGGAAAAAGAGGCGGCTGCAGCGTCCGTGATGTTGTTTGGCAAAAAGCGACTGGACGCTAAAGAAGCCTCCGCTGCATCTCAGCGTCGCCTGCGTCATTGGCTTAGCATCATGGAGCAATTCAAACCGTGAGCCTCAGCTACAACGGGTACACCTTCAGCGACCGATCGCACATCGATGTTTCGACCGAACCGGTCTACGACGACAGCGATCGATCGGTGACGTATCTCAAGCACATGATCACGGTCCAAGCGATCGTGATCCCTGAGGATGGCTCGGGTGCGTCAGCAGGAACGACGGCCAACACGATGCAGGACATCCGCCGACGGCTCACAAAACCCGGCCAGCGATTCAGCTTGACCGATTCAGGGTTCGGGCCCGATATCGTCATCGGCAACATCGGCACCAATGCGGTCAACGATGTCAATTTTGGGCCAAAGCCGCGAATGATTTCCTGGAAGCCGATCGGCAACACCGTCTCCGCCGAAGTGACCTGGCAATGCGAAGTTTGTATTCCTGATTGCGAATTCGCTGGCTACGAGGGTGTGGCCTCATTCCATTACTCCGTTCGGTTTTCTCTTACCGATCGCGGTCATACGACCCGAACCACCAGCGGACACCTGGAAATCGCGGCTCATCGAAAGGGCGTCATCACCGACGACGTTTATTCGGGGACGCGAGAGATCAGCGACAGCGCCGACAACTATCGCCACCTAATCAACGTCACGAAGCCTGCCAACTTCAAACGCCAACAGGACTACGAACTTTCGGCCGATAAACGACGGCTCAGATTCACGATTGTCGATACCGAGATCCAGTCGCCAAACGCTTACCCGCCGGGCGTTTCGATCATCGAGGGCAACCATCGGGTTCGCACCAACAAATACAGCCGAACGACCGCACAGAACTCCATCAACGTTTCGATCCAGCTGGACCGTGATCAGCCGAAAATCATGGCCTGGGAGATTTTTCGGGCAATCGTCAATAAGCGTATCTCGCACCCAATCGCGGCCGGCCTGACCGTGATGTTTGAAGATTTGGAAATCGACGAACCACTGTTCGCGTTCCGGCTGCAATTTTCGCTTTCGTACCGCGTGATCGGCGAAGAGATCCGGAAGATCTTGACTTCGCTGGGGCTGTACCGATCGCTCGGGTATAGCTGGGAAACATGGGCCGCGACACGCGAGCTGGTGGAAGGCGAGCGTGGTCTTGCCCAGCTGTCACATGACGAAAGCCAAGACGAATTGGTGGACCTTTGCACCCAAGGTAGCCTGCCAGCGATTGGCGGCGATTCCCTGACCGTCCTCGGGCCTGATTCAGCTTACCAGGGGCTTTGCAATGAAAAGCCGGATCCCGAAAAGTCCTACGTTCATTTTGAAGCGACACTGATCGATGAAACCGAAGCCAATTCGGTGACGACCTACACACTGGGCGAGGTCGACGTGCAGAACAACACCTTCGATCCAGCCGATCCCCTCGCAACGCTCAACAATGTCGAGGCCACCGACATCGAAGCCGTCATCGCCGAAGCCGCCCCCGGCCAACGATTCCGCTGGAAGGGCTACATGGAACGGATGGGCTACCCGATCCCAACGCCGGACATTCTGCAAGTCGGCGACGTCACGCTCAAGCGAGTCGGCAAAGGCAAAGTCGGCCGAAAGCTGAAAGGCGTCTACTTCTGCCAAAGGGTCTATTCGGCTGCGTGGAACATCTTGTATGAAGTCACGGAACGCCCGCAGTCGGCCGACGGCGGAATTGATGACCCAACGATGGCCGTGGTTGAAGGAGAGGCTTAATGCATGAAGCCACCTCACTGCTTGAAACTGCCAAGCTCAGCCGCGAGCTCGAAGATAAACACGAGCTTCGATCCAAAGATGGCAAACTTCGTCCGACGGTTGACTTCCTGCGTGATTTGGCCAGGCGGCTGGACCTCACAACCACGCAGGCCTGGCAGACCTGGCGGTACACGTTCGACCGCCTTGAAGCGATCCGCCGGAAGCACGAAGACGAGGCGGAGCTGACGTTCTGGTACGGGGTCGACGCTTGGCGGCTGGATGATGAACGCAAGGCCGCCCTGCGAGCCAACCTTCCTCGCGTCCAAGCCCAAGACACGCTGCACCGCGGTGACTTCGATCCGTGCGATTACGGACAAGCCTACGCACTGACGCTGCTGGCCACCGGCGACGAAAAAGCCGCTCTTCGCGCCCGAGGCGATGCGATCGAGCGATTGGTCGAAAGTCGCTCAGCCCGGCGGTAATCGCTTGGTCGAAGTCGCTTAAGCGCCTACAATCCAAGCGGGCGGTCGATCACCATTCTCTTTGGTGATTCGGCATGGCGTTGCGCGATCTCTTTAAGCGAAAACGAACAGAGGGCGGAGCCCGGACTGCCGGTTATCAGCCCGTCCTGACGCACTTCTGGCACCAGCCCCGCGACTTGCCGCTTTTCGGCTTCGAAATCATCCGGTCGATGCTTCTGGATCCGACCGTGCGGTTGTCGTTGGCGATGCGTGCCGCACCGCTCTCGGGTGTCCAGTGGGCCTATCAGGAAGGTGAAGAGTGGACCCCAGGCGTCCGGTGCCGCCGGCCCGAGGTCGCCGCATTCGTGCTCAGGCAGCTCAGCCGCATCTGGACGGGGCATTTGACTTCGATCGCCAAAGCTCAAGTATGGGGCTGGTCTGCTGGCGAAGTCACGCACCGGCTTTCGGAATCTAATCTCGTTGAAGTCAACCGGCTTGAACCGAGGCAAGCCCAGGACTGCCGGTTGCTGATTGGTGGTGGTCGCCGCCGCGGCGTCCAGGTCCGACGCGTCAAACATGTCGGATCGGTCGATCTTCACTTCCCCAACGCCTGGTTCCACGCACACGATCCCGAAGACGGCGAACACTACGGCCGGTCCGTGCTGCTGGGTGCTTACTCGCCCTGGGCGGACAAATGCCTGCAGGGCGGTGCATGCGACGTCCGCCGGCTGTTCATGCACAAGGATGCTTACGGCGGCACCGATCTTGGCTACCCCGAGGGCTCCGACTTCTACGATGACGAAGGCAACTCGATCCCGAATCGAGATATCGCACGTCAAATCGTGGAGCAGCTTGCCGCCGGCGGAGTCACCACGCGGCCCAGCACGCGTGACGAAAACGGCAACGAACGATGGCCTCTGACCCGCGCGACGGTGCCCGCGAATCCGCAACACATCTTGCAATTCCCGAAGGACCTCGATGGCGAAATTCGCAGCGGCATCCTCATTCCCGACGGCGTGATCGATGACGACGGAGCCAGCGGAGCATGGGCCGGCAAGCGGATCCCGCTTGCCGCCTTCTACGCATCGCTGGATGCCTGGGTGAACGGCATCGTGGCCGATTTGACGGAGCAAGTGTTCGAACCGCTCGTGCTCCTCAACTTTGGCGAAGCGATTGATTTCGAGGTCACCCACAAGCCGCTCGCACAGCAAGCAATGGAGCAGCAGTCAAACGCGGGCGGCGGTTTTGCCGGCGAAGGCGATCCGTCTAGCCTGCCTGGTGGTGTGCATTGGAACCCAGCAGCACTGGCTGATGGGACGAGTGGCGGGCGATCCAGTGGCGGGCGCGTCAGCAGAAGCGATCCGCGACGCATGAGCCTCGATGCGGTTCAGGCTGTAGGCGAAGGCGTGCTGGACGCTTCCGCGATTGTTGAAGCGGCAAGAACCGCGATGCGAATGGCTGCGGGCGACTTCGATGAATCAAATGTCAATCGCGACAAAGGGGAATTCGCGAGCAAACCAGGGGAAACAAAAGAACAACAAACTCGATCAGGAAAGCAACCTTCGCGAAAGATCTCTGCGGAAGAAATAGACAAGCACCCACCCGTTAAGCACGTCAAGCCAAGTAAGACGTTCAAGAATTTCGCAGAAGCTCGAAACTGGGCAAGGGAAAACGTTATATCGCAAGACGGGTACCTTAACGCATCTTTGGGAATGCGGATTCAAGTCAGTAGCAATTCCCTTCAAAAAGTCATGAGCGGTTCAGCGGCTTCAAAAAGCCAAGCACCGACGCAAGACCACATTGACTTGGTAGGGGCGTTGCCCGAGCTGATCCAGGGCGCGGTTGTCTACGAGACGCACGCCGATCGAGAAAACGACCGAAACATTGCAGCCATCCACCGAATGGTGTCCGCCGCTCAAATTGGCGACAGGTCTTATGCAGTGAAAATGACAGTTAAAGAAAGAAGACTAGAGCAAAACGAAGCCAGCTTTTATAGCTATCAGCTTGATGAATTAGAAGTGGCGGCCCCGGAACTGCCGGACGCCCGATCAGGGAGGTCCGACCCACAGGCCGCCACTTTCTCCAGTCTACGAAATCTGCTTGTTGGCTTCAAGTTTAATGATGGTTCTCCAGTATTAGGGGGTGCCTCCGATGCCTGATGTTGCCGATTCCAAGCTCCGCCAAATAGCCGGCCGATCGCTGATTACGGCCGCTGCGTTCGCGGCGGAAATCCGCGACTGGATCGTCGATTTCTTCCGCCGGCTTTCTCCGCTCGATCCGTCTTGGCAAGCGGTCCTGCTCGACCCTTTTCACGGCCGGCTGAATCTGCTCCGCGATCACATCCACTACTCAAAGATCGTTTCGTGGATCACCGGCTTCGACTGGGCCGCCGGCAAGACTCCAGACTGGGTGTTTGATGAACCGAGCCAACCGCCAGCCATTCGGCCGCCCCAGCAAGTGCCAGGCAGACCACCTAGCCAGCCGCCGCTCTTTCCGCCGTCAATCGCCGAAGGCCCCGAAGAACTTCGGTTCCCGAAGATCGAAGAAGCCGCAAACCGGCTGATCGAACGCAATATCCTTTCACGCGAGGCGTTCGACGCAGCAAGCCGGGAAATCCAGCAAGACGCCTTTACCGTCGCTGGCGAAATCGAAAATGACACGATCGAAACCATTCGTGACACGTTGGCCGAAGACATTCGCCAAGGAACCTCGCTCGATGGCTTCAGCGATCGGCTATCCGAACGACTCGGCACCTCCCGCCTGGGCGATGGACACCTGGAAACCGTCTACCGGACCAACGTCCAGTCCGCCTTCCGCGACGGCCGCGAAACGTTGATGCAAGATCCGGTCGTGGCCTCGGCGTTCCCCTATCAAGAATACGTCCACATCGGCGACGATCGTGTCCGCGATGAACACGCCCGGCTTTCGCAGCTTGGTCTCAATGGCACGAACGTCTACCGTCGCGACGATCCCTTCTGGGATCACTTCACACCGCCGTGGGACTACAACTGCCGCTGTGCGGTGAACGTCCTGACGCTCGAAGCCGCAGCCGCTCGCGGCGTCAAAGAAGCTCAATCCTGGCTCGAAACGGGCCAGCCGCCGCTGCGTCCTGAATACCGTCTGGCGGCGATTCCCTTTCGGCCGAAAGCTGGGTTTGGGTCACGTGGGAGAGTCGCCGTATGAGCTGGACAAAGATCACGATCGGTGGACAAAAAGTGCTCGATGCCGACGCGTTCCTCGCGCGTCTGGACCGCCGGCCCGGCTGGGCAAAGGACGTCAATCGACTCACCTGCCCGCCAGGCACACAGCCCGGCCGCGGCGTCTTCCTGCTTAGCCGGGACTCGATCGACGCGTTGAACCTGGCCAGTCAGCACGACATCGTTTGGGAAACCGACCTCGGCAGCAAAACCTTTCACGGGTACGTCCTCCGCCAGGCGTTTGAAGCGATCCCCGCATCGAACTCACCGATGGTCGTCACGGTCGAAGATCAGCGCCGATTGATGCTCGATTCATTCACCGACAAGCAGCACAACGTCAAACTCCCCGGCGACCCCAACTACTACCCCGGCACCGGCACATACACCTGGCAGCAAATCTTCGATCGTCTTTGGTTCGACGTCGGACCACGAGGATCTTACACCTTCACGTTCGACCTCGATTCCGCCCTGATCGCCGACATGCCGGCGATCAACCTCTGCAACCAAACGCATTGCCCTTGGCTGGAGCTACGTCGCCTCGCCGCGATGCTGCACGGTGAGGTCCAGTTTCAACCGACCGAGCAAAAGGTCTACGTCCGCAGCACGAAGGGCTACGACATCACCGCCGCGACGGAGCTGGCCGGCAAAAAACCGATTCAGAATCTCAGACCAAAACCGGTCACCTTCGGCCATGTCCCCGCCACCGTCACTGTTCTCTTTCATCGCTGGCCAAACCCGCCGACCGTCGCGGATAAGCCGCTCGCGATCGACGTCACGACGTCCTCGATCGCATCGCTGTTTCCCGAATTCGCAGGCACCTGGCTGACGGCGGACTTCACCCGGGCGGTCGTCTGGAGTCATTTGATTGCCTTTCGCAATTCCGGCACCGGGACGTCTAACATCACGCAGTTAACATCGGCGGCAAATTCGATTGCCGCATCGGTCGTTGCCGGTCGGCTTCGCGAGGCACTGCCCCAGCGAGTCCGCTACGCCGACCTGGTGATTCCGACCTCGGAGGATTTCGCGTACGCCACGACGATCTGGCACGTCTTGCGAGGCCAGACCTACACCGATTTCATGATCGGCTCACCTCCTCCGCTGGACCGTGGACCCTGGATGCCGCCCTATCCGGATCACTCCGGCATCCTGGTCGAAGTCCCCAGCGACGACGTCGCCGCCTCAGATGGCAGCACGCTATCGACGATCATACAAAAGGTGCACGTCCTCGCCTCAAACGGATCGGTCGCCGAAGCTCAAGATACCGACGGCAACGCCGTCTACGCCTCTGCAGGCCACCTTGGTCCGCAGGCGATCGAGTACGACGGGGCAGGACATAAGGTCCAAGCAAAGCCGCTGGGCCCCTGGTTCGTCATCGACGTCGATTACTGCTGAGGCCCCGCCATGACGTTCAAGCACTGGGTCCCCGGCTGCTCCTGTTGCGGTTGTGAACGATCGATCGACCTCGCACTTTCGACCTGGACCGGCGGGCTGTGGCGGTTTCCGGCCCCGATGCCGGCCACTGGCCAATGGACCGCGAGGCCCCGAAACAAGGCCGTCGTCGGCTGCGATTCCGCGGGAGCCGGTGGCTACCGAATCGAAACGACCGGCATCGGCTCTGCCAACAATCCCGGCATCCGCGTCGAAGCCTACGACCGATCGGACGGGTCCTTGGCCGCTTCGTTCGAAGCCTACAGCCCCGAACAATGGACCGGCTACTCCGAGCCCGACACCGTCTTCGGCCCACTCACCCTGCACGCCGAGGGGCCCACGGAAATCGGAGTCTACGTTGGCGTCTCGACGCTGCCACCTGGCTGGCAAAGCAGCCAGCACTACACAGAGCAGCTGTTCTGCTTCACCCTGTCTCGCGACGGCGACCATTGGGGACTCGATGATCCGAGCTACGGTCAATCAAATAGACCGACCGGCTTGATGCTGTACGGATCGACCGCCTCAGACAACCGCGATGCCAGCGCCGAACCGCCGAACGCATGCAACATTTGCGGCTTCTGGAACTTCGACTTCCCCGGCCAACCGCAACCGCAAAGCTGCCACGGGAAGACCCTGACTGTCACAATTAGCGAGATCCCCGACACCTACACGTGGAACAACCCGTTCGGCCCCAACTGGGCCTTCCGCGACATGGCACAGAACAACGGGACATGGGTCTTTCCCCCCGGGTCTCCGGAATGCCTGCGCGAAAACCTGATCACGACGATCGCGTGGGAACGAGCGATCGCGGGCGGGACCGGTTACGTTCCCTTCAGCTACCCAATCTTCAATGCCGCTTGGCTCGAGGGCGCGGCCTCACCGCCCTATCCGGCAGGCAACTTCCAGGCAACGCTCAACTACCCCGTCCCCGCGGGCCTGCGTCCGCTGCAATCCTCCTTCTTCGGCGCTAACAAACTGGTGCAGCAAAGCCTCTGCACCTGGGGAAAGCCGCCAGACGCGTCGCCCGGCGGCCAAGACTTTGCGGTCGTTCAGCTTGCTCCTCCACCAGACCCCCCAACCGTCCCGGTTCCATTTCCGCTCCTGCTGGCCCGGATCAACGTCCAGTGGTCGTGAGCGATCTGGCCATTGAACCGGACAAATCGGACAAAGTATCAAATCGGACAAAGTATCAAATCGGACAAAGTATCAAATCGGACAAAGTATCAAATTACTTCAAGAATTCTTGCCGGCATCCCCTTTTCAATGAGGCCGCATTAGCCTATCATGTCGATAGACAGATGGGGACGACAGTCGTCGCCATAAGTTAAACCAGGCCGCGTGAGACCGGCCGCAACTGGAGACATGAAGATGACGATCAAAGCAATCGCAGCACACTGGAACGGTGCCTGCTACTCATCCGACGGCGAATTCTTCGTCGAATATGAGACGCTGCAGGAGGCTGTTGACGCGGCGGAGGGACTCGTCGAAATCTACTCCGCGGACGCGGACGGCAACCCCACCGACGTCGATCTACAGTGGGAGATTTACGACGACGGCGACGATGACGTGCCCGTAAAAATCATCAGGGTGGACTCGCAAGCTGCGGAACGAGCGCAAGAGCAATGCGAGATCATCGCCAGCCACGTCGGGGAGTATGCGACCGAGCATGTCGGCGTCGACCCCGACGACCAACTGGTCCGCTGGAGAGTCAACGGAGGGCATCGCGGAGCGCACCAGGGCGATCAAAATCGCGGCGGGCGAGACACTATGATGATGCCGGAGCCAATGGAGCCGCTGGACTGGCTCCGGCTAGCCGTCGATCTCGGATGCGATGATGTCGATTCGCTGACGGACGCCAATGTCATCGACCTCGCCGAACTGGAGGATGACGCTACTTGCGAGGTGGCATACTGGCTCGATGCCGCTGGCAAAAAATGGGAATTGCCCTGCTACTCGCTCGACCTCGGTCGAATGCGGCTCGCGTGGTCGGATACAGACGAGGCCGGAATCGCCGACGAGCAACTGATTGACCACAGCGAATGGGACGGCTTCGCCGAGCGTCTGGCTGAACAGCTTGGCGAACTGGCCGATGCCGAGTAGCGGCCCGGACGTGAGGGCTGGCGGCGATTGCTTCCAGCCCGGTCGCCCGCGCCGTTGCGGGAATAATACTCTCCGCCGGTCGTGGCCCCGTGGCCGGCATCCAGAGTCTCACGACGGGGCGTTTTTGGGACAGTAGATGGTCGATCCAAACCGGGCAGAACGCACTGGCAAGAAATCGCCGTGGCCGAAGGGCAGGCCACGACACGGCTTAACCGACCAGCAGCTAGCAGAGTGGCAAAAACTCAAGCGGCGAGTCGAGCGCATCTGCCGCTCGCCAGGTCGGTCGACAGACCGCGTCAGACCGTCGCGGCGTGGGCTCGCCGAATATGTCGGAGTCGACTCGAAAACGGTCACTCGCTGGATCAGCGGCGACCGCACGCCGAACGCGAAACACCTCGCGGCGATCGCAAAGTGGGAGCATGAATTGCGATCGCGGTAACGATCAACCTAAGTGCTACCCGCCACGCTACCCGGCAGCCAAAAACCCAGCAAAAACGCCATGTATTCAAAGAATCATAATCCGCGTGTCGGGGGTTCGAGTCCCTCTTCCGCTATCCCGTAAAACGCTGGATTTGCTGCCTTTTGGTAAGCTTTTCCAGCGTTTTTCTTTTGGTTCTGGGCTTTCGCTCGATTGCATACACTTGCCATAGCTTGCCTTGGTTTGCACCTAAGATGCTACCCACGGTGCTACCCAAAGTGGCGTTTGCCGAGCCGGGCGATTGCGTCGGACTCGCTGGCCGGGAAGAGGTGGCCGTAGGTGTCCATCGTGAGGGTGATGGAGCTGTGCCGCATGATTACCTGGATCGTCTTTGGATTCTCTCCCGCGACCGCTAGCCAGGCTCCGCATGTGTGCCGCAGGGCGTGAAAGTCTAGGGCTTGGCCTTCGTGGTTGGTGGGCGACAGGAAATCGGACTTGGCTCTACGCTGCTGTTCCTTCTTGGACTTCGGGGCTTCAACCCATGCTTTGCGAGCCTTGGCCAAGTCGTCTCGCAGCATTTCGGCCATGTCGGTCTCGTGCGGGAGCCGGAACAGCGGAGCCCCGGGCTCGAGCGATTTGACGTGGCTGGCGAGCCGTTCGCGAAGTGACTTCGTGATGTACTGCCTGGCCTGCTTGCGGTTCTTTGCCGTGCCCGCGCCGACAATCACGAAGGGCGGATCCGCGTCTAGGTGCAGCTTGCCAGCTGTGAGGTTGCGAAGCTCGTTTGACCGGAGGCCGGTTTGGATGGCCAGTTCGTATAGCATCGCTCTTTCGGGCCCGGTGATTCCGCATGGTTTCGGTGGCGATGCTTCCGTGGCGGCTCGTAGTAAGGGCCACTCGTCCGGATGGAGGGCGCGTCGCTCGAGCTTGCGGTCGGTTTTTGGCGATGGCGTTTTCAAGGCGATCAGCGGATTGCTGGCCAGCCGGCCGGTGGTGTGGCACCATCGGGTGAATTGCTTCATCGCTGCGAGCTTGCGCTGGATGGTGCGGCCGGCGGCTCCATCTGTACGCAGGCGAGCGCCGTAGGCTTCGACGTGCTCGATCGCGATGTCGCCGAGGGTTTGCCAGCCGGCTTCACCTTGGACGGATTCGATCACGTCGACGGTCGCGGTGATGTGCTTCTGAGTCTTTCCGGCCGAGCTGAGTGACGCGCGGAAGTCTTTCAGGTGTTCGCGGAAAGGCCGAATGACTTGGCTGTTCAAACGTTCGGCCGCGAGGTCGATCACGCCTTCTCGCCTGAGGGCTGCGTCTGCTTCCCACTTGGCCAGGATTCGCTTGGCGGCCGCTTTGTCGGACGTGCCAGTCGAGCGGTGAGCGACTCGCTTGCCATCGCCGTCGACGTATTGGGCGTACCAGTTCGGCCGGCCCTTCCGTTTGAACAACGTGCCCATCAGCTCACCAGCCTCATGTCAGGGGCAAAGATGCCGAGCTGTTCGTCTTCGCCGATCTTGGTGGCCAGGCGTGGAAGCAATCGGCAAAGCCGCCGGCGATCGATCACTGACGGGCCAAACTCGCCAGGTAGCAGGCGCAGCAAGCGGCCGGTCGCAATGTCGAACACTCCGACGCGAAGAACCGCGGGAGAAGCAAACTCGGGCGTGCAGCCGAGGTAGAAGCTCCGCCAAACCTTGCGATTGCAATCAAACGCTTTGGCCAGCCACCGAGATCTGCGAACGAATGGCCGGCGGGTGTACTCTTCGACCGTGAGCGGCTTTTCGAGCAAATCGCGGAGCTCGTGAACCACAATTTCACGTTCGCGGAGCGGCGGTTGCTGGTACCGGACGTGGGTGCGTACTGGGTAGTGGATTTTGATCTGGGTGCGTTCTGGAATCATCGCTAGAAATCCCCGTCTGACTTAGTGAACACTTGAGCATTCAAGGTTGCTAGCGTGATTGACTCCTTTGGTCAGGCATCCGGCTCCCCCATCACGAAATCAACAAGATCTCGCCACAAAGATTGCAGGCAACGGACCAGTGCGAGCCAGAAACCTGACGGTTCGCTTTCGGTGCTTTCCGGCGGGGGCTGGTAGGGGTTGATTTCCAAGGTTCATTCACTTTCGGCCGGAAGTTGCCTCTGCCCGCAGTCGCTCAAAATCCTCGTCGCTTATCCAATTGAGCTCCGCACCATTTTCGCTGAAAACGATTTCGTAAGCCTCGTTTTCAATCCGCTCTTGAAGCTGGCGGATCGTCAGGTTGTGTGTTTCAAGTACGCTTGACAGTTCCTGGGGGGAAAGGCCCAATGCCTGAACGTTTGCGGGAAGTGAGCCTTCCGCCCGGTTTTTCGATGCTGGAGGTTCGCTGGTGCCGAGCAATCCCAAGCCTTTAATCACTGGGTCTGGGACAGGTTTGCTTTGGGCCTGGTACGACGCAATGGCCTTCAGATCACAATCAAAGTAGCTGTCCATCGTGCTGGCCCGGTCGATGACTAGGCGAATCACTTTGCCGGGTTCCAGTCGCTTCCCGTATTGAAACATTCGCTCCCAACTTACTGAGAAGCGAACGGCTTTGGTTTCCTGGGGCTCAATCCCTTCAGGAACCTCCGCACTGCATACGGAATAGCGGTACGGGACTTCTCTATCTGGATCCGCATGATGAACCTGTCCCGACAGGTTTGTAATGATTTGATCAGAGTTGTTCGTCACATAAGCAACCACAACGAGCCGCATCCCGTTGTAGTTGGCCCCTTCAGTCCAAAACGCTTTGTTCAGCTGGATGTTTAGCGAAGCCGGCTCTACGGTGCCTGCATCTTTGGCAGCCGCTAGTTGCTCAAAAAACGTCTTTGGCCTCGTTGATTCTCGAAAAACAATGCCCGCAAGTACGCCCGCCAGAAGCAGGGCTGAAACGAGCCCCAGTATCGCTAAAGGCGACAGTGCCACCTTCCGCTTTCGCTGCGACTTCCGATGTGTTTTCGTGTCGATTCCAGCGAACCCAGGTTCAACCGGTGGTGGCGTGGCATTTTGCTCGCTCATCCGCTTTTCCTCCGCTTTGATTTACGGTCTTCCTTTTTCTCAGTTCGTTTAGCCGGCAGCTTCTTGGTAGCCTTCTTCTTGCGGCCGCCAACAGGCGTGCCGGGGTCGCTGACGATCTGCTCGTCTTCTTGGGCGGCGGCATCCGCAGCAGCTTCTTGGCCGGGGCTGGTCAGGGTTGCGCCGGGCACCTTCGCGGCCAGCTCGGCAAGAATTCGCGAACGGACATCACCGGATTCGCTTTTCCGCCCGCTTTTTTGCTCGGGGGCAATTGCGCCCTGCGCGATGGCCAGGCCTTCCGAATACCGGCCCGAGTCGATGTCCCGCTTTATTTTTCGATAGCACTTTGGGTGTAGCCCTCGCGTTTGAGGGCCAGTCAGCGAATCTCCGCAATTGAGGCAAATCCCGCGTTCTAGCCGTCGAGCGGCTGACGCTGGAAAAGCGTCGAGCTTTGCCTGCTCCAAGAGCGTCGCAAGTTCATCGATTCGCGCGGCGTGCTCTGTTTCGTCCATGTCAAATATTTTGACATTTTTTCAGTCGAACGCAAGTTGTTTCAAGGCAAGACCTTACGAAACAGAAAGTGCGTAATACTTTGCTCAAGCATTGTGTCAAGTATTGACACAATACTTGCCGTCGCTAAAGTTTCGAGCACACCAGACACATGGATGGCCCGACTCATACGGAGATCGCTGTCCATGGAAATCGTGATTCAAACGAAGAGCTATCGAGTCGTGAAATTGACAAAGGATGGGCAGCGTCGCGCTCAGCTTTACGAGGAAAAGCACGTCTGTCGCTTTTGCTTGCAGCCGATCGCGAAGGGAGAAAAGGAGGTCCGTGAGGTTCACGAACGGTGCTACGCAGTCATTCGTCGCGGCGAGAAAAACGGCGAATGGACGGACGAAGAAATGCAAATTCAGGGCCTATGGGCAAAGCCCGACCGTTCGGGACGGCCTCCGAGACAGCCTGCGCCACTACCGGAGGCAAGCTAGGGCGATGAAGGCGACTATTTACACAATCTCTGACCACACAGGCTGTGTTCGGTACGTGGGGATGACCACGCGTTCTGTGAAACAGCGTTTTGCGAATCACAAAGGAAATCGTCGGTCAGCGATTGGGCGGTTTGTGCGATCCGAAATTGACGCAGGCAGGCGGCTGGTTGTCCGCGTGGAAGAAGTGCTGGACTCAGCTTCGTTTAAGTATGGAGTTTTAGAGCTTCGGCATGAATCGCGAGACACGGAGAAGCAGTACATCAATGGATATCGAAGGCTGGTAGGAAGCAAACTGCTTAACCAACCGAACGGTCGACGCGCAAAACCTTGCAACGTGGTTTTTGAGCAATCTTCCTCGCTTTCGGAGACAAGCTGATGCCCCTCGCAACCATCCACGCCGCCGGCGACAGCGAGCCGCTGCGAATTCGCTGGATGATTCGTCGCGACATGCCGGCCGTGCTGGATATCGAAGCAACCAGCTTCGAGTACGCGTGGTCCGAGGGCGATTTCATCCGCTGCCTTCGCCAACGCAACTGCATCGGCATGGTCGCCGAATGCGAGAACCAAGTTGTGGGCTACATGATCTACGAGCTTCACAAGAACAGCTTGCACATCCTGAATTTTGCTGTCGCCCGTAGCTGGCGACGTCACGGCGTCGGCCGGGCAATGATGTGCAAACTGACTGGCAAGCTGTCGGCCAAGCGTCGCGATCACATTTTGCTTGAGGTTCGCGAGAGCAACCTGGACGCCCAACTGTTCTTCCGTCGCCTCGGTTTTCGGGCCGTGGCCGTGCTGCGAGGCCACTGCGCCGGCAGCGACGAGTACGCGTACCAGATGCGGTACCAGCATCGCCTACTAGCCAGCGGACCGGTCGCAACATCGCCAACCAATCGAATTGCGGGGCTGATCGGATGAGCAGCCAACCAATTGACCCGCGATGGCCGCAATGGATGAACCGGCAAACGCTGGCGAAGTATTTGGATATTTCGCAGCGGCATTGTGATTCGCTGATTGCATGTAGCACTTTCCCGGCTTCGCGCAAGTTCAGCGACCGGACGGTGCGATTTGATCGCGATGAAATCGACAAATGGGCCGCATCGCAGCCTCGGGGAAATACGTGGGCGGAGAAAGAACGACGCCGACCGAAGCGGGCGAGCTAATACATCGGGTCCGACGGTCGGGCCTGGGAATGAAGTGGTAGCGAAATCGGAGACGGGCAGATGATTACAAGCAGCAAGCAAGTCGACGGAACAGAGCCGGCCAATCGGTGCGACG
>CAZOVB010000058.1:0-29435 GCA_964583095.1 uncultured Planctomycetaceae bacterium
TGGGGCTGCTGCGACTCTGGACGTGGACGCGGAGGGTCGGCGGAGCGGTTGCGGGCCTCTGGAGCCAGGGGGCAAAGCAGACGGGCAGGACGTGGCGCGAAGTCGGGCGGCGAAGAAGAGAGTGGCGGCGAGGGCCCCAGGCGACATGATTTCGGTAATTGTCCCCGCACATAATGAAGAAGCAGTGATCGGCCGATGCCTGGAGGCGCTGGTGGCGGGGGGCGGGGAGGGGCTGGAGATTCTGGTGGTGTGCAATGGCTGCACGGACGCCACGGCCGAGGTGGCTGGGGGGTTTGGTCAGCCGGTGAAGGTGCTGGAGTGTCCGACGGCTTCCAAGGCGGCGGCGCTGAACATGGGGGATGCGGCGGCCAGGGGGTTCCCGCGGTTCTATGTGGACGCGGATGTGGTGGTGTCTCCCGGAGCGCTGGAGAAGGTTGCGACTGCGTTGAGTGACGGGCGGTGCCTTGCGGCAGCGCCGGAACTTCGGGTGGATCTGTCGGGCAGCAGCTTATGTGTTCGGCTGTTCTACAGGACATGGCTTTCACTGCCGTACCACAGGGAGGGGATGATCGGCAGCGGGTTTTACGCATTGAGCCAAGAGGGCAGAAAGCGGTTTGATCGGCTTCCGGAGATTATCGCGGATGACGGGTTCATTCGCGGGCTGTTTTCGCAGGAGCAGCGCAGGACGGTTCGGGAGTGTCATTTCACTATTCGAGCGCCCCGGCGGCTGAGGGATTTGGTGAAGATCAAGACGCGGGCGCGGCTGGGGGGGTATGAGTTGGCCATGCGGTATCCGGGGCTTGCGACGGATGGTAGAAACGGGCACGGCGGCGTGCTTGCCAGGCATGCGTTGCGGTTCTGGCAGTGGCCTGCCGTTGCAGCATACGGGGGAGTAAACATGGCGGCCCGGATTCGGGCGAAGCGACAGTTGTCGAGGCTGGAGAGTTACCAATGGGAACGGGACGAGACGACGCGAAGAGCGGGAGCGGGCGGATGAAGTCCGGCGGTGTGAGCGTATTTGCGACGGTGGGGTCGGAGCTGGGGTTCGATCGGTTGATGGCGGGCCTGGCGGAGTGGGCCGGCGGCCGGGAGGGCGCGGAGGTGATCGCGCAGGTGGGTCCTGGGCAGTTGCGGCCTGTGGAGCTGGAGTGCTGCGAGACGTTGAGTCCGCAGCGGTACAAGGAGCTGATGCATCTCTGTGATGTAGTTGTTGGCCATGCGGGGATGGGTACGATTCTGAGCGCGTTGGAGATGGGCAAGCCGGTGGTGGTGATGCCGCGGCGGTCGAAGTTGGGCGAGCACCGCAACGACCACCAGTTGGCGACGGCGGAGCATTTTGGCCGGCTGGGGGGTGTGGCGGTTGCGTGGGGCCCGGAGGATTTGCCGGCGGCGATTGACGAGGCACTGGCCGGCGGGGGCGGCAGGGCGATATCGGCCGAGGCGAGCGGGGAGCTTTTGGAGAGGCTGGAGGCGGAGGCGGCGAAGGCGGACGCGGCCAGGCCGATACTGGCGGTGGCGTCGGGCGGGGGGCACTGGATACAGCTTTCGCGTTGTCTGGGGGCTCTGGAGAGCGAGTGGCTGGTTGCGGTGACGTCGAGCACTCGGACGAGCGTGGAGGTCGCGTGCCGGGCGCATCACGTGGTCTGCGAGGCGAGCCGGTGGGACAAGTGGGGGCTGATCAAGCAGGCCTGGGCGGTGCGGAAGCTGGTGAAGCGGTATCGGCCCGGGCTGGTGGTTTCTACCGGCGCGGCGCCTGGGTACTGGGCCATGCGGTTTGGCAAGCGGGCCGGTGCGCGAACGGTGTGGTTGGACAGCATTGCCAACGCGGGCGAGCTTTCGATGAGCGGCCGGCGGGCGGGGAAGTACGCTGATGCATGGCTGACGCAGTGGCCTCACCTGGCCAAGCCCGGCGGGCCGGAGTATGCCGGCGCGGTGGTGGAGTTCTCGGGCTCGGGCAGGCACTTTGAAGGTGAGCCGGCGCGGGTGAGCGGCTGACGGCCGGGGCGATAGAACAGAGTTTTTAGGGCAGAGGGAGTGGAAGAGACGATGACGGAAACAGGCAGGATATCGCAGCGCGCAGAGGGCGCGGATTTGGGGGGCGAGCAGGTGAGCCGGGTGTTCCTGCTGACGGGGGGGGTTCGTCGCACGCCGCTGGAGAAGGCGTCGAATCGCAGCGGGATGCTGCTGCCGATTTCGGATGAGCAGACGGTGCTGGATGACTGGTTGGCGAGGCTGGCTGAGGGTTTCGGCGCCGCGGATCGTGTTCCCCCGGTGGAGGTGGTGGGGCCTTTGGCTCCGGAGCGGTCCCCGGCGGGAGTGGAGGCGAAGTTCGAGGCGGATCCGTCGGAGTTTCGCGGCACGGCGGGGCTGCTTCGGGACCTGACGGCCGGGATGGATCCGGAAGAGTGGATTCTGGCAGCCAGCGGGAAGCAGATTTTGAGCGAGTCGCTGCCGGAGTTGCTGTGGCGTATGCACGAGGCGGGGGGGGACCTGGTAACGGTATCGATTTCCGACGGGACACCGACGCTGCTTCTGCTGGCGCGTGCGAAGGTGTTTTCGGACGTATCGCCGATAGGGTACGTTGATTTGAAGGAGCAGGCGCTGGGGCGGATCGCGCGGCAACACGAGGTGCGCGTGGTGCAGTGGGATCAGCCGATCGGGCTGAACATACGGACGCGTGGGGAGTATCTGGCGGCGCTTCGTCGGCTTCACAAGACGCCCGAGGCGCTGGCGGATGAGGATCCTTTCCGGGAGGACTGGCAGTCGTGTTTCACGATCGTGGAGGAGGGGGCGGAGGTCTCGGACGAGGCGACCACGCACGATTCGGTGATTCTCTCCGGGGCGCGCGTGGCAGCGGGGGCTGCGGTGATCCGCAGCGTTGTGGGCCCCGGGGCACGGGTGGGTTCGGGAGACGTTCTGACCGACCAGGTGGCCGGGGTCAAGGCGAAGATGCGAGGGTTGATGCTATGAGGTTGTGCTCGAATTCGATGCGTCGTAACGGCTGGACGGGGCTTCACTGGCTTGGCCTTGCGTTGATGGCGGCGGCGGGTGTTGCGGCGGCGTGGCCTGCGTGGCGGGACATGTGGCAGATCGCGATGAAGGACGAGGAATCGGCCCATGTGTTCGTGGTTCCTCTGGTGGTGGCGGGCCTGATCTGGGTCCGTCGCGGTCGGCTTCGCTGGTGCAGGCCGGAGCGTCAGTGGGTGGGCCCGTTGATGATCGCGGCCGGCTGGGGGTTGTATTCTCTGGGCGACACGTACCTGGTGCAGTCGTTCTTCCATGCCGGTGCGGTGCTGATTCTGACCGGCTGCGTCTTCTCGGTGCTGGGGCTGGACGTGCTTCGCAAGTTTCTGCCGGCGCTGGTGGTTCTGGTCTTTCTCGTGCCGGTGCCGGGTCTGCTTCGCCAGGAGATTTCGATTCCGCTGCAGGTGGTCACGGCGCGGGTCACGCAGACGCTGCTGGTGGTCTTCGGCCTGGAGGTCACCCGGGCGGGCAACCTGCTGATGCTCAACGGCGCGCACATTGCGATCGCCGAGGCCTGCAACGGCATGCGGATGGTCTTCGGCCTGACGCTGGTTTCGTACGCCTTCGCCTTCGGCAGCCCGCTCAAGGGCTACGTGCGTGTGCTGATCGTCCTGCTGAGCCCGGCTTTTGCGATCCTCTGCAACGTGATCCGCCTGTGTCCGACGGTCTGGATCTACTCCTGGGCGTCGGAGTCGACGGCGGAGACCTTCCACGACGTGGGAGGCTGGGTCATGCTGCCCCTTGCGTTTGTGATGCTCATGGGCATCGTTCGGGCGCTTCGCTGGGCGCTGCTTCCGGTTACGCAATATACCCTGGCTTACGATTGATCCTATGAAACGCATTCGAACGACAACAATGACATGGGCGGCCCCGGCCATTTCGGCGGTATTGCTCGTGGGTGTGGCGATGGAGTGGCGGTGGCTGCACAGCCCGACTTCCGATACCCAGGCCTACCAGCGCCGCGTAGCCCGGGCGGCCGGCGATCTGCCCGAGCAGGTGGGTCCGTGGAAGGCACGGGATACCCAGGTTCCCCAGGCCGCCATCGACATGCTCAAGCCCAACGTGATGCTCAGCAAGCTCTGGGTCAACCAGCAGACGGGCAAGCACGTCTCGATGCTGGTCGTCCAATGCCAGGACGCCCGTCACCTGCTGGGCCACTACCCGCCGGTCTGCTATGTCGGCCAGGGCTGGTCGGTCATCGAGCAGAAGCCCAGGACCTGGACAACGCCCGATTTCGACATTGCGGGCACGGAATACACCTTCGGCCGGACGGTCCTGGAGGGACCCAGCCGGCTGATTATCCAGAATTTCATGGTACTGCCCAACGGTCGCTTCGCCCCGGACATGGACGAAGTGGACAAAGTCGCATCCGACAGGCAGTTGAAGTTCCTCGGGGCCGCTCAGGTCCAACTGGTCTACGACGACCGCACGAGCCCCGAAGAAAGGGAGGAAGTCCTCGAGAAGCTGGTCACGGCGTATCGGCCGCTTCTGGAATCGATTCTCAGTGGAGTGGAAGAATGAAGTCCGAATTGACACGAGTTCAGCCGGTGCAGGAAAGCAATCTTGTGCCGATGGAAATGGAACTACCCGGCCAGCCCGGAGCCCCGAACAACCCGGGCCTGGGCAAGAAGCTTCTCCGCGCCCTGCGGGGAAGACTGCACTGGGCGATTCTGGCGGCGCTGCTGCTGGGGGCGGGAGGAAGCTTCGTGGGGTATAGGGTGATGCCCCCCGAGTACACCAGCGCGGGGCTGATCGAGATCAAGCCCGTGCTGCCCAAGATCCTTTACGAAAACGAGCACAACAGCGCGATTCCCATGTTCGACGCCTACGTCAACGCCCAGGCGCAGTTGATGTCCAGCCGCCGGGTGATCGACATGGCCATGCAGTCGGATCGCTGGAAGCAGACGGGCAGGGCCCTGAACCCCGACCAGGTCGCCCTGTTCATCGAGAATCTGCAGGTCCAGAAGGCGCGCCGGGGCAACACGATCACCGTGACCTTCAACGACAGCGAGCCGGACGTGGCCGTCGCAGCGGTGCGGTCGATCATCGACGCCTACGAGCGGATTCACCGTGAGCAGGAAGCCCAGGAAGACACGCTTGTCATCCGTCGCCTCGAAGAGCGCGTCACTTCGCTCAATCGGGAAGTGGAAGGCATCCAGACCCAGATCCAGGCCATCGCAGACGAGTACGGCAGCGACGGGCTGGAAAAAAACTACCAGTTCAAGCTCGAGAAGCTCAATGAAGTGGAATCCAGTCTCAACCACGTTCGACTGGAACTCGCCCTGGCCGAAGCCGACGCCATGCAATACCAGCAGGGCGAGGACCAGGAGCCCGAGGAGCCGGAGATCACCGCCGAGATGGTCGCACGAATCGACCTGGAAATGGAGCACTACTTCAAGCAGAGGCTGGAACTGGAAGACATGCGGCGGATGCTACTGGTCCAGGGCACCAAGCCCAGCCATCCGGAGATCGGCCTGCTGGAAAAGAAGATCGCCAGCACCCAGGAGAAGATTCAACAGATCCTCAAGGTCTACCGCGAGAAGCCCGAAGAGACGGCCGTCCTGGCCCCCGAGGAACTCGCCCGCAAGGAAGCCTTGCAGCGGGTCAAGCACATCCGATCTCGTGAGGCGCAACTGACCAAGCTCTTCAAGGACCTCCAGGCCGAGACGCTCGAACTGGGTCGCAAGGCCCTTCAGATTGATCGGCTCAAGTCCCAGGCGGACATGAAGCGCCAACGACTCAAGGAGACGCGATTCCGGATCGAGCAGCTCAACGTCGAATCCGGCGTCAGCGGCAGGGTCAATATCATCAGTCGCGGCGATGAGCCCCTCAAGCCAAGCAAGGACAAACGCCGGCAGTTGGCCATCGCCGGGGGCGTCGGGGGAGTGTTCATGGGCTTCGGACTGGTGGCCTTGCTGGGGTCGATGGATCGCCGCCTTCGCTACATCGCCGATGCGAAGCACTCAGCCGGGGAGCTTCCCATCCTGGGCATTCTGCCCCGCCTGCCCGAAGACCTGAGCCAGTCCGAAGAAGCCCACCTGGCCGCAGGCTGCGTTCACCATATCCGGACAATGCTCCAGATCAATCTCCAGCGCGACACCCGGGCCTCGCTGTGCGTTACAGGCCCGGCCCAGGGTTCGGGCAAAACGAGCCTGACCATGTCGCTGGGGCTCTCGTTTGTCGAAGCGGGAATGCGAACGCTCCTGATCGACGCGGACCTGGCCGGTGCGGGACTGACCCGTCGGGCCAACGTGATCGTCCGCAGAAGGCTGGGCCGGATCCTGCGCGAGCAGGGGCGCATCAGCGAAGATCAGCTCCAGGCCGCCCTGGCCCGAACCGGCAACGGAAAGGGACGCCTCGGCGAAATTCTCCTTGGCCAGGGAGCCATCGACGCCGACGACATCGCCGCGGCCCTGCAGGTCCAGGATGAATCCCAGCTCGGGCTCGTCGATGCCATCGCGGGAATGGATCTGGATGACTGTGTGGCACGGACGGAATACGACGACCTGTACGTTCTACCCATCGGACGCGCCTGCCTTCGGGACGCCAGCCGGTTCTCTCCGGCCAGGTTGGGCCAGCTGCTCACCCAGGCCAAGACGCAGTTCGATATTGTCATCGTCGATACCGGCCCGGTGCTTGGCAGCGTGGAGGCTTCGGCCATCGCCGCCTCGGTCGATACCACGATCCTCACCGTCGCCCGCGGCGATTCGCGCACCGGCATCGACCATGCGGTGGAACAGTTGAACCTCGTCCAGGCGTCGATCGCCGGAGTGGTCTTCAACCGGGCCAGTGAATCCGACGTGGTCCAGTCCACCTTTTCCTCGGCCAGGAGCCTGGCCGCGACCAGCCCCAGGCACGAAGACACGCAAGGTTCCAACGGCAGCGCCGGGGGCTCGCGTCGTTTTGGCCCGCTTGCCCACGCGGTGGCCCAGAGACCCGAAGAAGTCGACGAGTCCTGACCCCCGCTTCTGCCCGCCTGAAAGGGAGGAACCCGGATGATCAGCACCACACAACAACAAGCCATCGCCGCCCAGGATCCCCAGGACCGGACACTGTGCGGCCTGACGCCGATCCAGATCCACGACCGCTACTGGGCTGCACGCGGCGTGCAGGTCGTGCGCCAGGGCGACCGATCGGAAATCGTAGCCGACGCGGAACTGTTCCTGCTGACCGACCCGAGGATCATGGTCGTCTTCCGCATGAGGCCCCTGGTGGACATGCTCAGTTGGCTCAAGCCCGATGCCGTCTGGCTTCGGCTGATCGACCGGCGCGACCATGGCTACATCGAGTTTGCCCAGACCGACCACACAGGCCAGTTCGTCGGTTACGATCGGGACTACGGCAGCGCCGACTCGCGCCGGGCGCGGATCGTCATTACCACCGATCGCCAGATCGCGACCCTGTGGCAGAACGCACAAGACACCCGCGCCGGCTGGCAGATGCTTCGACGCAGCATCCCCCGCCACCGGCGGATGGTCCATTCCATGGTCGGACGCGTCTATGACCGCTGGAGCGGCCGAGAGGTCATGCAGTCGCTGCGACGGATGGTGGATACCTGGACCAACCCGGCCGGGACAATCCCCGGCTTTCGCCGCGTCCAGTCGAATGTCTGGTCCTACGACAATGCCCACGTCCCGGGGCACCTGGAGTTCCTCGGCCCGGCCTGGATCGGTGCCGGCCGGGACCTCCGCCAGGCCAAGACGATCGTCGGCCCGGCCATCCTGTGGGACGACCCCGAAGCGCGTCCGGAGGTCACCGACATCGAGTGGCTCGAACTGGAGCCCAGCAATCCCGAGATGATCCGCCCGGTGCGGGGCCCGTCGCGAAGCCGGCGAATCATCCAGCGGGCCTTTGACATCGTCTTCTCGCTGGTGGCCCTTGCCTTGACCCTGCCCCTGTATCCGTTTATCGCCCTGGCGATACTCATCGAGGACGGCCGGCCGATCTTCTTCGCCCATCGACGCGAGACCATGGGCGGCAAAGGCTTCCCCTGTCTGAAATTCCGCTCCATGCGCAAAGACGCCGACAACGTCAAGGTGCAGATCCAGGGGGCCAACCAGGTCGACGGGCCCCAGTTCTTCATCCAGAAGGACCCGCGGATCACCCGGGTGGGACGGATCCTGCGCAAGCTGCAACTCGATGAGATCCCGCAGTTCATCAACGTCCTGCTGGGGCACATGTCGGTGGTGGGCCCCCGGCCGAGTCCGTATCTGGAAAACCAGTACTGCCCGGCCTGGCGGGAAGCCCGCCTGAGCGTGCGCCCGGGCGTAACGGGCCTGTGGCAGGTGTTGCGGACGCGGCGATCGGGGATGGATTTCCAGGAGTGGATTCGCTACGACGTGGAATACGTCGAGCGGTTCAGCCTGCTCCTGGACCTGCGGATTATCTGGCAGACGATACGGTATCTTTTGGGAGCACGTTGATGGCACTTCGGGCAAAATCCAGACGTCGGTTGCTGGTCCTTCTGATCGTCCTGGCCGTGCTGATTCTCGGCGGCGGCGGGGCCTACGTGGGTCGCATGGTCTACCTTGAACGCAAGGCCCAGCAGGCCAAACGCGAAGGGATCGAGCTCTTCGACCGGGGCCAGTACGAGCCGGCCCTGCACAAGCTGGGCACCTACCTGGGACGCCACCAGGACGACGCCGAGATCCTCTACAAGTATGCCGTCTCCCGCGGCAAGGTCGAGATGCCCGGCTCGCGACACCTGGTTCAGTCGGCCCAGTTGCTCCAGCGACTGCTGGCCCTGGAGCCCGACCACCCCCAGGCCTCGCGCGACCTGCTCGAACTCTACGACCGCATCGGCTATGCCTCCGAGGCGCTGGAACTGGCCGATCAACTCCTGGCCGAGACCGGCGAAGATCCCGAGCTGATCCGCTACAAGGCCCGCGCACTGGTCCGCCTCCAGAAGCCCCTCCAGGCCCTGCCCCTGAGTAAAAAGTACAACCAGCTCAAGCCCACCGACATCGCCGAGCAGATCCAGACCCTCTCGATGATGCATCGCCTCCAGGCCTCCCAGGGGGAGATCCTCCAGCGGGCCGCTGCGCTTAGGAGCCGTTTCCCCGACGATCCACGCTTTGTCCTGCTCGACGGCGTAGCCCACCGCTGGGCCGGACGCATCCAGGACGCCGCCAAGCTGTTCCAGCAGGCCGCCGGGCAGGATGCACCCGACGCGCAGTACACAGCCCTGCTGGCCGGGCAGTTGCAGAGCCTGGGCCTCTACGACCAGGCCGAGAAACTCCTCCAGGACGCCCGCGACTCCCACGACCCCCAGATCCAGGCCATGTACATCCGACGACGCTTCCAGCGCGGAGACCTGGAGGAGGTTCTGGCCCGTACCGAGAATCTGTCCTGGGCCGAAAATGCAGCCATGCGAGCCCGAATGCTCACCCTCCGGGCGATGGCGCTGATGCAGCGCGAAGATTCCACCAGGCTTCGCGCGACGATCGCCGATCTGGAGGCCCAAGAGAACGCGATCAGCCAGGCCTGGGTTCCCTACCTTCGAACCCGCCTCGAGGCCGAGCCTCCCTCGCCCCGAACCGTCGAGATTCTCACCGGCAGCCTGACCCGCCTGCCCGGAGATCCGTTCCTGCACTACTTCCTGGCCGAGCATCTCAATGCCCTGGGCGAGACCGACCTGGCCCTTGAGAAACTCAAGGCAGCTCTGGCCTCTGCCGGCGGGTGGCACATGCCGTTCCTCCGGGCCGGCGTCCTGCTGGCTCGCCGGGGTCAGTACGAAGAGGCCGCCGCCCTTGCCCGCGAGGCGCTTCGCCGCGATTCGCGAAGCGTCCCCGCCGCCCTGGCCCTGCTGCGGGCGCGTTCCAGACAGCTCTCCGAGTTGCCGGCCGAAAGGCTCGAATCCCTCCTGGACCTGGCCTTGCAGCTCGACGAGGCAGCCCCCGACGATCCGACCGTTCAGCTTCTCCAGGTGGACTTGCCGGCCCGACTGGGCAGGAAAGACCAGGCCGCCGGCAAGGCCCGGAAGCTCCAGCAGCGCCGTGAGCTTTCGGCCTCCATGCGTCGAGGCCTGGCCGGCCTCAACCAACGACACGAACTGGGACTGGCCGACCTGGAAGGCCCCGATACGTCGGGGCCCGAGAATCTCGCTGCCGGCCAGGCCCTGGCCAGGGTGCTCTCCCGCGAGGATCTCAAGAGCTTCGACCCAGCCGCTGCCGCCCTGGAAGACCTCCGGCGCCGCAGCAGCGACGCCGATTCCATGGCCTGGAAGATCGCCCGCCTTCGCCTCCGCCGGCGCTTCGATCCCGATGCCGCCGGCAAAGCCTGGGCCGCCTTTTTGGACGAGAACCCCGAATCCCTTCCGGCCTTGCGGGCAGCGCTGGATTCGCCCCGCGTCTGGCAGGATCGGGAGCTGGCCTCCCGGGCGGTCGAGGCCTTCCGGTCGCTTAGCCCCTCCCAGGGCCTCCAGTGGCGCATCTACCAGGCCCGGCTGGACATGGACTCCCGGGATTCTGCCGACCTGCAACGGGCGGTGGAACTGCTTGAACACGTGGTCCTCCAGGCCCCGCGCCGCTTCGATGCCCAGATGATGCTCCTCCAGTGCCTCCGCCGACAGGGCAACTACGCAAAGGCCCTGGACCGCGTGGCCTCCCTGGTGCAACTGGGCGATAAGGATGGCTCGATCCGCCTGCTCCAGGCCCAGATGATGTACCGCCACGGCGACAAGGACCGTGCCCGCAGGATTGTCGATCAGCTCGCCCAGGGGCCCGAAACCAGCCAGGCCGTCCTGCGAGGCGCTGCCCAACTCCTGGCCTCCCAGGCCGACCCGCAAGGGGCCCTGGACGTTTTGGGAAGGTTGCATCCCGATCCCGACGCAGCGGCCGACCTTCAATTAGCTGCCTATCAGCTCCAGGCAGGCCAGCCCGAAAAGGCCCAGGCCACCGCACGCCGAACCCTGGAGAAGGACCCTTCCGCCCGATCGATCGTGTTCCTGGCCCGGCTGCTGGCCGTTGCCGATCGGCCCGACGAGGCCCGCCAGGTCCTCCGGCGACTCGAAAGCCTGGAGATGCCCGCATGGCAAAGGCACCTGATCCTGGCTTCCTTCGCCGAAAACCACCAGACGCTCGAAGAGGCCCGCCGGCACTATACCCGGGCCGTGGAAGCAGGCCCCGACGAGCCGGCCACCCATCTTTCCAGGATTCGATTCCTCCTTGAATCAGGGCAAATGGAGCCCTTGAGCCAGGCCCTGACCCAGGCGCAAAACCTGCCCGAAATCCCCTGGCAGGTGGAGATGCTCTCGGCCCGGGGCGACCTGCTGGAGGCGACGGCCGGCAACGCCGCAGCCGCCGAGTTCTGGCTGGCAGCCATCGCATCTCGCGACAATCAACAGCCGGCCCTGGAAGGTCTCCAACTGATCCGTCGCATGCAGGATCAGACGGAAATATCCACCGAAGAAGTCGAGAACGCCGGGCAGATCGCCCGCAAGCACCCCGGATTCCTGCCTGTGCAGGTGCTCTGGGCCCGGATGTCTATGGCCATAGGCAGAAATGACGATGCCGTCCAGTGGGCAGGCCGGGCCTTGCAGGACTTCCCCGAAGCCCCCGAGCCGGCGTGGATCCTCAGCCAGGCCCTGGCCGCACAGGGACTCTGGGCCCAGGCCATCAGTGCCGCCGATCAGTGGCGCGTGCGGAGCCGTGGACTGGCCGCACCCGCAGCCGACATGCTCATCGCCGAGGGGCAGATCCAACTGGGCAGGCCCGAACGGGCGGCCGCCAGCCTCGAAGCCTACGTCCAGCAGGCCCTGGAGAACCCCGACCGCGGGTATCCGCTCATCAGCCGATACGCCCGGGCGCTGATCCTCTCGGACAAGACCGATAGCGCAGCAAAGGCCCTGCGTCCGCTGCTGGCGACCCATCCGCGCTACCGGCGCGAGTGGATCGCCCTGGCCATGCTGGTCGTGCCCGAAATCGACCAGATGCAAGCGTGGCTCGAAGCCGTCACCCCGCTGGTGCCCGCCGACGCCCACTCCGAGCAGATCGCCCTGGCCGAAGCCTGGTTCACCCTGGGCCGGCGAGCCGGCAACGCCGAGTGGATCGACCGGGCAAAGGGCATCCTCGCAGCCCGGACTGCCGCCTCCCCCGATGCAGCCATCTCGCTGGGGGTGATCTGCGACATGCAGGGCGATGTGGCCCGCGCCGAGCCCCTCTACCGCGACGCGCTGGGGCGCGAGGCCTCGGAGCACCTGGCCGCCATCGCAGCCAACAACCTCGCGATGATCCTCATCGAGGATTCGCGCGAGCTTGCCCGGGCCGAGACACTGGCCAGAAGGGCGGTCCAGGCTCGCCCCAACAGTGCGAACTTCCACGACACCGTCGCCCAGGCCTGCCAGGCCCGGGGCAAGCACGCCGAGGCGGTCGAGATGCTCGAAAGGGCGGTCCAGCTCGAGCCGGCCCATCCCAAGTGGATGCTTCAGTTGGCCCAGGCCCAGCTTCGCGCAGGTCAAAAGCAGGACGCCCGCGACTCGCTGCTTCGCCTGCGGCGGATCTATCCCGAATCCCGGATGCTGCCCGACGAACTCCGCGCCCGATTGATCCGCCTCGACAAGGAGCTTCAGTCGTGACGCTCGGCAGACCGACAACCCGGCCCCGGGCCATGCGGGCTCCAATCGAGCTTCAGGCACAAGCGAGAGCTGTTTCTTTTGCTTCTGTTGTTCTGTTGTCTCCTGTCTCCTGTCTTCTGTCTTCTGTTTCTTTTCTCCTGCTCACCTGCTCTGCATTTCGCCTCCGGCGAACTGCTCGGGTAATGACCGTATTTTGATTAGAATTCGGCCGGAACGATGGAAAAAAGATTGCGTTTTGTCCAGGATACGTTAGTTTTGAGGCATGCGAGGGCAGCCTGCCGGCGACCACCGTGGAGGGTCGGAAACGCCGGCGGGTCCTACCATGCAACACGGGCAGAAACGCGGGTCCTCCCGCACGGGGAAGTACGTTCAATCGATTCCGGTCCATCTGTGTAGACCGACCGGAAAGTCACAATCCGCACCCACGCTCCACAGGGGAGCTGTGTGCATCGTCATTCGTCAAAAGGAGCGAATTATGAAACTGTCAACAATTGGGAGAAGCCGAATCAGCGCGCTTGCTGTTCTGGCTCTGCTTCTCGGAGCCGTCGGCGCCGCACAGGCCGATTCCGAAACGATGACCCTGAGCTACTCCGGGTACCGCACCAGTGAAACGAACATTGCCAATAGTTCTGTTGTGGGTATGTATTGGTGGGATAACACTCCCGATGCCAATGTGAATAGCTTTGATGTTTGGACCTTCTGCATCGAGCCCGGGGATTGGATCGAAGACAACCCGCAGAATGAATTCTACACCTTCTACAAGATCCCGGTTGCCGGCATGGATGAGAAGGTTCTCAAAGCGCTATATCCCAACACTTGGAATACAGTTTCATTCAACCAGAAGGGCGCCGACATCAAGGAACTCTGGTTGGAAAACGTTGATACGATGTTCAACAGCGTTAGTGATGTTGGAACAGGTAACTATACTGCTGAAGATGCCGGCGATGCGGCTGCAAGTCTCCAGGCTGCCATCTGGCACGTCACAGGTCTGGGACCACACAATGATTGGAACACAAAATGGAACGCCCAGAGCCTGTTAAATGGTTTGAATCAGCAACTCGATGAATTGGCGTTTGATGATTTCAATGAGGTCTACGCCCTGATAGCCGAGGATTCGGCCCAGCAAAACCAAGCCGTCGTGGGTTTTTCCGTGAATCCTGCCCCGATAAACCCCGTTCCCCTTCCCGCGGCGGCGTGGCCTTGCATCGGCATGCTGGCCGGCGTGGTCGGCTGGAAGAAGTACCGCAACCGAAAGCTGGAGGTCTGAGCCCCAGGCCTGACCTTCACTGATTTCCCTCGCATCGCCACCCGCGGCTGCCCATGCAGTCGCGGGTGGTAATCTATCCGCACCCCCCAAGAGGCTTCTGTTATGTACCATCGCATGCTCGTTACCGGCGGGGCCGGGTTTATCGGCTCGAACTTCATCCGGTTCGTCCTGGGCTCCCGCCCGGATCTGCACGTTACCAGCCTGGACTGCCTGACCTACTCGGGCAACCCGGAGAACCTGGCCGACCTGGCCGACGACCCGCGCTACCGGTTCGTCCGCGGCGATATCTGCGATGCCGACCTGGTCAATGAGGTCGCCGCCGGGTGCGACTGCATCGTTCACTTCGCGGCAGAGAGCCACGTGGACCGCAGCATCATCGATTCCACGCCCTTCGTCCGCACCAACGTCACAGGCACGCAGGTGCTCCTCGATGCCGCCCGGGCAGGCGGCGTCGGCCGCTTCTGTCACGTCAGCACCGACGAAGTCTACGGCTCGCTGCCGCTGGAGAACCCCGACGTGCGCTTCACCGAAACCACGCCCATCGCGCCCAACAGCCCGTACTCGGCCAGCAAGGCCGCAAGCGATCTGCTCGTCCGCGCCGCCCACGAAACCTTTGGCCTGGATGTCGTCATCACCCGCTGCAGCAACAACTTCGGCCCGTATCAGCTTCCCGAGAAGGTCATCCCGCTCTTCGTGACCAATCTCATCGAGGGCCGGCAGGTCCCGCTCTACGGCGATGGCCGAAACGTCCGCGACTGGGTCCACGTGCTGGACCACTGCGAGGCGGTCCAGGCCGTGCTGGAACGGGGCCGGCCCGGCGAGGTCTACAACATCGGCGGCAACAACGAACGCTCGAACCTGGAATTGACCCACATGATCCTCCAGGCCATGGGCAAGGACGAGAGCTTCATCCGCCCCGTGACCGATCGGCCAGGCCACGACCTGCGATACGCCATGGACATCAGCAAGATCCAGTCCGAGATTGGCTGGCAACCCACCCGGTCGGCCTGGCCCGAGGCCCTGGAGCAGACCGTCGCCTGGTACGTTGAAAATGATTCCTGGTGGCGCCGGGCCAAATCGGGCGAGTATCGCCTGTACTACAAGCAGCAGTACGAGGACCGACAGGTCTTGTCTGTCCCCCCAGCCCGGACGGAGTAAGAACATGACACAACAACTGACCCAACCGATCAAGAAGCCGCTCGTCTGCACCGGGAGCATCGCCGAGGCCCTGCAGCTTGCCCGGGAAAAGTGCCAGCCGGTCCTCCACCCGGTACGCATCTTCGCCGACGACCGAGGTTGGTCGATGATGAACCAGTTCCAGCAGGTCCTTCGCCCCGAGGGGCAGATCAATTACTCCGTGCAGTATCCCGGGGTCATCAAGGCCTGGCACCGCCACAGCAAACAGGTCGACTTCTGGCTCTGCATCCGCGGGCAGTTGAAGGTCGGCATCTATCGCGACAGCGACGAGCAGGCCTGGATGGCCATCGTGGGCGAGCTTTCCCCGGCCGTCGTGGTCATCCCACCGACCCTCTGGCACGGCGCAGCCACCGTCGGGCCCGACAAGGCCGGCCTGCTCTATTACGTCACCGAGGCCTACAACCCCTCGGCCCCCGACGAGCAGCGACAGGACTGGGACTGGATCGATTTCCCTTGGCAGCAGGTCAACAAATGAACATCCGGTACCCGGAAACCATCCTCGAGGCCATGCGGTCGGCAAAGCCCTTCGTCGTCCTCGGGGCCGGGGGCATGCTCGGCCGGGCCTGGTGCGAGCTGCTCCAGCGAAAGGGTTACCGCTACATCGGGCACGATATCGACACGCTGGATTTGACCCAAAGTGACCAGCTTGCCCAACTTGCCGATATGCGCCCGGCCTGGGTGGTCAACTGCGCCGCCTACACCGATGTCGATGGGGCCGAGTCCGAACCCGAAAAGGCCCATCAGCTCAATGCCACCGTCCCGGCCGACCTGGCCCGGCTCTGCAGGGACATCGACGCAACGCTGATTCACTACAGCACCGATTACGTCTTTGGCGGCAGTTCGGACAAGCCGCGGCGCGTGGAGGACCCCAAGTCCCCCATGGGCGTCTATGGCCGGACCAAGCTGGCCGGAGAGGAGGCGATCCGTTCCAGCGACGCCGGCCATCTGATTGTCCGGACCAGTTGGCTCTATGCTCCCTGGGGCAGGAACTTCGTCCGCACCATCGCCGGGGCGGCCGCCCAGCGCGACACGCTGCGGGTGGTCAACGACCAGCGGGGCCGACCCACCAGCGCCGAGCACCTGGCCGAGGCGAGTCTTCAACTGCTCACCCGGGACCAGCAAGGCACGTTCCACGTCACCGACGGCGGGCAGTGCACCTGGTTCGACTTTGCACAAGAGATCGTGCGGCTCACCGGCGCCCGTTGCACCGTCGAGCCGTGCACCTCGGAAGAATACCCCCGGCCGGCGAAGCGACCGGCCTACAGCGTTCTGGATATCCGCAAGACCCAGGAGCAACTGGGCCCCTTGCCCGACTGGCCCGAGAACCTGGCCGACGTGATCTGCCGGCTCGAACCCGCCGAGTCCCGAAGCTGAAATGCTCCAAACGTACCCTCAAACTCTCAACCGGGAGGCTATACCATGAAAGGCGTCATTCTTGCAGGTGGTCTCGGTTCGCGACTGCGGCCCCTGACCAGCGTTACCAACAAGCACCTGCTGCCGGTTTTCGACAAGCCGATGATCTACTATCCCATCGAGTGCCTTCGTAACGCGGGCATCGGGGAGATCCTCGTTGTCACCGGCGGGGACAGCGCGGGCGACTTCCTCAAGCTCCTGCGAAACGGCAAGCATCTGGGCCTCAAGCACCTGGAGTACGCTTACCAGGAGGGCGAGGGCGGAATCGCCGATGCGCTCAAGCTCGCCGAGGACTTCGCCGACGGCGAGAAGATCTGCGTCGTGCTGGGCGACAACATCATCGAGAAGAGCATTCGCACCGCGGCCGGGGCGTTCTTCTCCCAGCCCTCCGGGGCCAGGCTCCTGCTCAAGGAAGTCCGCGACCCGCAGCGGTTCGGCGTGGCCCGGGTCGAGGGCGACGAGATCGTCGAGATCATCGAGAAGCCCTCCGAGCCGGTGAGCAACCTGGCCGTGACGGGCATCTACTTCTACGACTCGGACGTCTTCGAGATCTGCCGAACGCTCGAGCCCTCCGGCCGGGGCGAACTGGAAATCACCGACGTCAACAACGCCTACCTGAAGCGCGGCGACCTGACCTGGTCGCTGCTGGATGGCTGGTGGACCGACGCGGGGACGTTCGAGAGCCTCGATCGGGCCTGGCGCCTGGTGACCGAGACCGGCGCCAACGACCAGACGCCCCGCCAGAGGCAGGGCACGCTTTTCGAAACCGTGGACGCCTGAGCCGTGCCGCCATGGATGGCGCCCGGGACACCCGTCCCGAAAATCCTGGCCCGCTGGTCGTTGAAGGTCGGCGATCCGACCGTCGCAGGCTGGGTGATTACAGTCGCCTACCTCCTGGCTGCCGGCGCCTGCCTCCAGACGATGCGACAAATGCGGCGCTGCGGCCCGGAAGGGCAGCGCCCGCGAGGCCTGGTGTTCTGGGCCGCCCTGGCTGGGCTCCTGCTGGCCCTGGGCATCAACAAGCAGTTGGATCTGCAGATGCTCCTGGCCGACTGGGGCCGAAAGCTCGCCCGGCAGCAGGGCTGGTACGCCCAGCGACGTGAGTTTCAGCGGCGGTTCATCCCGGCCCTGGGAGCCTGCGGCGGGATCGTCCTGGCCTGGCTGGCCTGGCGGATCCGACACGCCCGTTGGCCCTGCTGGCTCGCACTGGCCGGGGCCTTGCTCCAGGTAACCTTCATCCTGGTCCGTGCGGTGAGTCTCCACCACGTGGACCACATGCTGGGCATGCGATGGCTGACAATCAAGATGCACGCCTGGCTGGAACTGGCAGGCATTGTGCTGATGGGAAGTGCTGCCCTGGCGGCCTGGGTCTCCCGGGCCGATCGGGACACAAAGCCGGGGCCGACCACCCCGGCGACGCAGTCAGGCCCGGCAGGACCCGCTTCCCAGTGAGTTAACGTATCCACTCCCACAGGGGTCGCCGCTCTTCGGGGTGGCGGCCTCTGCGTTTTGTATCGGTCCGGCGGCGGGGTTTGTTCACAACATTCCCCGCCGCCGATAAATCCTTGCTCGGACCAGCGTTTGGCTGCCTGACCCGCCTCCTGCGATGGGGCCCTGACCGACGTTGACCCGGCCCGGTCGGGTTTCGCGTCTTTGGCTGCAACATCCTGTTTTGTCCACTCCCACAGGGGTCGCTTGTCTTCGGATGGGCGGCCCCTGCTGCTTGCGCCGGGATCGGCCCCCGCTGCGAACAATCGGGGATTGGTGTATGAATGATGAGTACCTCTTGGCAGGGATCCCCAGTTCGAAAGCAGCCGGCGTTAAGGCCGGCCTGGGGCAAAACCCCACACGGCATACACGCATGCAGGACTGTGGATTTCGGCCGTTGCCGAGAGGAATCATTGCGGTGGGTTCTCTATAATTCTGTCGAGTCGCAACAGAAGGTCTGTTACGCCCCACACAGGTTGACACGAGACGTTAAAGGAGAGCCCCATGCCTGTAGGTAAAGTCATTGAGATCACAGCAGAATCGCAGCAAAGCTTTGAGGATGCAATCAACCTCGGGATCAGCCGTGCCTGCGACAAGGTAGAGAACGTTCAGTCCGCTTGGGTCAAAGAACAGAAGGTCGATATCTCCGATGGAAAAGTGAGTGGCTATCGAGTGGATATGAAGGTGACGTTCCTGGTCAAGGATTCCTGAGGATCCCGGCGAGCTAGCTCCCGCGGCTTTGGTAGATCAAAGCCGCGGGGGTGTTGGTATTGCAGGATGCGAAGTCAGGAAAGGTGAGTTCGATGACTGAGAAGACTCCATGGTTTGTGGAGAATACACGAGAGATCGGCGAGGCATTCCAGAACTTTCACGAAAAATGCAGGACGGCCGGGGTGCTGGACGCCAAGACACGAGAACTGTTGATGATGTCTCTGGCTTGTGCATTTCGGTGTTCGCATTGTACGCAGGAGCATATTGAAAAGGCGCGCCGGAGCGGTGCGAGCGACGAGGAAATCTCCGAAGCGCTGCTGATCACAGCATTGGAGGGGGCTGGAACGCAGCTCTACTGGTTGAAGGACAGGTACGAGGAGTTGCTGGGCTCGTGACCATTTCCGGCGGCTGAGGCACATGGCCGGACCTGTATGAGCATTCGGCCGCAGAGTATGTGCATGTGAATGAACGCAGAAACCCAAGAGAACCGAGACAACGGCGGGGTGTCCTCAGCCGATCAGGCGTTCTGGGCCCAGAGTCCGGACGAGGTGGCCGAAACGCTGAATGTATCATTGGAAGAGGGTCTCAGCCCCGAGCAGATCAAGAGGCGCAGGGAGGCGCACGGGGAGAATCGGCTGGGACGCGCTCGGGGCCGCAGCAGCGGGCGAATTCTGTTCGAACAGTTCAAGAGCATCACGATCCTGATTCTTTCGATCGCGGCGGTGCTTTCCCTGGCGCTGGGGCACTGGCCGGAGGGGTTGGCCGTTGTGGGGGTGATTTTGGTCAATGCGGGGATCGGTTTCTTCAGCGAGTGGCGCGCTTCGCAGGAGATGCAAGCCCTTCGAAAAATCGCCCAGCCCGAGGCGCGGGTTCGTCGAGCGGAGGGATCGGTTCTGATACCAATCGAGCGGATCGTGCCCGGAGATGTGGCCATCCTGGAGGCTGGAGACGTCGTTCCGGCAGATATCCGCCTCGTAGAGGCCAACGGCCTTCAGGTAGATGAATCGGCCCTGAGCGGGGAGTCCGCATCGGTTGCGAAGCAGACCGAGGCGGTTGCCGAAGATGCGCCGCTGGCTCAGCGAAGCTCGATGGTCTATCGCGCCACGACGGTAACAGAGGGTTCGGGGGAGGGGATTGTAGTGGGAATCGGCAGGCAGACGCAACTGGGACAAATTGCCCGGATGACCCAGGCTGCCCAACAGGAGCGTACACCTCTGGAGGACAGGCTGGAACGGTTGGGAAGGCACCTGGCGTTGTTGGCGCTTGCGGCGGCGACCTTGATTGCCGTGGCCGGTGTCAGCGTCGGCCAACCCTTACGCCTGATCATTGCAACATCGGTGGCGCTGGGCGTCGCGGCCGTCCCGGAAGGCCTTCCCATCGTTGCGAATCTGGCGCTGGCGAAAGGGATGTGGCTGATGTCGCGTCGCAACGCGATCATCAATCGTCTGCCGGCTGTCGAAACACTAGGGGCAACGGATGTGATCTTCTCAGACAAGACAGGCACCCTGACTGAGAATCGGATGCGCGTCGATCGAATTGTCACCGGCGCCATGAGCATACAGGCCGGCAACGAGGGCCTGGACATGCCGAAGGATGAGGATCCGACGGCGATGCGCGTTCTGGAAGTCGGCGTCCTGTGCAATAACGCATCGCTGGACCAGGAGCAGGAAGGCGGGGCGCAGGGTGACCCGACAGAAATTGCGCTTCTACGGGCCGGACGCTCCGTGGGGATCGAAAGACCCGCGCTGCTGAAGGATAAGCCGGAAACGCGGGAAGTGGCGTTTGACCCGGACGTGATGATGATGGCTACGTTCCATCGTGTCGAAGAAGGCTTCGAGGAGGCCGTGAAGGGGGCCCCGGATTCAGTGCTGGACTGTTGTGACCGGCTCGTGGGGCCAGAAGGGGAACGGGAGCTCTCCAGCAATCAGCGGGAGCAGTGGATGCGGCAGGCAGAGGAAATGGCTGATTCGGGCCTGCGGGTACTGGCGGTGGCCGACGCTATGCGGTCGGATGAGACGGACGATCCCTACAGCCGGCTGAGGCTTCTGGGTCTGGTCGGGCTGTACGATCCGCCCCGGAAGGACGTGGGGGAGTTGATCAAGTGGTGCACGCATGCCGGGGTTCGGGTAGTGATGGTGACGGGGGATCAGCCGGCGACGGCCCGGTCGATCGCCAGACAGATTGGTATTGCCGCAGACGAGGTTTCGGATGTCCTCATCGGTCGGGATTTGCCCGATGCCTCCGAACTTTCCGATCGGCAGCGCCGGGATATCACATCCAGATCGGTGTTCGCCCGCTTCAGTCCAGGCCGGAAGCTCGAGTTGATAAAGATCTTCAAACAGCAAGGCCATACCGTCGCGATGACCGGTGACGGGATCAACGACACTCCCGCGCTGAAGTCGGCGGATATCGGGGTGGCGATGGGCAGACGAGGCACCGACGCTGCCCGCGAAGCATCCGATATGGTTCTACAGGACGACGCCTTTTCGAGCATTGTCGACGCGATTCGCCAGGGGCGGATCATCTTTGGCAACATCCGAAAGGCGGTCATGTTCATGATCTGCACCAACGTTGCGGAGGTGTTGGCCGTGGCGGCTGCATCGGTGGCCGGCTGGCCAATCCCGCTGCTTCCCCTTCAGATTCTGTACCTGAATATGCTTGCCGACGTCCTGCCAGCCTTCGCGCTGGGTGTGGGGAGGGGCCACGACGACGTGATGCATCAGCCCCCCAGGGATCCTTCCGAATCGATCCTGACCCGCCCGCACTGGCTGGCCATAGGGTCCTGGGCCTCGATCATCGCCCTCTGCGTGCTTTCGGGAATGACGGTGGGGCATGTGGCCCTGGATCTGGCGAAACTCGAGGCCGTTACGATATCCTTCCTGACGCTGGGCTACGCCAAGCTCTGGTTCGTCTTGAACCTTCGGGGCAAGGAGTCGCGCCTGTTCCATAACACGATCCTGCGGAATCGGTGGATCTGGGGATCGTGGGTCTTGTGCGCGCTTCTGCTGGTGGCGGCCGTGTACATGCCGGGCCTGTCGGACCTGTTGCGGACGAGATGGATCGACTGGCGAAGTTGGATGCTGGTTGCAGGGCTCAGTCTGGTTCCGGTCCTGCTGGGGCAGGTCCTTCTGGTGGTGCGTTCGCGCCGGGCAGGGGAACCCGAGTAAGCCTCCGGGCAGCCCTGGCAGGACGATGCATTGGCACTGCTTGGATCGGGCGTCTTGAACTTGCTCTGGTCGTGCTGGGACAGTTGGGATTCAGCTTGGCCGGCAATGCTGCATCGTCAGGTTGTGCTGTCCGGTAGCGTATGGGCTACTGATCCAGCCACTGAGAAGCGTGGTGAACATGAGCCCAATTCCCTCTGCCATGCAAAGAATCCCCGCCAGGGCATTGGACCGTGTGCCCTGTCCACGGGCTGACCAATGGGCCCGGCAGGCAGTCATGTACTGCGACTCGGTGATGCTGTATCGAATGGAAATAAAGTCCATGCTCGCTCCTGCAATCCCATCCGCCGTGGCACGTGAGAGCCTTTAAAGTACTCTGGGGCGTGTCAACATCCTCCCGGGCCTTTAGCCCATTTCGTCGATCACTTCACGTGTGATCGCCGCCCAGCGGGCAAGACGGGATGGATCGTTCTGGACCGTGTCGATGTCCTTGAGGGTGATATCCACGTTCAGGCCGCGACAGGCCTGGAGCGCTTCACGAGTGATTCGCCCAATGCGGTCCTCGTCGAAGCCGCAACAGACCATCTCGGCCGGGTTGGGACGCCACGAGATCACATAGTCGCTGGCGATCTGCTCGGCGCAGGAGGCCACGTCGGCCCGTGGCGTAACAGCGATTCGACGCAGATTGGGTATCTGCCGGAGCATGTCGATCTTGCGCGTGAGGTCCTCGCAGCAGCCGTAGGCGACCAGCCCGAAATGTTCGAGGATCGGAAGCTGGTAGCGCAACAGGAATTCCTCGTGCATCTCCGGCGAGACCAGGGCGAATTCCTGGGCGGCCATGAACCCCCAGAGCTGCTTGCGGCGGAGGTTGTATGTATTCGGCTGGGGGTCGGGCAATTCGTGGCTGTAGCAAAGGGCCTGGTTATCGCCGCAGGACAACGACCAGTCTCCGGCGGCCTCGGCCTCGTTGTGGATTTTCAGAACGCCGTCCCGCAGCCGGGCCATGACCTCGTGGAGCCATTCAGGCTGGTCCATCATGTCCAGCATGAAGTTCTCCATCCCCCGCAGGTTGCCCAGGGCCATGCTTAAATCGCCGGCCAGGCCCCGCCAGAAGGGACCCCTGTCGAGATTCACAGGCAGGATTCCCTCGAAGACTTCCTGGAAGCGATCGAACTGCCGCTGCGTGGCCTCTTCGTCGATCTCGTGGCTGGGGACCTGGAGTTTGGCCAGATCTTCGGGCTCCTTGAGGGGGTACTGGGCTTTCCAGGAGCCTTTGTGCGTGTCGCTGTGGGTCCTGCTGGGTTCCAGGCCCCACCGGCTGCCCTTGTGGATGGCCCGAACGTCGATCCACGGCTCGAGCACGCAGTCATCGCCCCAGGTATCGCGAAGCAGGCCCAGGCGCAGTTGATGTTCAAGTCCATGCAGGGACGCATCTTCGCACTGATAGACTTGCAGCTCGGGCAGCTCGGACCACGCTCTGCCGCCACGGATGTATACCAGCGGCCGGGTAGGGCGGAGGCTGTTCTGCTCGCGCCACAAGTCGCGTCGCTGCTGCTGGATGGGCTTGGCCGCAACCCGGGCATAGCGGGAGGCCAGGTCACGGAGAATCTTTCGATCATGTGCGGTAACGGGGTTCATCAAAATGCTTTCCTGTCTGGCTGTTTGGAGTGAGGGCTCCGACCGGCTCGCTCCGCGGTGGATCTCACCGCAGGGGCAGGGCGGATCCAAACCGGCCTCCTCTGGCGAACCTTGCTTGGAAGGTAGTCGCGGACCATTGAATGGGCAAGGACTTGTCCCAACAAGAGGCCATTTAGAGCGTTGTCGAAGATCCGGCAGCGTGTTACAGTGAAGCTGCCCCGACGTTGCCGCCGCCCGAGCAGCGGCAGTGGCCGGCTTTTCGCTCGGCGGGATCAGGGGCAGTTGGGCATGAATAGGCCGTCACAGAAAGCGCACATGCTGGCGAGAAAAGGCAGGTGTCCTTCAGTGGAAAACGGGGTGGGCCAAGAGGAATCAATGAAGCAGGTGAGTTCCCAAACCCGATTTGTCCGCGTGGCATTGCCGGTGCGCCGGTTTGCGACAGGCTTGTGGGGGCTGATGCCCAAGGCGCTTTCAAGAAAGCTGCTCAAGCTCCTGCGCAACGGCGAATCGCTGCTGAGTTTCGCAATACGGCATCTCTGTCTTTTGCGCCTGGGCGGATCGTTTCGGGAGCGTAGCAAGCTTATATCTGAGGGCGAGGGCGCTCCATGATGGATGTGCCCTGTCGGAAGCGCCCTGGTCGTGAATCCACGAGGCCGATTCGCGTGGGTGTTCTCTGCGCGGTGTCCGCTTCACTGGACAAGCTCCTGCTGACGCAGATGGAAGGGATGGTCCATGCCGGCTACGAGGTGTACGGGATCTCCAGTGACGGGCCTGAATTCGCGAAAATACGTTCGCGCGGGATTCGAGTGGTCCCCGTCGAGATTCTGCGCCGGATTCACCCTGCCCATGATTACCGGGTCGTTGGTACGCTGGTCGAACTGTTCCGAAAGCTGCGGTTGGACATCCTTCACACCCACACGCCCAAGGCAGCCTTTCTGGGTCAGATCGCAGCGAGACTGGCAGGGGTCCCGATACGCATCAACACGGTCCACGGGTTGTACTATCATGCGTTTGACAGGGGCGTCAGAAGATCGCTCTACCGAGCGCTGGAAGTGCAGACCTGTCGCATTGCCACGCATGTCCTCAGCCAGAGCCAGGAGGACGCCAAAGCGCTTGTGGAAGAGGTCGGGTTCCCTTGGAGGAAGGTGGAGTGGCTGGGGAACGGGATCGATCTCACGCGGTTTGACCCGGAGCGTTTTGATTCGCAGCAGCGGGGCCAGATTCGCAAGCAACTGGGCGTCCCGGAGGATGTTCCGGTTGTGGGAATCATTGCTCGAATGGTGGAAGAGAAGGGCCTGCTGGACCTTTTTGCCGCTGTGGCGAAGCTGAGGCAAAGGTTTCCGAATGTGTGGCTGGTTCATGTCGGCTTCTGCGACTTCTCGCGAAGCGGCGGATTGAACCCAGAGGACGCGAAAGAGCACGGCATACACGACCAGGCGGTCTTCTGCGGTCAGCGGAATGACGTGGAGCGGATTCTCGCGACGATGGACGTTTATTGTCTGCCCAGCTATCGCGAGGGGTACCCGCGTTCCGTCCTGGAAGCAAACGCGATGGGACTGCCGGCTGTTGTAACGGACATTCGGGGTTGTCGCGAGGCCGTCATCGACGGATACAATGGGCTGCTTGTCCCTGCCAGGAAGCCAGACCTGTTGTCACAGGCCATGGGGAAGATTCTGGAAAAGGATGACTTTCGGGCCACCTTGGCCTTGAATGCAAGGCGACGGGCTGTCGAGTCTTTCGATGAACAGCGCGTTGTTCGAAAGGTTCTCGACGTCTACGAAAGAGAGTTGCGGCGAATCAGAGGGATCCGTGGTTGTCGCTCAGAGTTGTGACGTAGATGTTCATATCCAGCCCGTGGTGTTTTCGCGTCAGGGCCAGTCGATAACCGCACCGTTTGTAGAAGGCGTTGGCCACTTCATTTTCCGCCCAGACGGCCACGCGGACATCACGGATTCCTCGGGAAGCGAACTCCTCCAATGCCGCCTGCATGAGAGCTTTGCCCACGCCCATACCGCGTGCATCTTCCGAGACGGCGATGGAGAGGATCTCGGCCGATGGCAGGTCCACGGAGGTCTCGCTGGGGTATCGAAGCGTATGGTACATTCGCCGCACGAAGGAGGGCCTGAACATGTATCGCATCAGGGGAAGGGCCATCAGCAAGCCTCGCCGCAGCAGGGCCTGCTTGTAGAGCTTTCCGGTGGAAGTGGCACAGGCTACGAAACCCAGTCCTTGTCCCTCGGATCGGACGGAAACGAAACCAAAGCCCGCGGGACAACCGGCCACGGCTTTGTACAACTGCCCGAGAAAACCTTGGCCCAGGTTGGACAGAAAACCGGTGGGAATGCACTTCCTGTGCAGTTTGGCGGCCAGTTTGCTGTGTCGGCTGGTAAGCGGTTCAATGACTGGAGGCATGGCCTAGGCTCGTGAGCAGTTTGCAACGGTCTTGAGAAATTCCACACTTCTGCGAGCTGTCTTCTCATTGGCGCGGGGGTGGGTTGGCAGGTTGACGACGTGTCGGCAGGCATTTTCGGCATGGGGACAGAGCCCCTGCGTGTAACCGTACTCCTCCAACGGGGTTTCGTGCGGGTGCAGGGGACACTCGAACCAGGTCCCCAGTTCGACCTTGGCGGCCGGGGCCAAGGCGACCGCCCGGGCCTTGTCGGGAACTTGGACCGGGTATCGCACGAGGACCGGATCCGTACCGGCCGGTCTTGGCGCTGCATCAAAGCCTGCCTGCAGTAGAAGCTCGTCGTAAATGTCGGCCATTCTGCGTCGATGTTCAATATTGATAGAAGCCCGGCGGATTCCTCGCAGGCCCGCCCGGCCTTGACCTCGGTTCATCCTTCGAAGGAAGTCCCCTGGCATGGTCGGTTGGAACTCGGCATTGCTGGATGAGCCCACCACCAGCCCTTTTCGCGTAAGCCACCGGAAGGTCTTGGTAAGAAACGCGGTGGTTTTTGGATAGACAAGTGCGAGGTGGAAGATTCGCTGGGCGGCAAGCAGCGCAGAGGCCTTGGCCGAAGGCCTGCCGGTGTGCTCTTGCCTGAACTGTTTCATTCGCCGGTACAATTCTTCCTCGCCCGTCCAGCCCATACCTCCCACGCCTGTGGTAAAAGGCTTGTTCCACTGGAAGGAGAAGTAAGAGGCCCGTCCAAATGTCCCACAGACCTTCCCGTTCAGGGTGCTGCCAAGGGCCAGGCAGCAGTCTTCCACCATCGCCAGATTGTTGCGCTGAGCGATCCGGCCAAGGGCTTCGACATCGCACGGTATTCCGTAGGTGTGCTGTGCGATGATCAGACGTGTGCGGTCCGTAACCAGCGTCTCCACGGCTTCGGGCGAGATGTTGTACGTTTCCGGGTCGATATCCGCGTAGACCGGGCGGGCTCCCCGGTACATGATGGGGTTTACGTTCATCACGCAGGTGTAACCGGGAAGTATGACTTCGTCACCTTCCCCGATGTCCATTGCCTCCAGGATCGCATAGAGGGCGACACGGCCTTTCCAGAACGCTGTTGCGTATCCCCCGCCCAGGAAATTCGACAACTCCTGCTCGAATTGAGCCACCGGATCGGTCATACATTTCTCTCCTGCTTGCGCTGGGGATTCCGGGGGAATAGAACGGCTGAAACCGTCTTGAACAACAGGGCGATATCGGTCCCCAGGGAGGCGGATTGGACGTATTGCTCGTAGAGATCGAGCTTGCGGGGCAGGATCTGTTCCCGGTAGGTGCGGGTGGGATCCGTCGAGTTGGCCAGAACTTCCTCTTCGCTGCGAAACTCGATCGAGGCCGGATCCGTAATGCCCGGACGAACGGTCAGGACCGTCTTCCATCTGAGGGGATAGGCTTCCACCCATTTCCTGACTTCCGGTCTGGGCCCGACCAGCGACATGTCCCCCCGGACAACATTGAGAAGCTGCGGCAGTTCATCGAGTTTGGTTTTTCGCAAAATTCTCCCGACCGGGGTAACCCGCGAGGTATCTCCTGCGTCGAACTGCCCTCGAGACGCTTCGGGCGCAACAGTCATGGAGCGAAATTTGTAAAGGGTGAAGTCTTTGCCATTCTTTCCGACGCGTCTCTGGCGGAACAGAGCCGGCCCCCGGGAAGTCAGTCTCACCAGCACCGCGAGGATCAGAAGCAGCGGAAGCAGGACAATCAATCCCGCCAGTGCTCCGAGAATGTCAAAAGCTCTTTTACCCATGGCTCACGGGCAAAGAATTTCATGAAGGGCCTGGCAGACGTATTCGAGGTCTTCGGTCGTCATCGACGGGAACAACGGCAGCGACAGACAACCTTCCCAGATGCGTTCGGCGTTGGGGTAGTCGTCCGGAGTGAGCTTGTAGCGGTCCCGGTAGTAGCTCATCCGATGCAGGGGTTTGTAATGGACACTGGTTCCAATGTTGCGATCCTGGAGTCTCCGCACCAACTCGTTACGTTCTACGGGTGCGTTTTCCTTGACCACAATGTTGAAAAGGTGCCACGCGTGGTGCTCCAGAGGAACGTGGACCAACGGCAAATCTATGCAGTCGATGCTCGAAAGGTGCTCGCGGTAGTAGTTTGCACAGGAGAGGCGCAACTGATGGAATCGATCGTACATTTCCAACTGGGCAAGGCCAACTGCAGCATTGAGGTCCGAGAGGTTGTACTTGTACCCTGGCGCGATTACGTCGTATTCCCAGCTGGCCTTGGCGGAGGTGTAGCGATCCCAGACGTCCTTGTCGATCCCATGGAGCCGCATCTTCTGGGCTCGTTGTGCGATCTGGGCATCGTCCGTGGTGATCATTCCTCCCTCACCACTGGTGATGGTCTTGTTGGCGTAAAAACTGAAACAGGTGACGTCCCCGATCGACCCGATCGGGCGCTCGCCGCATCTGGCGGGGAAGGCATGCGCGGCGTCCTCGACAATCCGAATGCCGTTGCTTCGACATAGATCGACAATGCCCGGACGGTCTTGACAGAACATCGCTGCGGGTTGACCACCAAAATGCACAATAACCAGTGTCTTGACCTCCGGGTGCTTTCGGATGGCCTCGGCCAGGATCTCCGGTGTCAGAAGGCTGGAGCCGTATTCTACATCCAACAGCAGTGGCTCAGCGCCGAGATAGCGGACCACCTCGGCCGACGCGGTGAAGGTCATAGTCGGGACGAAGACTCGATCCCCGGGTTTGACCCCAAGGGCCTCCAAGGCCAGATGCAACGCGGCCGTGCAGGAATTGACCGCAACGGCGTGCTGGGCTCCGACAATTTCGGAAAAGGCCTGTTCGAGCCGAAATGCCTTCTTGGCTGTAGTAAGCCAGCCACTTTCCAGGACTTCCTTTAGATAGTGCAGTTCGTTTCCCTGACATTGAACCCGAAAAAAGGGCACGCTTCGGGTTTTGGCGGGAGACTCGGTTATGTCTTTCTCCTCTGATACCGCAACATGCCCCTTGCAAAGCTCGTCTTTCAGCGCGGATACGACACGATCTATCTGCTCGGTGGACATTTGATTATAGAAGGGCAGGGCGAGTGTTCTGGCCCCGATTCTCTCGCACTGGGCGAGCCCTCCGCCGCAGAAAACGGAGTCATTGAGGGTTTCACTCAAATGGATGGGTCGGAAATATCTCTGACAGTGAATGCCTTTATCCTTCATTGCACCCAGCAACCGGTCGCGGGCTGTCTCTGAGAACCGATCTGCCAGCCGAACGACGTAGACGAACCAACTGTTTTCCCCGGGATTGGGGCAGGGGGGAAGATGTATCTCCTCCACTTCCTTCAGTGCCTGATTGTAATACTCCGCCACCTGTCGACGGCGGGCAAGAAGCTCATCGAAACGCTCCATCTGGACGACGCCCACCGCGGCGGAAATCTCACTGAGCCGGTAGTTGTACCCCAGAATCTGGTGGGCATCCGTGGTCGAATCCAGGCGGCCCTGATTGGCCATCCCGCGGCAAAGGCGGGCAAGTTCGGCATCGTCGGTGACGA
>CAZOVB010000059.1:0-28776 GCA_964583095.1 uncultured Planctomycetaceae bacterium
CCCTCGGACCCAGAGATGCATCGAGGACTCCGCATAAATCGCAAGTCCACATAAGCCGCCGATATCTCGCTGGTTACCGCCGAGTTGATCTCCAATATCGCCGGGTGGACCTCACCGGCCCTTACACCGGTCGGTGTTGCGATATCGGGCACAATCGTCGGCATCACGCTCCTGGGATACCATCGCAGTGCCGATCGGATCGAAAGCGAACTCCAGGATCTTCAGCAGCAGATGGCCCATCTTCGTGAAGAAGAGCGCAGAGGTCTGGCCAGGGAGGTCTATGAGTCCCTGCGGCGGAATCTGTCTCAGCTTCACCTGACGCTCCTGGGGGGAAGCCTGGAATCGGCCCAGTCGCAAAAGCAACACGACAATCGGTTGGCCCAGGCCATCCAGCAAAGTCGCGAATTGACCGGCAAAATCCGCCGCATCTGCTATGGACTCTTCCCGCCAAGGCTCGAACAGGCCGGTCTCGCCGCGGCCATCGATCAGCTTGTCCAGCACTGGAGGCATGAGGGGATAGATGTGACTGTCTCCTTCGGCCCCGACATGATCGACTACCGATTCCCCCGGGCACTGGAATTCTTCCTGTACCGTTTCTGTCAGCAGATTCTAAATGCAACCCTTTCCTCGGGCCGATCCGTTCCGCTGGAGGTTCTGCTGTCTCGGCGGTCCCAGTCGCTTCAGATCGAGTTCTTCGACAGTCAGAGCGAATCGCGGCTACATAAGGTCCCCGATGCGCTTGCGGATCTCTGCAGGCAGATCGATCAGTTGGGAGGCACGATCGAAACCTTCCGCCGGGAAGGAGGTACGGTTTTGCTGATCCACATTTCCCAGGATCAGGCCGCGATAAATCCGACGCTAGCTACTGCGTCAACGGACCGTGATCTTTGAAGATTCGCGACTGCAGTTGCGGCAGGAACCGCGTGACGCTTGAGTCATCGTCCGGGTCGTTCTGGATGGCATTGAGGGTCATCCAGAGCTTCGCATCCAGATTGTCCAGATAATGCAGGAAGAAGGCTTCGGGAATCATCGGCAGCTTCGGTGAGCCGTATTCGTGCTCGCCGTGGTGGGCGAGAATCAGATGCTGGAGCAGATCCAGAAGCCTCTGGGGGAAACCCTCGCCGGTTTCCTCGGCCACCTGCTGGGCCTTGGTCTGAATCCAGATGGTCGCCATGGTGATGTGTCCCACCAGCATGCCCCGGTCGGTGTAGTTGATGGAGGTGGAACTGGACAGCTCTGCCGTCTTGCCGATGTCGTGCAGGAAGACCCCCGCGTAGATCAGGTCGGCGTTCACGTCGGGGTAGAGGGGCAGCAGGACCTGGGCCGCTCGGGCGACATTGAGCGTGTGTTCCAGCAGTCCGCCCACGAACGGGTGGTGCATCTGCATGGCCGCCGGGCTGCGCTTGAAGCCGGCCACGAGATCCTGATCCTCCACGAATTTCTTGATTAGAAGCCTCAGGTGCTTGTCCTTGATGTTCCGCAGGACCTTGAGAAGCTCGGCCCACATCTTCTCGGTGTCCTGGCTGCTGGCGGCCAGGAAGTCCGCCAGATCCACCTTGTCGGAGGGGCAGGGCCTGCAGGCGTCGAGGATAATCTGCAACCGGCCGCGATAGTCCTCGATGCGGCCTTTGACGTGCAGGAAGCCCTCGACGGGAATGGCCGCGTAGATGGACTCGGTCGCCTGCCACATCCTGCAGGAGATATTCCCGGTCTTGTCCACCAGAGTCGCGCTGATGTACAGGTCCCCCTTCTTGGTCGTACGCAGGTCCTTGTCGCGGACGAGGAACACCTGGTCGACCGTCTGGCCGGACACGAACTGGTCGATGAAGCGTTTGGAATCATTCATGGGCACGATTGTACTCCAGACCCGGCGGCATTGAAAACCCTGTCTGTCCCGGATATAAACGCCCCAGTCCCGATTGGCAAGAGTCACCCGGTCGTCCCGTGCCTTCGGGCCGGGCCACAAGAATCCTCGAAGGAACCTTTTCCAACATGCGATACAGCCAGCTATTGATTCCCACCGTCAAGGAAACGCCCGCCGAGGCGGAGATTCCCTCCCATCGCCTGATGATCCGGGCCGGCTTCATCCGAAAGGTCGCCAGCGGGACCTACACGTACCTGCCCCTGGGATGGCGATCCCTGCTGAAGATCATGAACATCGTCCGGCAGGAAATGGACGCTGCCGGCGCCCAGGAAATTTCCATGCCCATTCTTCAGCCCATGGAACTGTGGCAGCGGACCGGGCGGGATGTCGTCTTCCAGGACATCATGTGCAAGTTCACCGACCGCCACGGGCGGGAGAATGTCCTGGCCCCGACGGCCGAGGAAGTCGTTACCGCCCTGACCGCAGCCGAGATCAAGAGCTACAAGCAGTTGCCGGTCAACCTCTACCAGATCAACACGAAGTTCCGGGACGAATTCCGCCCTCGCTTCGGCGTGCTGCGAAGCCGCGAATTCATCATGAAGGACGCCTACAGCTTCGACGCTTCCGTGGAGGGGCTGGATGAATCCTATCGGAAGATGTTCGACGCCTACTGCCGCATCTTCCATCGCTGCGGGCTGGAGTACGTCACCGTCGAGGCCGACTCGGGAGGCATGGGCGGCACGGACACCGAGGAGTTCATGATTCCCTGCGCAGCGGGGGAGGATGTCCTTCTTTCCAGCGACAAGGGCAACTACGCCGCCAACGTGGAAAAGGCCGAAACAGGCACCAGGCCCCATGACCTTTCCGGCGAGCCCACCGGAGAGCTCGACACCGTAGAGACCCCCGAGTGTCGGACGATCGAGGAAGTATCCGCCTTCTTCAAGAAGCATCTCAAGACCAGGCTAAAGAGCCGGAATCTGCTCAAGACCCTCGTGCTCAAAGCGACCTTCCAGGAAGAGAAACCCGAGAACTTCGACTGGATCATCGCGGTGGTGCGCGGGGATCACGAACTCAACGAGATGAAGCTCCTCTCACGATGCCGGGAGCGGTTCGACTCCCTGGTCTCGGTCGAGATGGCCGACCCGGCCGAAGCTGCTCAGGCGGGGATGCCCATCGGGTTTGTCGGGCCACACGCGGTGGTTCAGACGTGCAAGAGCATCCTGGTCGTGGACCCCGACGCCGCCCAGGGGGGCTTCTGGGTCAGCGGAGCCAACCAAAACGACAAGCATGTGCGACATTTCAACTGGAAGCGCGACGTGCTGGAGCCGCTGGGAGAGGCTTCGGAGTTCCGTCTCTACGTCGAGGATATCCGCAATGCCGTTGAGGGCGATCCCTCACCCCGCGAGGACGACGGTGTGCTGAGGGAGTCCCAGGGCATCGAGGTCGGTCACGTATTCAAGCTCGGTACCAAATACTCCAGGATCCTCGGGGCCAACTTCCTGGACGAAGACGGAATCGAACAGCCTTGCATCATGGGCTGCTACGGGATCGGGGTCAACCGCATCCTGGCCGCCGCGATCGAGCTGTACCACGACGAGAACGGCTGCGTCCTGCCGGTGAACATCGCCCCGTTCGAGGTCCTCGTGGTCCAGGTCAACAACGACAGCGAGGAAGTCAGCCGACGGTCCAGGGAGCTCTACGACGGCCTGAAGGAAAACGGCGTGGACGTCCTGCTGGACGATAGGGACGCCAGGCCCGGCGTGAAGTTCAAGGACGCCGATCTGCTGGGCATTCCCCTGCGGGTGGTGGTGGGAGACCGCGGCCTGAAGGAGGGCAATGTCGAAATCAAGAAGCGCACGGACGACAAGCCCTCTCTGGTAAACGTGGACCAGGCCCTGGAAAAGGCCCTGGAAGTTCTCAGCCGGCTCAAGGCGGAGGCGGAGAACCGGTAGCAGATGCCCAAGCGCAAGAACAAGCGTCCCAAGGGACGAGGGCTTTCGGGTTGGCTTTCCTGGATGGCCCTTCGGTTTCTCACAGCCATCCTGCATATGTTCCCCGTCCAGTGGAGCTACGTGACCTGCCGGGTCATCGGGGACCTGCTTTTCAAGTTCGACGCCCGCCACCGCCACCGGGCCTGCGAGCATTTGCGCCTGAGCTTCCCGGACTGGTCCCAGCGGAAGATTCAGCGTGTCGCACGCCACTCGATGCGAAACATGGTCTACCTGGGCCTGGAGGTCCTTTTTACGCCGCGCCTGATCACCCAGAACCGCTGGCAGAAGTATGTCACCTTCGAGCGGATGGAAGACGCCATGCGCCTTCTGCTCCAACGCAAGACGGCCGTGCTCTCCCTGACCGGGCACTTCGGAAATTGGGAGGTCCTGGGCTACACCCTGGCCACACTGGGCTTCCCAACGGTCTCCATCGCCCGAAGGCTGGACAATCCGCGCCTGGACGCAATGGTTTTGGGGGTCCGGGAGAAGACAGGCCAGCGGATTATCGACAAGAAAGGCGCTACCGAGCAGATGGAGCAGCTCATCGCCGATCACGAGACCATCGGTTTCATCGCCGACCAGGACGCGGGGCGAAAGGGGCTGTTTGTGGACTTTTTCGGTCGAAAGGCCAGCGCCTACAAGACGATCGCCCTGCTGGCCATCCGGTACGATCTGCCGATCGTCTGCGGCTATGCCAAGCGGGACGGCGACCGGTACCATTTTCACATTGGCTGCGAGCGGGTCCTGATGCCCGATCAGTGGAAACAGCAGGACGATCCACTGCGATGGATCACCCAGCAGTACACGTCCTCGCTGGAGGCCATGATCCGCGAAGCCCCCGAGCAGTACCTCTGGGTGCACCGCCGCTGGAAGCACAGGCCCAAGGGTGAGCCGCAACCCGGCGACGGGATCGCGTAAAACGATTCAGGCGGGGCATGCGCATCACCAGCTCTTCATGAAATTCAGGCCCATGGTTCCGTCGGGGCTGGCGTAGGGGATGACCTGCCAGTCGTTGGTGCGGTCCTGGTGGTTCTGAGCGACGATGTGGCCGATGACGGCTCCGAGGATCGCACCGGAAATCACGTCGTTGAAGTCGTGGTTCCTCGCGTCGATCCTTTCGTAGCCCACAAACGCGGCAAAGGCATAGAGGGGCAGGCCCACGGCCGGGCCGTAGGATTCGTACATCACGGCTGCAAAGCAGAAACTCGAGGATGTATGCCCGCTGGGCCAGCCGTACTCGTCGCCGTTGGGGCTCTCGGTCCGTGCCGCGGCTTTGAGCCCCAGCGTCAGCAGCCCGTTGATCGACAGGGCCGATAACATCATCTTCCCCTGTGCGTACGTCTGGTCGTGCTCATAGGCCATCCCCCCGAGGTACATCGCGCCGGCAATGGCAAAATGCATCCCCGGGTTGCCACCGACATCCCCGACGGAATCCCAGAAGGTGTTGAGTTGGCTGGAGTTCTTGGTGAAGTGTTCCTCCACCTGGTCGTTGCCGCGGTTGCCGCTGAGGGCGATTCCTGTAATCCCCGCTGCGGCAAAGCCGATCCAGGCGGCTTCGTTGGTTGCAACCGCCTTGGTGTCATCCCAGACGATAGGCAGGAACTCCTTGGCGTCGCGTCCGAGGCTGTGCCAGAAATCCCCGGGATAGGCCGGCCCGGGCCTCTTGGACCAGTGGGCGTAGGGCTTGGAGGTCTCGGCAGAACGCTCCGTATCTTTGCCGCCGGAAGCCTGATCGGCATCCGGGCTGTCCTGGCCGGTCATGCAGAAAAGGAGATTGGCCCGGGTGTCGGTGGTTGCGAATCTTTCCACCTGATCGGCTTCCACCAGTCCGGCTGAGGATTCAGGCCTGACCGAAGCGATCACAGGCGGTTGTGCAGAGGCAGTCTGCATTGGCCGGCGTCCAAGAATCATCGAGACTGCGTCGCTGTCACTGGAGCTGTTGCAGCAGCCTCCAACGGCCAGTACGAGCAAACACGGCAGGGCGATCCACATTCGAGACATGTCGGTTTCCTTTCCCAGAGGTTTTCCAGAGCATACACGCCCCGGCGTCTCTCAGGCAAGGCAGAGCTTTCTACTGCGGAGTTTCCGCAGCGAGGAGCCCTTCGTCCTGCTGGATAATTCTTCCTGCCCGGATTTCCGCCTCGACGGTTTCCTCGACCTTCCGGGCGATCCGTTTGCCGGTGGAAGCAAATCCCAGAAGGTAGGCGGTCTGGGAGGCCAGGTCTTCCCGGGTCATGCCGAACTGGGCCTGGAGCAGTGCGCGAGCGCCGGCGGCAATTTCTTCCCTGCAGATCAGGTCGGCATCTCGGAGACGTTCCTCGTCGCGCCGCCGGGCAGTGGGCTCGGTCATATCCGCCGGCCAATAGAAATTCCCCCGGGCCTGGATCTTCTCGTTGCCCAGCAGGATCTGGATGGAGCGGTCCACGCGGTCGCGAAGTCGCGCTCCGGCCCGGCTGATTCCCCAGGCCGCCGCCATTCTCCGGGCGAGTTCATCGCGGTGTATGGGGCCTTCGACGGCCACAATCTCCGAAACGACCCGCGCCAGATCCTTTACCGAAACGGTGTAGAAGGTTTCCGGCTCGCGGGGTTGGTCTATTCCGTACATGACATAGGCGTGGGAGAGTTCCTGCCCGCCGGCAACTTCCACCGGCGGGGCCGGGGCCGGCGCCGAGGCGGAAAGCTGGGGCCTGAGCTGGCCTCGCCGGGCCTTGTCCACCGAGGCCAGAAGCTTACCGAGGTGCGATTCGGGCCGATGGAACCAGTCGACCGACCAGACGCGAGCGATCCTCCAGCCGAGTTGTTCGAGCACCTGGAGCCGCAGGCGATCGCGGTCGCGGGCATCGGGTTCCTGTCGGTAGCCGGGCCCGTCGCATTCGATGCCCAGCAGGTAGCGGCCCGGCCTGTCTTCGTCCCGGATGGCCAGGTCCAGGTAGAAGGGCCCGGGCCCCACCTTGCAGGCCACGTCCAAGCCCTTTTCGTCCAGGGCGTTGAAGACCGCCTGCGAGAGGTCCTCGCCCTGAATATCCGGGCTGGAAGGAGCGACCTGCTCCCGGCCCATCGCGAATCCAAGATAACGGTGCAGGGCATGAACGCCCCGGGCCTGGGTGGCCGAGAGGTCGAAGTCTTCCGGCGCAATGGAGGTAAAGACCACGCAGCGTCTCCGTGCCCGTGTGACCAGGACATTGAGTCTTCGCCAGCCGCCTTCCTGGTTCAGCGGGCCGAAGTTCATACTGAGTCTCTCCTCCGGCTGACTTTTGCCGTAGCCGACCGAGAGGAAGATCACGTCTCTCTCATCGCCCTGGATGGTTTCGAGATTCTTGACGAAGAACGGCTCGGACCTTTCGGGCGAGAAGAATTCTTCGGCCGAATCGTCCTGCCTGCGAAGGACTTCCACCGCGTCGAGGATGGCCTGTTGCTGGCGCCGGCCAAATGCTCCGACTCCCAGGCTCAGTTCCGGGTTCCGGCGTGCGTGTTCGAAGACGGCCCTTGCGATCCGGCGCGCCTGTGCGGGGTTGGTCTGACTGCGCCCCCGATCGTACAGATCGTCGGGCTCATAGACGGCTTTGAGACCCAGCGTTTCTTCCCGGCCGGTGGCAGGGAATACCACCAGCCTCTCGTCGTAGAACTCCCGGTTGCTGAATGCAATGAGCGACTCGTGGCGACTGCGGTAATGCCACCCCAGCCGCAGCCTTGGAAGCACCACCTCGCCGCGGTCCAGGATGCTCTCCATGTCCGCCAGGCCGATAGCGCCGGTCGGATCCGAAGCTTCCCCCGCCATCGAATTGAAGAACGTCGTGGGCGGGAGCTGCTGGGAATCTCCCACGAGTATGAGCTGTCGGCCCCTGGCGATGGCCCCGAGTGCGTCGGCCGGCTCGACCTGGCTGGCTTCATCGAAGATCACCAGGTCGAATCTGGCCCCGGTTGGGTCGAGGTACTCCGAGACCGAAAGCGGGCTCATCATGAAGCACGGCTTGATTGTCTGGACGGCCTCTTTTGCATCGGCCAGCAGCGAACGGATCGATCGTCCGCCGCGCTTTCGTCGGATTTCCCCCAGAAGGATTCCCAATTGGGAGGAAGGGGCGGCGCGGCCATCGCTGTCGGGTCGCTGGGCCGAGAGCATCGCCCGCAGGCGCCCGGGGGTATCCGCGATCCACTGGCGGTCGAGCCGGGCGAATCGCATCCGGTCGGCCTGGTGGCTTTGGGAGTTGAACCTGGCCAGGGGCTCTCTCTGGGCAAGGGCTTCCTGGGCGAGTTGCCGGTGGAACTCCTTTTCCAGGCTCAGCCAGAGCAATTCGGGCTCAATCTCTTCCTGAAGCGCCTTCCGGATGAAATCCGACAGCGGACCTGTCCGGAGCCCCTGGAACCCGCGATGAAACTGGACCCAGTCGTAAAGGGTATCCGGGTTGCGGGCCATTTCCTCCAGGCGCTCGACGATCCCGGCCGGATCGGCAAGATCCGGATCTGCCTGGCCGATCCAACTCTGCATGTCCAGCAGAAGGTCTTCTTTGAGCCTGGCCAGGGCTTCGTCCCACGCGGCCAGGCACGAGTCCAACTGTTCAAGTGATTGCTCCAGGGGCATTGTATCCCCCTGGCCTGAGCAGAGGTCAATGACCGCCGGGCCAAGCGTGCCATCGGCCAGCAGGGGGCGGATCTCTCCGAGCCACTCGGCCAGGGCCAGCAAGTGCTCCAGGTCCCTTTCCGGAGCAGAGAAGGCCTCGGCGAAGAGGCTCAGGCCCAGTTGGCCCTGGGCGTCGATCTGGTCCACCAGATCCGCGCGCTGCTGGAGTTGCTTGAGGTCGGTTATCTGCTCGGCCAGGTCCGGCTGATGGTTCTCGCGTCGGATCTGCCTGAGGAGTTTTCGGTCCGACCACCAGGACGGGCGGAGCCATCGCAGCGGCGAAGCCCAGAAGTTCCTGGCCCGTGCATGCATCTGCGCCCAGTCGGCTGCATCGAGCCGATCCGGGTGATACCGCTGCAGGGTCCAGGCGTCGAGCGTTTGCAGGTTGCGGATCGGCTCCACCAGGGCCAAGGCCCCTGGGCCCGGGTGTACCCATGTATCGTCTTCCAGGAGCCTGCGTGCCGGGTGGGGAGCTTCCAGAATGCGCCGGGCGATGCGGGCCAATCTTCGAATCTGCGAAAGGGTATCCGGCGGCGGGGCCTGGAGCAGGTCGATTGTTTGTCGCCCCGTGGCGACGAGGCGTTCGAGAAGCTCGGCGTCTTGTCGGCAGGTTTGGCTAAGGCTACGCAGCAGGGGAGCGGGAGCCTGGTCGATCCTGACGCCGCGCATGGGATGCCGGGCCGGGGGCCAGACCGTCTCCAGCAGGCCCGAGAAGTTTTCCAGGGCTTCCTGGTGCTCCTGGAGGTCGGCCTGTGTCCAGCGTCGAGGGTCTTGCAGATCGGCAAAAAGCTCCGGTACGTCCTTGAGCAGGGCGGTTTTGGCAATCGCCTGGTGCGGGCTGATCCCGCTGGGGGCTATGGGTTTGTGAAGCGCGTCGACGTATTCGTCGAGCTTCTTGCGGAGGCGGAGGATCTTCTCGGCCTGGCCGTCCCGGGGGGTGGCCCTGTATCGCGGTGCGTCCAGCGTTCGCTGGAGTTCGGCGGTGACGGCCTGGCGGGAGGACTTGTTCGAGTGCAGGGCCAGGCAGAACTGTCCCAACTCGAGCTGATCGAGACGGTGCTTGACGACCTGCAGGGCGGCCTGCTTCTCGGCTACGAACAGGACTCTCTTTCCGTCGGCCAGGCACTGTGCGATGATATTTGCGATGGTCTGGCTCTTGCCGGTGCCCGGGGGGCCTTGCAGGACGAAGGATCGGCCTTGGCGGGCGGCGCGGATAGCGCGGGACTGGGTGGCATCGGCATCGAGGACCTGGAAGACCTCCCGGGGATCTTCCGGTTGGGCCGGGTCGATCGGTTTGGTCAGCTCGACGGGAGTCTCGGTCTTGTCTTCCGGGCCGGTCGTCAGGGCCCGTACGATCCGGCTGTCGGTAATGCGGTCGCCTGCAGGCCACCGCTGGTCGTCCAGGTCGGCATACATGAGATACTTCGTGAACGACAGCAGGGTCAGGAAGACCTGGCTGGTGACCTGCCAGCCATCCCGCTGGTCGATCAAATCCCTGACCTGCTCCAGCCAGGCATGGGCGTCGAAGTCCTCCCAGGATTCCGGCGGCGGGGGCAGTTCCATTTGCCAGTCCCTGCCCAACGCTGCGGCCAGGGAGGGGTTTAACACGGCTTCGGGCGACAGGCAGGAGACTTCGAATCGTCTCTTGGCGCTGGTGCGGTGGAGTTGGACGCCCAGGAGGATCAGCGGAGCGGTGAACAGGCGGTCGTCGTCGGGCTGTTTCCATTGCAGTGCGCCCAGGGTCAGGTAGAGCAGGTTCGTGCCGCGTTCCTCCAGGGCGCTGGTGGCGGCTTGGTCGATCCGAAGGAGGTTTGTCTGCAACTGTGGCCCGGGCAGGTCGGTTTGAAGCAGCAGGTCGCTGTATCGCTGGGGCAAGGGCTGCTGGTCGTTCCGGGAGAGCATCTCGGCCAGGTCGGGAAGCTGGAACGCCTCCTCGGAAGCTTCTTCGGTGTCGGAATCTGATTCGGCTTCAGTTTCGCTCGGGAGGGATTCCTCCGGCTCTTGTGTGTCGGATTCCTCAAAAATCGTCGGCAGTTCCAGCGGGGGCGGGGCCTGCGGGGCCGAATCACCCTCGGCCTCACCTTCCCGAGACGCATTGGAGGCCCCGTCGGCTTCTTCTGCGTCGCATGTCTCATCGGGCCTTTCCTCCCGGGACAGAAAAGCCAGCTTCTTCTGCTCTCCCACCAGGAGGTTCCAGACCTGTCCGGGAAGTTCGTCGACGATCTCGATGGTGGTTCGCCGTGTCGGACGGAAGTTGAGCATCCGGTTGCGAAGCGAGAGATCCAGCAGTCGGCTGCGGGCTGCCTGAAGTTGGTCTTGAAGGCTCATGGACATTGCAGTGGCGGATTATCGGCCAGAACGGCTCGGCGTGCAAACCCCTGTATGAAGAGGAGTGAACAAAGGACGCGGCAACGGAAGGAGGTTACATTTCCGGCTGTCGGCCTTGCATCGGAAACGGATCGAACTACACGTCCTCGGGCAGGTAGTCTTCCACGGACTCGATGCCCAGCAGACGGCAGACCAGCAGGAGCATGTCTCGCAAGGGGACCTGGGCGATCTGCGAGCCGGCCCCGGCGAGGTTCTCGTATGCGGTGGCCATTTCTTCCGCCGCCAGCGTGGCTGCCCGCCTTGCCACCGTTTCAAAACGCTGCCAGCTCTGCCAGTTGCTGTCGTTGTTTTCTCGAAACTCCGAGAGAATGCGAGCGGTTTTTTCGGGTCCCTCGAATTCCTTCAGCAGCGAGACGCACAGGTTGTGTCTTCCACCCAGGATGTCCTCGGGCATGTCACGGATGTCGTCGAGAATCTGGAAACTCAGCCCGAAGTGCTTCAGAGACGCCCGTCCAAAGGCCAGCAAGGCCGGGTCGATCTCCTCGATGCTCGTGGGCAGTACCAGGGGAGCCAGGAACAGATTGGCCGTTCTGCGTGTGTGGATGCGCGTCGTGATCTGCCCGGGAGGCAGAATGTCCACCGGCCTGGTCTCTTCGGCACCTTCTTCCAGAAGGCTGGTGGCCAGGGCTTGGAAGCTCGAGAGGCACGCATCGTGGAGTACGTCAAAATCCGCATATTCACGGGCGGCGAACTGCTCGATGATCCGATCGGAGAGCATGATGGTCAGGATGGATCGGATCCTTCCTCCCGCCGGCTGGGCCTCGAACTGAAACACCGGCTTATACTCGTCGTCCAGGATGTTGTCGGCTGCGGTAACGCAGGCGCGCATCGCCTGGTTCACCATGGCGTAGAGGGGCAGGTACCCGCTGGTATTGACCAGCTCGATGATGACCGACAGATAAAGCGTGGAGAAGAAATTCCGCTCGATCGAAAGCTGGTCTTCACTGACAGGAAGGGTCGGGCAGACGCGGCCACCCACGCTGCGAGCCAGCTTGTGGAAAGCCTGGATCGTATCGGTCTGGAGTTTGTAAGCGCGAGCGAACTGTTGCTGCCCCAGAAGCTGTTCCAGTGTCCGTTTCATGGCCTTCCTTCCGTGGAGGAACCGATCGGTTCCTCCGCAGTATAACGAAAACTGAAGGGTCGCATAAGCTTTCTCTGCTTCCGGTCCGGCAAAGCCCGCAGTTCCGGCCGGCGCGGAGTTTACCGGCGAATCTCGGGGTATCGCTCCAGGAGCTTCTTGCGCAGGGCCTCTTCGAGCAGATCCTGGGCCGGGGCCTGGCGGAGATCCTGGACGAACTTCTTCGCCCGCCCCATGGCATCCTGGTCCGGCTGCATCTGGTCGCGTTTGTCCCGGTTGGCCAGGGAAGGCATGAAGAATTCCGTCCGCAGATGGTCGAGCGTGTGTTCCTCGGCCAGGTAGTCCTGTGCCGGTCCCTTGCGGATGATCAGGTCCGTGGCCAGGGTTTCGTCGGTCACCTCGATACCCCGCAGGACGCGCTGGCACATGCCGAGAATCTCGTTGTCGATCACGAGCTTCTCATAGGCGACGGTCAGGTCGGCTTCCATCAGGCCGGCAATGTCGTGAATGTAGTTGGCTCCGCTCATGGCCACCAGCAGGCTGGACATGGCGCTCTCGTACGAAGCCTGGACATCGACGGCCTTGGAGTCCGTCGTTCCGGCGGTGGAATAGACCGGGATCTGGAAATGCTGAGCCATCTGCGCCACGGCTGCGTTGATCATCCCGCGTTCGATCGGGCCGCCCAGGTGACCCATCGTATGCAGGTCCGGGATGGAGCCGACCCCTCCACAGATACCCGGCGCGCCCTTGCGCACCGACTGGACCAGCACGATACCCGCGAGGGTCTCGGAGATGTGCGTCAGGACATTGCCGGCCAAGGTGATCGGCGAGGTCGTGCCGCAGATCGGTTCGGTGGGGACCACCACGGGAAGGTTGTTCTCAGCCAGCAGACAGGTCATGTCGCCGTAGATGTCGTCGATTTTGTACGGGCTGATGATCAGCGTGATGAACGAGACGAACGGCTTTTCGCGAAGGGCCTCGGGGCTCCCGGCGATTTCCTCGGCCATGGCGATGACCTTCTTGCAGCCATCCATGGAGTAGATCCCGCCCATGATATGCTTGGTGGTGTGGTTGAGCGAGTGGTAGAACCGGTTGACGTCGATCTCGTCCTTGGCCTTGATCTCGTTGGGAAAGACATTGATCGTAAACAGGTGGATATTTCGCAGTTGCTGAACCATCCGGGCGTTGAAAATCACGTCCCGCGTCTGGCTGGGGCGTCGGTCTCCGGTTTCCGGATCCAGAACGTAAATGGCCGTGCCGCCCGTGCCGTAGTGGACCTTGCTGCCTTCGAGGACGCAGTCGTTCTGCCCGTCTCGCGAGTACAGCGTGATGGAGGAGGGGTTGGAATCGATAGCGTCTTCGACCATCGCCCGAGGCAGGCGAAGGTTGGGGGAATCATCGACAGCCTTTGCTCCGGCCTGGATCATCGCTTCGCGGGCGCGTTTGGAATAGACCGCCACCCCGGATTTTTCCAGAACTTCCATGGTGGCCTCGGCTGTCTTCTTCACCCCGGCCGGGTCCAGCGGCTGGTACAGGTTGGAGTTCAGGCCAAGTTTTTCGTGGGGGGCGTCGGATGCGTTCATCGTATGGTTCCTTTTCGTTGCAGTCCAAGTGCTTCCGCAGGCAGGCCGGTCTTCCGGTCCGCGACCCGGGCGCGGGGAATCGCCCGCGCTTGGCAGGCCATCGTGGCCGGGCCTGGCTGCGGGCATAAGCCGGCTTGGATGCCTCCTGGTCGGGAACTCCTCCGGCCATCGGGCCGGTTCGAGCTGCCCTGGCAGTGGCATCTTCCAAGCGCAGAGCCCCACCGTAAACAAAGGCATGCAGTGGGTCAAGCACGCGCCAGCCTCGGGGAGATCCTCAGCGGTACGTGTCGCGAAATTCCGAAGGCGAACCGCCGATCTCGCGCCGGAAAACCGTGGCGAAGTAGCTGCCGTCTCTGAACCCGCAACGTCGGGCGATTGTCTCGATCTTCAGGTCGGTTTCCGTCAGAAGTTTACGCGCATGCTGGAGGCGAACCTGCTGGATTTCCTGGAAAATCGTCCTGCCCAGGACCTCCTTGAAACGCAGTTCCAGCCCCGTGCGCGAAACGGGGATCTCCCGGAGGACGTCACGCGGGGTTATGCCGTCCAGGGCGCGGCGCCGGATGAACCGGACCGCCTCGGCCGTCTGGCTGTCCTCGATGGCCAGCGAATCGGTACTCTGTCGTTCGATGACCCCCAGGGGCCGAACGCGCTGAACGCGCGAATCGGGGGTCTTGCCGTCCAGGAGGTCTTCGACAAGAGAGGCCGCCTCAAAGCCGATCTGCCTGCAGCCCTGATCGATCGAGGAAAGCGCGGGGGTGCAAAGTTCGCAGAGCAGCTCATCGTTGTTAACCGTCAGCAGGGCGAGCATTTCCGGTACGCGGATATTGTGCTGGCGTGCTGCCCAGGCGGCCTGGGCCCCCAGGTTGCAGTCGGCCAGCAGCAGGGCGCTGGGTCGGGGCAACTGCATCAGCCATTCTTCCAGGTCGGACGGGATTCGCCCGGAGCCCTTGGCCCATTTCGAGCCTCGCTGGGCGAAGATTTCCAAGCCCTTCTCTCGGGCTTTGCGGAAGAAGCCCTCCTCCCGCAGATCTGAATAGGCCTCTCCGGGAAATCCCCAAAAGGCCAGGTTTCGAAACCCCTTGGCTCCCAGGTGCTCGGCTGCGAGCTGTCCCACGGCGAGATTGTCCTCACTTACGCAGGGCCAGTCTGCCAGGTGGCCTGATTCTCCCACCAGCACCACGGGCTTGTTGCGGTTTCTGGCCAGGTCGATCACATCCGGCGTGGGAGGGTGGAGAATGATCGCGTCGGGTTGGCCGAAGCTGAGCATCTTCCGCGGGTCGGTGGTATCACCGGCCTGGAAGAGCAGTTCCCAGGCCGGCCCCCGCTGCCGGGCGTAGGCGGTCGCTCCGCGCACGATTCGCTGACCCCAACTGGCCGAGGTCGGCACGGCGATGAGGACTCTTCGAGTTGTGGTAATGGGCAGATGGTGGGGCTGTGATATTTCCATGCAAGTAAGCAATATATCACAGACCTTCGGCCCCTGCTACGGGGTAGTATAGATGGTCGCCGGCAGCGGCGAGCCATATCGCTGCCACCGATGCGATCAAGGAATCGGTAGAAGCTTGAGAGGATAAAATGAAGTCATTAATGCATTCGATATCTACCTTGTCTCTTATAGTGGGCTTCATGGTCGGCATTTCCCCGGCAGCAGCCCCGAAGGCCAGGGAGGGCAAGGCCCCGGTCGATCCTCACAAGTACACCTTCAAGTGGGGCAAGGAGAACCCGGGCGAACTCTACGAAGAGACCGACGAGGATCTGCTGTCCCGGGCGCTGCAGAACGAGCTGGCCGACGTGGAGGAAATCGTATTCGCCGTCCGGGCCAACGGACGCGACTGGCACTGGTATGCCAACTTCGGCTACAACATCCGCAAGCCCAACAGCTTCTACTATGGCGGTCGCGGGGCCAAGCTCTGCGCGTTGAATCTGCGCACCGGAAAGGTCCGCACGATCCTGGAAGACGCCAAGGGGGACATTCGCGACCCGGCCGTCCATTACGACGGCAAGACCATCCTCTTCGCCTATCGACCCGACGAGACGAATCAGTTTCACCTGTACACCATCCAGTCCGACGGCAGCGGCCTGACGCAGTTGACCGACAGCGACCGCTACGACGATTTCGAGCCGACCTGGACGCCCGACGGCGGGATCGTCTTCAACTCGTCGCGATGCATGCGCTGGGTGCCCTGCTGGTATGCCCAGGTGGCCAACATGCACCGCTGCGAGGCGGACGGCTCGGACATTCGGCCGCTGAGTTTCGGCGTGGAAACCGAGAATTCCCCCTGGGTGCTCAACGACGGCAGGGTCATCTACACCCGCTGGGAGTACGTGGACCGCAGCCAGGTCGCACTGCACGGGCTCTGGACGTTCAACCCCGACGGGGCCATGGTGCAGCTGTTCTACGACAACCTGGGCACGGGGAACCTTTACATCACTGCCAAGCCGGTGCCCGACAGCGACAAGGTGGTCTGCACGGTCCAGCACGGCCACGGTCGAAACGAGGGCCGGGGCCGCCTGCTGATGATCGACGCCTCCCACGGCCCCGAGAGCGAAAAGTCTGCTCGCTTCGTGGACCGTGGTTTCCGCAAGGTCGGCGATTACAAGGCCGGCGACGAGCAGGCATGGCGCGACCCGTTCCCGCTGAGCGAGAACTGCATCCTGACCGCTTCGCTCCGATCGCTTGTTCTGATGAATGGCCGAGGCGACTACCAGGTCGTCTACACGCTGGATGACACCATCGACGGCAACCTGAATCTCCACGAGCCCAGGCCCCTGGTGGCCAGGGACCGCGAGCCGATCATCCCGCCGGTGGTGGATCCCGGCGACGGCATGGGCACGATGGTGCTCATGGATGTGTACGAAACGCGCGACGGCAAGGGCATCGAGCGAGGCTCGATCCGGTCCCTGCTGATCATGGAAGAGCTCCCCCGTCCCGCGGCAAATTGTGCCTATTCCGACGCACTCTCCACCAATTCCAACTACGTGCTCCACCGGATCCTGGGAACCGTACCGATCGCCGAGGACGGCTCTGCTCATTTCAAGGTGCCCGCGGGCAGGCCGATCTTCTTTGTCGCGCAGGACGAGAAAGGCAAGGCCGCCAAGGCCATGGGATCCTTCACGTCGGTCATGCCCGGGGAGGTGGTCGGGTGCGTGGGTTGCCACGAGCAGCGCACCCGGACGATGGGCGTCGGCTCGGCCAAGATGGTCCAGGCCATGCGCCGCGAGCCCGACGCGATTCAGCCGGTGCCCGACGTGCCGGAAATCTTCGACTACGTTCGCGACATTCAGCCCATCTGGGACAAGCACTGCGTCTCATGTCACAACATGGAGAAGTTCGCCGGCAACATGTCGCTGGAAGGCGATCTGACCCCGGGTTACTCATTGAGCTACGCATTTGTCAAGCGACCCAAGTGGGCAGGGGGGCTGGCGCACAAGGGCGGCAACAGCGGGCCTTACGCCACCGGCACCGGCGACAGCAAGCTTATCGACGTGCTCATGGACGGCCACAAGGAGGTCCAGCTTTCCGAGGCCGAGATGAGGAAGATCATGTACTGGATCGACTCGGGAACGTTCTTTGCCGGGACGTACGCTGCCCTGGGCACGGCCACGCGGGACCTGAAGATCAAGGCGCCTCAGCCCGTTCGCGACATCGCAGCCAAACGGTGCGGCAGTTGCCATCGCAGCAGCAAGAAGAGCGCGTTCTTTGAAGGTGAAATTCGTAACTCCGGTTATGACTTCAACGTCTCCCGGCCTGATAAGTCGATCCTGCTGCTGGCTCCGCTGAGCAAAGAAGCCGGCGGGCTGGGCTGGTGCTCGGACAAGAAGAAGGCAAAGATGGCCGACTTCCAGTTCACCAGCAAGGACGACCCGGAGTTCCAGGCCCTGCGGGAGTTCGTCCACCAGATGGCCCGGGAGTATGGAGAGCCCCACTACTTCCAGCCCGGCTACAAGCCGACCTACTGGTACATCCGCGAGATGAAGCGATTCGGCGCCCTGCCCGAGGACTTCGACCCCACGAGGCAGGAACTCGACGGCTACGAAGTCGACCGTCGCTACTTCCAGAACATCTACCGCAAGGGTCCGGGCCCAAAGCCCTGAAGCGATCAATAGCCCCCTGCCTCAGCCGATCAGCGACTGCATGTCCATGACGTAGATGCGCCGTGTGCCGTCGGGGCAGGCATTGAAGGCGACCCATCGGTGGGTGGGATCCCAGGCCGGGTGCGGATCCACTCGCAAAGGTCCGGCCTGCGGGGCGCCCTGCATCCGGGTCGCAACACGTGCGATGGTTGTTTCGCTGTCGGCCTCGATGTCCACCCACCGCAGGGGAGTGGTTCCGTCGTCCCAGGGCGATTCCCAGAGGTATGTGTCGGTCAGGATGTGCTTGCCGTCCGGGTGAACCGTCGGATGGCCTGTACCGGGCCGGTCGGGCAGGATGGGTCTCAGGTTGCTGCCGTCGTCGTTGCACTGCACGAAGAGCATTTTATCGTCCAGCACCAGGTTCATCGAGAGTTGCTTCCCGTTGGGGAACCAGTTGATGTGGTTGCCGCGCTTCTTCCAGCGGGAGGTGGGAACTGCGTTTCGAACGTCGCTCCCGTCGGGCCGGAGCGTGAGCACCGTAAAGAGCAGCCCTTTGCCGATCTTGTCACACTGGGCCTGGCCGGTATTCTCGAAGAAACGGATCGTGAAGATCAACTGACCCCCCTGCGGATTGAACTTGCTGTGGAAACCGTAGATCTCGTAGCGGTCGGGATTGTCAATCTCGAAGGCGGGACGCGCTTTCTCGATCGCATCGGCCAGCGACAGGATCAGCTCCGACCGGCCCGTCTGGGTATGGGTCAGCCAGAGTCCGTCGTCTTCGCGCGGGCCTTGGTATCGGGGAACATGCTCATCGGGAACGACTACGCCGTAGCCCGGCTGGGTCCGCCGCATGGGAATCGGGTTGGCTCCGCATGCCCACAAGCCATCGGGCGATACATGATACACCGGGCCCTGGAGGCGGTGCTTTCGGCCGGTTTGCACCTCGCAACGAACCGCAAAGGCCTGCCACGTCGAGGTGTCCACGTCGTTGAAGATCAGTTGAGAATCATCGGGGCCCCAGTTGATGTTGGCCCCCATCTGATTCTCCCAGCCTTGCGTCGTGGCCACAAGATGATCCTCTCCGCTGTCCAGGTCCACGACCCGGACTTCGGCCTGCTCTCCCGGCAGGGGCGGGCGCTGTTCCTGGTCGATTTTGAGATAGGCCAGGTATCTGCCGCTGGGACTGATTGGGCTGGTGTCGAAGAATCGGTGGAAGGCTCCGCCCCTGCGGGGGGTAACGCACCAGATCGCCGTGCGAGGCTGGAATTTTTCATAGCGGGGAAAGTGACGGTCGAGTCTGTCAGAAGAGGGCATTGTTGTTTTCCTTTGAAGTCAGCAGGAGACCGAAGGTAGCACGTGAAACATTGGTTTCAACAGGTGAATCGACACACTGGGAGGGGTCAAAGATCGTAGAATGGTCGTGACTATTCTACGATGGTGTCGATTCTGGTCAGGATTCGCCCGTGGTTCCTGGGAGGAATCAATATCTAAGTCAAGCTTAGTAAATACCATAGGTGAATTTCAGGGCTTCCAGAAAAGCAGAGGGCCTGGATGGTCGATGCAGAAAGGGACTGCAGAGCGGAGGAGAGCACCTGCCATGGGGCGAGAATTGATCAAGGGACGTATCTGGAGGCTGCTTCTGAGCGGCTGGCGGGTGTGGGTCTTGCCGCTCGTGCTGGCTTTCTTCGGCCTGATGCTGGCCGCGTGGGTCTCCGTGTTCCTGCGATACAGGGAAAACCACGATATCGTCAGTCGCGGTCAAAAGGTCCAGGCGGTCGTGACTTCTCTGGAAAGAAAGATCGTCAACAAAAGCGATTACCCCGATTCCGACAACACCGAATGGACCGAGTACTACATCGGCTACCGGTTCGAGACAGCCGAGGGCGAACGGGTGGAGGGATCTCATGAGGTCCGCGGGGGTCTCTGGCTGGGATGTAGAATCGGGCAGCTTCTCCACATCCGCTATCTGCCCGAGGAGCCCCAGGCCATCTTGACCGAACTGGAGGTAGCGGAGTTCCCCGGGCTCTGGGACCTGGTACCCCTGACCGCCTTTATGGCAATCAGCTTGAGCGTGGTCGGTATGGGAGTTTTCTCGGCCTGGCGCCGGGGGCGATTCCTCATGCGAGGAAAACTGGCCCTGGCTGAGATACTGCGTCGCGACCGGGAGCAGGCGGGGGACATGGTGCAGGTGACCTTCCAGTTCCAGAGCCAGTGTGGCCGCACCGTCACCCGTCAGAAGCGCTTCTACCAGCCGGAGCTTAAGGAAGCGCTGTATCACAAGAAGCTGCCCATCCTCTACAAGCCCAACTGGCCCGAGAAATTCATCGTCTTCGACGCGGTCGCCCAGAGCCTTGTGGATATGCCCGAGGGACTGGTTCCGGACGCCGCCCAGGGCCCCGAGGATCTTACCGACGCTGCCGACCGGCGCTGGTAATTCCTGCTTGGCGCCGCTGCCCGAACCTGCACACGAGCTTTCGCTTGCAGCCATTGCGGTGCCCCGGAGGTGCGACTCAACCCCAGCGACGGGGCACCCGTCCGTGCTTGTTTCAGGATTCATGGAGCCCGCGAATTTCACGGCGGAACTCCCGGATCTCCTTGCGGGTGTCGGCCCACTGGAACCAGAGGGTTTTGTGGCCTTTTCGTCGCAGGCCGCACCGCCTGGAATTGGCCTGGATGCGGTCGATCTGCTCCATGGGGAAGTGGTAGAGCTCCTGTGCGTTCTCGATGATACTGGCAAGGTCCTGGCGGGGAATCGCACGGAGAGGCTCGATTTGAGCAAGGGCCTGGCGATGTCTGCGCCGGTTGACAATGCCGTCCATCAAGGCCCCCAGCATTCCCAGCAGCAGGGAGTTGTCCTGCTTTCTGTACTCCTGGTAGACCGCGAAGGTCAACCCGCTGCCGGTAAGCAGCAGTACGCCGATGAGCCTCCGCTTGCCTTTGGGCAGGCAAGGGTCCACCCCGGCGACAAAGGCCCGGGCGAGGACATCGGGTTCTTCAGCAAGCAGTTGCCTGCGATGCCGGTCACTGCGCTGTCGCGTGAGTTCCTCAAAGCAGAGGTAACAGAGCTTCTCCCCCTCGAAGCGCGTCCAGGTTCTGCCCAGCAGGCCGATCTTCGCCCGGCAGGATGTGCAGTGGGCCACGGGAACGGCTCATTCCTGGGCGGCCGGGACGCCGGCAGAGTCGATCGTCACCGGCTGGACCGTCCCGTCGGCGTTGTACGAGACCAGGCAGAGGGACGAATCCCGGAAGAACATATTCTGGCTTCGACTCATGTCGTTGCAGATGAAATACCACTGCCCGTGGTATTCGAAGAACGAGCCGTGCCGGTCCAGCGTGATGGGCTTCTCGCGGTAGCGGTGGTCGGGTGCGACGTTCTCTTCCAGGATGATCGAGCCCTTGCAGTCGTAGGGGCCGCAGATGTCCTCGCTCATTGCGTAAAAGCAGCCCCAGGAGAGGTAGTAGATGTCGCCGCGTTTGTGCAGGTAGGGCTTGTCATCCAGCTTGCCCGGCCCGTAGGGTCCCTCGGGGTTGCGGATGGTGATCTTCCTTGGCTTCTCAGCCAGGTGGATCATGTCCTCGGCCAGGCGTGCGATGTAATAGTCCCACACGCCGAAGACCAGGTAGGCCTCTCCGTCGTCGTCGATGAAGACTCCCGGGTCGTAGGGCTTTACCGCAACGTCGTCTTCGCTGACCATCGGCTTGCCCAGCGGGTCCTGCCAGGGCCCGACGGGCGAATCGCCCACCATCACGCCGGTCCGCTTGGAGCCCTGGGAGAAGTACCAGTAGTACCTGCCGTTTCTCTCGGCTGCGTCGGTGGCCCAGCAGTTCCAGGCCTTTTGCCCGATGTACGTCTCTTCAGGCCGTAGCGTGCATTCGTGCTTCCAGTCGACCAAATTATCGGAGGACCAGATCCACCAGTCCTTCATGCAGAAGCCGGTGTTCTCCGGGGACATGTCGTGCGTAGCGTACAGATATGCCCGGCCATCGAAGATGCGCACGTGCGGATCGCAGACGCCCTTTCCTGGCAGGATCGGGTTGCCGGTTATTCGCTGCGGGGTCATGGAGTCGCTCGCGTCAGTCTTCGTCAATGGGCAGGTAGGGCAACATGGCCTGGAACCACTTGCGGGCCATCTTCTCCTGGCCCTTGGGGTTGGGGTGGGCCCAGTCGTAGGTGTCGGTGTCGGGGCCCTGGGGATTGGCGTTGAAGCCTTCGTAGTGGTGCACCGAGATCACGGGCGATTTCTCTGTGCTCTTCTCCTTGGCCAGTTGCTCGACCAGGGGGCGGATCTTGGCTGCGGCGCCTTCCTTGAAGTTCAGATGTCCGAGGAAGACAATGACCTCGGGGTTCTCTTCGCGGAGCATCTCAATCATGTCCGCAAGCGGCTTGACGACCGTCTCTTCCCAGTTGCCGCCCTTCTGATCGTTGGTGCCCAGATGGATCAGAGCGATATCCGGCGCGTGGCTCCATTTCTTGCGGTCTTCGACAATGCGGTTGCGCATCTTGGCTGTCTTGATGCCATAGGCAGCCTGGTGATCCGGATCAAAAGGCTTGCCGTCCACGTCGGGCCACTGGAAGTTCTGCTTGAGTCCCTTGTCGTAGGCTCCGACGAAGTCAAACTCCACCCCTGCATCGTTTAGCATCTTGAACAGGGGATATCGCCAGCTGTATTCGTCGGGCCGGGCCCCGCCGTGGGTGATCGAGTCGCCGATGGGAACGATATACACCGGTTCATCGAGCTTGCGCTGCTCAGCGGCTTCGCCGGAATTGTTGGTCATGGCGCCCTCCTGGCTGGTGGAATCCTGGGAGCCTTGGGAGACCTCCACGGCCGGCTGGGAATCCTGCTTATACGGGCATTGCCTGGCCTGCTGATCACATCGTGTCAGGAGGACAGAGGCGGCGATCAAGAGCGAACAGCTCGCGTATTTTGCGGCAGTCATCTGGGTCTCCGTGTTTAACAGGGGTTTAATCGCCCTTACATTCATACGGCCCCGGGCGGCAATTGCAAGAACTTCAACTCAACTCCCCCCGCCGGGTTCCTCCTTATCAAACGAACAATGCGGGGTGCATCTGGGAAAGCCAATCCTCGTATTCCTGTTCCAGCTTGCTGACGATCTGCGGATGCTCGGCCGCCAGGTCGTGCTGCTCGCCGATGTCGGCTGAAAGGTCGAAAAGCTGCCAGGGCTGATTGTAGAGGAACTGCTCGTCGGGCTTTTCCTGGGCTTCCAGGTGGAACGTGCGGACGAGTTTCCAGTTGCCCCGGCGGACGGCGCTGTTGTAGCAACCGAAGAGGGGCCTTTGCTGATACGTGGGCCCGGCCCAGGTACGGTTCTTCCAGAAGAGCGCTTCATGTGGGCTCGCAGAGGGGGGGTCCTGCAGGCAGGGGAGTAGATCGACGCCGTCGCAGACCTGCCCGGCCGGGGGTTCGACACCGGCAGCAGCCAGCATCGTCGGGAACAGGTCCATCGAGCTGACCATGTGCTCACAGGCCAGGCCCGAAGGCACGCAGGGGCCCGAGAGCAGCATCGGCACGCGGATCCCGCCTTCGTAGACGTCGAACTTGAAGCCGCGCAGGGGTGCATTGCGTCCCGTGTTGCGGGTGTGCTCGGGTGTGTGATTTCCGCCCCCGCCGTTGTCATTGACGAACGCGATGATCGTATTGTCGGTCAGGCCCAGGGCGTCGAGCTTCTCCAGAACGCGCCCGATGTTGCGATCCATGCCCCGCAGCATGGCCGCATAGGTCTTGCGGTCGGGGCTGGGGAATTCGCCGACGGCTTCGAGGTCTTTCCCCACGGCCTGGAGGGGGGCATGCACCGCGTTAAAGGCCAGGTGCAGGAAGAACGGCTCGCCGCTGTGACGATCGATGAAGTCGCAGGCTTCGCGGCCCCAGTAGTCGGTGAGATACTCGGGGGCCTCGAAGGGCTCCTTGTCTCGGAAAAGCTGCGCCCCAGGACGGTAGTCGCTCATGCCTTTGGGGATGCCGACGAACTCGTCAAAGCCTCGTTCCCACGGCTCGGAGCCCGAGGGGGAGAGGATGCATCCCATGTGCCACTTGCCGACGGCTCCGCAGACATAGCCGGCCGGCTTGAGGGCCTCTGCCAGTGTGGCCTGTTTGCAGAAGGGCTCGAACCTCTCGTGCCCGCTTCCCTCGGGATAGATATCGTAATGCCCGAACCGCTGGTGGTACTGGCCGGTAATCAGGGCCATCCGCGACGGCGAGCAGATCGGGGCCGTCACGTATGCCTGGCGAAACAGCGTGCCTTGCTCGGCCAGTCGGTCCAGGGCGGGGGTGGGAATGTCGGAGTCTCCGAACCGGGGCAGGTCGCTGTAGCCCATGTCGTCGGAAATGATCAGAATCAGGTTGGGTCGGCGGTCGGGCACGTTGGTTTCTCCTTGCGGTTGTCTGGCGATCAGGACATCCCCCCTTTGATAGTGCATTGGCCAAGGCGGGAGATCTGACCGGAGACTACCTTCTCCAGAGGCGAGATGATAGATGTCTTTCGTCGCCTTGTGGGCACCACGGCGGGTCGGTACCGCCGGGAGCACTCACTGATGTCGTGAAGCGCCGGGCCGGCCGGATTCGGCTGCAAGGGGCTCGTGACCCTCCGCCTCCAGCGCCCGCTGCATGTCGGCAGCGGCCTCGCCGAGCGACTCCTTGACCTGCTCGAGCGTCCTGACATGGGGCTTCTGTCCCTCCAGCGTGCCGACGGTCTTTCGGACATGCGCTTTGGAATCGCTATAGGTCGCGCGGGTCGGACGCGACCAGTGTTGTGCGGGTTGTCATCGGGTTTTCAAGATCTGGAGGGGAACTCGCGTGGACGCGATGCCGATACGGGCAGGGGCAGGTATGCGTCTTGCCGGCAGAGACGAATGTGCTGAGAATGGGTTGGTCCAGCCCCGGACGCCAGGGTACTATAATGGCGGATGCACCGTCCCTTCGGCGGGGCGGGAGTAGCAATTCACGAACTTCAGGGAGTATCAGCAAGGAGAGCAACATGAAGCGATTGGCAAAAGGCGCGGTGCTGTTTCTCTCGGCCGGACTCGTTGTTCTGGTCGGGCTGGGTTGTGGAGGAGATGACTCCGGGCAGGGGCAGGGGACGGATCCCAAGGCCGACGTGGAACATGCCCAGCAGCTCTGGCCGCGGATCCAGGAGTACCCCCAGTGGAACCAACCTGCAGGTCTTGAAGGCTGGCAGAGGGGGACGGCTCCCCACGGCAAGTTCGTCAAATACTATGCCAACAAGCCCCTGGAGGAGCTGGATACCGACGGGACGATCATCGTCAAGGAGAACTACACGGCCGAGATGAACGACGCGATGGAGTCCATTACGGTCATGGAGAAGCGGAAGGGCTATGACCCCGAGACGGGCGACTGGTTCTACGCGAAGTACAACCCAAAGGGCGACCTGGAAGAAAGCGACCAGGGCAAGATGCTGGCCGGCCTGGTGGGCAAGGGCACCTCGAAGGGTTGCCTGCCCTGCCACGCCAAGGCCAAAGGCGGCGATTACGTTTTCATGAACGATCAGGAGTAGGCCGACCGTCTCTGCAAGGAATCCCCTGGTGCCTGTCCGTATGCGATTGGCGCATTGGGGCCTGGCGTGGTTTGATGGATGCTGCGATCTGAGCCGCCTGGCAGGAGAAATATCTCATGCGCGCAGAAGCACTGCTTGGCCTGGGGCTGGTGCTCGGGCTGGCTTGCGTATCCTGGTGCGGCCAGGGCAAGGACCAGACGTATCCGATCGTCGATACCGGGCAGGTTCGCTGCTACGACGACAAGGGAGAAATCTCGTATCCCAAGCCCGGCCAGGCATTCTTCGGACAGGACGCCCACCACGCCGGCCACGAGCCCAGCTACAAGGACAACGGCGATGGCACGATCACCGACCAGGTGACCGGGCTGATCTGGACGGCGGATCCGGGGGAGAAAGTGACCTTGGCCCGCGCCTTGGCCGGTGCGCAGAGATGCCGCGTCGGGGGCTATGACGACTGGCGTTTGCCCAGCATCAAGGAGCTCTACTCGCTGATTCTGTTTACCGGCGAAGACCCCGATCCGCGTGCGGGCAATGCCAGGGGGCTTAGGCCCTTCATCGACAGGCGATATTTCAAGTTCCGCTACGGGGATACGAGGCAAGGCGAACGAATCATCGATTCGCAGTTTGCCACCCGCACGCGCTATGTCAGCCGGACCATGGGAGGCAACGCCACGATGTTCGGCGTGAACTTCGCCGACGGTCGGATCAAGGGATACCCCACCGGTGCTTTGCCCGGAAGGGGGGCCAAAACGTACTACGTCCTCTACGTCCGGGGCAACCCGAAGTATGGGAAGAACGACTTTGTCGACAACGGGGACGGCAGCGTGATCGACCGGGCAACGGGCCTGACGTGGATGCAGGTTGACAGTGGGCACCTGCGGGCCGGCAAAGATCGCGACGGCAAGCTGAACTGGTCCGAAGCCCTGGCCTGGGCGGAAGGGTTGGAGTACGCCGGCCACGACGACTGGCGCCTGCCCAATGCCAAGGAGCTCCAGAGCTTGGTGGACTATTCTCGTTCTCCTGCTACGACGGGCTCTGCTGCGATCTCCCCTGTCTTGGGCTGTTCGAAAGTCGCTCTGGAAGAGGGCCGCAAGGGATACGGGTTCTACTGGAGTTCCACCACGCATGCCCGGGCCAATTCCGGGGCCGGTGCCTGCTACGTAGCCTTCGGCGAGGCCCTGGGATACATGCAGAGCCGAGGCTCCCGGCGCAAGCGCCTCCTGGACGTCCACGGGGCCGGGGCTCAGCGCAGCGATCCCAAATCGGGTGATCCTTCGAAACTCGGTACCGGCCACGGGCCCCAGGGCGACGTCCAGCGGATCTACAATCTGGTTCGCTGCGTGCGTGGGGGAAACGCCCGACTGCGCACCAGGGGGCCGGACGTGAAAGCTCCGGAGCGGTCCGGCGGGGAGGACCGCAAAGCGCGTTTCATCCGTCGGCTGGACCGAAACGGTGACGGGAAGGTCTCCCGCGGGGAATTTGACGGACCGGCAGCCCACTTCCGCGATTTCGACCGGGACGGCGATGGATTCATCTCCAATGACGAAGCGCCCACCGGGCCCCCAGAACGGCAGCGTCCTCAGCGGCGCTGAAAAATCCGGGTCATTTCGAAGTGCGCCGGTAGTCGAGCTTTTCTCCAGGGTTGAAGGAAAGAGGGGGTTTCTGTGTTATCCTCCTTTCAAGAACCGATGCGACAGAGATCAGATGAAAGCCCGGCGATGAATTCGAAAACGAGAGTGTTGTTCCTGTTGGTTATGCTTGTCGCAGAGCCTTTGTGTGCGCAGGTTTTCAGCCTGGACCCCCAGCAAGGCGAAAGCTCCGATCGACGCCGGATCCGTCTGAACGAGTGGTCGATCGAAAACCGCCTTCAGACAGGCCAGGTACAGTGGAATCTGGACCTGAAGGAAGCGGGACAGTACGTACTTGTCTTTGAACACAAGCTGGGTCCGGGGGGGCGGGCTGTGTTGGAACTGATCCTTGACGGCAGGAGCCTTGCGCGTACGGATCTTGAAGGTGGCGACGGGGATGAACTCGTTCACGAAGTCATCGACCTGGGCCAGGAAATTTCGAAGGGCGAGCACGAATTCGTGCTCGTTTTTGAGCAGGTCCAGGGCGAAGGGTATCTCTATTTCAGGGATCTACGATTGACCCGGGGCTACACTGGAGACTACCGCTTCATCCAAGCCGGACGGGGAGTGGACACCCCCGAAGCGAGAAGGGCCTGGGCTCGGGCGATGTTCCAGGCCCGCCGTGAAGGGGTGAAGGACTCCGAACTCTTTGCCAGAAAGATGTGGAATGCCTTTCCGCTGATGTCGGACTGGTTCCTCCAGGACAACCCCGCGCATGGACCGTGGGGCCAGACCGCGGGGTTTGATTCCCGTGGCGATTATAAGGAGTTTCTGACCCAGCCGGATGATAACAGCAAGATCGAGGCAGCCCTGGCGACAAAGGTGGCCGGGGATCTGGGAATCCGCCTGCAACTCCCGGAAGGCTCCCAGGAACTGCTGGAAGTGTACGTTGAGCTGTGCATGAAGCGGCGGCGCAAGCGCCTGGCCCCCTTGGCCCGGCGAACCGGGAGGATCATCTACGCTGCGCATCACAACATGGGGGGTATCTACCTGGAGACCGAAAACGAGGGCTGCTCCGACGGCTCACAGTTGCGGATGATCCATTTGCCCGGCGCTGAGGGATCCACGCGCGACGAGGTCCTGTTTGATTCGAACAACGGCATCGTCCGGGATGTGGATCTGTCCTACGACGGGAAGAAGCTGGTTTTTTCGTGGCGCAAGCATAACGGCTTCTATGGGAGCCGAGCTTCCTCCGTTCCTGAAACCGGCAACTACAAGATCTACGAGATGGACCTGGCCTCACGGGAGATCCGCCCGCTGACCGACGAGAGTACCTACGGCAGCGATATCGATCCGGTCTACCTGCCTGGGGGGGATATCATGTTCAGTTCCCAGCGGTGCATCACGCGGGTGACCTGCGGATGGTCCGAAGCGGCGAACATGTACCTGATGAACGCAGACGGCAAGTACGCACGGCGTGTGGGGTTCGACCAGACGCAGACGGCGTTTCCAGCCGTGCTGCCCGACGGGCGTGTCGTCTACACCCGGCGGGACTACAACGACCGTGGCCAGACCTACGCTCACAGCCTGTTCGTGATGAATCCCGACGGAACCAAGCAGACCGAGTACTACGGCAACCAGACGTTTGAGCCGACCAGCTTGCAACACACCCGGCCGATCCCGGGGACGCGAAAGACCATGAGCATCGCGGGCGGCTATCACACCTCCCAGGGGGGCAAGTTGGTGATCATCGATCCCAGCCGGGGACAGCAGGACTATCGCGGACTGACCTTTGTAAACTGGGATCCCGGCGACAAACGGACGGGCGGGGACAGCTATGGCCGGGAGGGTGACCAGTACGCCTACCCCTACCCGCTGGACGACGAATCTTTCCTGATCAGCTACGCGCCCATCGGCGGGTACCTGATGTCCCGGTCGGGAAGGGTGGATCGCCGACGGGAAGAGGGTTTGATGCGCTACAAGGTCTACTTCATGACCGTTGATGGCCGCCGGGAGCTGCTCGCAGCCCGAGCCGGTTGCGTTGTAAGGCTTTGGATGTTACGAGTGGGTGATGCTGATGGC
>CAZOVB010000060.1:0-28462 GCA_964583095.1 uncultured Planctomycetaceae bacterium
ACACGCAACTCACCGTCAAAGCTGACACAACACACATCTCTGCGGAATCGCTGCGGCCCGGGAGAGGTCCTTGATTGTCGCCCGAGGCGGTGATAGCATCCGGGCGGTTCTTTTCAACCTTCTGTCCTCATGCGAAAGGGATTTGGCATGTTCAGGAACTTGATCACGATCGTTTCTCTGCTGCTCCTGGTTGGCGCACTGGGATGCGAGAAGAAGCCCCAGATGCAGCCTCAAGCCAACATGGACCAGGGCGTCACAGATGCCCCCGAAGCGTACGGCCCCACAGAGGCGTCTCCTCTCGAGCCGGTCGCCGAGCCGTTCCCCGCCGATCCGCCGGCTCATGAGGTCCAGCCGGAACCCCGATCGGAACCTCAGCCGATCGACGTGGTGCCCTCCGAGGTCCGAAGGACCTACCACGTGATGAAGCGAGGCGATACGCTCTACTCCCTCGCGCGGGAGTACTACGGCGACGCCAAACGCTGGCGGGAGATCGCCCGGGCAAACAACATCCAGGATCCCAACGACATTCCCATCGGCAAGCGTCTGGTCATCCCCGAATAGAGACCCCGGGAGACGTCTGACGGTGAACGAACTTCGGATGGATACCCCGGTGCAGTACGTCAAGGGGGTCGGTCCAAAACGCGCCGAACAACTGGCGCCGCTGGGCATCGAGACCGTCGAAGACCTCCTGATGTACTTCCCCTTCCGTTTTGATCTGCGCCGCCAGGCCCAGCAGATCGGCTCGCTCGTGGGCAACGAGAAGAACGCCACCGTGGCCGGGGAAGTCAAGGCCGTCAGCGAAAGCCGCCGCGGAAGAACCCCCTGGTTCCAGGCCCAGTTGGAAGACGAGACCGGATGGTTGTTTATCAAGTGGTTCCACGGTGGGTATCTGCGCGACAAGATCAAGCCCGGCCTGCAATTGGCCGTCAGCGGCAAGGTCGGGCTCTATCGCGAGCATCTCCAGATGGTCAACCCCCAGATGCAGATGCTGTGGGGACAGGGCGAAGACCGTCTCGACAAGGACGAGCTTCTGCCTGTCTACCCGGCCGGGGGCAAGCTCACCAGCCAGATCATCGGGCGCATTATCCGCAACGCTTTGCCCGATGTCCAAGGGCTCATCCAGGAATGGTTCCGCCCGGAATTCCGCGACAAGCGAGGCCTGCTTCGGCGAGACAAGGCCGTCACAGCCATGCACCATCCGGAAGACCGCGAGCAATGGCAGATGGCCCGGAGGCGTTTCGCCTACGAGGAGTGTCTCCTGATGCAGTTGGGAATCGCCCTGACGCGCATGAGAGAGGTCTCGAGGCCTGCCCATCCCCTGCTGCTGACCGAGGCCATCGACTCCCGCATTCGAAGGCGCTTTCCGTTTGCCCTGACCGACGCCCAGGAAAAGGCCGTGGCTGAAATCGCCGCCGACATGGGGCGCGAAAAACCCATGAACCGCCTGCTCCAGGGCGACGTGGGCTCGGGGAAAACCGTCGCCGCCCTCTACGCCGCGCTGCTGGCCGTGGCGAAACGCAAACAGGTGGCGATCATGGCTCCGACCGAGATTCTGGCTGCACAACATTTCGGCAAGATCCGGCAGTACCTGGCCGATTCACGTGTTCGAACCGAAATGCTCATCGGTTCACAGAACGCGATGCAGCGAAAGCGCATACTCAACGGCCTGGCCGTGGGGGATATTCACATTGTTGTCGGCACGCATGCGCTGCTGAGCGAAGGGGTCAAGTTCGCTTCCCTGGCGCTGGTGGTGGTGGATGAACAGCACAAGTTCGGCGTCAGACAGCGCACCGGCATTCGGGCCAAGGGTTTTGCCCCCCACTACCTGGTGATGACCGCCACGCCGATCCCGCGGACCCTGGCCATGACAGTCTTCGGCGATCTGGATGTCTCGATCATCGACAAACTCCCCCCGGGCCGGGGGAAGATCCAGACCCGGTTGGCCCAGCCGGAGGACCTCGAAGATGTCTACGGCAATGTCCGCAAAAAACTCGACACAGGCCAGCAGGCCTATTTCGTCTACCCGCTGGTCAGTGCCTCGGCCGAATCGGATCTGACCGCCGCGCGGGAAGCTTTCGAAGACCTCCGCCAGGGCCCCTTTGCCGGATACCGCGTCGGGCTCCTCCACGGGCAGATGTCCCAGCAGGAGAAGGACGAAGTGATGGCCGGCTTCCGTAATGGTCATACCCAGCTTCTGGTCGCCAGCGTGGTCGTGGAAGTCGGCGTGGATGTCCCCAACGCCAACGTAATGGTCATTCACCACGCCGAGCGGTTCGGGCTGGCCCAGCTTCATCAGCTTCGCGGCCGAATCGGCCGATCCAGCCAGGATGCCGTCTGCTATCTGGTCGCCGAGGCCCGGACCGAAAACGCCCGAAAGAGGATGGAGATTCTCACCGGGAGCCGAGACGGGTTCAAAATCGCTGAGGAGGACCTGCGAATCCGCGGGCCTGGAGAATTCTTCGGCACGCGCCAGCACGGACTTCCGGAACTGCGCATCGCGGACCTGCTGGAAGACTTTGACCTGCTCCGCCTGGCCCGGCGGGATGCCTTCGAGATGGTCCGGGAAGATCCCGGCCTCAACGCCCCTCACCATCAGAAGATTCGCACGAGAATGATCGAGGCCTACGCCGGCAAGCTCGAACTGCTTACCGGGGCATAGCATCCCGCCGCGAGGTCGAGTATCCTTCGAGGGTCCCAGTGGCGAAGAGAGACACATCATGACTCAGCCACCGATATCCCCCGTTCCCGTAGACACAGCGGCAAGAAAGGCCGTCGGCGACCGGATCGAAGCGTGGCTCACCGAGAGAACCCCGGCGCCCGAGCCTTCCCGGGCGGCCGACAGCGACGATCCCTTCCTGAAGGATCTGTCGCCCCTGCTGGAAAAAGTCTGCAGCCATTCTCCGCGAGCCCTGGAGAAGGCGGGGCTCCGACGGGCCATGGCATTCTGCCGAACGCAATTGCCCTACCCCTACGCGGAGATAAGCCGGAAGCGGGCGCAGCGGACGACCACACCGGCCCTGGTCTATTACGGAATGATCCTGACGGTGATCTGCGCGGGGGTCTATCTGCTTACCGAAAGTCTCTGGGTCCTGGCCGTGCTGATCCCCTATTTTGCGGTCTCCGAGATCCTGATCCTTCGCAATGTGCTTGTCTCACGCCGGGACAGGAAACTCCTCAAGGAGCGAAAACTCGAACCGGCCGTCTGGCCCTTCGCCAACTACAGGCAATACGCTCAGCACACCCACCTGGCACCCGAGCCCGGGCCAGGCGATACAATATAACGACATGAATGACCAGACAACCGAGTATGCCTCCGCCCCGGATAATCGGTCCCCGTTGAGTGTTTCTGTGCTTGCCGACAAGGGGGTCTTTGTCCCTGCCACTTTGACCGGCGTCTTGCTGCTGCTTTTTGCCGGACTCACCGCAGCGGTCTTCCAGGGCTACCTGCGCGATTTCGACCTTCATTGGCTCCAGGGCCTGCGTCGCCCGGACCAACCGCGGGAGCCGATCGGACCGGACTGGGGCGCCCGAATCGTACGAGCGATCTCTTTCGCGGGCAACTATCACGTCCTGCTTCCAGCCATTCCGGTTGTCGCGGGGCTCTGGATGCTCTTTCGCAAGTGGGCTGCGGGGATCTATCTCCTGGCCGTGACCGGTACCAGCTTCGGGCTCAACGTGTTGATCAAGTACACCACCGACCGGGCGCGACCTCCCTGGGCGTATCGACTGGTAGACCAGGACGGGCCGGGATACCCCAGCGCCCATGCGATGGTCAATACGACGGCCTGGTTGGCCATCGCGTTGCTTCTGGCCCGGCAGGCATCCAGCCGGAAGGTCCGCGCGGCGATCCTGGCGGTGGGGATGCTCGGTCCGGTGGCCATCGGGACCAGCCGTATCTATCTGGGTGTACACTGGGCCACGGATGTTCTGGGCGGATGGGCCCTTGGCATCGCCTGGGCGTTGATGGGGTGGCTCGTTCTGGAATTGTGCGTCAGAAGAAGCTGTACCCCAGACAGCTAGCTGCAGCGGGCGATCTCGTCTGCCAGGCGCCGGCAACGGGGAAGATAATCATCTCCGAACATCCAGACATGCAACATGATGGTGTTGAGCCAGTAGACCAGGCAGCGGCGTTTGAAGCCCGGCCGAAGCGGGTGTCGCCGCGTATAGGCCGCGAAGAACTCCCCCCCGACGGTGTTGAAGACCAACAGGTAGGCCAGTTCCGATTCCACCTCGTGAAAACTCGCTCCCCCGTCGAGAAGAGCCCGGACTACGGGCCGATCCGGATCACTGTCATCGACCATGATGTTCGTCGCCCACAGGTCGCCGTGAACCAGCGTCGGCTTGTTGAACTCCCCCAGCCAGTCCTCCAGGTTGGCCAGAAGGGTTTCGACGGTCTTGCGATGATCGGGCTGGAACCTGTCGGCCATCTTCTCGAAGTTCGAAGCAATTCTGGGCCCGAAATGCTCGATCCATCTCTGGAAGACCCGTTTGCCCCAGGCCAGGCCGTAGTCTTCCCGGTGATGCTCGTGCAACTCGGCCACGTGACGCGCAAGATCCCTCTCCAAATGTGCAAGTCCGCTGCGTGAGATACGCATCCGGGCCATGTTCCTTCCGGGCACCTTCTCCAGCAGCAGGCAGGATCCGTCAAAGACCTCCCCCGCCCTGGCACAGGCCAGGGGTTCAGGCACGGCCAGGGTACCGTTGTCCCGATGGTATCGCAGAGCGTTGTACTCATGCCGGAAGCCGGCAGGTTTCTGGCCCTGGGAGATCTTGGCCACGATCTGCCCCGGTTCGCCGTCGGTCGTCCACAGCTCGACGGTGTTGACCATCCCCCCGGTCAGCGGTTCGGTGGCCACTACCGCCAGCGAAGGATCCAGCAGGGCGCGAACAATCTGGGTCGCCGGCTTGGGTTCCATTTCCACAGCGTAGGCTTCCGGTGGAGCCCAGGCAAGCTTTGCTCACGAGATTGCTTTACCCTCGCCGAGCGCAACGGTAGGATACAGCGTTTCGTAAGAACCCTCAGCTTCGCTTCCGCAAGGAGTATGCACGGTGGAGAACCTCGACAAGACGATTTCGCAGATCAAGTACAATGACCAGGGCCTGGTCCCGGCAATCTGTGTCGATGCCGCGACGGGCAGAATCCTCATGATGGCCTGGATGAACGCCGACTCCCTCCGCGACACGGTCAAGACCGGCAAGACCCACTTCTGGTCGCGCAGCCGGCAGAAGTACTGGATGAAGGGCGAATCCAGCGGACACACGCAAAAAGTCAAAGGCATCTACACCGACTGCGACAAGGACACGCTGGTGATTGAAGTTGAGCAGCACGGCGCCGCCTGCCACGAAGGCTACTACAGTTGCTTCTATCGCAAACTGGACGATACGGGCAATTGGCAGGTCACCGACGAGAAACTCTTCGACCCCGACGAAGTCTACAAAAAGTAGCCGACTGCAGGGGGCATGGCCATGATTCCGCTGCCCGAGAGACCGTATGACAGATTCTCCCGTTCCCGACGTGTAATGCGCGTCATGGACGCGGTTCTCGCACTGACAGCGTTGGCGGCGGTTGCGGTTCTGCTGATGCGCTACGGCTTCGGTTCGACTCCTCCCATGGATCGGGTGTGGCTCAGATACGCAGCCGGCATCGTGGTGGCCTTGTTCGTCCTGGACCGTCTGCTGCGTGTGGTTCTGGCCCGGCGCCGGTGGAAGCAGGCGCTGGTACACAGTTGGCTGGACTGGGCGCTGATTGTGACAGCAGGGGTCGCCGTGGCGATCAGCTACCGGACCCGCGCGCACATCTACGGTTTCGGGGCTGCGTATCTGATCGTTACGCATGTGTATATTCTTTTCACGCTGGCTCTCCGGGCTTCGGCCCTGAACCAGAGGATGGCCGAGAGCGGACTGGGCCCGGCCAAGATCTTCCTGCTGAGTTTCGCAATACTGTGCCTCATCGGCAGCGGATTGCTGTCACTGCCCTCGGCCTCAGGTGATCCGCACCAGAGCCACAGCTATCTCGATGCCCTCTTTACCAGCGTCAGCGCAACGTGCGTCACGGGGTTGATCACCCTGGATACCGGCTCGGACTGGAGCTTCTTCGGGCAGGCGGTCATTCTGGCCCAGATCCAGGCCGGCGGGCTGGGCATCATGATCTTCGGGACCGTGCTGACGATGATGATGGGCAAGCGCCTGGGGCTCCGAGGCAGCCAGGCCATGGGCCAGATGGTGGCGGCCAAGACCGGGGACGTCACCCGTGTAATTCGGTTTGTGATCCTGGTCACCTTCTGTCTCGAAGCAATCGGGGCCGGCCAGTTGTACTTGATGTACTCGTCGATCCAGCAGTCAGGCCGGAGCGTATTCTCCACGGGCCAGGCTCTCTGGATGAGCGTCTTCCACAGCGTCAGCGCTTTCTGCAACGCGGGCTTCAGCCTGCACGAGGCCAATCTTGCCGCCGGCCTGGAGGCGGGATGGGATCAACCCCTCCGCCGGCACTGGCAACTTCTGGGCGTTTTCGGGCCGCTGATCATCCTGGGAGGCCTGGGCTTTCCGGTGCTGGAAGACCTCTGGAACTACTTTCGCGATACGGTGGGCAAGTGGCTCCGCCGGGGCAGACGGGTCGTCGTGGGCCAGGAGAGCTTCCCCAGGCCCCGCCTGTCGCTTCAATCCAAGATCGTGCTTTCCTCTTCGGTCGTTTTGATCCTCCTTGGGGCTGCGGGCATCTGGCTTCTGAATCTGCCGGGCCAGGCACCGGACTCCGCAGACGCCGGGAACTGGTCGGCAATGTCCGGCTGGGGCAAGGCGTCTCAATCGCTGTTCCTGTCGATCAGTACACGCACCGCCGGGTTCAATACGTTCGATCTGTCCGAGCTTTCCCAGTCGGCCAAGCTGTGGATCTGCATCCTGATGAGCATCGGCGGTTCGCCGGCCGGCACGGCGGGGGGAATGAAGACCGTCACCGCCATGCTGCTGATGATGACGGTTGTCGCCGCCCTTCGCAGAAGAGACGACGTGGAGATCTTCTCACGCAGTATCGCCACGGAACTGTTGCGAAAGGCTGTCGTGGTGGCTGTGCTGTACCTGCTGCTGGTGTTGACCGTTACGATCGGGGTAACCGTGGCAATGGGCAGTGGCGCTGCCTTTCTGGATCTGCTTTTCGAATCCTGCAGCGCCTGCGGGACGGTGGGACTTTCCACCGGGGTGACCCCGCAGCTAAACAGCGCCGGGAAGATTATCATCATCGCTGCGATGTTCACCGGTCGCCTGGGCCCCATCACCTTGCTGCTGGGCTTGACAGGCCGGGTACAGCATCTCAAGTACTCCTATCCCACTGAGCACCTGACCATCGGCTAGAGGATTGACATGGAACGTTACGCGGTAATCGGACTGGGTCGTTATGGTTTCCACCTGGCAAAACTGTTGGCCGAAATTGGAGCCGAGGTCCTGGCCATCGACACCGACAGGGACCTGGTCAAGACCATCTCCGACCAGGTGACGATGGCGGTCTGTCTGGACAGCACGGATGAAAAATCCCTCCGGGCCCAGGGCGTGGATCAGGTGGACGTAGCCGTGGTGGGGATCGGCTCGGCCTTTGAGGCCGCCGCCTTGACCACGGTCATTCTCAAGCGCCTGGGCGTGCCCCGTGTCATCGCCCGCGCCACAACCGATACCCGTGGCCAGATCCTCCAGGCCATCGGGGCCGATGACATCGTGAACCCGGAAAAGGAAGCTGCCGAACGCTGGCGAAGCCGTCTGCTGGCCCCGGCAATCATGGAACGCTCGACCCTGGCTGAGGGGCACAGCCTGGCCCAACTATCGGCCCCGGAGAGCTTCTTCGGCAAGACGCTGAAGGAGCTGGGAATCGGCCGGCGATACCATGTCCTGGTGGTGGCCATCCGGCGAACGGTCGTGGAGGAAGCCGAGGGCAAAGAGCAGGAGAAACAGGTGGTGGTGACCGCCCCCGGCCCCGAAGCCATGATCCGCCCGGGCGACATCCTTGTGGTGATCGGTGCGGACCACCGGATAGAATCCCTCCCGTCGAAATAGTTGCCCCAGATCGGCTGGACTACTCCTCGACGAGGGATGATTCTCCGGTGTAGGTGGAGGGATCCTTACCGTCTTCGATCCAGGAGATCTTGTCTACGCGCCGCTGGTGCCGGCCTCCGCCTTCGAACTTCGTTTCCAGCCAGCCCGAGACGATTCGCCGGATCAGCTCCTCGCCCAGGACGTCGCTGGCCAGGCAGAGCACGTTGGTATTGTTGTGACGTCGTGACATCTGTGCGGTCAGTTCATCGTGACACAAGGCTGCACGAATCCCCCGCACCTTGTTGGCGCAGATATCCATCCCGATCCCGCTGCCACAGATGAGAATGCCACGCTCAGCCTTTCCATCCGCCACGCAACGCGCAGCCGGGTAGGCGGTATCCGGGTAGTCGCAGCTATGGCTGCTGTTGGTTCCCATATCCAGAATCTCGTGTCCCATTTCGCTGAGCAGGACGGAGATTCTCTCTTTGACTGAATGCCCTCGATGATCCGCGGCCAACGCGATTCTCATATCTTCCCTTCATCGATCAAAGCGACCACCGCGTCTTGGATCTGCCTGGCGGTGGCAAGGTATACGTCTTGTCCTGCCCCGATTGGATCGGTCACTTCCTGACTGCTCGAAAGCGGCAGGATTTTCTCGGCTTCGTCCGGTGCCAGCCGAACCACTTCCTGGACGTGACGGCCCGTCATACAGAATACCACATCGGCCCATTGTATCAAATCCCGGGTGAGTTTGCTGCTGCGATGCGAGGAAATGTCTGCCCCGAGTGCCTGGGCGGCCTTTTGAGCCTCGGCGGTGGCTTCGACACCGGCAGCAGCCATGATACCGGCAGAGAGGACTTCATAGAACCGCTCGGGAAGCTGGCTGACGCGGCAGCGGTGGCTTTGGGCAAGCTTCTGCTTGGCGATTCCCTCGGCCATCGGGCTGCGACAGGTATTGCCGGTGCAGACGAAGATGATCCGGCGCTTGACAGCCCGCACCACATCCGAAGCCTCCACCGCCCCGATTCGCAGCGGTTCGATCTTGCCCGGGCTTACGCGGACGATCGTGGAATCCTGGCCGCAGCGGGTCCGGCCATGGTCCAGAAGAAGGTCGATCCTGCCCTCCAGGTCTCTCAGGACATCCGCCCCATCGCGGGGAGAAGCTCTGCCGGCCAGGTTCGCACTGGGCGCGACCACCGGCTGCATGACCGCGTCGAGCATCTGTGTTGCGACCGGCTCGTCGGGGCAGCGCAGGCCAATCCATCCGTCGCTGCAGAGCAGGTCGCTGAGATCTCGTTCCGGCTGGGACGGATCGGGGACGCTCCCGCCTGTCTGCACGACCAGCGTTACGGGTCCGGGCCAGCATCGCTGGATCAGGCGTCGTGCTTCGCTGCACATCGCGGGGACCAGTTGCTTAGCCCGCTCGGGCGAGCCGATATGCACGCTGAAGGGCCTGGAGGGGCGGTCCTTCAACTCGCGAAGCCTCTGGAGAGACTCTGTGCAGGTGGCTACGACTGCGATGCCGTAGACCGTCTCGGTCGGAAAGCCGACCAGCTTTCCGGCTCGCAGAGCCTGCGCACCGCGGAGAGCGGCGTCGGCAGCGGAGATCTTTTCGGGTATCTGTAGAACTTCGGTCACGGGGAGGGGGACTTTAGCTTCTCGGCCGCTTCAGCGGCCAGGGGCGATTCAGGGAATTCCTCTACGATGCGCTTTAACGTCTTTCGGGCCTGGTCGGGCTGGTCCGACCTCCGGCAGGCTTCCCAGGCCAGCATAAGCAATTTGGCCCCGTAATTCGAGACCGGGTTGGCCCGGGCGAGGATGTCCGCCTCGGCGATCACCTGCTGGAAGTCTCGCCGGCCCATGGCGGTTCGGGCTTTCATCCAGGACCAGTAGCCTTCGATCTTGTCGGCGGGCAGGTCGCTGCCCCACTGCTCGATGGTCTCAGAGGCCTCCTCATAGAGGTCCTCGAGCAGGTACGCCTCGACATGTCGGGCCAGGTTGCCCCGGTAGATTCTTTTGCTGCGGTGGCGGGCGGGAACTTCATCTCCCGCACGTCTGTAGGCCTCCAGGGCCTTGTCCCGCAAGCCTGTCCTGCGGTAGACATCTCCCATGCCGATGTGGGCATCGCGGAGCAGGCCGGGAGCCAGACCTTCGCCGATCTCCAAAGCCCGGGTGAAGTGCTTTCCGGCCGCCTCGACATCCCGAAGTTCTTCCAGGCAGAGGCGCCCCGCCAGAACCACCAACTCCACCGCCTGGCGGTTCTGCTGGGCGTTCTGCGCCGCCTCGAGCAGGGCATCAGCGCCTTTGGGTCCCTGGCCGCCGGCAATGAGCCCGTCCCGGTAGACCTTCATCGCTTCCACGAGCAAGGACCCCGGGACATCTTTGCGGGAGACCAAAGCCTCACCCCCGGCAAGAATCTGCTTATGATAGTGGGAGCTGTGGCGCCCCAGAAGCTGCAGAGCGCGGGCGTTGGCCCCGGCCGAAAGCGCGGCAAAATCGTACCCGGCCACGATGCGGGCATGCTGCCCGGAAGCATCGATTTCACGGGCCGTTATCCTCTCCCAGGGCCTCGATACGACAATGCGATTGCTGCGCCTCAAGCGGCCCGACCCGCTCCGGGCGGTGACGGCCACCTCATAGACCCCCGGCAGGAGATAGACATGGTCCATCTCTGCCTCGGTGCCTCTCTGTCCGTCGCCGAAATCCCACTGCCACTGAACCGGGGGCAGCGTGCCGAACTTCTCCGCGGAAAACCGATACCGCTGCGTGTACCCGCCGGCCTCGAAGGCTTCGTTGGCATGTTCCCAGAGGAAGTCGATGCCCCCCCGACGTCCGAAACGGTTCATGAGTCCGGGCTCGGCGCGGGCAAAGGCGGCAAAGGCTCCGGACCCCATGGGCGCCAGGCCCTTCGCGCCGGGAGGTTGCCAGGCCACCATCGAAACCGGATACCCTCCGCTGGTAACGTGGTAGAGCTTGATCTCGTGGAGCCCGGCCTGCAGTTCTACCTGCCGACGGGCATAGTCGCGCCGGCGCGCTCTTTGGGCCCCGCCTCGCTCGATGATCAGCCGATCGTCGATGAACAGAAACGCCGCGTTCTGGCCGGCCACCGCGAAGGTGTAGACGCCATCGTCCGGGCACAGGGCCCATCCGGTGAAGATCCGGCAGACGTTGTTCTGCGGGCCGTGAGGGTTGTGCCCGAGGCTTATTCGATCCCGCAGGTCCCGGCCCACCAGGGCCCCGGCCTGGTCGAAGACCTTCCGGGCCTCCGGGAAGGTTCGCGGATTGCCGTCCGGATTGGCCCAGGTTTCCAGCAGCACGCCGCGTTTGATCTGGAGGGTCTTGTTCGGCTCGGGCGCCTGTTCGTTGCCGAAATAAGCGAAGTAGGACGTTTCCTCCCCGTCCAGGGCAAAGGCGACGCGGACCGTATCGCCAGGGCCTACCTGAAGGACGCGATGGGCCACGACCTTCCCGGCGGGGGTTACGATCCGCAGGTCCCGGCCCTGCCGAGTCATCTTCCCTGCCGTCGGAAACGTCACCACCGCCAGATCATCTCCCTCGAAGCGACTCTTGACCGGCTTGTCGACTCTCAGGGCTCTTCGATAAGCCCAGTCGCTCTTCCACCAGGGCCCCTGCTGCCCATGGAGGCAGGCACAGAGCAAGCCCGGAAGCATCAAGGCGAGTATCTGTCGACATCGTTTGTTCATAGGCCCGTGGATTCTATCATGGAAAATGCCCTCTTCTCGATGGTAAATTCCAGGCTGAGATGCAATTACCCTTTTACAACCCAGCCGCTGGGAGATGGTTCTGACGTGCAGGCGTTTGCGGGCATAATTTTCGACATGGATGGGACCCTCATCGAGCCGACCCTGGACTTCCTCTGGGTGCGAGAGCAGTTGGGCATCGATCCGGAAAAAGACATTCTCACGGCCATCGATGCCATGGCCCCACAGGAGGCCTCCCGGGCCGCAAGCTGGCTGCACCGGCAGGAACTCGAAGGCGTCTCCCGGGCCCGTCTGATGCCATCGGCCAAAGCGACGCTCCAGGAATGCAGACAGGCGGGACTTCGCCTGGCCCTGCTGACCCGCAACAGCGCCCAGGCGATGCAGATCGCCCTGGAACGAATCGGCCCGGAGTTTTTCGATGTCACTCTCTCGCGCGAATCGGGCCCCATCAAGCCCGAGCCCGATGGGATCCTGCACTGCTGCCGGCGGATGAAGATCCCGCCCCAGGCCGCTGCCGCGGTGGGAGACTTCAAGTACGATCTGGTCGCCGCAAACGCAGCCGGGGCTGTTAGTATTCTCCTGGCAACAGGCCCCGTGCCGGCCTTTGCCGACCTGGCCGATCACGTGATCCGGTCCCTCGATGAGTTACCTGCCCTGCTGAGGAACTAAGTGGCCTATTTGCCTTTAGCCAACGTGTTGCACCACAAGCTGGCCAGCCTTTTTTCGGCCCTGGGCATCGGCGTGGGCATCTGCATGTTCATTACGCTCAGCGGGCTGACCCGAGGAAGCCTCTTCGAGGTCGCCCGGCGCTGGGAAGGAGTCGACGCGGATCTTCTCGTGCTGCCCTCCCTGCGGCCCGATGACATCTCTTCGCTTACCGGGGGCGGGCTCAAAGACAAGCTGGCCACCATCTTGCCCCAGAGATTCCCCGACCGGATCCAGGATGTTCTGCCGGTCTTCCTGTGGCGGATCGAGCTGGCCGGGCAGGATCAGATGATCGCGGGGGCCACCAACGACGACCTGCCCTACCTGCTGAGCCACGCCCCCGCCGTCGAGGGTGCCAACCGGTTTTCGTTCTCTCGAAGCTGGGAGGAAATCTACCAGGAGCAGCTCGAGCAACAGAGAGCTGCCTACCTGGCCCGGCACGAGGATGACAGCGACTTCCTCTTCCGGCCCGAATCGGAACCTTTTGCCCGGGCCGGCCACTTCCAGATGATCATCGACAGCCGGCTCGCCCGGGCCGGCGGATACGAACTCGGCCAGACCCTACACCAGGCAGGCCACGACTGGACCCTTGTCGGCATCGTTCCCGCCGGGGTCTATGCGCGGGCATTCATCCCCCGCCGGACGGCCCAATACCTCTTCGCTTCCGGGGCGGAAGAATCCACCGTGCTGTTCGTCCGTCTCAAAGACGGGGTCTCCGATGCAGAGACTGCAAAGCAGATCCGTCAAATGATCGATCACAAAGTACAGCCCCTGGATGCCTATCGGGCCATGCTCGTCAGCCAGTTCGGCGCGATGTTCGTTTATGTCGATGCGGTCAACATCCTGGCGATGGTAATCGGCTTTCTGTTCATCATGGTCACCCTGTACACGATGGTCCTCCAGCGCCGCCGGGAGATCGCCATTCTCAAGGCTTCGGGGGCTTCCAACCTCTTCATCGTACGACAGGTGCTTGTCGAGTCTTTGCTGTTGACCGGGCTGGGGTTTCTGCTGGGGCTGGGGCTGAGTTTCCTGGCCGCTGCGGCCATCGAGACACTCCAGCCGCTGCTGACGGTGCAGATCACCCCCGGCTGGGTGTTGCTGGCCCTGGCGGCTGCCCTGGCCGGGGCGTGCGTCAGTGCAATCTATCCCGCCTACCGCGCCTCGCGCGTGGACATGCTCTCGGCCTTGAATTATGAGTGAGCCTGCAATGCCCTCTCAATGCGATATTCTTCTTCGAGCCCGCGGGCTGTGCAAATCCTATGGCCGGGCCCCTACGCGCCTGGAGGTGCTCAAGGGGCTGGACCTGACGCTGGGCAAGGGGGAGTTCCTTGCGATCATGGGCCCCAGCGGCTGTGGCAAGAGCACCCTGCTGCACCTGCTGGGCCTGATGGCCCTGCCGGATGACTCCAGCAGCTCGGTGCTGGAACTGGACGGCCAGCCTGTCCCGACCGATGCCCGTGGCCGCAACGAGATCCGCCGCAAGCGGATCGGCATCGTCTTCCAGCGATTCAACCTGCTGGGGGTCTTGTCGGCCCGGGACAACGTGGGTATATCGCTCAAGGTCCGTGGCTGCAGGGATCGCAGCCTGGCCGATGAACTCTTCGAGGCCATGGGCGTGGGGCACCTTCAAAACCGTAAACCGAGCCGGATGTCCATTGGCGAGCAGCAGCGCGTGGCGGTTGTGCGTGCGTTGGCCCATCAGCCCGACCTGCTGCTGGCCGACGAACCCACCGGCAACCTGGACAGCCGAAACTCCGAGGATCTCCTCAAACTCTTCGAACAGATCCACCGCGAGCGAGGTCAGACCATCGTGATGATCACCCACTCAGCCGAGGCGGCGGCCCATGCCGACCGGATCCTCCGGATGAGAAACGGCAGGCTGGAAGATGACGGATCCCCCCAGGCAAGCTGATCTCGTCGGAGACAGCCTCACGGTCAAGCACTGGCTGGCTGGCTATCTGGTCGGCCTGGCCGTGGCGGCGGCGCTGTTTGCCTGGCTGATGGGAAACTTCGACTGGCGCGTGGACTATTGGACCAGTCAGGGACTGTCCCTTTCCGAAAAATGGTCGCGATTCCTGGAGGTCTTCGCCCGGACCTCTCCCGCGCTGAAGCTCCTGGGCTTTGCGATCTATCTCTCGATCTGCACAACCTTCTTTCCCCTGCCCACCGGCGGATTGGTCGCGGCGCTGGCCACACGGCAGGCCGCCCTGGCCGGCGGACTCGATGCGCCCACCATCGTCATTGCCCTGGTCACTACGCTGGCCGTCGCACTGGTCGGGGCCGCCGCCAGCACGGTGGCCAACCTCAATGATTACTACCTGTTCACCTGGATGCTGCGAAGCCATCGCGTCGCCAAGGTCCGCAAGACCAAGACCTACCGGAAGGCCTCGGTCTGGTTCGCCCGATCGCCCATGTTCCTGCTGATCGTCTTCAACGTCATGCCGATCCCCATCGACCTCGTTCGCCTGCTGGCCACCACCTACCGGTTTCCACGCGTCCCGTTCGCGATCGCCAACTTCATCGGCAGATTCATTCGATATGCCATCATCGCTTTCGTAACATACTGGTGGAACCTGGGCTGGATCGCCGTGGTCTCGCTCCTGACGGTGGCGATTGTTCTGGCCCTGGCCAAGCTGGCTGCGAAACTGGTTTCCCGCCTGAGAACCTCCAACGTTGGTTCCGATGAGGTGTCCAGCCAGTAACGTCTTACCGAGAAAAACCAACCACCCCGCGCTCGGAGTGATACCCATGACAAAAATCCGCATCGTTGCCTTCTCCGCCCTGCTGGCCCTGCTGGCCCTGACCGCAGCAACCCCGGCCCAGGAAGAACCCGACAAAGCTCCCGTTGGTCCGCCGGTGCCCGCGCAGGCTCTCCAGACCCTCAAGAACCTTCAGGGCGTCCCCGAGAAATATAAGACCTTCCAGGCGCAGTATCTCCACGCCACCCGCAACATGGTGGAAGGCACGGCCGACTACCGCTGGGGTCCGTTCCTGGCCTCGGTCGAAAAGGACCCCGAAACCAGCAAGCACCAATACAAGTTCGCCGTACAGTTCAAAGCCTTCGCCCAGGAGGACGGCCCCAAAACCGCCGACCGACAGGACTGGGCCTTCGATGGGCAATGGATCACCAACGTCAAACACAAGGCCAAGCAGATGCTGCGCATCCAGGTTGCAGCCGGCAAAGCTGCGGACAATGTCTTCCGCATCGGCGAGGGGCCCATCGTCATGCCCATCGGCCAGAAGCCCGAGGATGTCATCGAAACCTTCGAGGTGCACAACAAGCGACCGGGGTTCCTTAAAGCCCTGGCCGACTTCGAGCGGAAGGACGTCAGCGTGCAGAACCTCCCCGATGCCCGCTACCTCCTGCTGGTGACCCGCGAGAAGTACAAGAACAAGATCAACTACGTGATGGTCGAACTCTGGATCGATCCAAAGACCGACCTGCCCATGCAGATGGTCGCCTACAAGGGGGACCACGCCGGGCTGCGAGGGATCAAGGAAGTCACCTACGGGCGCTTCGAAGACTACAAGCTCGATGAGCAGATCGACCCGGCCGTCTTCACCCCCCCCACCCCGACCAGCCCGGGATGGAAAGTCGACATCGAACGGCTCAAGAAGCCGGCTGCTCAGGCGGAATGATCCCATTTCGGGCCGTTTGCAGGGGCAGGAAATGAAAATCCTGCTGTTGAAAGGTTGTGTTTCGCCCGCCGCGTGGGCAGAATGTCCGTCTTGATTCGCTCCGCCTGCCGGAGCCTTGGCGACCCGACCAAGCCGCTTTCCTTCCCACCGCAACCTGCATAGACCTCCATCATGAAAAACGTTATACCGCTTGAGAAGGGCTGGCACGTCCAGCAGATGCCCGAAAACGGCCCCATCGATCCGGAAAACCTCCCGGCCTGGATCGACGCAGACCCGAGCGTCTGGACCGATCCCCTCGAGGCGGTCATGCCCGCACAGGCTCATCACGTCCTGCTGGCCCACGGAAAAATCAAGGACCCAGCCGAAGTCGGCGGATGCGAAGACTGCCTCTGGGTAGGCAAAACCGATTGGGCCTATCGCCTGGAATTCGATCGACCCAGCATTTCGGGCCAAGCCTTCCTCCATTTCAAGGGGCTCGACACCTTTGTTGACGTCTATCTCAACGGGCAGCACCTGTGCTTCCACGATGACTGCTACCTGCCCCTGCGCCTGGAGATCACCGACAAGCTCGCCGAGGCCAACAAGCTCCTGCTGCACTTCCGGGCGGCCCGGCCCTGCATGGAGTCCTCGGAACGTTTCCGAAAGCTTCGCGACGAGAAGGGCGCGTTCGTCCGCGCTCCGCGCAAGCCAGCCGAGGATTTCGGCTTCTTCAACGGCGCCAAGCCTTCCTTCGAGTCCGTGGGGGTTCATGCCCCCATCCAACTGGAGGTCTTGGACGAAGTCGCCTTTGCCCCGCCGGCCCCGGGCGCAGACGTCCGCGTCAGTGAAGATCTCTCCGAAGGGACGATCGATCTTCAGGTCGCCCTGGAAGGATCGCCCGGCGAAGCGCTGGTCCAGGCCACGCTTCGGGACCCTGACGGCAACACCGTTTGCGAAAAGGAGCTCTCGGCCCGGATGGAGAAGCCCGACACGGGCCTGGCAGAGGGATCGCTGCGCATCGAATCCCCCCGCCTCTGGTATCCGCTCAACTACGGAGATCATCCCCTTTACGAGTTGGAACTGACGCTGCGGCGCGACGACAAGGCCCGGGATACCTGGAAGGGACAGATCGGATTCCGCAAGCTGGAGATGGTCGGCGACCTGGACTTCCGCGTAAACGACCTGCCCGTCAAGCTCTGGGGTGCCAACTTCACCCCCCTGCCCCGACCGGGCCATCGCTGGGACGACGAAGCCGCCTGCCGCACGCTGGACTGGGTCGAAAACGCCCGCATGCCTTCCATCCGCTTCTGGGGACCGGCCCAGCCCGCCAATGAGCAGATCCTGGAAGAGGCCGACCGCCGCGGCATCCTGGTCTGGATGGAATTCGCCCACACCGGCGGGCCTTTCCCCGACGACGAGGAATTCTTCTCTCACTGCCGGGCCGAGGCGGAAAACTGGGTCCGCTCCTGGAAACACCATCCCAGTGTGCTGCTCTGGTGCGGAGGCAATGAGACGTATCTCGGCATCGACTGCGCTGCTCCCGAGCAGGGCCGGGGCGACCTGGACCTCTTCGAAAACCAGTACCGTGAAATCTGCAATCGCCTGGACCCGACCCGGGTGTACATCGTCAACTCCCCCTACGGCGGGGGGTTTGGCAACGCGGCCGAGGACGGAGATATCCACGTCCGAGATTACGACTGGTTCCACCCCGAGGCGGACTACCCGCGACTGGTCACCGAGAACATCCGCATCACCATCCCGCTGAGGCCCACGCTGGAAAAGCACCTGGGCAAGGACCTGATGTGGCCCGAGGGTGGCTTCACCGGCAACCGGAAGGTCTTTGAAGACCCGGCCATCCCGCAGGCGTGGATCGACGCGCTGTGTCCCAATACCCACTGGGTCAATTCCCGCGTGGGATACGTGGGGGATTTCTTCGAGGCCGACGGCAGCGTCGATTCCCTGCTGTTTCGCATGGGGGCCGGCACCGCCCGGTTCATCCACAAGTACATCCAGCAGATCCGCCGGGGCAAGGAGCACTGGCGGGCCGACGCCCCCCGCCGCTGCATGGGCTACTACTGGTGGAAGCTCAACGATACGTTCCCGATGATCTACGCAAGCCTGATCGACGATCAGCTTTTGCCCAACTTCGCCTACTACGCCTTCCGCCGGGCGATTACCCCGCTGCTGCTGAGCTTCGAGGTCGGCTCGCAGGTACGCCTGTGGGTGGTCAACGACACCGGCCGGGCGGCCGTCGGGTCGCTCAGCGTCAAGGAACTCGATCAGCGAGGGCAGGTCGTTCGCAACGAGGTCCAGGCCGACGTGATCGCCCAGCCCGGCGATTCGCTCATCGCCTGCGACCTGCGCAGCTTCGGGCAGTTCTACAACAAGAACCCCCTGCTGGCAGAGCTGAGGGATGAAAACGGGGACCTCCTGGCCCGGGCGATGGACTACGTGACGCCCGATCGGAACAACTGGTTCTTCCCGGCCAAGCTCTCGGCCCGGCAGGAGGGGGACGAACTTGTCATCGAGACCGACGTGCTGGCCCGGTGGGTGCAGATCGAGGGAGACAACGGCCTTGCCTGGGCTCCCAGCGACAATTTCTTTGATGTCATCCCCGGCATCGAGAAGCGCGTGAAGCTCATCGGCCCGGGACGCCCCGCGAAGATCACCGTGCGTTCCCATTACAATGCCGATCCGGTCGAGGTGGCCTGGAGCTGAGGCTGGCCCGGTTCAGGTCAGCTCGGTTCTTCGCTTGCGGTACTGGCCCGGGGAGAGGCCCATGGCCTCGGCGAAGCACTCGTAGAACCGGCTTCGCGAGTTGAACCCGCACCGCACGCCGATATCCACGATGGGCAGATCGGTCAGGCGGAGCATGCGGCGGGCCCGCTGAATCCGGATACGAAGGATCTCCTCGTGGATCGTGCGTCCCAGGTAGCGGTTGAAACCCAGTTCCACGGTTCTTCGGGAGACGGGGACATCTTCCAGGATTTCGTCGATGCCCACCGGTTCGCAGGCCAATCGCCGCACGCGGCGAACCGCCTGAGCGATGGCGGGGTCATCGATGTGCAGCGCCTCGGAGGAGGCCCGAGCCGTGACTGGACCGGCCGGGATCGTCTCGACCAGGCCCGTGAGGTCTTCCCCGCCCATGGCACGTGTGAGGAGTTCGGCTGCGAGATACCCGGCATGGTCCAGGTTCTCCTCGACCGTCGAGAGCGGCGGGGAGCACGACTCGGCCAGCAGCCGGCCATAGCCGACGGCCACGACGGCAAGCTCCTCGGGGACGTAGACGCCGGCGGAGATAGCGGCATCGAGCAGGTCTCGCCCCATCGTGCCGGTCGCACAGAAGACGCCGATGGGTTTGGGCAGATCCAGCAGCCAGCGAACCGTTCTGGCCTCCTGCTCTCGCCGGGGCCCGAGAATGCTCCACTGTCCGGCGATCTCGGCCTGGTAGACGTGGCAGGTCAGGCCGGCCTCGCGGGCCAGTTGCTCGAAGATTTTTCCGCGCCGCTCGAAGACGCCCACACCCCTTGCCCCGAAGAAGGCCACCTCTTCGTGTCCTGTCTGCCGGAGGTGTTCCAGTGCGGCTTTGCAGATGCCTTCGTCGTCGTCGAGGATTCTCGGCAGGCCCGGGGGGTCGTCGCGTCCGGTGAGCAGGATGACAGGTTTATCCCATCGGGATACTTTCTCGTAAAGTCCCTTGCCCCAGGCGATTCCGATCATCCCGTCCACATCGGGGTACGAGGTCAGGATCTGCTCGACCGGATCGGACATCTGAAACAGCAGGATTCGCCAGGGCCCGTGGGCCTGCATGTAGCGGTTGATGCCTCCAAGCACGTCGCGGCCTAAAGGATTGATCAGGGGCATGGAGACCAGTACGCGCGGCTCGACGGTGCCGGCCTCGGCGGAGAAAGATGCTGCTGTTTCGGACATGACCATCGGTTTTCCCGCGCGGAGGGCGTTGTGTCAAGAGCATTTGGTTGGGGTTCCGAGGTCCGGATCAGCCCATGCCGACAGCAGTGCAAACGATTGTCCTGCCCGGAGCCGGAATCGTCCCTTCCCGCCTTGCGCAATATCGGACCCGACTTTTTGCCCGATCGGGCGCGTAGATAGCTTCGAAGCGGTATTATCTCTTTCGCAATCGAGTGTGCTGTGCTCTGAGTGTTGAAACGTTCCAAATCACCTTTCAGACGTGTCGCCAACGGAGGCGGCCAAATCTTTCCAAGAGAGAGAAGGAGAATTCAGATGAGAAATTTACCCCTTATGACGTTCGTTGCCGTCACGGCTCTTTCCGCCGCTGTGGCTGCCGCGGCACCCAGTGTAGTGAGTTCGGATCTTGCTGTAGGTACATTTGCGATCAGCAGTGATAATGATGGCCTTGCCAACGTTTCTGCAGATTTCAGTTTCACGACTGTCTCAGGTCAGGGAAGTATCCTGCTGGTTGGCGTCGCAGGCGAGGGCACTCACTGGAACTCCAGCTTTGCTGATCTAAACGTTTCCGGAGTATGGGATACAACGGGAGAGAATCTTGCCGGTAGCCTCCTAACCAGCTATGCAGACGACCGGGAGAGTTATATCCTTGCGTTTGATTTGGGCGATGAAACAGGCACAACCGCTGATGTTACGCTCTCTTTCTCAACCGGCTATAATGGTCAGGGCTTTGGTGTTTCAGCTGTCCAGATTGCCGGAGCAACGATGCCCCCCGCAACCCAAGCGGCAAGTGCAAATGAAGCGGACCTGTCCTTGAGCTTCACAGCTGTTCCCGCCGGGGCTGTCTACTTCGACGTTGCTGCGGTAAATAATTCCGCTGACAGCTTTAGCTCGACTGACGGACTCACGCGTGATGCTTCCGCAACACAGAGTGGTTTCAGCGCAGGAATGATCAGCAGTTACGCTGAGGGCGTTTCGGGTGACATCACTGCTGGATACTCCACTAGCGTGAGTGATTCCGTAGCCCTTTCTGGGGTCTACGTTGTCCCCGAACCTGCCACGATGAGCCTGCTGGCCCTGGGTGGTCTGGTCGCGCTGCGTCGCCGCCGCAGATAACAACCCAGCCGATACGGCAAAGCAAGTCCTCCTCCTGTTATGCCGGTCCGGGTCCTTTGGGCCCGGGCCGGCATTGCTTTTGTCCCTGCCGTGAACGGATTGCCTCCAAACAGCCGGTTTTGCCCCGAATCGGGATTGACCCCCCGGACAAGTCCGCTATGGTGGAGGGTCGGAATCTCACTCGTTGCTCTCTGCTAAAGGAACAGTCTCTTGCGCGTCGGAATCATCGGCTCCGGGGTCATCGCCCCCACCCACGTGGAAAGCTACCAGTCTCTGGGCAATGTGCAGGTTGCCTGGGCCTGCGATCTGGATGAGGCCAAGGCCAAAACCCTCGCCCAGCGCTTCGACATCCCCAACACCACCACCCGGGCCGAGGATGTCTTCGCAGATGAAAACCTCGACGCCGTGAGCATTTGCACCGATCACGCCAGCCACGCCGAACTTTGCATCCAGGCCCTGGCCGCCGGAAAGCACGTCCTGTGCGAAAAGGCCCTGGCCGCCAAGTCCGACCAGCTCGACGCCATGGTCGCCGCCCACGCAAAGTCGCCTCACCTGGTCTTCTCGGGCATCTTCCAGCATCGCTTCAACCCGGTCTACCAGGTGCTCAAGAAGCACATCGAGGCCGGTGATTTCGGCACCCTCCTTACCGCCGGCGTCCGCATGCACTGCTACCGCAGCGACGACTACTACCGCGGCGACACCTGGCGGGGCACCTGGGAGGGCGAAGGCGGAAGCGTCCTGATCAACCAGGCCATCCACATGATCGACATCCTCTCCTGGATGCTCGGAGGCGTCGCCGGCGTCTCTGCCGCCTACGCAAACCGCACCCATACCGACTCGATCGAAACCGAAGACACGGCGGTCGCCCTGCTGAAATTCCACAACCAGGCCCTGGGAACCATCAAGGCCACCTGCTCGAGCCACTACCGATGGCAGCCGGTGGTGTCGGTAAACGGGACCCGGGGCTCGGTGGAGATCCACAACGGCCGGATCCAGGCCCTGGACTTCGCCGACAAGCCCATGGAGCTGGCCATCCGCGAAGAGATCCAGTCTGCTTCCGCCCCTACCCAGGCGCCCACCGGCAAGAGCTACTACGGCGGACACCACCAGCTCCAGATTGCCGACTTCGTCGATGCCGTCCGGAATCGGCGCGATCCGTTCGTCCCTGCCTGCCAGGCCCGCCACGCCGTGGACATCGTCCTGGGCATCTACGATTCCCACCGAAGCGGAGGCTGGTCCCAGCTTCCCGCACCGGCCAGGGCTACCTGAGGCATCCTGTGTACCTGGGCATCGATGTGGGAACCAGCAAGGTGGCCGCTGGGATCCTCGATGCCTCTGAGGGCGAGGTCCTACACACCACCTCCCGCCCGCACAACGCCGACCTGAAAGGCCCCGAGGTCCGCAGTGAGCAGGATCCCGACAAACTCCTCCAGGCCGTCGCAGCCTGCACCCGGGACCTGCCCGCCGATCTGCGAAAATGCGTCAAAGGAATAGGCCTCACCGGCCAGATGCACTCCTGCCTTCCGCTCGGTTCCGACCGCACCCCAGCCGGGCCGGCGATCACCTGGCAGGACGCCCGCTGCGACTGTTCCCTGCTGGAGGAAATTCATCGCCGCACCGGCCGGCGCCTCAGCTCCGGCTTCGCGATGGCGACCCTCTTTGTCCAGCTCCAGCGGGGGCAGTGGCCCGAGGAAGCCTGCCCTGCCGGCGTGCCCGACCTGGTGCGCCTGGCCTATACCGATGCGGCCAACACGATCCACCCGACCCTGGCCCAGAGTTGGGGCTTGTTCGACCTGGAGACAGGCAACTGGGACGCCGAAGGGGTAACATCGCTTGGGATCGATCCCGGCCTGCTGCCCCGTGTGTCCGAGAGCCAAGGCATCGGCAGACTCTCTGCATCCGGTGCTCGCGAGCTGGACCTGCCCGAAGGAACGTCGATTGCCCCCGCCATCGGGGACAACCAGGCATCCATCCTGGCCGGTCTGGACGACCCCGCCGACCAGGCGTTTGTCACACTGGGTACCGGCGGGCAGCTTTCGGTGGTTCTCACCGAGGCGATTGCCGCCCCGAGCGCCGCGGGGCAGGGCCTGGAGATCCGACCCTTCTTCTCCGGGATGCGAATCGCCGTCTGTGCCTCGCTGGCCGGCGGGTCGGCGTGGCAATGGCTGGCCCGGACCGCAGGGCGGTGGATCCAGCAGCTTGGCCTGGAGCCCCCCGGAAACGACGCCATCTACCGGAAGCTCAACGAGTTGGGCCTAGCCGCGACGCAGACCATCGATGTCCGCCCCACCTTCCACGCTCAGCGATGGGCTCCGCAGGAGCTGGGACGGATCGAAAACCTGGGCCCCTCGCCCCTGGACCTGGGACACCTGGCCCGGGGTTTGGCCGAGGGAATCTTCCGCCAGCTGCGAAGCCGGATGCCACAGACGCTGCTGGAGGGCAGAACCCGGCTCTGGGCCACCGGCAACGCACTGCGCCGCAATCCCCTGCTGCGACGCGCCGCCCAGGACGTTCTGGGCGGGTCGCTGGAACTGGCCCCGTTTTCCGAACAGGCCGCCGTGGGAGCCGCCAGGTTCGCCGCGAACCACCTGGGGTGACCATCGAGCGATGCTGCGGGAATTCCTCGCTGCAGCCGGGTTTTTTCCACGAAGCCTTTCATCCGGCCTGACCTGATTCCGATATCTTGGTTGCGGATGGCGAAGCTTGTCCGCGAAAGAACTGAGCTATCACCCGAAAGGATCTCGATCGTGGCCGATGCAGCGACTTCCTCCGCGGATCTTCAGGATCAGATTGATGCAATGATTGCCCAGCGCCTGGCCCAGCGGGCAACGGAAGAACACCAGGCCCAGACCGCAGCCGAGGACCAACCGGCTGCCCAGGAGCCCCAGGCTCAGCAGGCCCAGGCCGAGGACCCGCCGGCGGCCCAGCAGAACGAGGCCGCCCTACAGGCCGCCGCGGAGCGGGCAGAGGCCCAACTCGCCGCCGCATCCGCCCAGCTTGCCCAGGAAGAACCCGAACAAGCGGATTCGGAGGATCCCGACGACCAGGCCGCCCAGGCTCTCGAAGCCATGGGCGCCCAGGAGCAGGAAGACCCCCAGAGCGTCGCAGTCCAGGCCGAGGCCCAGCCCGAAACTCCGCAGGCCGAGCAAGCCCCCCATGCCCAGCCTGCGCCCCAACCCGAAGCTTCCCAGGCCGAGCAGACCCCCCCAGCCTCCGAGGCCCAGCCGGTCGAGCAGGCCGAAGCCAGCCAGGCAGCCGGCGTCCAGGAAGAACCCCAGCCCCAGGTGGTCGCGGAATCCGCCCCTGCCCCCCAAGACGAGCCCGAGCCCCAGCCCGAGGCACAACCCGAGGCCCAGCCCCAGGCCGCTGAGCAGCCCCCCCAGGAACCTGCCCAGGATCAACCCGCCCCGCCGGAGCCCCAGGCCCAGCAGAGCCAGGCCGAGACTGTCGCGCAGGAACCTGCCCAGGTCAACGCCTCACAGGACGAAGATTCCTTCAAGGACGAAATCCTCCAGCTCCTGGCCAGTCGCAAGCAGCGCATCGAGCAGGAGATCTACGAAGCCAACAAGCAGGCCTCCGACCTCCACGAGCAGTGGCAGAACTTCCAGGCCCTTTCACGGCGTGTCGCGGGCCTGAAGGAGTCGCTGGAGAAGTCCGTCGCCCAGGCCCTGGCCGAAGCCCAACTGGACACCGTAGGAACCTGAGCTGCAGCAACAACCCTTTTCGCACGCAGCGGCGAGGCCTAGACGTTTCCGGTCTCGCCGCCTGCATGCGCAGAGGATCCTCTAGGCCGGCGAGCCTTGGGTGTCTTTCTCTTGACAGCGCGACTCCGTGTGGCATGATTGCATGCGGGCGTTGCGTCGGTCGCAGTCCCCTGCCACTGATCCAGATGAAAGAGAGCCTGCCATGAGTGTCAATGCCGTTGTCGTCGGATACGGCGGAGCCGGAAAGAAGTTCCACGCCTACCTGGTCAGCCTGACCCCCCGAATGAATGTCTACGGCGTTGTGTCCGGCCGCCAGGAAGGTCGCGACCAGGCCCGGCAAGACCACGACTGCAAGACCTTCGAGACGATCGAGCAGGCCCTGGACGACCCCCAGGTCGATTTGATGATCCTTGCTACGCCCAACCACACCCATGTCGACCTGGCCATCCAGTGCCTCGACGCTGGCAAGCACGTGGTGACCGACAAGGTGATGGCCCTTTCGCTGGTGGACTGCGACCGTATGCTCGCAGCCGCACGCAGCAATGAGAAGCTGCTCACCGTCTTCCAGAACCGCCGCTTCGACGGAGACTACCTGACGGTCCGAAAGCTCATGGACGACGGCGACCTGGGCGACGTTCGATGGATCGAGATGGCCTGGCAGGGCTTTCGACCCATGGGAGGCTGGCGGAGCGAAGCCGCCAAAGGAGGGGGCCGATACTACGACCTGGGCGCCCACCTGGTCGACCAGATGTGCATGCTGCTTCCAGGAGCTGTCCAGAGCGTCTATTGCCGCATGCACCACGACTATGAATCGACCGATACGGAGTCCGAAGCCCTCCTGGTAGTCACCTTCGAAGGGGGCAGGACCGGCGTATGCGACTTTTCGTCGATGGCTGCCATCGCCAAACCGCGATTCTACGTCCGCGGCACGGGAGGTACGTTCCGCAAGTATGGGATCGACCCTCAGGAGGCGGCCATGAAGGCAGGCGATATCGACTCGGCCAGGGAAGATCCGGACAACTACGGCACGTTCGCCGATGCCCAAGGCAGCCGCACCGTGGAAACCCTCCCGGGACGATGGCGCAACTACTACGAGAACATCGCTGCCGTACTGCTGGATGGAGCCGAGCCGGTCGTCAAGCCCCACGAGTTGCGAAGGCAGATCGGCATTCTGGATGCGGGGGTCCAGTCCGCTGCCGGCGGGCTGGTTGAAAAGGTCGACCTGCCGGGACTTTAATCCTTAAGTCGCAAAAGCATCACTCGCGAACAGAGTTCGGTTGGCTTGGTGCCCCTGGCCAGGGCTTTTTGCACGGCGGCGAGGGTATCGGGGGCGGCCTTCTTCACTTGGGCCCACCAGGGCAAGTCGGGATCGAGCGGCTCGATGGCGAAGGTCTCGAACCCCAGCCTGGCGTAGGTGGTCCAGGGCAGAACGCCCATCCAGTGGAGGAACGGACCCAGATCGGCAGGGCCTCCCTGGGCGAGCACTCCCCAGTACCCCTGGTCCCGGGCCCATTGGACGGACCGTCGGCACATGGCGGTGGCCAGGCCGCGACGGTAATACCGCGCGTCCGGCTTGGAGCGGTCGTGGAGAAAGCCTACGTGGAAGCAACTGTGTCCCCAGACGGGACCGCCGGGGGCCAGGCCGCGGTCGCGCGCTTCGATCAGGGGCCAACCCAGAGGCCAAAGGTGCATCTGACCGGGGATCCATTCGGGGAAGACCGAATCGTCCCACTCGGGCAGATCCACGCGATAGCAATGGAGGGTTCCGACGCATCGGTCATTTTCCCACGCGCTGATCCCCATGGTCTCCTGCTTCTGCATGAGCTTCCTGCGTCGGTCTCCCCCGCCGGGCCAGCAGCGCATATTGATTCGATCCATGTCCTCCGGGAGTATGGGTCGAATGGTAAACGAATCACACAGTTTTGTGACGGCTTCGGACATGAAGAATCCGATCTCCAACCCGGCCGCAGGTACCGGTCAGGTCCTTCCCTGCGCCCTGCCCTGCACGCCTGAACACAAGCCACGAAAGCTTAGCCGCTTTGCGGCGGCCCGACGCGCTGCATGAACCATATCGGAAGATCACCCAGTCTTTCTTCGGCGATAACTTTATATCCCATATGCTCATAGAGGTTCACGTTGGAGGCAAGCTGCGTATCCAGGCCCGAAGGTACACCCCGCGAGTCCGCTTCGGTGTGGATCTGCTCCATCAGCAGACGGCAGATTCCCCTGCCCCGGGCATCGGTGTCCACGCCAACGGCGGTGATGTAATAATGGTCCCCCTCGGGCTTGTGCGCGTCCTTGATCTGCTCGTAAGCCTCGAATCTCGACCGGGCCTCGCAGCCGGCATCCCGGGCGAAGGCTTCGAATTCCTCATCGAAGGCCCCCGAGGCCGGTGGCTCTCCGGGCCCCTCGCCAAGCAGCACGCCCAGGATTCTTCCACCCGACTCAGCCGCCAGCCCAGGCCAGCCGGTCTCGATACGCCAGCGAATCGTAAGCAGGAACACCCGCCGGATCCAAGGCTGCGGGTCCTGGAAGGATCCGAACAGATAGTCCATCATCGGATAGCCTGTAAAGGCCCGGGTCAGGACGTCCGCAGCCTCACATGCCAGCGGCTCGGGGATCTGGATCACGTTGGCCTGGGCCTTGGATTTCTGCATGGCACCCTCCTGGGATTCTGCTCCTGGTGCTTCGTCCCGGATCAAGCACCGGGACAATGGATTATAGCCCCGGGCGTCGCCGAAACAGATCCTCAAAGCGCCTATCGCCTCACGTGCTTCTGTCTTTCACGCGGATGCGGGGTTACCACCGAACCTCGCGGCTGATAGAAGAGCTTGTAGTACCGCTCCTCCAATTGGAAGTAGTCGATCGGCTCCAGGGGCGTCCAGTCCTCTTCGAGCCGCCCGTAGCGTTTCATCTCGTAGGTGTAGAAAGGCCCCGGGACGAAGCCTTCCTGCCAGTACTCCTTCCGCCGGGCGTGCTTGGAAAGGTTCTCCACCAGGTAGGCCTCCAGGGCCTTGTAGTCCGGATCGTCTCTGGAAGCAAAGACCTCCGCGCGGGGCGCCTTGGCGGGCCCTGGAGCATCTGCTTCAGAAGCCCGGGCTTTGTCGATGGCGACGCCTGCGCGTGCAACGACTCGCCCACACCCAGGAGCATAGATAGAAACAGCAGAGCGAAAAGATAGGGAGTTGAAAGGTTTGAGCATCGGGTCAATCCTTCCTGGCTGAATGCAGAACGTGGGTAAGGTACACCGGGTCAGGCCCGACAGCGGCAGGCCCGGCCGGGGCTGAATCTATTGTAATGCCCTGGCTGCCTGTGAAAACAGATTTCCGCTGAAAGTCCTTCTCTGCCCTGCCTGCAGAGGTCCACCAGCGGTGAACCGCCCCAGGCCCGGTCAAACAATTCGCCTCATCCGCTGCCCCGCGTGGGCAGCCGGGACACCCCGGCCTGGATTTTTTTGCCCTGATCAGCGAAGTTCTCTGGCAGGCGAAGCGGCAAGCCGTTAATATTCTGGGTTCCCGCCGAAGTTGCGGGAAACAGATGTTGCGCTCGGGGCGTAGCTCAGCTTGGATAGAGTGCTTGACTGGGGGTCAAGAGGTCGCTGGTTCAAATCCAGTCGCCCCGACTTGTTCGAACAGGAAGCCGTTCAGTGAG